>NZ_JBXAHS010000002.1:130285-376404 GCF_058795355.1 Bacillus sp. GW823-FHT06A11 | reverse complement strand
CGGCATCATATTCGGCATTTGATTGTTATCCATTATCGGCATCATATTCGGCATTTGATTGTTATCCATTATCGGCATCATATTCGGCATTTGATTGTTATCCATTATCGGCATTATATTCGGCATTTGATTGTTATCCATAATTGGCATTATATTCGGTGGCTGGTTGTTATCCATAATTGGCATTATATTCGGTGGCTGGTTGTTATCCATAATTGGCATTATATTCGGTGGCTGGTTGTTTTATCCATAATTGGCATTTGAATATTTGGCATTTGAATATTTGGCGGTATGACTTGTGGAATAACTACATTTTCTTTCGATACATTTGGTGATACTATATTCCCTACGTTTTCTTTCTTTACTTGTGGTGACACTATATTCCCTACGTTTTCTTTCTTCACTTGTGGCGATATTATATTCCCTATATTCTCTTTCTTCACTTGTGGTGACACTATATTCCCTACATTTTCTTTCTTCACTTGTGGTGACACTATATTCCCTACATTTTCTTTCTTCACTTGTGGTGACATTATATTTCCTACATTTTCTTTCTTGACTTGCGGTGACACTATATTCCCTACATTTTCTTTCTTCACTTGCGGCGTTATTATATTACCTACATTCTCTTTCTTCACTTGCGGCGATACTATATTATTTTTTTTCGTTTGCGGAGAAATGATATTGTTAGGTTTCATTTTACTAATTTGAGGAGCAATTAACTCGCTTCCTTTTTTTATTACATCTGAAATTTTATATTCTTTTTTCGGTTTTATTGGTGGTTGTGGCGGCTGTGGCAATACATTTACCGAAAACTTCGTGTTTTCTTTTTCCGCCGGTTTTTGTTTTTCTATCACAGGTGGTTTTTGAATAACAGACGGTTTTTCAACTGGTTTCTCTTTTTGAATTGGCTGTTCTTTTTGCACCTCTTTTTGCGGTTTCACCTGTACTTCTTTTTGCGGCTTTACCTGCATTTCCTTCTGCGGTTTTACTTGCACTTCTTTTTGTGTTTGTTGCATAGCTGGCTGCTGTGTAATTGGTGCTGATTGATACGTAACTTCTTCTTCATCTTCTATTCCAAGCGGAGTTGGTGTTGCTGCAAATTCTTTTTGCTGCACTTCTTTTACGTATTGCTTTGGAGGCGCTGAACCTGCTCCAGCCTGTTGTTTCATGTGAATACTCTTTGATGGCACTTTAATTTTCATACCTGGCATGATTAAATCTGGATTACTAAGTTGTGCATTTGTTTTTTTCAACGTGTCAAAATCCACTCCGTACTTTTTCGCAATTTTCCAAAGGGTATCCCCTTTTTGCACGATATGAATTTTCAAATTTTCCCCCTCCTGTATAACTTATCTATAAGTAACAAATCTCATGAAGTAACTCTTTCTAAATAACATTAACTTCTTTTCACTTTTATCACTTCTTCGATTTTCAATATCATTCGAAGTGGAATAAGCATAAAGAACCACAATGATTTCTTCAAAACAATGTATGCCCATTTTGTTCTTGTTATGATTATATGTATGAAAAAAAGCAACGGGAATACCGTTGCTTTACACACGCTCTAACATACGATTTAATGCAAGAACCGCTTCTGCCGTTACTTGTTTATCTACGCTAATAACGTTAATTTCTTCTCCTCTTTCTATCGTTTCAAGTACCCATAATAAGTGAGGCAAATCAATTCGGTTCATCGTTAAGCATGGACACATAAATGGATTAAGTGAAACAATTTCTTTATCTGGATGTTGCTGAATAATTCGGTTCACTAAATTCATTTCTGTACCAATCGCCCATTTGCTACCAGATGGCGCCGATTCAATCATATCAATAATATACTTCGTTGAGCCTGCATAATCTGAAGCAGCTACCACTTCATAGCAACATTCTGGATGTACAATAATATTCATATCAGGATGATTTTTTCGTACGCTCTCAATGTTCTTCACTGTAAAATTTTGATGAACAGAACAATGCCCTTTCCATAAAATCACTTGAATTTCTTCTATATCCCCATCGTACTCTAATGAATCTGTGTGTGGGTCCCATACTGCCATTTTATCTAACGGGATACCTAAATCGTACGCTGTATTTCTTCCTAAATGTTGGTCTGGTAAAAAGACGAGACGCTCTTTTTGAGTAAACGCCCAAGATACCATTTGCTTTGCATTAGAAGAAGTTACTGTTGCTCCTCCGTTACGACCACAAAACGCTTTAATTGCAGCTGTAGAGTTCACATATGTTAACGGAATCATCGTATCTCCAAATAATTTCTTTAGCTCTTTCCATGCTCTTTCTGTTTGTTCAATATCTGCCATATCCGCCATCGAACAACCTGCACGCATATCTGGTAAGATGACAACTTGATCATCTGTCGTTAACATATCTGCTGTTTCCGCCATAAAGTGCACCCCGCAAAACACAATATATTTTGCTTCTTTATTGCTCGCTGCAACTTGCGCAAGCTGAAGTGAATCCCCTGCTGCATCTGAAAATTGTACCACTTCATCTTTTTGATAATGATGCCCTGGAATGAATAACATTTCCCCCATTTTCTCTTTAATTTCACGAACACGCTTTTCCATATCTTCCGTTGACATCGTGTAATAACGCTCTGGTAACATCGTTTCAATTGGCTGTACTTGTTCTAAAATACTCATATACGTTTCTCCCCCTCTAAGCCACTTTCCTTACCCTTCAATATTGAAACTAATATCAAGTGCTTTCACTGAATGTGTTAACGCTCCAAGTGAAATATAATCTACCCCTGTTTTTCCGTATTTCGATAAATCTTCAATTGTGATACCCCCTGAAGCTTCTGTAAAAATAGCGCTTGGTACAATTTTTGAAAACTCCCGGATTTCATCTGGCGTACGATTATCGAACATAATAATATCCGCACCAGCAGCAACAGCCTCTCTCACCTGTTCCTCAGTTTCTGTTTCTACTTCTACTTTCACCATATGTCCTAACTTTTCTTTCACTGATGTAACAGCTTTTGTAATAGAACCAGCAAACGCAATATGATTGTCTTTAATCATGACACCATCATATAAACCGAAGCGATGATTAAATCCACCACCACACAAGACTGCATACTTATCAAACATACGTAGTCCTGGCATCGTTTTTCGCGTATCACAAATACGAGTATGGCTACTATCTAAAGCAAGAACCGCTTTACGCGTCATCGTCGCTATTCCGCTCATACGCTGAATAACGTTTAATATAACGCGCTCTGCTGTTAATAACGATGCAATTGGCCCTTGCACAGTTGCAATGATTTCGCCTTTTTCTACAAGATCCCCATCTTTTTTATGAAGCTCTACTTCAATTCTCTCATCAATTAATTTAAATCCTGATTCAATTACTAAACGTCCTGCAAAGACCCCTGTATCCTTCGCAAGAAACGTTCCTTTCGAAAGTAAGTTATCTGGAAAAATAAGCTGAGATGTTACATCTCTTTCTCCTATATCTTCTAAAAAAAATCGATTTAATGCTTCTTTAACTTTTATCGTGTTCATAAAGCCCCTCTTCCCCTCATCACACAAGTTGTAGTTTTCTCTTTACTCGAACAATCTCTTTCTTTCCTATATTTCTATCTGGATAATCACTTCGGTAATGCCCGCCAATACTTTCTTCTCTTTGCAGGGCTGAAACAACTATAAGCTCACAAACTGTTAACATATTAATAAGCGTTATCTCTTCATTCGTAAGAACATCATGTTGTAATATCATATTTCGAACACCGTACTTACTAAGCCATCTCTTCGCATAAAATAAGCTTTGCTCTGTTCGCACAATCCCAACATATTTCATCATACACTTTTGTATTTCTTCTTTCGTCGGTAAATGATTCAGAACGATAAACTTTGCTTCTTTGTCGGCTAGCATGTTCACCTTTTCTTTTGTCTCTCTAGATAAAATGTGCCTTCCGATTCTTCCTCCAAACACAAGACCTTCTAATAATGAATTACTCGCTAATCTATTTGCACCATGAACCCCATTACAAGCTACTTCTCCGACTGCGTATAGGTTCGGAATAGACGTCTCTCCATCACAGTTCGTTTTCACGCCACCCATGTGAAAATGAGTACCGGGCACGACTGGAATAAGGTTTTTATTTATATCGACTCCATTCGTTTTACATATCGATGACACGGTCGGAAAGCGTTGTTCAAAGTTTTGAATCATTTCGATGTTTAAGTACACTTTTTCACCCGCAAGTAGCTGTTCATGAATAGCCCTTGCGACTACATCACGAGGCGCTAAATCCTGTTCGGAATGTATATCCATCATAAAACGCTGCCCTTTGCCATTTATAAGGACAGCTCCTTCTCCACGAACAGCTTCGGACACGAGGCCGGAACAACGCCCACCCACGTATAACATCGTCGGATGAAATTGTATAAACTCTAAATCTACAAGCTCTCCGCCTGCACGGTACACCATTGCAAGTCCATCACCTGTAATTGTCTCATCATTAGAAGTAAAGGCGTATAAACCGCCAATACCGCCTGAAGCTAACACCGTATAATCTGCATTGTAACGTTTCAGTTCTCCTTTATTGTTGCGAGTTAAAGCCCCAACACATTTATCTTTTTCTATAATAAAATCGAGCACCATTTCCTGTTCCACTACCGTAACGTATGGAGCTACTTCTTGAATAAGATGCTCTAATAAATTCTTTCCTGTTGCATCGCCACCTGCATGTAAAATACGACGTTTTCGATGCGCTCCTTCTTTTCCAAGATGAGGACCTGTTTCATCTCCATCAAATTTCATTCCTCTTTCAATAAGGTTATTAATTTCTTTCGGTCCTTCCTCGACTAAATAACGGACCACTTCTTCATTGTTATAATGACACCCTGCTACTAACGTATCTTCAAAATGATCATTAGGATTGTCATATGTAGCTACCGCTGCGGCAATTCCACCTTGAGCTAAATGTGTATTATTACTACGTTTTGTCTCCTTTGTGATAATAATCACATTCTTTTCGTGACAAATCTCTTTTGCAACACGAAGTGCCGCAACGCCACTTCCAATAATTAAGACATCTGCACTTGGCATAATTGTTGCCTCCTACTTTACACTTTTCAACTGTCTTGACACCTATATTTACATAGTTTTAAAATAATGACAAGAGTTTTTTTATAATTCTTATTTTCACTACCATTTAAAAAGTAAAAGAAATGTAACTCTTACTAGAGAGAGGAACTTACATGATGATATATCTTGACTATGCAGCTACTACACCTATGAGCGAGGAAGCGTTACAAACATATATGAAAGCAGCTTCGCAATACTTCGGAAATGAACAAAGTTTACATGATATTGGAGGAACGGCTTCTTCTTTATTACAAGTTTGCCGAAAAACATTTGCGGAAATGATTGGAGGCAAAGAACAAGGCGTATTTTTCACAAGCGGTGGATCGGAATCGAACTATCTTGCGATTCAATCACTTCTAAATGTCCGAAATAAGAAGCATATTATTACGACACCTATGGAACATGCATCCATTCGAAGTTATTTTCAATCTCTAAAATCAAAAGGCTATACGATCACTGAAATTCCTGTTGATAAAAGCGGACTCATTTGTTTAGTAGATTTAGAGGCAGCTATTACAGAAGATACTGTGCTAGCAAGTATACAGCATGGAAACTCTGAAATCGGAACCGTTCAAAACATTACAGAAATTGGGGCACTTTTAAAAACATATAATGTTTTATTTCATACGGATTGTGTGCAAACGTTTGGTAAACTGCCTATCCATGTTTTTGAGATGGGGATTGATAGTCTTTCTGTTTCAGCACATAAAATATACGGACCAAAAGGTGTCGGCGCTTGCTACATAAATCCGCAATCTCGCTGGGAACAAGTATTTCCAGGAACTTCTCACGAAAAAGGATTTCGCCCAGGTACAGTAAATGTTCCCGGCATCGCATCTTTTTTAACAGCTGCTGAAAATATATTAAAAACTCAATGGGAAGAAAGTTTACGTTTTAAAGAGTTACGATCCTACTTTTTAGAGCAAATACAAACACTTCCGCTAGAAATTGAAGTAGAAGGTCATTCTACTTCTTGTTTACCACATATTGTTGGGGTTACAATAAAAGGAATAGAAGGTCAATATACTATGCTAGAATGTAATCGTCATGGTATTGCCATTTCCACCGGAAGTGCTTGCCAAGTCGGTAAACAAGAACCTTCGAAAACTATGCTTGCAATTGGAAAAACGTATGAAGAGGCCAAACAATATGTCCGCTTCTCTTTCGGACAACAAACAACGAAAGATCAAATTGATACTACTATTCATGCACTACACACAATTGGAAATCAATTTTATAGAGGTGTTAAATCATAATGAAACAAAATGAACAAAAAAAGATTTTAGGTGAAGAAAGACGACAGCTTATCCTCCAGTGGCTTCTTGCTGCAAATGAACCGTTATCTGGGAATGAACTATCGAAAAAGACGAACGTAAGTAGACAAGTTATCGTGCAAGATATTTCCTTGCTTAAAGCACGAAACGAACCAATTATTGCGACTGCTCAAGGTTATTTATATTTAAAGCCACAAGAGAAGCAACAAACTTTCGAACGCGTAATTGTATGCCAACATAAACCAGCAGAAGTACGTCAGGAACTTACAATGCTTGTTGACCATGGCGTTACGATTAAAGACGTAAAAGTTGAGCATCCTGTATACGGTGACTTAACAGCATCCATTATGGTAAGCAATCGCTTTGATGTAGAGCAATATTTACAAAAAATCGAAAACACAAATGCTTCCTATCTTTCACAACTAACAGATGGTATTCACTTACATACAATCGAGGCAGATTCTAAAGAAAAATTAGATGCTGCTTGTGAGGCACTGGATAAAGCAGGATTTCTCGTTTATTAATGTAAAGCACAGAGTTTTTATCATTCTCTGTGCTTTTTTAATGCTATAATATTGTAATCAATCGTAAAGGAGATCAAATATGGGAATTGAACTCGTTCACTTTAGCATTGGCAAACCGAAACAAATGAAATATGGCGAAGATAAAGAAATGATAACAGGTATATGTAAAGATCCTACAGAAGAGGCCTTTCTCTCAAAAGACGGATTTCGTGGTGATGACGTAGCGGATTTAAAACATCACGGGGGACCTGATCGCGCTGTTTGTGTGTACCCACACGAGCATTACGTACTATGGGAAGAGGAATTTCAAACTACGCTTCCCGCTTCCACATTTGGTGAAAACATTACCGTAACAAATATGTTAGAGCATGACGTATGCATCGGAGATACATATCAACTAGGCGAAGCAATCATTCAAGTAACGCAAGCTCGCGTACCTTGTAGCACAATTTCAAAACGTCTTGGCATCCCTGGCATTTTGCCGCGCATTGTAGCAACTGGATTTACTGGCTACCTATGCCGCGTTCTTCAAGAAGGTACTGTACGTAAAGATTCTAAAATTACATTACTAGAACGTCAGCCGAGCAATGTTTCTGTTTTGTTCTCTAACGAAATTTATTTTCATAATAGAAAAGATAAAGATGGTATTGAAAAAATTCTTGCCGTTCCAGAACTAGCTGATATTTGGCGTGGTCAGTTAGAAGATCGTCTTGGGAAGTTAAAATAAAGTGAAACTTTAATCAGCCCTCACCAATCGGGCTGCCCGGCAAATAGCGGGATAAAGAATCCCACCTTTTGCAGGTGGGATTTTATTAATCTATCAAAAAATATACTAGGCAATGAAATGATATGGACGATTAGACAAATACAAATATTCCATCTACATCTTACAACCAATAAGAAGAATAGCTCCCCAGTACAGTAACAGAAAAACCGAGCGCTTCAAGTTCCATCGTTACACCTGGTAACAATACGTCATCGTATGCTTTATCGACATCGATTAAGAAAAAGTAATTTCCAAGACCTGTTTTCATCGGACGCGATTCGATTTTTGATAAGTTTAATTTTCTCCATGCGAAAGCTGATAACACTTGATATAGGGCACCTGCATAATCTGCAGGTAACGTTATCATAAGCGTCGTTTTCTCTCCGCGGTTTTCTCCGTTATTCGGGAGTATTGCTTTCTTTTTCTTATGAAGTACTAGGAAACGTGTGTGATTATTTTTATGCGTATGAATACTACGTCTTACAATTGTTAATCCGTATTTTTCTGCAGCTGCTTCATTTGCAATAGCGGCAATTTTTTCTTCAGGATGTTCTTTCACATATTGCGCAGCGGCACTTGTGGATGTCATATCTCGAACAGTTACTCCTTTTAATTCTTCATTTAAAAACTTATGGCACTGTGCAATGGCATGCGGATGAGAATGCACCGCATATACTTCATCCCACACTTCTGCATACTGCGGATGTACAAGTAAATGCTGCTGAATTGGTACTGTAATTTCTCCTACAATAGAAAGCGGCTGCTCATGTACAAGATAATCAACCGTTATATTCACTGAACCTTCTATTGCATTTTCTAACGGTACGACTGCGAAGTCTACATTTTCATTTGCAGCTGCATCTATACAATCTGGAATCGTTCGATACGGTACATGATCTGCTTCCGGAAAAAAACGACTCACCGCCATATTTGTAAATGTTGCTTCTGGTCCTAAATATCCTACTCGAATCATCGTCTTTTCCCCTCTTTTTCGTTTTCTTACTGTTATACCATACTTTTTTATATTCTTCTATGTAAATTTCGAATATTAAAAAAAGACTAGCATTTGCTAGTCTAAATGTTTCTTATATTCTCTTTGAGCGAAAAAGAAATAAATGATACATGCTACGATATAAAACAGAATGAACAAACCTACTTTTTTTAATGATCCATCCATAAAAAAAGTATTATGAAACGTATATAACGCAACTGCACTATGCATACTCCCTACTATAATTGGCGCAAAAAATAGCATACATAATTGCCAACGAGAAATTTTCCATACTTCTTCCTTCGTCATTCCAAGTTTAGAGAGTGCACCATACTGCTTTCGGTCCGATGCAATATTATGGAACCATTTAAAATACACGATACTACATGAAGTAAGAAAGAATAATATACTAATAAACGAGCCCACAAATAGAGTAATATCGCCGCCTTCTTTCATACTTACATATAACTCCATATTACTTCGAAATGCATTATTATCTTGTTTCATATGTTTCCGTAAATCTTCGTTCAATTTCTTCGTCTTTTCGATATTTGATAATGTGTAGCCTCTATATATCATCTTTTCAGAATCAGGAACCTTATTTGCTATATTGTCAAAGTCTTCATCATTCATAACGAAGAACAGACCATTAATGTACGAAGGGTGATAGTTAAATTGAACCCCTTCTTTCTGACCGTTAAATACGAATTGATATGGTTGATTCATTACTTGCAATTGAATCTCTTTTTGATTATATACATTCGAATTATTGTATTTATTATAATAAACGAGTGTCACTGTATCTTTTTTAGGATGATATGTTTTCTGTTTTTGTTTCCTCGCTTCTTGGTTATAATCACTTTCTTTTATAAGCGGTGCTATTGTTGTTTCTCCTTTATTAGACTGAAAGGATGCATACACTCCAACAAAACTCATATATTGAAAATCATCATACCCATATTGATTCAGTAATTTTTCAACCGCACCTTCTTCAAAGACTTCATAAGTAGAAATACCTTTTTCTATGTACGAAAACGAGTGTATCCCTCCCGTTCGCCACATATCTTGCATGCTAGAAAAATACAAGAACACCGTACCTGTTGCCGTAACTACAAACGTCGTTGCCATAGACATCAGAAAGAAAAAGCGACCATTTTCCTTCATTCGATGTGACAATTGATTCACTATAAATAAATATGGATATGTATACATAATCTTTTTATTTCGCTTTATCATTTCTAACACTTGGGTAGCACCATGCGCGAAAGAAAAATACGTTCCCAAAAAGACAAGTATAGACACAGGGAAAAAGTATATTGCTATCGTAGCCACCGTCACTTGTAGCGCTAACGCATATCCTATCCCTAAACAAATAAAGCCGAATATACAAAGCCACTTTGATGTTTTCTTCTCTTTTTTATCTGTTCGAAATTCTTTCAATAACCGAATGATTTTTATATTCCATATACGTAAAGCACTTATAAAAGATAACAGAATAAAAACGACCATATATGTAATAAATGTTACACCAATCGCACTTACGTCAAATATAACAGGGAGTTCTTTCGGAAGCCCCAGTAACATACTAAACACCATGAAGAAGAGCTTTAAAAAGATCAAGCCCAGCCCTATACCGAAAATATTAGCAAAAATTCCAATTAATATTTGCTCGGTCATAATTACTCCTATTACGTTAGACTTCGTTGCTCCCATTAACATATATAACCCTAATTCTTTCTTACGTGCTTCTATGAAAATAGAAGTAGAGTACAAAATAAATATGACGAAAAAAGAAATAATTATAACATTACATATGATAAGTCCCCAGCGTACGTTTTGATACCACATCGTCTCTTGCATATACGGATGTACAATGACAGACATATATGCAAAAGATGCAAATATCGCAAAACAACTACTTAAGAAAAACACTTTATAATTACGCCAATTTCCTTTTATATTTTGCAGCGCTAGTTGCCGAATGTTCATCTATCGTCCTCCTGTAACTTACTACATAGGCAAAAAGCTAGAGGTTCCCCTAGCTTTTTACGTGTTTTAAATATCCTCTTTGCGCGATCATAAAGTAAATGGCAGAAGCTAAAATGTATGCTCCAATTACAAGCGCACCTGATTTCCACAAATCAATATAAAGCATTTTCCCTAACGTATGAAGAGCAAATCCACTATGAATGGAACCGATTAAAATTGGGATAAAGAAGATAACTCCCATTTGTCGAATCGCAATTTTGCGAATTTCTTTATCTGTCATACCGATTCTCTTTAACGATTTAAATTGAATACGATCTTGTTCTTTATCGTTAAACCATTTAAAGTATGTCATACTACAAGCGAAGAAGAAGAATAGTACCGCCACGAAGAAACCGATGAACATTGTAATCGCTCCACCTTCTCTTATATCCTTATACGCAAACACTGAATTTCTCAATTCTCCTTGCTTTTCTGGTGCAATTTCATTTTTCAAATCTAATACAAGATCTTCTGTACTTTTCCAATCCTCAATATAATAACCGTAATATTTCGTCTTTTCTTCATCTGGTACGAGTTTTGCATACTTCTCAAAATCTTGATCATTTACAACCAGATATTCACTATCATTAAAAACAGAAAATGAAGTTGGGCTATTTAACTGAACAGACTGCTTTTGTCCGTTAATTGTAAATTCATACGGTTTCGTACGGTCTATCTTCATCAGTTCATTTGCCATATCGACCATAACCATCGTTGCACTGCCTGGTGCATTATGAACTTCTGTAACTTGCTCTCTCTTTTGTTCACGCACTTCTGCATTATATTCTTTTTCTGAAATAATCGTCATCGGTACTTCATGTTCACTATTAAACAACGTTATTTTCTGTGTTGCCGGTAGTTTAACGTAGGTTACTTTTCGCGCATCTTCAAACCCGTGTCTCTTCACAAGCTGCTGTACCTTTTCTTCATTAATAAGGTTATGCGTATTTAACCCCTTTTCCTCATATGAAATAGCATGTGGAGTTTTGACTACCGTTTTATAACTCATATCCTCAAAATATACGTAAAGCGTGCCAACTGCCGAGGATACAACCGCCGTAATAATAGAAATTACAAATAGAAAACGAGCATTATCTTTCATTTTATAAATAAGGTTACTAAGGACGAACATATTTGGGTACGTATAAAAAGATTGTTTTCGTTTTTGCAATGCTTTTAATACGACTGTACTACCTTGTGTAAATAGTAAATACGTTCCGCCAATTGTCAGTCCTACAACCGGTAAAAAGAGGATGAGGAAATTCAGAAACGTTACTTGGAAGCTAAGTACATACGCAGCAATAATACATCCTATACCAACTACACATAACCATGTAAATGCAAACGGCTCTACTTTTTGCTTTCTTGCTTCTCTTAATAAATCAATAATTTGCAAGCGCCCGACTGTCCAAACACTAAACAATGATAGGATTAAAAATAGAATAAAGTATACACCAGCTGTAATAAGAATTGCTTTACTATTCCAAACGAGTGGAAGTGTCTTATCTATTTTCAATAATACGCTTAACGCTTGGAAAAATAATTTTGAACAAAGCATTCCAGCCCCAATACCAACTACAATTGCAATACTACCTAACATCAGTTGCTCTAATATAATCATTCGGCCGAGCTGCGATTTCGTTCCGCCAATTAATGTTAGTAGACCAAACTCTTTTTTTCTTGCTCGTAAAAACGTTGAATTTGCATATAAAATAAAGAGTGCCGAGAAGATGACCACAATATAATTCATCGATTCTAATCCTTTTGTGATCATCTTCCTCATACTAATATTACCGCTTACGACATCTGGATGATAAATAAAAGAAGCATACATGAAAAATACGACAATCGATAAACAACTACTTATAAGAAACGCTTTATAGTTACGCCAATTTCCTTTTACGTTATTAAGCGCGAGCTGGCGAAAGTTCATGATACTCTCCTCCTAGCATCGCAAGTACGTCCAGAATTTCTTGGAAAAAGGCTTGTTTCGTTCTTCCTTTATGTATTTCCGAGAAAATTTCTCCATCGCGTATGAAAAGGATACGTTCACAATAACTAGCCGCTACTGGATCGTGCGTAACCATTGCAATCGTTACTTTCTTTTGCTCGTGTAAATCTTGTAGAGCGCCCATTAGCGATTTCGCTGACTTCGAATCTAAGTTTCCAGTTGGCTCATCTGCTAAAATTAACGTCGGTTCATGAATGATTGCTCTCGCTGCTGCTGCACGTTGTTGTTGTCCGCCTGATACTTCGTATACTTTTTTATTTAAAATTTCTTCGATATTTAAAAACTTCGCAATTTCCAGTACTTTCGCATCGATTTCATTTACAGGTTTTTTCGCCATTACAAGCGGTAAAATTATGTTTTCTTTAATGGATAACGTATCAAGTAAGTTAAAATCTTGGAAAATGAACCCTAAATGTGTACGGCGAAACTCCGCTAATTTTGCAGCACGCATTTGATTAATTTCTTCACCATTTACAAGCACATGACCTGAAGTTTGCTTATCAATTGTTGCTAATAAATTTAAAAGCGTCGTTTTTCCGCTTCCTGAAGGACCCATAATCCCTACAAATTCGCCTTCTTCTATTTTAAAATTTATATCGTTTAAAGCAGTCGTCGCTACTGAACCTTTTGATTGGTACACCTTCGTTAATCCTTTTACTTCAAGAACACTCATTTCTAATCCCCCTATGTGTTTTCTTCTTACATTTACTATAAGAAAAATAAGAAAAAGAAACGAGTGATTTCCCTTACAAAACGTTTTGTTATCTTACAGTTTTGTCATTTTTCTCATTAATGTATGATACTCTTCATCTTTTGCAAATTGGAACGTGAATGTTGTTCCTTCTCCTTCAGCCGATTGAACATATATTCCATGATGTAAATTATCGCAAATTTCCTTCGTAATATATAAGCCCATCCCAGTCGCTTCTCTCGTTTTACGTCCATTTATTCCCGTAAAGAATGGATCAAATATGCGCTTTACGTCTTGCTCTGGAATACCAATTCCATTGTCCTTAATATGTAATAACACCTTTTGATTTTTCTCTTCAATTTGAAATTGAATTTCTTTTTTCTCTGCCGCTGAAATTTTTGTATACTTGATTGCGTTTACAACAATTTGACCTATAGCAATACTCAGCCATTTTCTATCAGATGCAACCATACAAGTATCTTCTTCAAACATCACTTTCGGAAATACAGACGATTGAATGAAGGATTTTCGATTTTCATTAATAATACCTCGCACGACATCTATAACATTTACTACTTCTACTTTATAATCCTTCGCAAACTGCTCTAGCCTTGCCATATGTAACGCTAAATCTAAACCATTTAGTATACGGTTATTTTCTTCACGAATACTTTCAACTGTTGCTCTTGCCTCACGATGCTCCTTGCCAAACTTCTGCAACAATAATTCAATAACAGATACTGGTGTTTTCATTTGGTGAATCCATTGGTTCATAAATATCATTTGCTGTTGCTCTTTCGCATGCTGTTTATGAACTTCATTCATATATTGCTGTCTTAATAACGTAAAAGATTCAACGACCATTTCTTGCTCTAATGTATAAGATTCATCAATAAGTAAAGAGTCATGTAATGTATTTCCGCCAGTAACATACTTTTTGATACTCTTTAAAAACACACTCCGTTTTCGGTAATCGTAAATGAGGTATACAGTAAACACAACTGTTCCTAATAAAAGTCCATATAACCACGTACTCCAATCAATGGATTTCTTTTCTAAAAGACTTTGCAACTGCAAAACAAGCCCAAATAAACAAAGGCTAACAATATAAGAAAGTATTAAAGAAAAGCGGTCCATGAGGTAATTTTTAACCTTCATGCCCTTCGCCCCACTCTGTAAGAAGCGCATAACCATATCCACGTTTCGTTACAATTGCATTTTTAATGCCTAGCTCTTCTAGTTTCTTCCTTACACGTTTTACATTTACGGTTAATGTATTATCATCCACAAATGCTACTTCATCCCATAGAGCTTCTAACAGTTCTTCACGCGTTACATATTGATTCACCTGTTTCATTAAACACTCTAATAAGTAAAACTCATTTTTTGTCAGTTCAGTTTGTTGTCCCTGCCACTCAACGATATGCTGGGACGGGAATAACAACAGTCCATTTACACCTAAACAATCACTCTCAGCAGCAGAGGCATACTCTCCATAGCCACGGCGAAGCGCACTCTTCACCTTTGCCATTACGATATCTAAATGGAATGGCTTCGTAATATAATCATCGCCGCCATTTTCAATCGCCATTACTTGATCCATTTCCCCTGTTCTTGCAGAAACAAAAATAATCGGCGCATTCGATACAGTACGAATTTGACGACACCAATAAAAACCGTCAAAGTACGGTAAATTAATATCAAGTAACACAAGATGAGGATTTATTTTTACAAACTCATCTTTTATATGACGTAAATCACTTGCTCTAAATGATTGATAGCCATACCTTTCTAAATGCTCCTCTAATATTCCCGCAATTTTCTCATCGTCTTCTACAATTAATATTTTATACATGTTCTTTTTCTCCCCATAAAAGAATTCTTCTACATTTACTCCTTTTTCCATTATAAATTGAAAATTTAATTAGTGGGGATTTTTTCCTATATAAATCCGATTTTTACGATATAAAAAAAGACTGCCGTATTTCGGCAGTCTTAATCGATAAATTCAAATTCATATTCAAGAATTTTCACAATATCTCCGTCTTTTGCACCACGTGCACGAAGCGCTTCATCAATACCCATTCCGCGCATTTGACGAGCGAAACGACGTATAGATTCATCACGTGAGAAGTCTGTCATCTTGAATGTTTTCTCGATATCGTAACCAGAGATAACAAACGTGCCATCACTTTCACGTGTAATTTCAAATTTAACACCTTCAGTATCAAATTTGTACATTACACTTGTATCAGACTCATCCGCAACTTCATGTATTGGGAATTCTGGTGTTGTTTCTATTAAGTTTGCTACTTCAAACAGTAAGTCACGAACACCTTGTCTTGTTACAGCTGAGATTGGGAAGATTTTTACTTCGTCTCCCACTTTCTCTTTAAATGCTTGTAAGTTTTCTTCTGCATCTGGCATATCCATTTTGTTTGCAACAACAACTTGTGGACGCTCAGTTAAGCGAAGATTGTATTCTTTCAATTCATTATTAATCGTTACGTAATCTTCATATGGCTCACGGCCTTCTAAACCAGACATATCAATAACATGCACGATTACACGTGTACGCTCAATATGACGTAAGAATTGGTGTCCAAGTCCGACGCCAGCATGTGCGCCTTCAATTAGTCCTGGAAGGTCAGCCATAACGAAGCTGCGGTTATCACCAGTTTCAACAACACCAAGATTCGGAACGATTGTTGTGAAGTGATACTCTGCAATTTTCGGACGCGCTGATGATACAACAGATAATAATGTAGATTTACCTACACTTGGGAATCCAACAAGTCCAACGTCTGCTAGTACTTTAAGTTCTAGAATGACATCACGCTCTTGACCTGGTTCCCCGTTCTCAGCGATTTCTGGCGCTGGGTTCGTAGCTGTTGCAAAACGTGAGTTACCACGGCCACCACGGCCACCTTTTGCAATTACAGCAGTTTGTCCATGCGTTACTAAATCGGCAAGAATTTGACCAGTTTTTTCATCTTTTACTACTGTTCCTGGCGGAACCTTTACAAGTAAATCTTCAGATTTACGCCCGTGCTGACCTTTACTCATTCCGTGCTGACCGCGATCAGCTTTGAAATGACGTTGGTAGCGGAAGTCCATTAATGTACGTAAGCCTTCCTCAACTACGAAAACAACATCTGCACCTTTACCGCCGTCGCCACCTGCTGGGCCACCTTTAGGAACATACTTCTCACGACGATACGCAACCATACCGTTACCACCGTCGCCGCCTTTTACATATATCTTGACCTGATCTACAAACATTATTTCACCACACTTTTTTCAATTGGTTGTAATATAACTGAGACTTCTTCGTCTCGCACTGTATAAGAAATGGAATACCATTTATTGTTTTGGGTCGCAAACCAATTTTGTAGTTCTTCTACACTCGTTAGCTTACCACGAAAATCAAAAAAGAAACGAGCATTCTCCGCGTCACATTCAATTGTGATACAAACATAATTTTCAACATATACGTCTAAACTATGCTGAAGCATTGAGAAAAATTGATTCGTCCATGTACATACAGTCTCATCTAAGTGAGATAAGTTATGTAATTTCCCTAATACTTCGTACTCCAATAAGCACGGCTGCTGTTTCCAATTATATGTTAAAATCCACTCTGAAAATAAAGGCATTGATAGCCCCATCAGATTGGATTCTTGTCTCGCTTCTTGGACAAAACGATCGATGAGACTATGAATTTCTTCCACTTTTCCAAGTGAAAGGTTTCCTTTCACCATCTGCATACGATTGAGCCAATCATGTCTTGAATGGCGCAATGCATCTATAATTGTCCATTTTTCATTCATTTAGATACCCCTTAATATAGAAAAACTCTAACCTGCACTCAGGTTAGAGTTTTCCGTGAGTTCTTATGCTTCTTGAGCAACAGGATATACGCTCACTTGTTTGCGGTCACGGCCAAGACGCTCAAAGCGTACTACGCCGTCAACTTTCGCGTATAAAGTGTCATCGCCACCACGACCAACGTTAACACCTGGATAAATTTTTGTACCGCGTTGACGGTAAAGAATTGAACCACCTGAAACCGTTTGACCATCTGCGCGTTTAGCACCAAGACGTTTTGACTGAGAGTCACGACCGTTCTTTGTACTACCTACACCTTTCTTAGATGCGAAAAACTGAAGATCTAATCTTAACATACGTTACACCTCCTGCACTTTTTCTATTAAACGGATATACTTTCCGTAATCAAGTTCGATCGTCTTAAGCGAAACAACCAATCCTTCTAAAAGTATCTGTGCTTTTTCTGCTGCATGAACGTCTAAATCATTAGGCAATTCATACGTTAAGAATCCGCCATCACTTCCGAGTTCAATAGTTGCCTGCACATTACAAAGTTCTTCCACTGCATTTATAGAACCAAACACAACCGCTGTAGTTCCAGCACAGACAAGGTCTTGTCCATGTGGCGCATAATCGGCATGTCCAGTCATTTTAAATGATTGGATACTTCCTAATTTCGTGCGACTTATCGTAATTTTAATCATGTTAACCAGAATTAAGCGTTGATAGCTTCAACAACTAGCTTAGTGTAAGGTTGACGATGACCTTGTTTCTTACGATTGTTCTTTTTCGCTTTGTATTTGAAAACGATGATTTTCTTAGCGCGACCTTGTTTTTCAACTTTCGCAGTAACTGTTGCACCTTCTACAACTGGGCTACCAACTTTAACGTTTTCGCCACCAACGAAAAGAACTTTGTCAAAAGTAACAGTTTCACCAGCTTCAACATCTAATTTTTCAATGTAGATTGCTTGACCAGCTTCAACTTTAATTTGTTTTCCACCTGTTTCGATAATTGCGTACATACTTGCACCTCCTCTTAATTACTAAGACTCGCCAAAAACGAGGTAGACATAAATGCCTTTAGGGAACCTGTCTTGTGCGGTTGTAGCATATAGCCGTTTAGGTGCTATAAACTATAACATAAAGATGTTACCATAATTCATTGAGTATTGTCAATGAATCTTCTACTAACTATTTTTTCCGTTCTACAATTTCTTTTTTACTTCCAAAACGGATAATAGTGTACTTTTCGATAATATCATCTTTGAAATAAATTTCAAATGGAATATTTTTTTGTAATTCTTTTTGCAAAAATTGTTTTTGCAGTTCTTTAGGCGCAGCAATTAATACTGCCTCATCCTCTATGTTACCATATGTGATTAATTCTCTCTCTAGCTCATACGCAATTGTTTCATACGACATTACATAACCCGTCGCTTTGCAAGATACACACTCTTCTAGTAATACGTCACGTAAAGAATGTTTTTTACGTTTTCGTGTCATCTCCAAAATTCCTAACTCAGTAAATCCAAGTACTCTTGTATAAGTACGATCATCTTTCATAGCAGCTATGAGACATTCTCTTACCTTTTCTTTATCTTCTCTTTTTTTCATATTAATAAAATCAATTAATATCATACCACCAATATCACGAAGTCTTAATTGGCGTGCAATTTCTTCAGCTGCCATCTCATTTGTGCGAAGTACTGTATCTTGTAAATTTTGTTTTCCAGTAAACTTGCCCGTATTCACATCAATTACAGTCATCGTCTCCATTTGCTCTACAATTAAATAAGCACCATTTGGAAGCCACACAATTTTTTGGAGTGCTTTCTCAATTTCACGCTCTATTCCAAAATGGTTAAACATCGAAGACTTTTCATTATAAAAAGATACTTTTTCTTTTCCAACTTTGTCTTCTAATTCTTTTACTATACTTCTTGTATCTACAACTACTTTTTCAATTGTTTCAATTGGGTTCTCTTGAAATACACGATCTAAAAAGGTCGCCGGTCGATGAAGTAATAACGGCGCCTTTCCTTGATCCTCTTTTCTTTTTAACTCTTCATACAACTGTTGTAACCCTTGCATTTCAGCTTGTATTTCTTCAATTCCCCCTTTTTCAGAAGCAGAGCGGAAAATGTAACCTCCCGTTCCTTCTACTTCAATTTCAAGTAACTGTTGTCTTCTTTTATTATTTTTTATTTTCCGAGAAACAGCTCGCATCTCATCAAACGGCATATAAACGACATATTTCCCGGTAAATTCTATATTCGCTGTCAATTTAGGCCCTTTCGTATCAATTGCCTCTTTCACAACTTGTACGAGTATCGCTTGCCCTTCATGTATACGATAAGAAGCTGGTACATCATCGTATGAAAGATACGCATGTTTTTCTAAACCTATATTTACAAAAGCTGCGTTCATTCCAGCAATTGTTCTTACGATACGTCCAACATAAATATGCCCAACAATCTCTTGCTCTTCATTACGTTTCCATAAAAACTCAACAATCTTTTTCTTCTCTTCAATTGCAACGCGCTTTTCCGAACCAGCGTAATTCACATATAACGTTTTCAAAATTATTTCCTCACTTTATAATCTTCTTTGCTTTTACAATAATAAAAGGTTAGTGCTATCGTCAACACTAACCGATTAATTCTTCAACTGATGAGGTTGTTCGTTTTTCAGTAAAATATGCATAGAGCAATTCATTTTCATCCAATGTGTAATGCTCTTTATATTTTCCACGGACGATAATAGAATGCTTATATCCTCTACGAAATTTTGTGAATATCTTATATAAATGATCTTCTGATTGCACTTCAATAGGTGCAATCTTTTCAATCCCTCTTTTATTTCCATAATAACGTTCTAATAAAAAACGCATAAATGCATACCGTCTTTGTTTCCACTCTTGATATAACGACACTGCCAAAAATATGAGTAGTACCCACATCATAATATTGTTACTATTCCAGAGCAACTGCCATCCTAATATTACACCAAAAAAAACACATGACAATTTCATCATCTTTTCATGTGCTTGTAAATAAGGAAAACGATATGATAGTATATTAAACAATACTTTCCCGCCATCTAACGGCCAAATAGGAAGTAAATTAAACGCTAAAATAATTATATTATTCCACATAAAGAAATAATATAAATCTGCATTCAACCAACCGGCTTCAAACAACATATAACCTACTAGCATCATCCAAACATGTTGAATCGGTCCTGCAATTACGACAACAAGTTCCTCTTTCAATGACTTATTACCATGTTCCTCAAGCTCGGCCACGCCACCAAACGGCAAAAGCTGAATTCTTTTTATACGCCAATTATAGTGTGCTGCTGCAATAGCATGCCCAAGTTCATGAATAAGAACGATACAAAATAACAGTAGTAACTCTTTAAAACGTGCAGTAAAAATACCAATGACAATAATAACCCAAAATAATGGATGCACGGAAATTTTCGTCAAAACGTCTCTATATTTAATCAAATGATATCACCTGGATCGGATCAATAAATTTTTCATTCTTTTTTATCGCGAAATAAAACTTTCCATTTTTATCATTTGTATCATTACTCACCGTTCCAATTTTTTGTTTCTTTGAAACGTAATCATATAATTTCACTGACATATCGTTTAAGTTTGCATACCATGACTCCGTACCATCTGCATGTTGAATTTGAACTGTATTTCCAAGTTCCTCTTTCTTACCCGCAAAAACAACTAATCCTTCATTCACTGACTCAACCGTTGCATTTGTAGCTGTTTGGACAAATACACCTTGGCCATTTTTTTGAAACCCTTGCATTACCTTTCCAGAAGCGGGAATTGCATAATCTTTTTGCTGAATACTTCCTTCTTTTTTCTCATTTGGCGAATAGAATACGAGCGGTTTTCCAAATTGCTTTTCGTACCATTTCGCTACAGTAGCAAACTGAAATTCCTCTTTCATCACTTTTTCTGTAACAGCTTTAGCTCCATTGAATGAAGAAGGAGCATTCTTATATAAAATAGCAACCGAAAGAACTAATATTGCCGATAATAAAACTTTGAAGAAAAAGACTTCCTTTCGAAATAAAGGATGCATTTCCTTTTCTCCATCTTCAATAACTACTGTTTCGCTATCAAAATTCCCTCCGGTAAAATACTGTTCTTCCTCCATCCTTTCTTGCTCGGCCTTCCTTTTTGCAATCCGCTTTTTAATTTCTTCTACGCGTCTATTCTTCATACTGTCTCCTTTCTTTCGTTAAGCTAATTTCAATAGAAACAGTTGTATACAGTTTGTACATATGTATGAGCTAAGAAAGAAAGATATTCGTGTGAAGAAAAAAGAAAGCACCTCGCATATGTGCGAAGTGCTCTTAACGGATTCCAAAGAAGTTTTTCACCTTTGCAAATACCGATACCTTTTCTTGTTCAAATGCTTGTAATGGTACATTCTCACCTAACAAGCGTCTTGCAATATTACGATAAGCCAACGCTGCTTTTCCGCTTGGTTGCAACGCCACAGGTTCACCTGTATTTGTAGCTCGAATAACTTCATCGTCATCTTCGACAACACCAAGAAGCTCAATTGACAATGTACGTACAATTTCATCAACATCTAACATATCCTGTTCATGAAGCATATGACTACGTACACGGTTAATAACAAGTTTCGGTGGTTCAATATCCTCTTTTTCTAAAAGCCCAATAATACGATCCGCATCGCGCATTGAGGATACTTCTGGAGTCGTAACAACGATTGCTTTATCCGCACCAGCTACCGCATTTTTAAATCCCTGCTCAATCCCCGCAGGACAATCGATTAATATGTAATCATAATCTTGACGTAATACTTGTATTAATTCATCCATTTGTTCAGGTGTTACCGCTGATTTATCACTCGTTTGTGCTGCAGGTAATAAATAAAGATCATCAAAACGTTTATCTTTAATAAGAGCCTGAGGTAAACGGCAACGCCCTTCAACGACATCAACAAGATCAAATACAATACGATTTTCCAGCCCCATTACTACGTCTAAATTTCGAAGACCGATATCTGTGTCAATTAAGCACACTTTCTTTCCAGATAACGCTAGGGCCGTACCAATGTTCGCAGATGTAGTAGTTTTACCTACTCCGCCTTTTCCAGATGTAATTACTATTGCCTCTCCCACAGCTATACAATTCCCCTTTCTAACTTTGTTAAATTAGGTCTAAGATGAGTGAGAAGTTGCAGGCGATCGACAACAATGTGATTGTTCTCATTAATATACGCACATTCTGCCGCCTCCGCTCCGTCTTCTTTCTCTTCCGGAGCCCGCATTGCCACATCACTAATTCGAAGTTGCATCGGGTTCATAACAGATGCAGCGATTACAGCATCTGAATCCCCATAATACCCAGCATGTGCAATTCCTCTTAATGATCCTACGACAAAAATATTCCCCCCAGCGATAACCGTTCCGCCTGGATTAACATCTCCAATTAACAACAAATTTCCTTTTACATGTAAAACTTGTCCAGAGCGAACAATTTTGGAAATAGGGACAATTTCTGTTTCTTCTTTCCAAGCTATTGCTTCTGCTTTAGTGATAACATCACTTTCAATTGAATCCACAACAAGATTCTTTTTATTACGAATTAACGTACGAATCTCTTCTTGTTGGACTTCTGTTAAATAACGATTTCCTACTTTCACATGCACTTCAATTAAAGAGCGCCCATCACCATCGTAGTAATGTGTAGAAAGTTTTTCGTCTAATTCCATCAATAATTCTGAGAATGAACAACAATCATCTAAATGAAGCGTTATCCCATCTTTTGTCCCTTTTATCGTTACATTTTGTTGCTTTTTTTCTTCCACTAAAGTTCACCCCACCGATTCAATTCGACATAAAATTAGAAAATCCTTTTTTCTTTTTCTTCCATCGCTTTTGAAAGACGCACTATATATCGTCTCAGTGGGAAACAAACTATCAATAAGAAAATAGCATTTAACAATAAAGTAGAAAGGAGACGATCTGTGAAAAAGACATGAGCTGGCATATGAGTACGTCCTAACAAAGTTAAGAATCCATACACATAATACTCTAGTGCTACAATGCTAGCTAATATGATAGAAACAACAATAAATAAATTCAATTGTAATACTTTCATCACACTATAAACTAAATAAGCTAAAATCGGATAAGCAAAAATATATATCCCGACAAGTTCTGTGTATACGGTATCAAATAAGAAGCCAAATAATAGTCCGTAATAAATCCCTTGGACCGGACTATAATACACTGTAATAAAACATAAGACGATTATAAAGAAATGCGGTGCTGCTATACTGTCTTTCCAAAACACATCCGTTGGAACAACAGTAGCAAACATATTTTCAAATAGAAACACAAAAAGGAGCAAAAGAGGAAGAGCTGCTCTTTTTAATATCTTCATCATCTCTTCTTCTCCTCCTATTCTAATGGCGCTGAAGGTGTTGCACGTTTAGCAACCGTAATATGCTCTACGTCATTTAAATCAGCGGCAGGTTTTACATAAGCTGTTTTTGTTAAGCCATATGCATCCGGCTGAACATCAACGATTTTTCCAATTACAAGACCTTTCGGGAAAATATCACCAAGTCCAGATGTTACAACTAGTTGATCTTTTTCTACCGGTGCATCAGAGCCAATCTTTGTGAAAAGTAGTAATTGTTTTTCTTTGTCATAACCTTCAATCAAACCAAAGATTTTCTCTTGCCCTTGTACAATAGCAGAAACGCGATTTGTTCGGCTCATAGAACTTAGTAATTCTACTGATGATGTAAACTGAGATACACTTTTCACTCTTCCAACTAACCCTTGTGAAGTTACTACAGCCATATCTTTTTTAATTCCTTGCTGTGCCCCTTTATCAATTCCAATTAAATCGTACCATTTATCTGGATTACGAGAAACAACAGTAGCTGGAATTTCAGTATACCCGCTATTTAACTCTTTTTTACCAGTTAGCTCTTGTAGCTTCTTGTTATCATCTTCTAGTTGTTTTACTTTCCCTGATAGACCTGCATAATTATCTAATTTTGCTTTTAATTCTTTATTCTCTTCATACGTGCGCTTTACATCTTCTACATTTTCGAAGAATCCAGCTACGTATTTCGCTGGCTTTTGGAATACACGTTCTACAACACCGACAGTGTCTTTAACAAACTGCTCTGGCCATGTTAAACTGTTCCGTTCTTTCAATGAGATTCCAATCAATGCCACGAGAAGAATAATACTAACCAACAAAACAATTAATCTTTTGTTTAAGAAAAACTGTGGCACGTTCACACCCTCTTAATTTCACTGATTTTTATTTTGCAATATTATCGAGCAGCAGTTTTGAAAAGATCGATATTGTCTAATGCTTTACCTGTTCCAATTGCTACGCAATCTAATGGATCTTCTGCAACAAGAACTGGCATTTTCGTTTCTTCACTAATTACTTTATCTAAATTACGTAGTAATGCCCCGCCGCCTGTTAATACGATACCGCGGTCCATAATATCAGCCGCTAATTCAGGTGGCGTTTTTTCTAACGTATTTTTAACTGATTCTACAATCGCATCTACTGTATCTTTTAATGCATCTGCAATTTCTTCTGGCTGAATTAGTACTGTTTTTGGTAAACCACTTACTAAATCACGACCGCGAATTTCCATAGGCTCGATACCTTCTGGCTCGCCTGCAGAACCAATTTCTAATTTTAATGCTTCAGCTGTTCTTTCACCAATCATTAAGTTATAGCTTTTCTTAATGTACTGAATGATTGAATCATCCATATCATCACCAGCAACACGAACTGACTGGCTTGTTACAATACCACCTAAAGAAATAATTGCAACTTCTGTTGTACCACCACCGATATCAACAACCATACTACCAGTTGGTTCCCAAACAGGTAAGTTTGCACCAATTGCTGCTGCAAATGGCTCTTCGATAGGATAAGCATCACGAGCACCCGCTTGACGAGTCGCATCGATTACTGCACGTCTTTCTACAGCTGTAATACCAGATGGTACACATACCATTACATACGGCTTACGTGAGAAGAAACCGTTTGATTTTTGAGCTTGTTGAATGTAATATTTCATCATTGTTGCAGTTGTTTCATAATCAGCAATTACACCGTCTTTCATCGGGCGAAGTGCCACAACGTTCCCTGGTGTACGACCAATCATTTGTTTTGCATCGCTACCTACAGCAACGATTTGTTTCGTATCAGTTTGTAACGCAACTACTGAAGGTTCACGTAAAACTACACCTTTTCCTTTTACATATACAAGCGTGTTCGCAGTTCCTAAGTCTATTCCAAGATCGCGAGTAAATCCACCAAATCCAAACATATTATTTATCTTCCTTTCTTGTTTTCACGGACTCATTTTTTCTTACTTTATATTATAAAAACAGTACGTTTTTTATATCTTTATCCTTTTTGTAGATAAATTTCTACAAAAAACTCATAAATCACATTATAAAACAAAATAAGTAAAAAGCATAGTCTTAAATATGACCTTTTTCCTTTAAACTCACGAATTTATGGTCACCTATTATAAATAGTGATAGGTAAGAAAAAACCACGACTTTACTCGTTTGGACTTCTTTTCCCCCACTTCACACCGTACGTGAGACTTTCACCTCATACGGCGTTCCATCAACTCAATTATTTACGTTAATCCCAATTTTTCTCTAAAACCTAGAACCTTTTCCCAAATTACTTTTCCGACCATGGAATAATCTTTTGAACTGTGAATCATTTGATGGCAATGTTCATGTAGGGATGCAAGGTTAGGAACACGATTTACTTCTTCTATGGGAAGTTTTGGGTTGACATGGTGTATGTGTACATCATCCCCCTGAAGTAACTCTCCACATACTCGACATCTTCCTTTATCACGGTTAAATGCATAGGCTCGATTCATAAAGTATTCAAAGTTGTACAATTTTCCCTTATGTCCGATTTTGATAATCTTGGACCAATTCAAGCTGAGGAGCTCATCCGCTCTTACTTTAATGGGCTTTTTATTCGTTCGGTTCATATAAATTTGTCTACCCAGTTTGGTATACGGTGTCTCTTTAGGGCTTTTATTTTTAGGCTTTTTCCACCTACAAAAATCTAGCCTTGTAACACCTATTTTCAATTCGTTGTATTCAACCATTGGTATTTTGGTTTCGTACTTTTCGTGGGCTGACCGTAGATTGTCCACTCGTTTTGCAGGTATTTTATAACCTCCATGTTTTCGGAGTTTCAAATATGCCGCATAGTGGAGTTTATCAACATACTTTCCCATGTACACATTCACTTTCGTTGTACATTCGTAATATTGAATTAGCCCTCTTATTTTAGAGTTGATGAGATTAATCCAGTGAATCAGGTCGTCTTTCCTTGTTGCTTTTTTGATTTTCTTAATCGTTTTATGAATCTCATTTACCTTTTCTTTTAACCGTTGTTGATTTGGCTTACTGACGAGAATATGTCCATTTTTCGCCTTGCCCTTAATTGCCTTGATTTCAAAGCCAAGAAATTTAATTGGTCGTCTTCGTATATCTGTTATGAGCGTCTTTTCTTCTGACAATGTCAATTTCAACCGCTCTTTTAGATATTTTGTTATTTTGTACTTCCATTTCTCCGCATTCCGTTTAGAGTTCGTTATGAGTACCCAATCGTCTGCATATCTTACCAAATACGTTTCTTTTAGGCGTGTTGTTTTCCGTAACCTTTCGAACTGTTTGGATTTTTGTGCATACGGGTAGCTTGTTTTCTTATTTTCCCATTCTCTTGTTACCCATTGGTCAAATGCGTGTAGATAAGCATTTGCGAGTAGCGGAGAGATGATTCCTCCTTGAGGTGTACCAATTGGGTTCTCTTTTAATTCATCCATGATCCCAGCTTTCAGCATTGCTTTGATAATCATGAGGACACGTCTATCCCTAATTCCCATATTCCATAATTTCTTAATGAGAATCGTATGGTTAACACAATCGAAAAATTTACTAATATCTCCTTCGATAATCCAATAGTGTCCCGTGATATGAACGATGTCAGTTGTTCGAACTAATGCCATACTGGAATCTCTCATTGGTCTGAATCCATATGAATGTTGGAAAAATTGCGCCTCAAGAATTGGTTCAATAATTAAACGAACACACTCCTGTATAACTCGGTCGATAATGCTTGGTATTCCTAATGGGCGTAACTCTTTGGAATTTGGTTTTGGAATGTACTTTCTTTTAATAGGTTCTGGACGATAATTTCGAAAGTTTTCTTGTACGAGTTGTACGACTTTTGGGTAATCTTTTTGAAGAATGTCTGGTTTCATTAATTTATGGTCACTTCCAGCCGTACGACTTCCCTTATTCGCTTTAATGCGATGGATAGCCGTTAGTATCGTGGCTTCACTTGTCATCAGTTCTAATAAGTTTTTGTGTCCAGACGATTGTCCCTTTTGATTTATACTTTCGAAACTTTTATTATATAATTCGTCCTGTTTATCTCTTAATTCTTGTTCAGATTTTAGATAGTTAGATTCTTGTTCCATTGCGATTCCTCCTTATTGGGAGAATGCAAGGTTTTAATCAGGTATGCTCAAACGGCTTCCCTAACAAATTGGTTTAACTTAATAATTGGACTGACTATGCCCCTTCGCTCTATTCCCATTACAGAAACTTCGTCACTACTACGGGCTGCTGTCCCATAGATTCAATTGTCATTTCCTCCAATTTAGATGCATTGAGTTTAACTCCTCTTGTCATCATCCTCTATGGTTCCGCTGTTCCTTACGCTTTAGCTTTTCATTACCGTTTTAGCTGTCCTCTTTGACCCGTTAATCATCTTTTTGTCCACTGTTGGTAGGACGCAAGACACTATTCCATAATTGGAGTAGTATAGATTTTGCAACCACAAATACAAAACCCACGATTAAACTTCTTTTACAGAAGCGAGAAACTTCATTTCGTTTCCCTTTGCATTTACGAGCCGTACATACGAGGATTCCTGGTAAGTCAGCATGACGGTTTTATAGCCTCCCGCTTACTTTACTAACCGCTTCTCAGGTCTGTTTTTCAGCGCCTTTACCGAGCTTCGTACACAAATGTAGTTAACTATTTATGCACGTCGGAGTTTCAGAGCATCGTTACCAACATTTAACGATGAGCTGGGATTTCACCAACCTATTCAAGCGTAAAGTTCAAAGGTAAGTACCTTTGCCTAGTTTTATTGCATATTTCTACGCAGATTGTCTAGGAACAGCGCACACTATGATCAAGCACTTCAATTCCGATAATCTGACCGCATTCTACTAAGCGTTTGGTTACTTCAATATCTTCACGGCTCGGCGTGGGATCTCCTGAGGGATGGTTATGAAGACATATGATAGAGGCTGCTGCACGACGGAAGGCTTCTTTAAAAACTTCCCTCGGGTGTACAATTGACGTGTTTAAACTTCCAATAAAGATCGTTTGCCTATGTATAACTTGATTTTTTGTATTTAAATATAAACAAACAAAATGCTCTTGTTGTAAAAAACGCATTTCTTCCATCATGTATTTCGCACAATCTTCTGGACTTCGAATACTATATCTATTTTGATATTCTAAACGTACCATTCTTCTGCCTAGTTCAAAGGCTGCCATAAGTTGCGATGCCTTTGAAATCCCAATACCATGTATACTAATTAGCTCTTCTAATGTTGCATCTTTCAACATACGTAAGCCATCAAATTGGTGTAAAATTTTATCTGACAACTTTAAAACTGTTTCTTCTTTAGAACCTGTTCTGAGTAACACTGCGAGAAGCTCTCGATTTGATAAACTTCCAGCACCTTCTAACAATAAACGCTCCCGTGGCTGTTCTTCTCTTACAACATCACGAATACCGTTCATTTCTCCACCCCTTTATTTGTTCTCTCAAAGAAAACCCCATGCAATTTTACGCATGGGTTACATCAATATCAAATTGTTTTAATTCCCGAACGAGACGTGCAATTGGTAAGCCAACTACACTATAGTAGTCCCCTTGAATATTTTGAACGAAAATAGATCCTTTACCTTGAATCCCATAACTACCTGCTTTATCAAGAGGTTCTTTCGACGCGACGTATGTATCAATTTCCTCTTCTGTTAACTCCCAAAATGTAACTTCTGTACGCTCATAAAAAGTAACCGTTTTTTCTTTTGATATAATCGCAACACCTGTATACACTTCATGTGTTTTCCCAGATAGTAATTGTAACATCTCTTTCGCCTCATCCTCATTAGAAGGCTTACCAAGGATACGCGACTCATATGTAACAATTGTATCTGCACCTAACACAATGTGATCACTATTATTTTCTGCAACCGCTGATGCTTTTTGCAAGGCAAGCGACATTACAATATCAGAAGGCGATGAATATGCACCAATTGTTTCCTCTACTTCACTTACAACGATTTCAAATGGTACGCTAGCTAACTCAAGCAATTCCTTCCTCCGAGGTGACCCTGAAGCTAAAATTATTTTTTTCATATTTTCTCCTTCCTTTCTCACATGAAGCAGAACAATTTATATCAATCGTATCAAAGGAATAGTTTGCCCACAAATGAAAGAAATATTAATTTCTCTAACTAAAAATAACACTTCTTTATTGCATACGATTATATTCCTGTCATAGAGAAAGCACTTTGCTCTAAATTCAAAAGAAAAGAAAGAAGTACATGTACTTCTTTCTTACTCATTTTATTATCCTATCATTTCACTTTCTACGAAACAATTTTTTCATACGAGAGTAAGCCATCAATAATAACTTGATTTAATTTCGCCAAAGATTCCTTATCCATTTTCCCATCTTTTACTGTTTGTACAGCTACCGACGTATACATATACAGTTTCTTTGCTTCTTCTCGCTTCATACTTTTCCCTTCTTTTTCAATCGCTTTCCATTCTTTTTCAATCACTTCTATATCTTTTGCGCTGCTTTTTCCACCAACTTGTACGCTAGAAGCATATTTTGCTAAATGAGTATATAATGGCTGCACTTTTGTTAAAAATGTTCCTACTTCTTTATCATCTTTCAGCAATGCTTTATCTGTTATATCCCAGTTCTTTTTTAAAACGGAGACACCATCATTTTTATACTTAGTCATTAATTGATTTATAGCCTGTTCATCGCTAGCAATACCAACAACTATTGCATACTTATCCCCGCTCGGTCTCAAAGCACCAATGCCCCCATTGCCTTTCCATTCTTCAAGAGCTGCCTGTCCCTTTTCTTCAGAAGAATAAAGCCCCCCTTGAACAAAGAATAATTTCATCGGATCCAATGACGTTCCTGTCTGCGCCTTTTGTTTTTCTTCTTTCGGTGCTGGTGTTTGTTCTGCCGTTCCACCCACCTTTGATTCTCCATTTCCAGTCGGCCTTGAAGCAGTTACTTCACTTCCTCCTGTTGTTCCTTGTCCAGTAAGTAAATGAAGCATCCCCATTCCAAACGCCGTACCGATAATAATTGCGGTTGCAACGATTGCAATTAATGTATTACTCCACTTCTTTCGGTATTTTTCCACAGACACTGATTTCGCTTTTTGAAACGGAACAACATTTTTAGGTCGTTCACTTTCTACTACCACCCATTCAAATTCATCTTTCTTCTTTTCCTCATACTTCGCTTCTGTTCCATTCACTTTCACTGAGATCGTTCGTGATTGCTTGTCCATACACTCACACCTCACCTCTTATCGTTGTCCGCATCATATCATATTCATTTCACAAAAAAACGAGATATTTGTCAGAGGAATTCGCCAAATAACCCTATATATTTATCTTATATGTATGCATTTGACTTCATTTGTAGAACAAAAAAACTAGATAGTAAAGACTATCTAGTTTTTCTCTCGAATATATTTTCGAACTTCAGAAATGAAATAAAGAGAACCTGTTATGATAAAAACATCATTTTCCCCTATCATTTCAACTTTTGTATCAATTGCCTCTTTCCAATTTTCAAAAACTAATTTTGATTCTTTTTGTGAATATGATGCAAGCTTGTCTGCAGAAATAGCACGATCAAAGGCGAATGTTGTAAAAATCATTTCATCTGCAATGGTTTCTAATCGGCCTACCATGTTATGCAATTGTTTATCACCAAGGGCAGTAAATAAAACTATTACATTTTTATCTTTGTAATGCGCTTCTACTGTCTTCACAAGGCTTTCGATACCTTCTGGATTATGAGCACCATCTATAATAATATCCGGGTTACTTTGTAGCTTTTCAAAGCGCCCAATCCAATACGCTTCCCGTAATCCCGTTCTTATTCCCTCTTCCTCAATTAAAAATGATAAATATGTTTTTACATACATTACTGCCATAAGTGCTAGCGCTGCATTTCCTACTTGATGAATACCTTTCATTGAGATTTGCAAATCTTCAAATGCGGTAAAAGGACAAGTAAAATCAAACTGTTCCCCATCTTCGTTAGACTGTTTATGTAACGCTGTAAAATGCTTGCCAAGTTCGTATAAGTTTGCATGGTTTTCCTTTGCAACATTTTGAATGACTTGCAAAGCTTCTTCATCTTTTACACCAGTAATTACCGGCACACCAGACTTAATAATCCCCGCCTTTTCATATGCAATTTCTCCTAGTGTATTCCCTAAAATATGCATATGATCGTGACCGATATTCGTAATAATCGTGAGAACAGGGTGTATAACATTGGTAGAATCAAAACGTCCACCGAGCCCTGTTTCAAATAAAACAACATCACAGAAATTGACTTTACCGAAATAGCAAATTGCCATAACAGTAATAATTTCAAACTCAGTCGCTTCCCCTAAATCCGTTTCATCTAGTTTTTCCACGACTGGTTTTACCATCTTTACGAGTTCAGTAATCTCTTCATCTGCAATTGGTGTTCCATTCACACTAATGCGTTCATTAAATGTTTCGATGTAAGGAGAGGTAAACGTTCCTACCTTATATTTCGCGCCTTCTAACATGTAACGCATATATGTTAACGTTGAACCTTTTCCATTTGTACCAGCAAGATGAATACATTTTATATGACGCTCTGGATTTCCGAGCTCTTCTAGCATCCAATTCATTCTTTCTAATCCTGGTTTAATACCAAATTTCAATCGGCTATGAATCCACCCTATCGCTTCTTCGTATGTATGTATCACGTATGCTTTTCCCCTTTCAAAAGACAACTTTCATAGTTCTATTATACGCAAAGAAAAGAGACTCACCAATATAGTGAGTCTCTAAAAATATTTTTACTTTTCAAGATCTGCTAGACGTTGACGAACTGCTTCGCGTTTTTCTAGGTAATCTTGCTCTTTCGCACGCTCTCCTTCAATAACCGCTGCAGGAGCTTTCGCTACAAAACCTTGGTTAGAAAGTTTCTTCTGTACACGTTCTACTTCTTTATCGAACTTCTCAAGTTCTTTCTCAAGACGAGCTCTCTCTTCATCAAGATTGATAAGATCAGCTAACGGTAAGAATAACTCTGCACCTGATACGATTGCAGTCATTGCTTTTTCTGGCGCTTGTAAGTCCGTTTGAATTGTTAATTCGCTTGGGTTACAGAAACGCTCAATGTAAGAGCTATTTTTCGTAAGTTGAGCAAGTACAGCCTCATCTTTTGCTTTAATTTGCATTTGAACTTTTTTGCTCATTGGCGTATTTACTTCTGCACGAATGTTACGAACAGAGCGAATGATATCAACTAGAAGGTGCATTTCTGCCGCAGCTTCCGTATCTTGTAAATCTTCGCGAACTGTTGGCCACGCAGCTACTGTAATAGATTCGCCTTCATGCGGTAAATGTTGCCAAATTTTCTCTGTTACGAATGGCATGAATGGGTGTAATAGACGCATTGTTTGATCTAATACGTAAGCTAAAATAGAACGAGTCGTTTTCTTAGCTGCTTCATCTTCACCGTATAGTGGAAGTTTCGCCATTTCAATGTACCAGTCACAGAAATCATCCCAAATGAAGTTGTATAATGAACGACCAGCTTCACCGAACTCATATTTATCCATGTTACGTGTTACACTCTCGATTGTTTCGTTTAAGCGAGTTAAGATCCACTTATCTGCAACTGATTTTTCACCAGTTAAATCGATTTCTTCATACTTCATATCATCCATGTTCATTAATACGAAACGTGATGCGTTCCAAATTTTATTAATGAAGTTCCAAGTAGATTCTACTTTTTCCATGCTGAAACGTAAATCTTGACCTGGTGCACTTCCTGTTGATAAGAAATAGCGCATTGCATCTGCACCGTACTTCTCGATAACATCCATTGGGTCAATACCGTTACCAAGAGATTTACTCATCTTACGACCTTGCTCATCACGAACTAAACCGTGAATTAATACATCTTTAAATGGACGCTCGCCTGTAAACTCTAAACCTTGGAAAATCATACGAGATACCCAGAAGAAGATGATGTCATAACCCGTTACTAGTGCATCTGTTGAATAGTAACGTTTGAAGTCTGCTGAATCTTCATTTGGCCAACCAAGTGTTGAGAATGGCCATAGCGCTGAACTGAACCATGTATCAAGTACGTCGTTATCTTGATTCCAGTTTTCAATATCTGCTGGTGCTTCTGTACCTACGTATACTTCACCAGTTTCTTTATGGTACCAAGCTGGAATACGGTGTCCCCACCATAATTGACGAGAAATACACCAGTCATGAATATTTTCCATCCATCGTAAATATGTGTTTTCAAAACGCTCTGGTACGAACGTTACTTTTTCTTCTTCTTTTTGTTGAAGCGCTACTGCTTTTTCAGCAAGTGGAGCCATTTTTACGAACCATTGTGTTGATAAGTAAGGCTCAACAACTGCACCGCTACGCTCACTATGACCTACTGAATGCATATGTGGCTCGATTTCTACTAATACGCCAGCTTCTTGTAAGTCTTTCACTAATTCTTTACGGCATTCGAAACGATCCATACCGTTATATTTACCAGCTTTTTCGTTCATCGATCCATCTTCGTTCATTACTAAGATGCGTGGTAAGTCATGACGGTTACCTACTTCAAAGTCGTTCGGGTCATGAGCTGGTGTAATTTTTACAACGCCTGTTCCGAAGTCTTTTTCTACGTACTCATCAGCAATAATCGGAATCTCACGGCCTACGATTGGAAGTGTAACTGTTTTTCCGATTAAATGTTTGTAACGATCATCTTCTGGATGAACTGCTACCGCTGTATCACCAAGCATCGTTTCTGGACGAGTAGTAGCAAGGCGAATGTGACCTGAACCGTCTGTTAACGGATAGTTCATATGGTAGAATGCACCTTGAACTTCTTTATGAATTACTTCAATATCAGAAAGAGCTGTGCGTGTTGCTGGATCCCAGTTGATAATATATTCACCGCGGTAAATTAAGCCTTTTTCGTATAATTGAACGAATACTTTATTAACCGCATCAGATAAACCTTCGTCTAATGTGAAACGTTCGCGAGAATAGTCTAGTCCTAAACCAACTTTCCCCCATTGTTGACGAATGTGAGAAGCGTACTCTTCTTTCCACTCCCAAGCTTTTTCAAGGAATTTCTCACGGCCAAGATCGTAACGTGAAATACCTTCTTCACGAAGTTTTCCTTCTACTTTCGCTTGTGTTGCGATACCAGCATGGTCCATTCCTGGAAGCCATAGCACATCGTAACCTTGCATACGCTTCGTACGAGTTAAAATATCTTGAAGAGTTGTATCCCAAGCATGACCTAAGTGTAACTTACCAGTTACGTTCGGAGGTGGAATTACAATTGTATACGGTTGTTTCTTCTCGTCTCCTGTTGCTTCAAAATATTTGCCTTCAAGCCACCATTGATAAAGGCCTTCTTCAACGGACATATGATCATATTTAGTTGGTAAATTCTTTTCCGTGTTTGACATTATTTTCCCTCCTTAAAATAAAAAATGTCCCTCATCCAAAAAGGACGAGGGACATCGCGGTACCACCTTTATTTACAAACAAATTCATAATTTGCTTATACTCTTAATTTGATAACGGACAAATCCGTCTTTTCCTAATGAGAACTATTCTGTTCAGAAAAGATGCTCCAGGGCTACCTTCTAACATAACTATCTAGAGAATCTCCCAGCTACTGATTCTCCTCTCTGAAGACGTTTCATGTTATACTCTTCCCCTTCAAGGCATTTATATGATTGTTAATTATTATATACAATAGTGTAAAAAACGAAACCTTATTCGTCAAGATAAATTTAAAACTATGACTTTTCGGGTGAATATAAAGAAGATAAGTAGCATTCTCTACTTATCTTCTTTATCCCGCTATTTGCGGGCAATAAGACCCCACCTCAAAATTCAGCTGAAGCAAAGAAGTTAGGTTGATTAAAGTTTTACTTTACCCGTTCCCTTGCTGGGCAGCTTGTAATTGTGACAGGAAATATTCTATATTGCTAACGAGCCAATGCGATTGTTGCAAACTCTTTACTCCGCGCAGTTCATTTTCCTCGTTGCGATTATCTCTTCTTTTCTTATAAGACTGGATTTGCCGAATAAATTGCGATGGATACGTCATATACGCAAACATAAGTAGTTGCTCTTCTTTCGTAAAAGGGAAATTTTTTTGATACATTTGAAACCATTCAAACCGATCACTTCTTGCGATTGGATATGTGTTTAAAGACCGTGAATAAAAACCTACTATATCTTGCACAGGCGTTGCAAACTTCGATTTTTCCAAACTAATAAAATAGCCATTTCGCTCATAGTCAAATAAAAAATGATTAAGTGACACGTTACCATGCACAAAAGTAATACGTGTTTTCTCTTTTTCTTTCATCGCATCGTTCCACTCATTTAATTGCTTCGTTGCAAATTCACGCGCTCTCATTACATGATGATAGTACGTACAATATTGTAATTCAAACGGGGACATATACCATTTTGATTCAGATTCTACGAGAAACTCTTCTAACATCTCACCATCATTTTCCCAGCGATCGGATATAGTTGTATAATGTTTTTCTAAATCTTCTTCCGTATATGTTTCTTCCTTCACAGTTTTTTGATGCAACGTTCCAAGTGTCTGAAACATTTTATGGTATTGATCATTATCCTCGCCGTTTCCTTCTGCACGTTCTAACCAAGGCATTAAATAATAATTATACGTCCCGTCACTTAAAATATAATTTCCATCCGTCGCGTGGTATATAGGTACATAATTTGAAAAACCTTTCTCCTTCAAATATTGAATATGATGCAGAAAATTATTCCGCTCTAACTTTCTGCCTTCTATTTTCTTGAGTGCATATGGACCTTGATTCGTATAAATTTTCATTACGCTTCCGTGCTCTTCCATATGCTGCGTATCCAATCTATATTGCCTCACGATAGGTTCATAGTGATTTCGTAATTCAATATCCATACGAATAACCCTTTCTATTCAAAACATAGCCTCTAAGAAAAGAAGCGAGTGAAAACACTCACTTCCTTATTTCGCCTTTACCCTTGAAACGGGAATATAAATAATTTGCCCCGTATTTAAAAATATATCTTCTGTTTGATTGACACGGCACACATTTTGCACAGACGTTTCATAACGTTCTGCAATAGATTCAATTGTATCCCCTTCTTGCACGAAATACATTCTTAACTTTGTAAATTCTTCTTCCGGTTCTTTCGTAAATAGTTTTGTTAAATAAAGCGCATTTTCATCTCGCTGTGAGTACTCTTCTTCTTGTTCTTCCTGCTTTTTCGCTTTTTCTTTCTTGAAATCTTTTCGCCCAAACAATTCAAATTGCGGCGTTGTTTCTTGCTCCTCTTCACGCTCCACAAATTCATGTTCCTCTATCTTCTCTTCTTCTAATTCCTGCTCTTTTCTTTCCTCTAATTGGAACGGTTCAAATGCGTAATCTTCCCACTCATCTGATTCCTTATATGCTGGTTCTTCTACATGCGGCGCCGGTCTATTTTCATCCTCTTGTGCTGAATCTTCTTCTAACTCAGCATACACCGTTTCTTCCTCTTCAGCTTCATCCTCGTTTCTCTCTTCATCACACAAACCGGTAATAGATATATCCGCTAATAATTGTAAGCAACCATTTTCCTTTAATTCATAATCAAATTCCTCAATTGATACATATAGCTCTTCAATTACTTTCACTCGATTTCTCGGAATTGATATTTCAAGCGGAAAGGAATGAACAAGTTCATTAACCCCATCCTCCCTTGTTTCTACATAATCAATTGACTTTGCTGGCGATAGTTCTCTTAATGAATACGCCGAATCATCTTTTCGTGCAACATACTCTCCCGTTAAATCTAATTGCCCTCTCACGATTACTTCATGATCAAGCTCTTCTATCTCAACGTCTGGATCTAACGAAATTGACAAAAGTTCATCGACTTCCTGTCCCTTTTGGAACCAAACAGATTCTTTTAATGAAAATCGTAACGAATGATCTGCAGCCACTTCTTTTCCCCCTCCCAAACTATATGTCATTACAGATTTATGTAGGGAAAGCTTACTTTATGAATAAAAAAAAATCGCCCCCCTTATGGAGAGCGATTTTTCTCTAATACATTATTTTAATTTTGACATTGCAATTTCAGCTGCTGCAATCGTCGCCTCAATATCTGCGTCACTATGTGCTGTCGATAAGAATAAACCTTCGAATTGAGATGGCGGTAAGAATACACCTTGTTCTACCATTTCACGATAGTAAGCCGCAAAGAATTCTAAGTTTGAAGATTTTGCTGCATCGTAATTAATAACGGGCTCATCTGTAAAGAAAATACCAATCATAGAACCTGCACGGTTAATATGATGTGGAATGCCATGTTTTTCAGCTGCTTTACGTAATCCTGCTTCTAACATTTCAGCTTTACGCTCAAATTCTACATATGATTCTGGCGTTAACTGTACTAACGTTTCATAACCTGCTGCCATTGCAAGTGGATTACCTGATAAAGTACCAGCTTGGTAAATCGGTCCGCTTGGTGCAACTTGGCGCATAATTTCTGCTTTACCACCGTATGCTCCTACTGGTAAACCACCACCGATTACTTTACCTAAGCATGTTAAATCAGGTGTTACGCCATAATAACCTTGGCCACAATTATAAGCTACTCGGAACCCTGTCATTACTTCATCAAAAATAAGCAATGCACCGTTTTGTTCTGTTACTTCACGAAGACCTTCTAAAAATCCAGGCTGCGGAGGAACAACCCCCATATTTCCTGCTACTGGTTCTACAATTACACAAGCAATATCATCAACGAATTGTTCAAACGCGTATTTTACGCTTTCTAAATCGTTATAAGCTACTGTAATCGTATTTTTCGCTACACCTTCTGGTACACCAGGACTATCTGGTAAACCTAAAGTCGCCACACCAGAACCAGCTTTAATTAATAGCGAATCACCATGACCGTGGTAACAACCAATAAATTTCAAGATTTTATTACGACCTGTATAACCACGAGCTAAACGTAGTGCACTCATTGTTGCTTCCGTTCCAGAGTTAACCATACGCACAATCTCAATTGATGGCACGCGCTCAATAACAAGTTTTGCTAATTTATTTTCAATTTCTGTTGGTGCACCGAAGCTTGTACCTCTTTCAGCAACAGATTTTAACGCTTCTACAACACGATCATTTGCATGACCATGAATTAAAGGCCCCCATGATAATACGTAGTCGATGTATTCATTCCCATCAATATCATATACTTTAGAGCCTTTTCCACGCTCCATAAACAACGGATTCATCCCAACAGATTTAAAAGCACGAACCGGGCTATTTACGCCACCAGGCATTAAGTCTTGTGCCTCTTCAAACGCCGCAATCGATTTATCAAACTTTTTCATTATTTAGCGCCTCCTTCTTGTAACCATTTTGCTGCATCTTTTGCATGATACGTAATAATTAAGTCTGCTCCTGCACGTTTCATACTAATTAATTTTTCAAGAACAACTTCTTTTTCATTAATCCAGCCATTTTGCGCTGCCGCTTTAATCATCGAATATTCACCACTTACATTATAAGCGACAACTGGTAAATTAAAGTTATTTTTCACATCACGAACGATATCTAAGTAAGAAAGAGCTGGTTTTACGATTAAGAAATCTGCACCTTCCATTACATCTGATTCTGCTTCACGGAATGCTTCCATACGGTTTGCTGGATCCATTTGATATGTTTTACGGTCACCAAATTGCGGTGCACCGTGCGCAGCATCACGGAATGGTCCATAAAATGCTGATGAATATTTCACAGCGTACGACATAACTGGCACGTGTCCAAAACCATTTTCGTCTAATGCATGGCGAATTGCTGTTACGAAGCCGTCCATCATGTTTGATGGCGCAATAATGTCCGCTCCTGCTTTCGCTTGACTTACAGCTGTTTTCGCAAGAACTGCAAGAGACTCGTCATTTAAAATAATACCATCTTCAATTACACCGCAATGACCATGGCTTGTAAATTGACATAAACATGTGTCTGCGACTACTACTAGCTCAGGGAAATCACCTTTAATTTGCTGAATAGCACGTTGTACAATTCCATGATCACAATATGCTGATGATCCAACTTCATCCTTTTCAGCAGGTAAACCAAATACAATAACAGAACGAATACCTAAATCAACAACTTCTTGCATTTCAGCTTGCAATAAATCTAAAGAAATTTGATATACGCCTGGCATAGAAGGAACTTCATTACGAACATTTTCACCTTCTAATACAAAAATAGGGTAAATAAAATCTTCCGTATGTAAAAACGTTTCACGCACAAGCGCACGCATGCCCCCGCTTTGTCTTAAACGACGATGACGATTAAATTGTAAAGAGTTCATATATTTCTATCCCCATTCTTTTTTATAGATTCACAAACACATTGTAGTAATGCTTCTACAGTGTACTCTTTCGGCACAATAACAGACGGAAAATAACGACTTGCCTCTTTTTCCGTAATAGGTCCTATACAAGCAATTGTACATTTTTTTGTCCATTCTCTCCAGTTTGCACCCTCAAGTAAACGAACAAAACTAGTAACAGTTGAAGGACTCGTAAATGTAATAATGTCTACTTCTCCTAACTTCAACGCTGCTATAAGCTCTTGCTTTTTTTCTACATTCACTTTCGTACCGTATACGATCAACTCATCTAGAGAAACACCAATTTCACGCAGTTTAACTGGTATTACATCTCTTGCTAAATTGCCTTTTGGAAATAAAATACGTTCGTTTCCATTTAATTCTTTTAGAAACTCTTCGGCAAATGCTTCTGCAACAAATGAATTCGGGACAAAATGAACTTGATAGCCCCTTTTTTCTAACTCTAATTTTGTTTTCACACCTACCGCAGCGATTTTAATGGTTAGTGGTAGTTTCTTTTTTAAACTATCTAGAAAAAAAGCTACACCATTTCTGCTCGTAAAAATAACCCAGTCGTATGAATGTAGCTGCTCTTCAATATGTTGAATTTGCCTATGAGACATACCTTCCATACGCAAAAGCGGAATTTCCAATGGAATTCCGCTCTTTTCTTTCACTGCTACACTCATTTGTTTCGCTTGATGCTGGGCACGTGTAATCAATACCGTTTTTCCAGCGAGAGCGTTCATATTTATTGTTGCTCCTTATTTGCAGCAAGAATGAGTTCTTTGGCGCCTTGTTTAATTAAACGGTCCGCGGCCTCTAATCCTACTTCTTCAGGATTAGTACCCACTACTGTCTCTTTTAATAAAACAGAGCCATCCATAGAGCCGACAAGAGCTGTTAATTCGATTGCATCGTTTTCTGTAAGGGTTGCATATCCAGCGATTGGAACTTGGCATCCACCTTCAAGTTTATGAAGAAATACTCGCTCCGCTGCCACTGTTCTTTCTGTTATCGCATCATTAATATGCGATAACAATTGCAATAAATCCTTATCATCCTCACGACATTCAATCGCTAATGCACCTTGTCCTACAGCAGGTACACATAACGTCTCATCTAAATGTTCTGTAATAACTTCATCATCCCAGCCCATTCTTTGTAATCCAGCTGTCGCTAAAATAATCGCATCGTAATCTTCTTCTTTTAATTTACGTAAACGTGTATCGATATTTCCACGAATCCACTTCACTTGTAAATCTGGTCTCGCAGCGAGTAGCTGTGCACTACGTCTTAAACTACTCGTACCTAAAATAGCACCTTCCGCTAACTCTTTAAACGATGCTCCATTTTTTGAGATAAAGGCATCCCGAGGGTCAACACGCTTTGGTGTACAGCCAATCATTAAACCTTCTGGAAGTACGGCCGGCATATCTTTCATACTATGTACAGCCATATCGATTTCTTTCGTAAGTAACGCATGCTCAATTTCTTTAACGAACAAGCCTTTTCCGCCTACTTTTGAAAGAGTAACATCTAAAATAACATCACCTTTTGTGACAATTTCTTTCACTTCAAATTCATATGGTAGACCTAGCGCTTTTAACTGATCAATAAACCAGTTTGTTTGCGTTAATGCTAGTTTACTCTTTCGTGACCCTACAATAATTTTGCGCATAATTCTCTCTCCTCATTATAAATACCAAAAGTGGAAATTGGATAAACTGCTTAATAGAAAAATGTTTACTAGCATTACGAGAAACGATCCGATATTCCACTGTACAATTTTCTTACCTTGCAACACATCTGCCGCTCGTAAATATAAACCTGTGCAATACACAAATAGAACGACAAAAGATCCGATTACTTTCGTATCATACCAATGGAAATTGTCCAATTTTGTATATCCCCATATACACCCCAATAAAATTGCTAGTAAGAAAAATGGAACAGAAAATAAATTTAATCCGTAAGACGTAGATTCAAGCTTCGGTAAATTCCCTAACCTTCTTAATCTCGCATTCCACTTTTTCTTTTTTAATAGGCGATATTGCAGTAAATACATAATAGAAAAAATAAACGATACCGTAAACGTTGCATAAGAAATAATCGCCATTCCAACATGCACGTATACAAGTTCTGAAACTAATTGCTCTGCAAGTACTGGCGACATCTTTCCGAGCGGTGTAAAAATAGAAAAAGCGCTTACGCCAAATGCAACAACATTTGTAAAGAAGACTAAAAAGTCAACGCGCATAAATCGATTTATGACTAACGACATCGTAATCAATAACCAAACATAAAAATAAATCCCTGATAATAAAGTTAAAATGGGATTCGTTTCTGAATCTGTCGCCCTAAGCAACATAAAAATAGACTGCAATACCCATACAATCGAAAGTAACCAAAAAGCAAATCGGTTCGCCTTTCGGTTACTTTGGAAATAATCTATAAAATATAAACTAATGCTACAAGCATATAAAATAATTGCAATATGATAAATAATACTGTTATTTAAAAAACTCATCCGATCATCCTTCCAAATTATAAAGATGGAACGGATGGTGTCCACACTCTTTTATGTTCTACTTCTTCCGCACGACTCTCTACTTCTTCCGTTTCTAAATCAAAAATCTTTGCAAATAACGCTAGTTTTTCGCTCGCTCCCTCTTCAGCAGCTATTTCTTTTGCTACTAAAATTGGGTCTTTTAATAATTGATTAATAATACTTTTCGTATGCTTACTAATAACTTTTTTCTCACGATCACTAAGGTTTGGTATTTTTCGCTCTAGGCTTACCATCGTTTCACTTTGGATTGCAAGTGCCTTATCACGAAGAGCTGCTATTAACGGAACAACACCAAGTGTACTTAACCACGTTTTAAATAGAACAATTTCCTCTTCAATCATAAATTGAATTTTCTCTGCTTCTTTCAAACGCTCAGCACGGTTTGCCTCCACTACTCCTTGCAGATCATCAATGTCATACAAGAAAGAACCTTCTAACTCATCAATCGCTGGATCAATATCACGTGGTACTGCAATATCAACCATAAATAAAGGACGACCAGAGCGCATTTTCTCTACCTTTGTCATCATCTCTTTCGTAATGACATACTCTGATGCACCAGTTGAACTAATTAAAATATCTGCTTCTAATAATGCACATTGTAATTCGCTTAACGATTTTGCATGTCCCATATATTTCTCAGCCATTACTTCTGCTTTCGAAAGCGTCCTATTCATAACTGTTACTTTACGAGCACCACTTCCATATAAGTTTTGCAATGCAAGTTCGCCCATTTTACCAGCACCAAGAATAAGCACATGACAATCTGTTAACTCGCCAAATATTTTCTTTCCAAGCTCAACAGCAGCATAACTAACAGACATCGCACTTTCACCAATTGTTGTTTCTGAGTGGGCACGTTTTGCTAATGTAATGACTTGCTTAAACAATTCATTAAAAATTGTGCCTGTTGCTTTAACTTGTTGTGCTTCTAAAAAGCTATCTTTTATTTGGCCTAAAATCTGTGTTTCTCCCACTACCATAGAATCTAAACCGCACGTTACGCGGAATAAATGGTCTATTGCACCATCTTGTTCAAAAATAGTTAAATATGGTGCGACTTCTTCTATTTCAAGCTGAAACCAATCAGCTAAAAATTTCTTAATATAATACCGTCCCGTGTGTAATTGATCTACAACAGCATAAATCTCAGTGCGATTACAAGTTGATACAATGACATTCTCTAACACGCTCTTTTGATTTTGTAATGTAGTCATCGCTCGCTCTAGCTCTGCTGCCTGAAATGTGAGTTTCTCACGAAATTCTACAGGGGCTGTTCGATAATTTACACTAACAACAAGAATATGCACGCAGCATGTCCCCCTTCACCCGTTTTATCACTTTATCTACTATCATAATACAACTTTCCTCTTATGAATCTGACAATCGTGTGAACAACCGATTATTTTTTAATTATTCTCCGTATGTAATAAAGGAGATTCAGCAAACTAATAAAAAAACTTCTACTTTATAATGATTATAAATTAATAACTCTATTTGTACGTTACCAAAAAAAGTCCTCATAATCAAGTGATGGAAACTATTCCATATAAATTATAACATCATCTTTCCTATCTTCTTTCATCATGAAGGAAAATATGTATGATTGTTCCAAAATGTAGCAGACACTTTCTCAATACAATGTATTTGACATTTTATTTATTTTTCGTTATATTGATTTTACAAAATTAAATTGTGCACAACTTAATAAGAAGGGAGTTATGTATGACAGAGGACTCTTTGCATCTAGATAACCAACTTTGTTTTTCTATTTATGCCTGCTCTAGAGAGGTTACTCGTTTTTATCGACCTTATTTAGAAGAGATGGGTATTACGTATCCCCAGTACATTACTTTACTCGTACTATGGGAGCAAGATGGACTAACAGTAAAAGAAATTGGAGAACGTCTATTTTTAGATTCCGGTACGTTAACACCTATGTTAAAACGAATGGAATCATTAACACTTGTAAAACGTGTTCGTTCCAAAGAAGACGAGCGAAAAGTTTGTATTGAATTAACAGAACAAGGCAAAGATTTAAAGGAAAAGGCTTGTTCATTACCGACAACGATGGCTACAAACTTAGGAATTACAGAGCAAGAATATCGCTCTTTATTAATTCAACTAAATAAACTAATTGAAACAATGAAAACAATTAATGATGGAAAAGGGGAATAAATGTGGATAAATTATATACTGCTTCAGTAACAGCAACAGGTGGAAGAAATGGGAAAGTAATTTCAGATGATGGCATATTAAATCTTGATGTGAAAATGCCGAAAGCACTAGGTGGTGCAGGTGGAGAAGCAACAAATCCAGAACAACTATTTGCAGCTGGTTATGCAGCTTGTTTCGATAGTGCATTACAACTTGTCATTCGTACAAAACGTATGAAAGTAGAAAGTACAGAAGTAACCGCTCACGTTTCTATCGGAAAAGATACAGATGGTGGTTTTGGCCTATCTGCCGTGCTTGATGTACATGTCGCTGGCGTTTCACATAGCGAAGCACAAGAACTTGTAGAAGCGGCTCACGGTGTATGTCCTTACTCTAAAGCAACACGAGGTAATATTGAAGTTACATTAAACGTACGTTAACAGCTTATATAAAGAAAAAAACGCGCGACATTCGTCACGCGTTTTTTGTTTTTGTCATTTTATGAATTGCCTTCCACGCTTCTTCTTTTCCAAGTCCTGTTTCAGAAGAGAATAGAACGATTTCATCGCCAATTTCAACAGCAAGCGTTTCTTTTACAACTTTTAAATGCTTTTGCCATTTCCCTTTCGGGATTTTATCAGCTTTCGTCGCAATAATAATTGTTGGGATTTCATAATGCTTTAAGAAATCATACATCATCACGTCATCACTTGTCGGTTGGTGACGTAAATCAACTACTAATACAGCTGCGTCTAATTGCTTACGCGTTGTAAAGTACGTTTCAATCATTTTCCCCCATGCCGCGCGCTCCGATTTAGACACTTTCGCATATCCATAACCTGGAACGTCAACAAAATGCATCATCTCATTGATCAAGAAAAAGTTCAGCGTTTGCGTTTTTCCTGGTTTAGAAGAAATACGCACTAACTTTTTACGATTTAAAATTTTATTAATAAAGGAAGACTTCCCGACATTTGAACGACCTGCTAATGCAATTTCTGGTAAATCACTGTCTGGATATTGTTCTGGTTTAACAGCACTAATTACAATATCTGCTTTTGTTACTTTCATTGTTTCACTCCTACTAATGCGTGCTCCAATACTTCATCTAAATGAGATGCAAGCACAAACGTAAGGTTTTCTTTTACGCTCTCTGGAATATCATCTAAATCTTTCTCGTTTTCTGCTGGCAAAATAATTTTTGTTAAGCCTGCGCGGTGAGCACTTAATGTTTTTTCTTTTAAGCCACCAATTGGTAATACACGACCACGAAGTGTAATTTCACCTGTCATACCTACTTCTTTACTTACAGGAATACCTGTTAGTGCAGAAATAAGTGCCGTTGCCATCGTAATACCTGCTGACGGTCCATCTTTCGGAACTGCTCCTTCTGGAACATGAATATGAATATCATTTTTCTCATGGAAATTCGGATCAATCTGAAGCTCTTCTGCACGAGAACGTATATAACTAAACGCAGCTTGTGCTGATTCTTTCATAACATCCCCAAGTTTCCCTGTTAAAATTAGTTTCCCTTTTCCTGGCGCTACAGAAACTTCAATTGCAAGTGTATCGCCGCCTGCTGCTGTGTAAGCTAGACCTGTTGCCATACCAACTTGGTCTGTTTTTTCAGCTTGCCCATAACGGAATATGTGTTTACCAAGTAAATCAACAATCTTTTTCTCTGTCACAACGATACGTTTACGTTCTGCTGTAACGATAATTTTCGCTACTTTACGGCAAACTTTTGCAATTTGGCGTTCTAGCGTACGAACACCAGCCTCACGTGTATAATAACGAATAATTTCAAGAAGCGCTTCATCACGTACTTGTAAATTACCTTTTCGTAAGCCATGCTCTTTTAATTGTTTCGGCAATAAATGCTCACGAGCAATGTGTACTTTTTCAAGTTCTGTATAGCCAGCAATCGAAATGATTTCCATACGGTCAAGTAACGGACCTGGAATACTTGAAAGTGTATTAGCAGTTGCTACAAACATAACTTTCGATAGATCATATGGTTCTTCAATGTAATGATCACTGAAGTTATGGTTTTGTTCTGGATCTAATACTTCAAGTAATGCTGCTGATGGATCTCCACGGAAATCGTTAGACATTTTATCAATCTCATCTAATAAGAAGACTGGATTAACTGTTTTCGCCTTTTTCATACCTTGAATAATGCGTCCTGGCATTGCTCCAACATATGTACGGCGGTGACCACGAATTTCAGATTCATCACGCACACCACCAAGAGATACACGGACAAAGTTACGATTCAATGATGTTGCAATTGAACGCGCTAACGAAGTTTTTCCGACCCCAGGAGGGCCTACTAAACAAAGGATAGGTCCTTTTAATGAATTCGTTAACTTCTGTACAGCTAAATATTCAAGTACACGCTCTTTCACTTTTTCAAGACCGTAATGATCGTTATTTAAAATCTCTTCCGAATGAGCAAGATCAATTATATCTTCTGTTGCCTCTGTCCACGGAAGCGCTAATAACCAATCAATATAATTGCGAATAACACCACTCTCCGCAGAACTTGCTGGTAACTTTTCATAACGATCTAATTCTTTCAGCGCAGCCTTCATTGTTTCTTCAGGCATTCCTGACTGTTCAATTTTTTCACGAAGTTCTTCTACTTCTCCACCCTTACCTTCTTTGTCGCCAAGTTCAGTTTGAATCGCCTTCATTTGCTCACGTAAGAAATATTCTTTTTGCGTGCGCTCCATTGAACGTTTCACTTGTTGCCCAATTTTCTTTTCTAGGCTAAGTAACTCTTGTTCATCTTGAATAATTGAAATAAGTGTATGTAATCGTTCTTTTACAGATACAATCTCTAGAATCTCTTGTTTCTGCTTCGTTTTAATCGGCAAGTGAGAAGCAATTAAATCAGCTAATCTCCCTGGTTCCTCTACATCAGCTACCGTTGCAAATGTTTCATTTGAAACTTTTTTCGAAACTTTAATATATTGTTCGAAATGCTCCAGTAACGTACGCATAAGAGCTTTCTCTTCTAAATCATCTTCTACTTCTTCAGTTACCGTTTTAATAGACACTTGTACTACATTCTCTTCTTCGATAAACTCTATTACTTCTGCTCTATGTAAACCTTCCACAAGGACACGAAGCGTACCGTTCGGCAATTTTAGCATTTGCTTTACTTTCGCCACTGTACCTACACTATATATGTCATCTTCTTTCGGATCATCGATATTCATTTCTTTTTGCATTGCTAAAAAGATGATATTTTCATCCATTGCCGCCTGCTCTAGTGCTTGTATCGATTTATCACGTCCTACATCAAGATGCAAAACCATCGTTGGATATACGAGAACGCCTCTTAATGGTAGGAGGGGCACGATTCTTTCGTTCGTATTCATACTAGACATAGCACCTCCATAATAAATTAAACTCCTGTTCAACTATTTTATATTACAATACACCTAGATGCAATTGCTGAGATTCCTCGCAATTGTAAATAGCTTGTTTTTCTACCTCACGAAAAGAAAAAAGACTCCGATTAAGCATACAAACTTAAACGAAGTCTGGCAAATTTTATTATTGTTTATTTTTACATAGATTGTGCATCTGTTTCGTCTACGTTAGTATGTACATCTAGCTCTCTATGCATATTTTCTTGCATAAACGTTAACTCAAATACTTCTTTTAATTTACGGACAGGAATAATTTCGATTCCCTTTATCGTATACAAAAATGGTTGCATATTTTCAGCAGGAATAATGACTTTCTTAGCTCCCGCTTTTTTCGCAGCTTTTATTTTTGCGTACACGCCACCAATAGGCTTTACTTCTCCGTGTATACTTATTTCACCTGTCATCGCTACTTCATTATTTACATATGTGCGATGCACCGCAGAATATACACCTGTTGCCATAGCGATTCCTGCAGAAGGTCCATCAATTGGGATACCACCTGGAAAATTAATATGTATATCGTATCCTTCTGGCAACACATCTAAAGAACGAAGTACTGTTAATACATTATCAACAGAGCCTTTTGCCATACTTTTACGGCGAATCGATTTCGTTTGACTACCAATACTTTCTTCTTCTACAATTCCGGTAACATTTACCGATCCTTTATCTTTTGCCGGAATTGCTGTTACTTCAATTTCTAATAACGCACCTGTATTTGGTCCGTATACAGCAAGACCATTTACAAGACCAATCCTTGGAATCGGATAAATGTGCTTTTCGTATTTCGGTGTAAGCTGACTTGAGTGAACAACCCACTCTATATCTTCATCTTTAATGAAAGAACGTTCTTCATTTATCGCCATACCAGCAGAAATTTGTACGAGATTAATCGCCTCTCGTCCATTTCTTGCATACATCCCAATCATTTCAATACCATTTTCACCTATTTGCATTTCCACTTTTTCCGCAGCGTTTTTCGCTACTTTTTGAATCTCTTCCGTATCTAATTCACGGAAAAATACTTCTAAGCAACGTGATCGAATAGCAGGAGGAATTTCCTCTGGCGAACGTGTCGTTGCTCCAACTAAGCGAAAATCTGCCGGTAAGCCTTTTTGGAAAATATCATGTATATATGTTGGGATCATCGTATTTTCTTCACTATAGTACGCACTTTCTAAAAATACTTTTCGATCTTCTAACACCTTTAACATTTTGTTCATTTGAATCGGATGGAGTTCGCCAATCTCATCAATAAACAAAATACCACCATGCGCATCTGTTACAGCACCTTTTTTCGGTTGCGGAATACCTGCTTGCCCCATCGCCCCAGCACCTTGATAAATCGGATCATGCACCGAACCAATTAAAGGGTCTGCGATACCACGTTCATCAAACCGAGCTGTCGTCGCATCAAGTTCAATAAATGTTGCATTCGTACGAAATGGAGATTTAGGATTTCGTTTCGCTTCTTCTAATACAAGACGTGCTGCCGCTGTTTTCCCAACACCTGGCGGACCATATATGATTACATGTTGCGGATTCGGACCACAAAGAGCCGCTTTTAAGGACTTAATCCCGTCCTCTTGCCCTACAATATCTAAAAAGGTTGTAGGACGCACCTTTTCTGCTAGCGGCTCTGTTAAAGAAATCTCACGCATTTTACGAAGCTGTTCTAATTCTTTTTTCGATTCTCGATCAATTGAAACTTTTTGTGTTCGTTGATTTCGAAGTAAATGCCAGAAATATAATCCGACAATTACACCAAAAACAAGTTGAACAACTAAAAATATATTTGTCCAGCTCATTATTTATTTCCTCCCGCAATATTTTATCTCTTAGTATTTCCGCGGAGGAACGTAGCTAAACATAAAGAAAAACAGCAATTATAAAAATTGCTGTTTCCCTTTCGCATTATGCAGATGTTTTTGTATCAAGTACAGTACCGTCTTGTAACACCAATTTTGGCGGTTCATTATCAGCTACTGTTTCTTTTGTAAGAATACACTTCTCGATATCTTTACGAGATGGAAGTTCGAACATTACATCAAGCATTAAGCCTTCAATAATAGAACGAAGTCCACGAGCACCCGTTTTACGTTCAATTGCTTTTTTCGCAATTTCGATTAGTGCACCTTCTTCAAACTCTAACTCAACATCGTCAAGCTCCAATAGTTTTTGGAATTGCTTAACAAGTGCATTTTTCGGTTTCGTTAAAATATCAACAAGAGCATCTTCATCAAGTGGCTCTAGGTTCGCAATAACTGGAAGACGACCGATAAACTCTGGAATTAAACCAAATCTTAAAAGATCCTCTGGTAATACGTGAGATAAAACATGCTTCTCATTTACATCAGCATTTTTCTTCTCAGAACCAAATCCAATTACTTTCTCACCAAGGCGACGTTTAATAATCGGCTCAATGCCATCAAACGCTCCACCACAAATGAATAAGATGTTCGTTGTATCAATTTGAATAAACTCTTGGTGCGGATGCTTACGACCACCTTGAGGTGGAACGCTTGCTACAGTACCTTCTAAAATTTTCAGAAGTGCCTGCTGCACACCTTCACCAGATACATCACGTGTAATTGATGGATTTTCGGACTTACGTGCCACTTTATCAATCTCATCAATATAAATGATTCCTTTTTCCGCTTTCTCTACATCATAATCAGCTGCTTGAATTAATTTTAGTAAGATATTTTCTACATCTTCCCCAACATATCCAGCTTCTGTTAAAGATGTTGCGTCCGCGATTGCAAATGGAACATTTAGAATACGCGCTAACGTTTGTGCAAGTAATGTTTTACCACTACCTGTTGGCCCGATAAGTGCGATATTACTCTTCGCTAATTCTACATCATCAATTTTGCTGTTAGAATTAATGCGTTTGTAATGGTTATATACCGCTACCGCTAGTGCTTTTTTCGCGCTATCTTGCCCGATGACATACTCATCTAAGATTTCACGAATTTCTACCGGTTTCGGTACATCTTTGAATTCTACTTCTTCGTCCTTCGCAAGCTCCTCTTGTACAATTTCAGTACAAAGTTCGATACACTCGTCACAAATGTAAACACCTGGACCTGCCACTAACTTTCGAACTTGCGTTTGTGTTTTACCACAGAAAGAACATTTTAATTGCCCTTTTTCATCATTAAATTTAAACATATTTTCACACCCCTTACAAAGTGCTAACCTCTTGCCTTCGTATGTACACGATAAATGTATCGTATGTAAATACATATTATGTCACTACGTGGCGAGAAATACAAATAATATGACTAGTTATGTACAAATAAAAAAATTTTAAAACTTTTGAAATATGTATATTCGACTTGTAAAGGAACTTTTCCTTCTCCATCGAAAAGTTTTATAAATATATTTCTATATTTATAAAACAAGGCACGATTAGAATCGTGCCTTGTTATTTTATTATGCAGCGTTTTCTACTAAGAAGTCTACAGCTTTACGCACTTTAAGATCTTCAGCTAAAGCGTCTACGCTTCCAAGAGCTTGCTTGATAGCGTCTACTGGCATACCGTACATTTCAGCCATTTTTTCAACTTCTGCAGTTACTTCTTCTTCAGTAACTTCGATGTTTTCAGCTTCAATGATAGCTTCAAGAACAAGATTGATTCTTACACGTTTTTGTGCATCTTCTTTCATTTGCTCTTTTAATTTGTCAGCGTCAGTACCTGTGAATTGGTAGTAAAGCTCAAGGTTCATACCTTGTTGGCTTAAACGTTGCTCGAATTCACGAACCATACGATCTAACTCAGTGTTGATCATAGCTTCTGGAATTTCGATTTCAGCGTTAGCAGCAGCTAATTCTACTACTTCGTCACGTACTTTGTGCTCAGCTTCGTGCTTTTTGCCTTCTTCTAAGTTTGTGCGAAGTTTTGCTTTTAATTCATCAAGAGTTGCAACCGCTTCGTCTGCTTCTTTAGCGAACTCGTCGTTTAACTCAGGAAGTTCTTTTGTTTTGATTTCGTGAATTGTTACTTTGAATGTTGCTGGTTTGCCAGCTAATTCAGCAGCATGGTACTCTTCTGGGAATGATACTTCAACGTCTTTAGACTCACCAGATTTAAGACCGATTACTTGCTCTTCGAAACCTGGGATGAATGTACCAGAACCGATTGCTAGAGAGTAGTTTTCGCCTTTTCCGCCTTCAAATGCTTCGCCATCAACGAAACCTTCGAAGTCGATTACAGCTGTATCACCGTTTTCAACAGTTCCTTCTTCTTTAACAACTAGTTCAGCTTGACGCTCTTGTAAAGATTTTAATTCGTTCTCTACATCTTCGTCAGTTACAGTTGTTTCAACTTTTTCTACTGCTAAACCTTTGTACTCACCTAATTTAACTTCAGGTTTCACTGTAACTTTTGCAGTGAAGATAAGGTTAGCATTTTTTTCGAACTTCTCGATGTCGATTTCAGGATGATCAACTGGGAAGATACCAGCTTCTTCAATCGCTTCACCGTATGCTTTTGGTAAAATAATATCTAAAGCATCTTGGTATAAAGATTCAATACCAAAGCGTTGTTCGAATAATGGACGAGGCATTTTTCCTTTACGGAAACCTGGTACGTTAATTGTTTTTACTACTTTTTTGAACGCAGCGTCGATAGAGTTGTTTACTTCTTTAGCATCAACTTCGATTGTTAAAACGCCAACGTTACCTTCTAATTTTTCCCATTTTGTAGACATTTATTCTTTCCCTCCAACTATAATAATGTATGCACATACCTCTATAGATTAAGATCTTCATTATCTCTTTTTTGAAATAACAAATACACAAATAATCCTCTAGCAAAAGCTTTCAGATATAATGTTCCAATCTACTAATTGCCCAGAAGACAACTACGGTATATTTTGTTCGAGAATAATATGAAACATATTAAGTAAGAGAATTACACTTCTCTTCTCTTACAAACAGGCAGATTTCCGCCTTTTGCAACCCTTACATTATAACATAGAATATGCTCGTTTCAAGAACTGAACGATTCTTTTTCATAATTATACGGGCAAATATCCTTCTCTTTCAACACGTAATAACCATTGATAGGCAATATGAAACTCTTCCAATTCGATATTATATGCTGCCATAAGCTCTTCTTCATCTATAGCCAATCCGAAACGCTTTCTTCCAATTCTCTCTAAAACAGCTGACCAAATCTCTTCTTTATCCATTAATAGAGCGAATGGGAAAACGCTAATTTGCAACTCTTTCCAATATGTAACCATTGCTTCAAATATATCGGGATAATTTTGCTCTAATCGGCTTGATAATTTATGTATAATGTTATTGGATTGCTCCTCATTATGACCTGTAAATGCTGGAATCACCTTAATCGTATTTCCAAACTTTTCTACCTCTATTTCTTCTTCTACCTGACTTTCTATCATTTTATACAAAATAGAAGTTTTCAAATAGGGGTGCTGCTCTTCGTCTATTAAAAATTTCTTTAAAACAGGTAATGCAAGATCTAAGTCTTTTAACGAAAGTCGCTGAATCGCTCTTAGCTTCTGTCCAAAGTTTTCTCCAAAAATTTCATTAGTAAACTCATCCAATTCAAAATTTGAATCCACTAGCGATGCGTCTCCCTCATTTAGCATACCTTCTGCAAATAAAGCAAGCTGCGCTAATTTTTCCTTTTGATCAGGCATTATATCTTTCGTTTGTAAAACCTTTTCAACAGTTTCAATAACACCTTCATAATCATTTGTTTGAACTAAAATAGTTACGTACGTTTCAAGAATATCACCAAATAAGACAACTCCTGTTTTAAGCAACTGTTCACATTTGTCTTTCGCTTCTTCCATACGTTTTAATTCAAGTAAACAAATAACTGAAGCTAATTCCGTTTGTTCCGTTTCCGCATTATACTGACGTAGTATTTCAAAGCAACGCAATGCATCTTCGAATTCCCGCTCTTTCAGCGCTAAAAAACCTTCATCAATATAGCGCTCTGATAGTTGTGGAAACAATACGACCGTATTTTCTTTTTTATCCATACGTCCGCCTCTTTTTCTTGATTTTAATTATGTTCAAAGTAAATATATCAAATGCGTAATGAGAACACAACATCCCTAAACTATTTGTTTGAAATATGGAAATATTTAATTTTTACATTCCAATACGAATAAATTTCAACTAAAAATTAAAATTGCACAAATAAAAATCCCCAGCAACAAGCGCAGAGGATTCATCATTAATGGAAAGCTTTTATAATTGTGGGGTATATTACAAGGGTAATAATTTGGAGAACAATAATTGCCATAACAATCATGCTAAAATAGAAGATTGGTTTACTTCGCTTCATTAAAAACATAATAATAAGCATCGTACAAGCAAACAAACTTAAGAAGAACAAACTTGTTGTCGAACTAAGTATACCACTTGGGACAAAGAACAATAACACTACACTACAAGTACCTATAATTCCAAATAACCATTCCATTCATTCACTCATTCCCTTTCCCTCTCATGGCTGTTTTCTCTAAGCGATCAAATGTTTCACAACATCAACTACATACGTTAATTTCTCATACGCTACAAATCCAAAAGCAACCGTTAAGCCCGTTACAACTAATCCTTTCATCATTTTTTCCTCCTCGTTTTATCGTTGTTATCTTCATTATAAAAGATTAGCAATTTCTTACCATCGAACTACCTTACAGTTACCTTACAGAATTGTAAGATTTCAAAAAGAGATTGAAAAACACCTCATATCGCTTGAGGTGCTTTCACGGAATTTCTCTATAATCACTTGTAAAATCAACTTTTTTCTTTTAGTTATTTTTGGACGAATCGACTCTTAAACTAATAGATTTACTAAATAATTTAGAATCAAAATAATTATTCGTTACTTTTCTTAACTTACTTTCAGATATTTTCGTATTACAAGAAAACAACTGGTGAAAATCGTGTTAATATATTTTTGTACAATTAAGAATTTAATTTACAAGGGGGATTATATATGTTTAAAAAAATGGCGGCAGATGTATTAGGACTAAGCGATGTAGGTTCTGTCATTACACCTAAAGACTATGATAAGGTCGATGCTGATGATTATGTGATGCATGAAGATGGGGAGAAAATTTACTTTCTAATTAAATCCAAATCAGATGAATATTGCTTCACAAACAAAGGGTTAATTCACTTAGACGGTACAAGCGCAACAAGCAAAAAACGTACACTGCGCCGCTATAGCTATAGCAAATATCAAATTAAAAACGTAGCACTTGAAACTGCAGGAACGATTGATTTAGATGTAGAAATTAAGTTTCAAATGGGCGATGAACATTACTCAATTGATGTTCATAAAAAACATATTGAAGAATTAAAAGATTTATATAAGGCTTTACTTAAAATCGAAGAAATTTCATACGACAACGATATTACATTACAATATGCACATAAAAGTTTAGATATGGCATCTAATGCTTTTAGCCGTATTTCAAACGCACAAGTAAACTTAGCAGAGCAATTTAAAGAAACGAACGAGATTGCCTTTAACTGGCTTGTTGATACGAAGAAACAATATAATGTGAAAGATTATGGTTTTGTCTTTGACAAGTTTATTAACAACTAATTTAAAATACACAAAAAACCTTGTTATCAAAAGATAACAAGGTTTTCTTAGCGTCCCAGGAGAGATTCGAACTCCCGCTCCGCCCATTTCCGTACTATTTTATATATTTGGATCGCAGTCTTAATATATCTTCTCCTTCGCGAATGCCTGCCGATCCCTTCCTCACATTTTTTACGACAGTCCAATTCGGGTTAGTTTCATCACCGATATTCTGTACTGTAAAATTGCCATCACCATATTTCCGGTGACCTTCTGCCAATTTCTCCGTTAAATCATTCTCATTTGATCTCGCCATCTTTGCGCCATCTCCCTTTTTTATACGACCTTCTTAAACCCTCTAACCAATCACAGGTCCAGTCAATTGGAGATTCTCGTTTTCCGCTTCTATTAATTGTAACACACTGCCGGGGATAAGTTCCGACAATCGATGCTCAATCTTACTAGAATGGTAAAAAGTTTTAGAACATTCTAAGTAATAAATTAGGATAATACGGATATGGATTTGAGTTCCATCATAAGCCTATTGATTCTTTAAATTAAATAAGAGGAATATGGCGCAACAGTTGTAGGCAAAGGGAAACCACCTTTTGTAGGCGGTACGGAAATACCTCCAACTAAAGTTGAAATTAGAAGAAAACAATAGATAAGAGGTGTACTTATGTCTTTATACGAATTAGAAAAAGTTGATTTTATGGGCTACAATAAAGAAGAAAAAATAGCCTATTTAGTCATCGCTGATGAATTAGACTGGTCTGATGAGGAAAAACATATTGAATTACTGCAAGAAAAAATCAATTTGTATTTGGGCTTTATAGAAAGTGACGAGGTTTACGAAAGGTATCCTGAAGTAAAAGGGTATGGTTTTGTTATTAAGATATTCGGGAAATATCTTTTTACTGAATGGGGCATAGAATTTTTAGAAAAGATTGATGAGGCTCTCGTTGAAGCTGGATATGGTTTTCAATACGTGCATAAACCATTTGATGAGCCTGAACAAACAAATAATATAACTGACTAGCAAAGAGCGTTTTTAAGCGCTCTTTTTAATGCACTTTAATCTGTTGCATATACTCATTATCATATATCCCGTTATAATATTTTTAAACCTCTTGCACATACATCAATTTATAGACAAAAAAAAACCTTGTTATCAAAAGATAACAAGGTTTTTTTAGCGTCCCAGGAGAGATTCGAACTCCCGACCGTACGCTTAGAAGGCGTATGCTCTATCCGGCTGAGCTACTGGGACATGGAGCGGGTGAAGAGAATCGAACTCTCGACCAGAGCTTGGAAGGCTCTTGTTTTACCACTAAACTACACCCGCATATGTTATTTTCTTTTCTTCGTTAGCGCCGTTGCCCTATCGACAATATTTATTATATGTATAACCACACATAAAGTCAACACCTTTTTTAAAAGAGGATAAATTTTCTTATCCTCTTTTAAAAACTGCTTGTTCAACTAGTTGTCCGTCTAACGTTTCAAAACGAACTTCCATTTGATTTTCATCCATTTCTAATAAAGCAAATGTCTTTTCTACACGTTGACGTGGTAATAAAATACTGCCTGGATTAATAAATAAAACGCCCTCGATTAATTCCGCACCTAATACGTGAGAATGTCCGAAGCATGCAACTTGCGCTCCCACTTCTTCAGCATGGTACGCTAGCGTTTGTAATGTCATTTTCACATTATGGCGATGTCCATGCACTACTAAGAAGCGAATTCCATCTACATCAGTTACAATTTCATCTTGAAAGTTAGCATAATCACAGTTTCCTTTTACAACATGGAAACCTTGCAGTTCTTCATGAGCAGGCGTTAGCTCTGAATCACCGCAATGAATCATGATATCTACTTTCCCTTCATATTTCTCTTTCAACTGCTGTAATTCCTTCACAGAGCTATGACTATCGCTTACGATTAAAGCTTTCATCATTCTCTCTCCCTTATTCTCCTAAAAACCATTCCGGGATTTTTTCTTCTAACTTACGAAGAGCACGGCCACGATGGCTAATAGCATTTTTTTCATCTGAACTTAATTCCGCCATTGCTTTTTTGTATTCTTCCACATAAAAAATCGGATCGTATCCAAAGCCATTTTCTCCGCGGCGTTGTTCTAAGATAAATCCTTCACATGTCCCATTTACAATGACAGGCTTTTTATCACCTTCAGGGAAAGCAACTGCTAATGCACAATAGAAACGAGCTTTACGCTTTTCAAAGTCAACGCCATTTAATTCTTGTAACACTTTATCGATATTTGCTTGGTCATTTTTCGGTTCACCAGCAAAACGCGCTGAATACACTCCTGGTTTTCCATTTAAAGCATCTACAATAAGACCCGAATCATCCGCAATTACGATAGAATTCAACTGTCTACTCAAACTATCCGCTTTTAAGATCGCATTTTCTTCAAATGTTTCACCAGTTTCTTCGACTTCTTCAATATGAGGAAAATCGTGTAATGATTTCACTTCTAAATCAAATCGCTCAAATAACTCAGCAAACTCACGTACTTTTCCCATATTTTTTGTCGCTACAACAACTTGTTTCATACTTTCCACCTCTACTCTATATGAGATACGATGTCACCTAAAGCTTCTTTTTGTATATCAATCAGTTGGAAAATGCCTTTTTCCGCAGCATCAAGTAGTTCATTTAACTGCGCTCTACTAAACGTCGCTTCTTCTCCAGTTCCTTGCACTTCAACAAATTGGCCTTTTCCAGTCATAATTACGTTCATATCAACGTCTGCTTTAGAATCTTCTGCATAGTTTAAATCTAAAACAACACCTTGCTCTTCAACAATTCCTACTGACGTTGCTGCTAAATAATCTTTTACTGGAATTTTAGATACTTTTTCTGCTTGTAATAATTTCTCGAAAGCTAATACCATCGCTACATATGCACCTGTAATAGACGCTGTTCTCGTTCCACCATCTGCTTGGATAACATCACAGTCAATCCAAACTGTTCTCTCGCCAAGCGCTTCTAAATCAACTACCGCACGTAATGCTCGTCCAATTAGACGTTGAATTTCCATTGTACGTCCTGTTACTTTCCCTTTACTTGACTCCCTAATTGTACGTTGTTCTGTCGCACGTGGAATCATCGCATATTCAGCTGTTACCCAGCCCTTTCCTTCTCCACGCATAAATGGCGGGACACGCTCTTCAATTGTCGCTGAGCAAATCACCTTTGTATCCCCAACTTCAATTAATACAGATCCCTCTGGATGTTTTAAATAATTCGTATGAATATGTATATGGCGTAATTCTGTTTTCTCTCTACCATCTACTCGCATAAAAATAACCTCCTCTTAATTACTACTCGTTAGTATAGCCAAATTTAAATGTATGATATGTATACAATAAAAGAAGGAGAACCCAAAAAGCAATTCTCCTTTCTTACTTAAGTATATCAAATTATTCAAGATTAAAAACTACCTGTATTCACGTTTTCTGGACGATCTACAGGTTTTATTAACTTTCCGCCCTTTTCATCTATAAGATTTGCTTTTCCATTCACTTCAATAGAAATATTTTTCACACCTTTCTTTTCTGTTAAAGATAAAACTAACGACTTCAATACGTAATTTGAGATCATATTTTTATCTGGGTTTACAAATATATTTTCATTAAAGTTTAATGTAAGATTTCCGTCTTGTAATTTCGGATTCGTAATAAGCTTAACGCCTGGATTAAAATCATTCAGGAGTGATTGATGAATCGGACCTTTTACAAGTTCATCTATAATTGCTGCATAATCATTTTCTTTTCCTTCCGCAACGCGGCGTGTGACTGGTACGTAGTATTGCTGTTTATTATTATTTTGCGCCATGAAATATAGTGTGACTGGTTTTGTATTCGTTACATCTGCTACTTGTTCATCATCAAAGTTAATACCATTTGCACGGCTCACTCCTTCACCAAGCGGTGTACCAGCAACCGGCATTTTCGCCAATTTCTCACCATTTATTTGGAACTGCACTTGTTTTATCTCTGCAAATTGCGTCAACGTCCACGCTATAGATTCAATGATTTGACGCTCTTCTTCTTTCGCATAGTTTTTCATTTCTTTAGAGAAATCAATAACTGCCGTCCCGTCCTTTTTCAAATCTAAAGTCATCGTTGTATTCGCCGGAATGACTGCACGAAACCCATTCGGTAATAAATTCGTTACCGGTCCATCTTTCACAAGGTATTCTAACGTTTGCTTCACAGTCTCATTTGCTTTCGGAGTAGGTATAGCTAACGTTTGTGGTACAACATAACCATTTTTATCAACAAGGTATAGTTCTCTATTTACCATTTGCCCTTGCTTATCTTTTTTAGCTACTTCTTTCTTCCCACCCTCTGTATACGTAACTTGTTTTGGCGGATCAATTTGTTCAGTTGCTTTCTCCTGATTTATAAAGCCACACCCTGTTAGTAAAACAGCGCTCACAGTAGCACCAACAACCCATTTAAAAGTGGATTTAGGCATGCCATTCCCCCCTAAAATCTAAGTTTGTACTATTATGTATACGAGCCGTTTCACATTTTAGAACAAGCTGTGCCTCTTATAAAGTGAAACTTTAATCAGTGGAGGGTCTAACCGCCCAGCAAATAGCAAGATAAAACAAAAAACTCCTGATTTCTCAGGAGCTCACTTATATGAATTCTACTATTATTCTTTTTCTAAATGAATATGCTTCACATTTTCAATCGGTTGACCGAACCATTTTGATGCAATTTCTTTAAACAAGCCTATTTTTCCTGTTGTTAAGAAGAGATGATCGCTTTGTTCTTCTCCTTCATTCAACATTTTACTATGATATAAGATTGTACTTACTTCACGTGCTGTTTCATCACCAGAACTAATTAGTTGTACTTTATTTCCCATTACTTTTTTAATAACAGGTCCTAAAATCGGATAGTGTGTACACCCTAATATAAGTGTATCAATATCGGTACTTTTCAGTGGTTGCAGCGTTTCTCTTACAACTTCATACGCCATTTCACTTTCGAAATTCCCACTCTCTACAAGTTCAACGAAAGGTGGACAAGCTAAACTTTCTACCATAACACGGTTATTAATAGACTTTAACGCCTCTTCGTATGCACCACTTTTCACCGTTCCAATCGTTCCAATAATCCCAACGTGATACGTGTTTGTCACTTTTAAAGCTGTACGTGATCCTGGGTGAATAACTCCTACTACTGGAATTGGTAATTGTTTTTGCATCTCTTCTAATACAACTGCAGTTGCTGTATTACACGCAATAACTAACATTTTAATATTTAAACCTAGTAAATGCTCCGTCATTTCCCACGTAAATTGACGTACTTCTTCTCGAGAACGTGGACCATAAGGACAACGTGCTGTATCTCCTAAATATATGATACGCTCTTTCGGCAACTGACGAATTAATTCCTTCGCTACTGTTAAACCGCCAACTCCTGAATCGATAACACCGATTGCTCTATTCAACTTCATCACCCATTTTCTCATTCATCATCTTTTATGTTTATCATTATATTTTACACACTTTAAGTTCGCTCACTTCAAATGCTTCTGTATGAAAATTTTCATTTGCCCATGTATAGACTAGGACCTTTTTTATTTTGCTCCTTTTTTTCATAATTTGCAAGATAGAAAAATAACCGACCTTCTATAAGAAAGTCGGTTTCTTCTATATAAAGTGCATATTCATTGATCCATCTTTTTTTGAAAAGAAGACATTCCCATTAATAAGACGAAATGAACAGAAATTAAAATGACGATCAAAATAAAATTCAATCGATAACTATTTGTAGATTCCATAATTTTGCTCGCTACAGCTGGTCCGAATGCCATACCGAAAAAGTTAATTAAATTATATAAACCAAGGCCAACTCCAACTTTAGCTGGATTTAATGTTTTCGGAATAAATGTGTTTAATGATACTTGAATTGCCGAATAACTCATAAATGTTAAAATAACCGCAAATAAAATAAAGAGTAAGTTCCCGTCTGGAATAATCCCTAAAATTAAAAAGCCAATGATCATAACTACAGACGCTACATACATCATCCTCACATTCCCAAACGCAGGAATAATCTTTCCGGTAATAAAACTAGATACAATACCAAAGAGAGATGCAACAAACAATACAATTCCAATAACGAACGGAGACAATCCGTGCCCTCTTCCTAACAGTAATGGTAATAATAATAAACTAGCACATAACGCCACATTAATGATAAATCCGACCGCTATTAAACGCAGGAATGGTTTATTTGTAAACAACTCAATATCAATAAACGGCGACTCTGCTCTCTTCATATGAGCCTTGAATAAAAATAGGAAAGCAACAGATAACACAAAAAGCCAACTATTAATATTCACTCCTAATAAAACGGTCGTAATCAATACAAATAATAAAAATGCTCCAATGAAATCAAAGTGGAACACTTCATCGGTATGTTGCACCTCTTCTGGCATAAATTTTACGAGCAAGAAAATACCAACCATTGAAATAACCATAAATAAAAATAAATACGGCCACCCTAACGTATTTGTAATTGCCCCACCAACTAAAGGTCCAATACCAACCGCTAATGCAATAGAAGAACTAATCATTGCTAACGCACCCGGTTTTTTAGTTGGAGCAACTAATTTCGCCACCGCAATCATACTAAGCGCAATAAACGCTGCTCCTCCGCTCGCCTGCACTAACCTTGCGAAAATGATAATCTCATAAGATTGATTCAAAAACCCAACAATAGAACCCGCTACAAATATGATAATAGAAATAATTAATAGCCTTTTTACACTGTAACGATCAGCCAGTTTTCCATATATCATCGAACCGATACCGACGACTAAAGAATACCCTACTACAACCCAACTTACTTTCAATTGACTAATTGATAAATCATTGGCAATATCCTCTAGCGCTACATTAAATAACACAGCGTTCATCGGTCCTAACAAAACAATAAAACATAATGTAAAAACAAACCATTTCGAATGGTTACTTATATCTTTCCCCATGTGTAACACTCTCCTGATTGCAATTTTAAAACTGTCAAACTATAGATAAAAAAATGAAGTTATTTAAATGTTGTATCACCACTAAACAACTTCATTAAATGTATAAATGGTGCTAATTTATCGCGCGATAAATTGAATTCGAAACGAAAAACATACAAAGTAAACTAATTTAGTCTTTTTAGTTTACTTTGTTCAAAAGTTATTATACACTAATTTCGAAGCTGATATAAGGAGGACTGGCATGATTATTCAAATTTGCATTTTTTAACTTAATAAAATGAAACGAACACAGAACTTTTATATAGAAGAGACATTATAGGAGGATTATGATGAAGAAAAAAATGTTAGTTGTATTAACAAGCGTAGAAAAATACCCAAATTTAAATAGGGCTACCGGACTTTGGCTCGGTGAAGCTGTACATTTCGTAAAAAAAGTAGAAGAAGCGGGTTACGAAGTTGATTACGTCAGTCCACAAGGCGGTTATACACCAATTGATCCACATAGTTTAGCAATGGCGGAGAGCATCGATTGGGAATGGTACCAAAAGAAAGAGTTTATGAATCGCCTCGGTTCTACAATGAAACCAAGTGAAGTGAATCCAGAAGACTACGCTGTTATTTATTACGCAGGTGGTCACGGGGTTATTTGGGACTTCCCAGAAAATAAAGAACTTCAAAATATTAGCCGCAATATTTATGAAAACGGCGGTATTGTTTCTTCCGTTTGTCATGGAGCAGCTGGTTTATTTCATATTACATTAAGTAATGGGGATCGTTTAATTAGCGGTAAGAAGGTAACAGGCTTTTCAAATGAAGAAGAAAAATTAGCTGAATTAGATCAATTCGTTCCATTTTTAACAGAAGATGAACTCATTAAAAATGGAGGACTTTACGAAAAAGCTGCACAGCCTTGGGAAGCTTTTTCTCTAGAAGATAATCGTGTTATCACTGGTCAAAACCCAGCTTCAGGTGGTTCAGTAGCCGAATTAGTATTAAAACAGTTGCAAAAATAATATGTACTAAAAAAGCAGATTCCCCTCTACTAAGGGAGATCTGCTTTTTTACGAAATCATTTGCAAAATAGCAATAACTTCTTTTTCAATTTCAGAATCATCAATTGCTTCTATATACTCTGGTTTAAAAAGTTGATACTTCTTTAATTGATAAAAATCAAATATCGCTTTCTTTAAAGTAATATCGTACTGAATACAAAAAGAATGATCTATAATACGTCGTAACATCACATCATCTTGTACCATAAATAATTGTGCATTCATTTTATTAAAATAACCTTGTTCCATACCCGCTTCAAAAAACATTTGCAAATTATGATTACGATTTTGTTGTGCAGCGACTAATTGATCTGACAAATGCGGATATGCTTCTTTCAAATCTTGCAAAAAAACATCCGAAATATATGTCACACATTTTAAAGAGTGGATAAACGTCTTTTGGAAACGTTCTGCAAAAGACATGCTTTCATCTTGATTGTCCGCATCACCTTCGAGTAGATAATTCATAAAATCCTCTACTACCGCCTCAATAATTTCATCTTTCGAAGAAAAACGTTTATATAAAGTAGCTTTACTAATATCCATATATTTCGCAATTTCATCTATTTTCAATTGGCTAAAACTCGTCTTTCTAATAACGGGCTTTATTTTATTAATATAAGTATTTGCACATGCGACTTTTCTCATTTAAAAGAGCCTCCCCTTTTGTCCATACAAAATAGTATAGCAAATTCACGAATGATTATAAATGAAGTTATTATACTCATTATGCTTTTTTAGTTTATTACATTTTCATATACTATACATAAAGAACTAGAATCCATTATCACCAACTGGACAGTTACAAACCAATTTTGAGGGGGGAATTTTAGGATAAAAATACCCACTACCTTTGTTAGTAGCGGGTACTTTTTCTATAATTTATTTACAGCCCTTTTTATAGCCTTACCTATTTCCACGCTAGACTGTGGATTTTGCCCTGTAATTAAATGCCCATCTACTACCACATGCGGCGTAAAATTAGGCGCTACATAAAACAAAGCTCCTTCTTCTTTCAACTTACTTTCTAACAAAAACGGAACGCGCTTTTCTAAATGTACAGCTTTTTCTTCATCGTTTGTATAACCTGTTATACGCTTACCGGCAACAAAAAACGAGCTATCCTTATTTTTCACACCGACTAAGGAGCTTACTCCGTGACAAACAGCCGCTACAATCCGGTTATTGTTATACATATTCTCAATCAAATTTGCTACATATGGATTGCCTGGAAAATCTACAATCGCCCCGTGCCCACCACCAAATAAAACCGCATCATAATCCGAGAAATGAACATTTGAAATCGGCCTCGTATTTTGTAATAAAGAAGCTACATGCTTGAATTCGCGAGGTATACCATTCGGAATAGACACTCTATCTATAGGTACTCTCCCGCCTTTTATTGACACAATATCAACATCAAACTTAGCCTTTTTAAATAAATGATAAGGAGCTGCGAGCTCTTCAAGCCACAAACCCGTCGGGTGTCCATTCATATCATGAGCACTTGTTGAAACTAACAGTATCCTTTTCAACATATCCCCTCCTTATTACCTATTTATGTATGGAGTGTTCTTATCATTCATATAGCAAGTGAAGCAAACAAAAAAATAGCCGACTCTTTGTATAAAAGTCGGCTGCTTTCTTATAGTTCGAGCTCTCCCATACGAAGAAGCTCCACAACTGCTTGTGAACGTCCTTTAACCCCTAGCTTTTGCATTGCGTTTGAGATGTGGTTGCGAACTGTCTTTTCACTTATAAAAAGTTCACCTGCAATTTCCTTCGTTGTTTTATCTTGAACCAGTAATTCAAATACTTCTCTTTCTCTCTTTGTGAGTAAAGGTTTAGATTGATACGCTTTTTCCTTCAACTGGTATAACCCTCCTTGCTTAAGCCAGAGCTGTGTATGTGTAAGTTGGGTGTTTATTTAGTCAAGATATTGTATGAACGAAATGTGCAGGTGGTGAATGAAAATGGGCTTTATTTCCTATGTTATTTTAGACTTTTATACAGTGCGTACACTCTTTTTATCCACTTACTTTCCAACGCGCCATATTTGTTCTAGCAATATACTTACAACCGTACCTACAAATAAACCATTACCGAATATATATTGCATAACAGACGGCAAGGATTGGAGTGCTCCAGACGGTAAAAACATAACGCCGCTGCCAAATAATACCGCAACGCCTAAAATCGTTACATTCCTTTCACTCATCGGCACTTGTTTTATATTATTAAATCCAATTCCAATTAACTGTACGAACGAAGCCATTAAAACAGCCGATGCGATAGCAGATGGTAAAGATGCTAAGTAACGAATAATACTTGGAAAAAGAGACATTACGACTAGTAACGCACATGCCATTAAGAACGATCGTATATACTTTTGTTTTGTTAAACGTATAAATCCTGCCGTTGCTGGTAACGGAACGACACCTACAGTTGAAAATACAGAAGAGATGATATGTGAAATCCCCCCAACCCATGTTCCATCTTTCAACTGTTTTTGTTCAATAGTCGCTTTATGAATAGTTGCTTGATTAATTGCTATAATAGCTGCCACCGTATTCGAAACTAAAATACATACCATAACGAAACTTGACACAGCCATACCTGTATTCCATTTCGGAAGTCCCCAAGCAAATATATGTGGAAGTTGCACAAAATGAGTTACTTGAGATGGGATTGTCACTTTTCCTGCAATGAGAAAAATAATCCACCCACTAATTAATCCTATTAAAACTGCATAACTTTTGACAAAGCCTTTTCCGAAATTAGATAGTATAATAACGAACAAAAATATACTAAACGCGATCATTGCTGTAAATCCGTCGATTTGAGAAATAGTAGCTGTAATTCCTAACATTCCTTTTAAAAATACACCACTTAATTGTAAACATAATAAAAGTAAAAACGTCCCTGTCACAAGCGGCGTAAATAAAAATAAAATACGTCCTATAAAACCAGTTACTCCTAATCCTATTAAAAGAACACCGGAGATTATCATTCCTAATTCTAAAATTTGCAGTGTACTATGTAATTGATCCTGTCCGGCCGTTGCATAAGCAAGTACGGTAAATACACCAACCCAAGATCCAGCCGGCCCATCCGCAATTGGCAGTCTATGCCCAAGCCAGCCTTGTAAAAAAGAAGATATACCAACTACAAAAAACGTACGCTGCATTAAATAAAATATTTCTTCCGTCGTAAGATGAAATAATCCGCCAACGACAATTGGTAGTGCGATTGAATTTGCTAATAAAAATATAAACCATTGCAAAGTTCCCATAATATGATTTTGGTTATGTTGATTGTCCAAAATTTTCATCCCTTCTAGCTTTCCTATAAAAAATATATTGTAAGAATAAAAAAGAAGAGTTCTAGACTTACCATTAGAACCCCCCTCAAAATATTTAAACGATTCTTCTACACAAGATTATTTAATTCCACCTCATTTAAACTTCCAACAACAATATTTCCTTTATACACGACTAAACGTTTTTCTGTTTGACGCGCTACTGCTTCAGCAGCGCATGTCGCATTTGTCAAAACAAAACTCGCTTCATCCCCTACATTCGGCCATACTCGCTTCCCTTCATTATTTAACATTTCTTTTCCTCCTGTAATAAAGCGAAGTGCTTTTCCTAAAGACCTTTCGTCACTCCACCCAAAACGCTCTGCTAATCGATTCGCCTTTTGAAGCATATCACCTGTTCCAAACGGTGACCAATGATCTGTAATACTATCATTCCCTAATGAAACCTTAACACCTTTTTTATCTAATAACGGAATTGGGATTACTTGTTTACCAATTGGTACCGTTGAAGTAATATCAATATTTACATTTGCGAGTCTTCCTGCCACTTCTTCAGCCTCTTTATCAGTAACACCACCAAGTCCAAGTGCATGACTAATTGTTACACGACCTTGCCATCCTGCTTCTTCTGTTAAACTTGCCAATCTCTTCATCGTAAATGTTCCAAGATTATTCGCATCATGCAAATGAATATCAACATCCGCATTAAATTCTACTGCGATATCCATAATTGTATGTAATGATTTTTCAATGTCATTATCCACTGTAGCTGGATCTACGCCTCCGACTAGATGAGCACCCATACGCATCGCATCTTTCACGAGTTGTACAGAATTACTGCGCAATAATCCATGTTGCGGGAACGCAACAATTCTACTAGACACTCGATTTTTATATGTTTCTAATGCCGCTAACGTCGCCTCCAAATTACCAAGCCCAATAATTGGATCAACATTACAATGCGTTCTAATATTCGTTGCACCATTTTGCAGTAGTAACTCTAGCATATTTTCCGCTCTATTTTGGGCAGTCGCTAATTGCTTTGGTAAAATTTTTTCTTCTTCATTAAAACGTGTAAAAATACTTTCTGCTGGCATACAAGCTTTCCAAGGACCACTATAATATGTCTTATCAATGTGAATATGCATCTCTTCGAAAGCGGGCAAAATTAATAAACGATTAGCATCAAGAATGAGTACCCCTTCCTCTTGAACAGTCCCTGCTATAATTTTTTTAATTCGTCCCTCTTCAATAAGTAAACTACATAACTCTGTTTCTGTTTTTGAAATTCTCCCCTCTTCATATGTATACCCCGATTCAAGCGTTACATTAGTCAACCAATATACCGTCATCTCTATTTCCCCACCCTTTATTAAAAGTTACCTCTTACTATAATTTTAATATCAACTGAAAATTAAGACAATTAATATGACTGTTCCCTAAAAAAATGTCATACAACCTCATAGTCTCCTCATAGATTTCCATATAGAATAGAAGTATAGAGTTTGCTATAAAAAGGAGTGTATTGGAAGATGTCAAAAAGATTATGTAAATCCGAAACTGATAAAATGCTATTTGGTATATGCGGTGGTTTAGGAGAATATTTTGATATTAGCTCTACTCTCATTCGCATACTTTGGGTCATTGCAGTTTTATGTTTTGGGACGGGGTTTTTAGTTTATTTTATTTGTTTATTACTTATGCCACACTCTTACTAATAACATTCTTTCATATATTTGAGCATAGTGTATACAAAATCCCCTATAGATTTTTCTATAGGGGATTTTTTCATGAAGAATATTTCATCGTTAAATGTAATACCGCCACTTCTTCTTCTTCATTTTTATAAATATGCTTCTTATTCGCTTCAAATTGAATGGAATCAAACTCATTTAATTCATATACATCATTCTCCACTTGAATAGACACTTTCCCTTTCATTACCGTTACAAGCTCAATCGCACCTTCATGATGAGCTTCTGGTTCATATATACTATTTGATCGTAAACAAGCACGGTGCATTTCCATCCCTGTTTCTTTCGTATAACGGAACATCGTTTCTAAATGCCATGCTTGTCCTACATCTACTGCAAATCCTTCTCCACAGCGCGCAACGGCTACTGGTTCTCCAAAAACCATTAATCTAGATAAAGGAATTGATAACCCTTTCGTTATTTTCCAAATGACAGCTAGCGTCGGATTTGTTTCCCCTCTTTCGATCTTTCCTAATGTTAATTTACTAACTCCTGTTTTATGAGCTAATTCTTCTAAACTTAATTTCTGTTCATTTCGAATTTGTCTCAATAACTGTCCAACTTGTTGAATGACTTCTTTCGTTTGCATATCTTCATTTTCTTTCATATATAAAACCACCTCGAAGTATAAAATAGTTTACTTTTATTTAATTAAAGTATATCATACTATACATAATTATTTATTTTGAAAGGAGTGCTATACTTCATGCGCGCAATTTTATTAGGTCTTTTATCATCGGCCTTTTTTTCTGCAACCTTTATTATTAATAGAGCAATGAATGTATCTGGAACGAGCTGGGCTTGGACAGCTTCCTTCCGTTTTTTATTTGCTCTCCCTATTTTATTCCTTATCGTTTTATTTCGCAAAAACTTTAGGGGATTATGGAAAGAGTTAAAAAAACATCCATTGGCGTGGATCGGATGGGGTTCTGTTGCCGGTATTGGTTTTTATTCTTTATTAAGTTTCTCAGCTGTCTTTTCTCCAGCTTGGCTCGTTGCTGGAACTTGGCAAGTTACGATTTTAGCTGGTTTACTACTATCACCACTATTTTTTGTGAAAATAGAAACAAAATCAGGTACGAAACTTGTACGTGGAAAAATTCCACTTCGTAGCTTATATGTTGCTTTATTTATTTTACTTGGTGTAATTTGTATGCAAGCAACTGCCGCAGGCCATATTACAATGACTCAGTTCATTTCAGGTTTTTTACCTGTCGTATTAGCCGCTTTCTTATATCCGTTCGGTAACCGAAAAATGATGGAGCTTGTTGGCGGACGCCTTGATACGTTCCAACGTGTATTAGGAATGGCAATTGGAAGTCTTCCTATAACAATTTTGCTTGGTGTATACGGATTTTCTACTACGGGTATTCCAACATCTAGCCAAATGCTTCAAGGATTTTTGTTAGCATTATGTTCCGGCGTTATTGCAACGATGACATTTTTCTTTGCTACTGACTTAGCAAAAGATAACCTGGCTTTACTTGGAGCTGTTGAAGCAACACAAGCTGGAACGATGGTCTTTACCGTACTTGGAGAAATTGTTTTCTTGAATGGTTCGTTTCCTGGCGGGCTTTCCCTACTTGGAATGATTATTATTATGTTAGGAATGGTTGCAAATAGTATTTTAAACCGATCTATTCCAGCCGTTAAACAGAAAAAACCAGCATAAAAAAAGAGTATGGTTCTATAGAGATGAACCATACTCTTTTTTATTGTCCCCCTATTTTGCCTTATCAGAATAGTATTTCATTGGCTGTTTATACTAAAACGTATGTTATAATACGTTTCATGCGCATTAATAGGAGGTAAATTATGTTAAAAAAAGCAATCGCTGAATTTATTGGTACCTTTGTACTTGTATTATTCGGAACTGGAGTAGCTGTCACTGGCGGCGGAATCGAAGGAATTGGAACATTAGGAATCGCTATGGCTTTCGGCTTATCTATTGTAGCTATGGCATATAGCATCGGAACAATTTCTGGATGTCACATTAACCCAGCAGTATCAGTAGCTATGTTCATCAACAAACGCATGAACGCTATGGAACTTTGTTATTATGTATTAGCTCAAATTTTAGGTGGTTTATTAGGAACTGCAACGTTAGTAACAATTTTAAAATCTGCTAAAACACCTTTAGATAATTTAGGACAAAATGGTTTCGGAACTCTTGGTTTATCTGGAGCATTTTTAGTTGAGTTCATTTTAACTTTCGTATTTATTTTAGTTATCGTCGCTGTAACAGGTAAAAAAGGAAGTTCTTCTTTAGCTGGACTAGTAATTGGTTTCACATTAGTTTTAATCCACTTATTAGGAATTCCGTTAACTGGAACATCTGTTAACCCAGCTCGTAGTATCGCACCAGCTTTATTTGTTGGTGGAGAAGCACTTTCTCAACTATGGGTATTCATCATAGCACCAATTCTTGGTGGTATCTTCGCAGCTATCGTAGGTAAATTCATTTTAAATACTGAAAAATAGAATTTTCAATATTTCTGAATAAAAAAAAGCGAGCCCTCATTATGAGGAAGCTCGCTTTTTTATTCTTTCATTTTAGACTTTAGATTTGTAACTAATTGATCTACCGTTACATTTGCAAGCACGTTTTCCATCGCTTCTTGCGCTTGCATTAAAATAATTTCTAATACTGATTGAATATTAGCTCCTACTGGACATTCAATGTTGGGATTTTCATGGAAGGAAAATAGCTGTCCTTCTTCTACAACTTCCACTGCTTTATATACATCAAGTAATGTAATTTCTTCTAAATCTCGAGCAAGTGTCGTACCACCTTTACCAGCTTGTACATCAACAAGTCCTGCTCTCTTCAACATTCCTGTAATGCGACGAATCACAACTGGATTTGTATTCACACTACCGGCAATCCATTCAGAGGTACAGCGAGAGTTTCGATCTATCGCAAGTAATGTCAGCATATGAACACCTACTGTAAAACGACTACTAATCCCCATCTGCACACCCTCCTTTTTATTCATTCTATTAAAAGACGACTCTTATTATTATATACTATTTTTAATTTATACATAAAGAAAAAGCATGATTTCAATAGGAAATCATGCTTTTCTCTCATTATTGACGCTTTATAAATTTCGCTAAATCTTTAAATTTCACTTTATCTGAGTAATTCATTACGCCATTTACGTAAATGCGGCTTGTAACAGCATTTAATATCGCAATTGTCGCCAATAAGACTGCTAATGTTATCGTAATTTCTAGCATACCTGCTTCACCAGCTACAATACGTGAGAAGGTAACCATCGGTGTAAAAAATGGAACGTAAGAACTTACAACAACGATAGTACTATTCGGATCACTTAATGATTTAATACTAATGAAGAATGCAGCCATAATTAAAATCATTACCGGGAAAGATACAGCTTGTAAATCCTCCGTCTTAGACACGACAGCTCCAGCAGCAGCATACATCATTGCATAAAGTAAATATCCCGTAATGAAATAAACAAGAAACATGCTTACAACCTTTGCATCTAATTTCGTAAAGTCAATTGGAATACCAAATAGTGAGGCACTTTCTAAATCGACCCAACCTAACAAATATGGAATAAGATAACCACACGCCAATATGACAAGTTGCAATAAAGCCGTTGAAACAACCGCTAAAATTTTCGCATACATCATCGTAAGAGGTTTCACTTTCGGAAGCATTACTTCCATTACACGTGACGCCTTCTCAGATGCAATATTCATTGCGATTGTATTTCCGAACGCTACAATAAACATATATAAAGCAAATGTAAAGAAATAGGCAATTCCGAAAGAAGATGTACGATCTTTTATCGCTTCTTGCTTTACTTGAATTTCTGTTTGTAATTGCTGTGCAATTTCTGGTGAAACATTATTTTTGGCAATTGTCACCATCGTATATTGTTGCTTTAAATATCCTGCCATAATTGCAGAAGTTGCTTGGCTTGGAAATCCATTATACATATATGTAATCGATGGAGCCCCACCCTTTTCCGTCACATGGAATAGACCATCTAAATCGCCTTCTTCTACTTGCTTATGCAGTTTATCAAAATCATCCTTTGAACCAAGTGTTATTTTTGCTGATGGCAATAACTTATTTAGCTCATCTTTTTGTACTTTATATGTGGAACTCTCTACTACAACTGCAATTTTATCTTTATCCTTATTTTTATCATCGCCTGAAGTAAAATGATTAAATGCAAAAATCCCAAACACAACTAAAAATAAAATGGCACTCGTAATTAATGATTTTTTAGATAAAAATGCTTCCCTAAAATAAAATGAAAATACGTGAGAAAATTTACGCATCGTTATTTCGCCCTCTCTACAAAGATTTCATTTAACGTCGGCTCTAACATTTTGAATTGTCGTAAGCTAACACCTTGCTCTTGCAACTGTTGCAAAATCTTGAGAGCTTCCGCATCGTCTTGTACTTTCACATAAAGAAGGCCTTGTTGTTTTTCATACGATACATGTATAGCCTCTAATCCCTTTTCATTCTCTACTGTATCTTCAATCGTTAAATTACGGAAACCGTATTCTTTCTTAATATCACTTAGCTGTCCTTTTACGACTGCTTCACCTTTTTTCAAAATACATACATGTTGGCAAAAAGCCTCTACTTGTTCCATACGATGACTTGATAAAATAATCGTCTTTCCGCTCTGTACTTGTTCTTCAATAATACTAGCTAACATCCCGGCATTAACTGGATCAAGGCCGCTGAATGGTTCATCTAAAATGAGAAGTTCCGGATTATGAAGAAGAGCAGCAATTAATTGGATTTTTTGCTGATTCCCTTTTGAAAGCTCTCCAGCCGTTTTAAATTTATATTCTGGTATCGCTAAACGCTCTAACCAATGATCAATAGCGTGATCTACTTCTTTCTTCGACATTCCTTCTAATCTACCAAAATATCGCAACTGATCTATTACTCTACTTTTTGTATATAAACCTCTTTCTTCTGGTAAATACCCAATTGTTACGCCACTATCCCCAAATGCTTTTCCATCCCACGTAATCGTACCTTCATTAGGCGTTAATAATCCGAGAAGCATTTTGATTGTTGTTGTTTTCCCTGCACCATTTCGTCCAAGTAATCCTAGTACTTCACCTTTTGGTAACGAAATTTGCAAACCGTTAACTGCTTTTGATTCCCCAAATTGTTTCGTTAAGTTTTGAATTTGTAAACTCAAAGTATAAAGCCTCCCCTTTAGTATCATTCGTACTCTCTTTCAAAGACTATGTTTATTCAAGAAAAAATATAGCACTACACTTCATCCTCTTATATGTAAACACCGTCATTAATCCATCATTTGTTCTATTTAGTTAAAATTGTAAATAACAAAACCCTTTTTGTCAATTATAATTGTCATTACGACAATAAAACTTGTCAAAATAACTATTATTATTTTGCTCATCTTTCTAATATAGGACATACTACTATATATACAAAAGACAATATGCAAATGTTCATATAAAAATATTATATTTTAATATATAATATAAAATGATTTTCTAACATCAAGGAGGATACATATGAAGATGAAGAGGGGCATTACCACTCTATTATCTGTAGCGGTTCTATCTACATCACTTGTAGCATGTTCAGGAACACCAGAGAAAACAGTGGCGAAAGAAGAGAAAGTAAAATTAACAGAACAGCAATTAATGGCTGATTTATGGTATCAAACAGCTGGCGAAACGAAAGCACTTTACTACCAAGGGTACAATATCGGTCAATTAAAGCTTGATGCAGTTCTTGCAAAAGGGACAGAGAAAAAACCTGCTATCGTACTTGATTTAGACGAAACTGTTTTAGATAACAGTCCTCATCAAGCAATGAGCGTAAAAACAGGCAAAGGCTATCCTTACAAATGGGATGATTGGATTAATAAAGCTGAGGCTGAAGCCCTTCCAGGCGCAATTGATTTCTTAAAATATACAGAGTCTAAAGGTGTAGATATTTACTACATCTCAAATCGTAAAACGAACCAACTAGATGCAACAATTAAAAATCTTGAGCGTGTAGGTGCTCCTCAAGCAACGAAAGAACATATATTACTACAAGATCCGAAAGAAAAAGGAAAAGAAAAACGCCGTGAACTCGTTTCTCAAACCCATGATATTGTCTTATTCTTCGGTGATAACTTATCTGATTTCACAGGTTTTGATGGAAAATCTGTAAAAGATCGTAACCAAACAGTAGAAGATTCAAAAGCACAATTTGGTGAGAAATTCATTATTTTCCCGAATCCAATGTATGGCGATTGGGAAGGCGCTTTATATGATTATGATTTCAAAAAATCAGATGCAGAAAAAGATAAAATCCGTCGCGACAACTTAAAATCATTTGAAGTAAAATAAAAGAGGATGGCATTCGCCATCCTCTTTATTTTACTTTCTCTGTTAAAGGCAAGATAAACACTTCCACACGTCTATTCTTTGCCTTTCCTTCTTGTGTATCGTTTGGAGCAATTGAACGGTATTCTCCGTATCCAATCGCACTAAATTTTTCTGGTTTTAATTCTTTATTTTGCAGTAATACTTGCATAAAATTAACTGCCCGCTGCGTACTTAATTCCCAATTCGACGCAAACTGCGCATTGGCAATAGGGACATTATCCGTATGACCCGATACTGTAATTTCACGAGGTGACGCTGAAACAAGTAAGCTAGACATCTCTTTCGCAATCCCTAAAGATTCTAATTTCACATCTGCTTTCCCCGAATCAAACAGTATATTTTCTAATATTGTCACCATTAATCCCTTTTCAGTTAATTTAGTTTGAAAAGAAGAGGATAATTGTTTTTCATTAATATATTGATCAATCTTTTTTTGTAATGCTTTCAATTCATCCATCTCTTTTTTTTCTTTAGCTCTAGCTTCTTCTTGTTTTTTTGCTTGTTCTGCCTCAAGGCTACTTGCTGATAATTCTTTTTCCTCATTTGGCTTTTGATCACTTAAAAATTCTTTGTTACCTGTTCCCCCAGCTAATTCACTTCGAAAAGCAACTGCCATCTGTTTAAACTTCGCAGCATCTATACTACTCATTGCGAATAAAACGATAAACAATGCAAATAACAACGTTAACATATCAGAATATGGAATTAACCACGTTTCATCGATATGCTCATCATGTTTTTTCTTTTTGCCTCTTCTATTTTTCTTACTCCGCATTTTTTTCTGCTCCTTTTTCTAGCTTTTTACGCTCAGTTGCAGAAAGTGCACCTAAAATGCGGTTCTTCATAATAAACGGATATGTACCTTCTTGTAACATTAATAAACAATCAATGATTAAACGTTTTTTCTCAATTTCAGCTGAAGATTTTTGCTTTAACTTATTTGCAAATGGATGCCATAATACATAACCTGAAAAAATACCAAAAATCGTTGCAATAAACGCACCCGAAATAGCATGACCTAACTTTTCAATATCAGTTAAGTTACCAAGCGCAGCTACAAGACCGATAACAGCACCTAAAACTCCTAATGTCGGTGCATACGTACCAGCTTGTGAAAAAATAGCAGCTCCCTTTGCATGTCTTTCTTCAATTGCCTCTAATTCAGATTCCAAAATCTGCTCTAAATCTTCTGCGGATACGCCATCAATCACAAATTTCATACCGCGCAAAAGAAATTCATCTTGAATTTTGTCTAATTGTTGCTCTAAAGACAAAATACCGTATTTTCTACTTTCAGATGTCCAATGAACAAATAATTCTAGCAACTGTTCATAACTTAAATCCTTTTTATTTGAACCAAAAAGAACTTTAAATAGTTTTGGAACCCTTTTTAGTTGATTCATCGGAAATGCAATACATACTGCAGCAAATGTACCGATAAAAATAATTAATGCTGCGGCAGGATTTAATAAGGCTGTTACGTCAGCGCCCTTGACGACCATCCCTACTACCACTGCTAAAAATCCTAAAACAAGTCCAATAATTGTTGCAAAATCCATTCCCATTCACTCCTAGTCTATACAAGAAGTTCTTTATTCTCGATAATCGCTACATCTTCTTATGTATATATATTACATAAAAAATGCAATTCATGAAAGATAAGAAATGAATTATATAAAAAAATACTACAAATTCACACATTTTCTGACATTTTCTTTGCATTTCTATTACGTTATGACTCTTATATTCCTTTTCCAACAAACTAGACTTATAATAAAAAAACGATACACATTTTATTAAGAAGGGACTGTGATTACAAGGCATTATGAAAAAGATAATAATTATTTCTGCCACTACTATTGTAATCGGTATCACATCTTTCACTTACTTTGGTTCTAAATCACCACTACATAATGAAGCGAAAGCTGTCGAAAGTCAAAAACATACTAACCACCCAAAAGAAGAGATTCCTGCTTTTCCAAAAGCTGATCATAATGCAAAGAAAATAGACAATAACTTTTCAGTTGTAACAAATCCAAAATCTAATCTTGTCTTAATTAATAAACATCGAAAACTACCAGATGGATACATTCCTGAAGACTTAACGAGACCAAACGTACCATTTACTAGTCCAAAAGATAAAGAAAAAACATTGCTACGCAAAGATGCTGCGGAGGCACTTGAAAACATGTTCAAAGCTGCGAAAAAAGAAGGGCTTGATCTTACAGCTGTATCTGGTTATCGTTCATACAAACGCCAAAAATCGTTGCATGATACATACGTTAGACGTCAAGGAAAAGCTGAGGCTAATTCAGTAAGCGCAATTCCTGGTACGAGTGAACACCAAACGGGTTTAGCAATGGATATTAGTTCAAAAACAGCTAAATTTCAATTAGAGCCTATTTTCGGGGAGACAGCAGAAGGAAAATGGGTCGCGGAACACGCTCATGAATTCGGCTTTGTCATTCGTTACTTAGAAGATAAAACAGATACAACAGAATATGCATATGAACCATGGCACTTACGCTACGTTGGTAATCCATACGCTACATACCTATATAAACATCACTTAACATTAGAAGAAGCGATGGAAGACAAAAAATAAGAGAGCAAATTGCTCTCTTATTTTTCTTTCACTCTATCATTGTAGTAATTTCTTCTTCCATTCTTCAGGCCATGGTTCGCCTCTTCCTGTTTTTTTCGACGCTTGAACCATCATTCCACGACCTACTAAACAAACCTCTCCTTCTGCATTCTTCACCATATAATGTAGATCTAAAGAAGAGTTCCCAACCGATCCTGCCTTTACATACACCTTCAACTGTTCATCAAAATATATTTGCTTAATAAAATTACATTGTAAATCCGCAACAACGATCATCGTTTCTGATGATGCATGTGTCCACTCTTGCATAAATCCAAGTTCTTTAAACAACGCGATACGAGCTTCTTCAAAATAAGTAAAAGCAACGACATTATTTACATGTCCAAACATATCTACTTCACCAAAACGAACCTTTACAGGATTGTAAAATGAAAAACCACTTTCCCATTTCTCGAAGTCTTCAATATAAGAAATTCTCTTCAACGCTATCTCCCCTTCCTGCCAAAAAACAGAATAAACTGAAAAATACAGTTATAAATATTGCCCCTTCAAAATGAAGAGGCAATATTTATTAATAGTTATTATCGCTACCAAAGAAATCTTTGAACGATTGAATTGTTGTATCACGGTTTAATGCCGCAATTGAAGTTGTTAAAGGAATACCCTTCGGACATGATTGCACACAGTTTTGAGAGTTACCACAGTTTGCTAGTCCTCCATCTCCCATAATTGCACGTAAGCGATCTGCTTTATGCATTTCACCCGTTGGATGTGAGTTGAATAAACGAGCTTGTGATAACGGCGCTGGTCCAATAAAGTCAGACTTACTGTTTACGTTTGGACATGATTCTAAGCAAACACCACATGTCATACATTTTGAAAGCTCATAAGCCCATTGACGCTTTTTCTCAGGCATTCTTGGTCCTGGACCTAAGTCATACGTACCATCAATTGGAATCCAAGCTTTAACGCGTTTTAGAGCATTAAACATGCGACTGCGGTCAACTTGTAAATCACGTACAACTGGGAATGTCTTCATCGGCTTTAAGCGAATTGGCTGTTCTAATTGGTCAATAAGAGCCGTACATGATTGACGTGGCTTTCCGTTAATAACCATCGAACATGCACCGCATACTTCCTCTAAGCAGTTCATATCCCATGCGATCGGAGTTGTTTGGTTTCCTTTTGAATCGACAGGATTACGACGAATTTCCATAAGCGCCGAAATAATATTCATATTAGGACGATATGGAATTTCAAACTCTTGGTCAAACTCTTGTGCATCTGGTCCATCTTGTCTCGTAATGATGAGGCGGATTGTTTTCTCAGACATGTTGTTTATCCCCCTTCTCTTCACCCTTAGCAGCTACATCATGTTTTGAAGAATAATCACGTTTACGTGGTTTAATTAATGAAACATCAACGTCTTCGTAATGGAATGCTGGTGCATTTCCTTCTCCTTCAAATTTTGCCATAGTAGTTTTTAAGAAGTTTGCATCATCACGATTTGGGAATTCAGGTTTGTAATGCGCCCCGCGGCTCTCATTACGGTTATATGCGCCAATTGTAATAACACGTGCTAACTCAAACATATTTGCAAGTTGACGTGTAAATGAAGCACCTTGGTTACTCCATCTCGCTGTATCGTTAATGTTAATACGTTTGTAACGATCCATTAACTCTTCAATTTTCGCATCTGTTTCTAATAACTTTTTATTTTCACGAACTACTGTAACGTTATCTGTCATCCATTCTCCAAGCTCTTTATGAAGAACATATGCATTTTCATTACCATCCATCGTTAAAATATTGTTAAATTTCTCTGTTTCGATTAATTCATTTTGCTCATATACAGTAGATGAAACAGCATCTGATGATTTAGAAAGACCTTTCATATATTCAATTGCGTTTGGTCCTGCTACCATACCACCGTAAATTGCTGATAATAGTGAGTTTGCACCAAGGCGGTTACCACCGTGCATAGAATAATCACACTCACCTGCTGCAAATAAACCTGGAATACTAGTCATTTGCTTATAGTCAACCCATAGTCCACCCATTGAATAGTGAACAGCTGGGAAGATTTTCATTGGTAGTTTACGAGGATCATCCCCTGTAAATTTCTCATAGATTTCAATAATTCCACCAAGTTTAATATCTAGTTCTTTCGGATCTTTATGAGAAAGATCTAAGTACACCATGTTTTCACCGTTAATACCTAGTTTTTGCTCTACGCAAACATCAAAGATTTCACGCGTTGCGATATCACGAGGTACAAGGTTTCCGTAAGCCGGATATTTTTCTTCTAAGAAGTACCATGGTTTACCATCTTTATATGTCCAAACACGTCCACCTTCACCACGTGCAGATTCACTCATAAGACGTAATTTATCGTCTCCAGGAATTGCCGTTGGGTGAATTTGAATGAACTCACCATTTGCATAATATGCACCTTGTTGATATACAGCAGAAGCTGCTGTACCTGTATTAATAATGGAGTTTGTTGATTTTCCGAAAATGATACCAGGGCCCCCTGTTGCCATAATCACGGCATCAGCTCCGAAACTTTTAATCTCCATAGTTTGTAAGTCTTGTGCAACGATTCCTCGGCACACACCTTCATCATCAACAACAGCTCGTAAGAAATCCCAGCCTTCATATTTCGTTACAAGTCCTGCTACTTCGTGACGACGTACTTGCTCATCTAATGCGTAAAGTAATTGCTGTCCAGTTGTTGCACCAGCAAATGCTGTACGGTGATGTTGCGTTCCACCAAATCGACGGAAATCAAGAAGTCCTTCTTCCGTACGGTTGAACATAACACCCATACGGTCCATTAAATGAATGATACCAGGTGCTGCTTCACACATTGCTTTAACTGGTGGTTGGTTCGCTAAGAAGTCCCCACCATAAATTGTATCGTCAAAGTGGATCCATGGAGAATCCCCTTCACCTTTCGTATTTACGGCACCGTTAATTCCGCCCTGAGCACATACAGAATGTGAACGTTTTACTGGTACTAAAGAAAACAGTTCAACATTTACTCCTGCTTCTGCCGCTTTAATCGTTGCCATTAAGCCAGCCAAGCCACCGCCGACTACTATAAGTTTCCCTTTCATGCTCTCCCACTCCTTACTGATTTGCTAGCTGTGGATCGATGAACGCTAATAATGCACTCACACCTACATAAGATAGACCTAAGAAAATAGCTAATGTTACATAAGTAGAGATTCTTTGTGAACGTGGAGATACTGTAATTCCCCAGCTGATGCAGAATGTCCATAGTCCATTTGCAAAGTGGAAAATTGTTGAAACAACACCAACTAAGTAGAATGCAAACATAGCTGGATTGTTTAAAATATCTGCCATCATATCATAGTTTACCTCTTTACCTAACATTGCTTGAATACGAGTTTCCCAGACGTGCCAAGAAATGAAAATCAGCGTAACGATACCTGAAATTCTTTGGAAAACGAACATCCAGTTACGGAAATAACCGTAAGAAACCGCATTGTTCTTAGCTGTAAATGCAATATATAAGCCATATATAGCATGGTACAGTATCGGTAAAAAGATGATGAAAATTTCTAGCGCATACCGGAATGGAAGGAGCTCCATAAAGCCTGCAGCTTTGTTAAAAGCCTCTGCTCCTCTTGTTGCAAAGTTGTTTACAATTAGATGTTGCGTCAAAAAGACACCAACCGGGATGACCCCCATTAATGAGTGCCACTTACGAAACGTATACTCGCGGCCTTTCATGTCCCCATTACCCCCTTGAATGTTTGACTGCTGTTTTCAGATTAATTTATAACAATAATGTTTTTTCACTATTGGCATAAGAAAAACTGAAAAAATTATTCGAAATATTTCAGCATAATTTGATAACAAGTTCATTTTACCCCTATTTTTGTCGAAGCGTCAAGAAAACGTATACATAATTTGCATATAATTTGGCAATTCTTTTTTTCTTCTTAGATATTCAGATTTCCCTAAAGAAAAATCTGTTTTTATAAATGAAAAATGTTATATAATAATCCCTATAGAAAGAGGGGAATATTGTGAGTAAAAATACAATCGATATAACATCTTTAGAAGATGTTTCATTGAACGCCTTCGCTTATGAATTGCTACGTGAAGAATTACTACCTGATTTAATCGGCAACGATTTAGATGGTATTTTATACTGGTCTGGTAGAAACCTTGCAAGAAAATATCCGCTAGAAACAATTGAAGAAGTCATTCAGTTCTTTGAAAAAGCTGGCTGGGGCACTTTAAGCATTATTGAACATAAGCGTCGTGAAATGCAGTTCCAACTTAAAGGCACACTCATTGCAGAACGTCAAAAACAAAAACGACATTCTTCTTATCAACTAGAAGCTGGATTCATCGCTGAACAAATTCAAAAGCAACGGAACGTCGTTGCAGAGTCATACGAAGAAAAGAAAAAACGTTCTGACTCTATTACATTTCTTGTAAAATGGGATATAAAAGATCTCATTGAAGTGTAAGCATTACCTACAGTCAACTAGACATATCAGTTTAGTTGACTTTTTTGTATTTTCATTCAGATGCATTTATTTTAAATCTTCAGAAATTATACCAAAAAACAGAAGACGTTGTAAACTACAACGTCTTCTTATCTGTTAAATACGTATAAATCGTCTCCGCGACATTTTTCGGCATACCCGCTTCGACAAATTCCTCTATAGAAGCTTCTTTCATCTTCTTTAATGAACCAAAATGTTTTAACAATACCTTTTTCCGTTTATCACCTATTCCTGGAATGTCATCCAATGCTGATTGAATGACAGATTTCCCATGTAATTGACGATGGAATGTAATCGCAAATCGATGCACCTCATCTTGAATACGCTGCAATAAATAAAATTCTTGGCTATTTCTCTCAAGCATCACAGGTTCCGGTGGGTCCCCAATAATTAAATGGGAGGTTTTATGTTTATCATCTTTCACAAGACCTGCCATCGGAATATATAATCCGAGCTCATTCTCTAGAATATCACTTGCAGCCGCTAGATGGCCTTTTCCTCCATCAATAATAATCAAATCAGGTAAAGGTGAATTTTCTTTAAGGGCCCTTGTATAACGGCGCCTCACAACTTCTCTCATAGACTCATAATCGTCTGGCCCTTGAACCGTTTTAATTTTATATTTTCGATACTCTTTCTTCGCCGGTTTCCCATCGATAAAAGCAATCATTGCAGAAACAGGATTTGTTCCTTGAATATTTGAGTTATCAAACGCTTCAATACGATACGGCGTTTCAATCCCAAGCTGCTTCCCTAAATGATCTACTGCTTTAATCGTTCGTTCTTCATCACGTTCAATTAAGTAAAACTTCTCTTCAAGAGCAATTTTCGCGTTTTTATTTGCTAATTCTACAAGGTCTTTTTTCTTACCACGTTTCGGCTGTGTCGCTTCTACTTCTAAAAAGCGCTCTACTAATTCCGAGTCTATACTTCCTGGAACGACAATTTCCTTCGGCTTAAAATGACTACTGTTTTCATAAAATTGGCCGATAAATGTTAAAAAGCCCTCTTCTGGTTCATCGTAAATTGGAAACATAGAAACATCACGTTCAATTAGCTTTCCTTTTCGAACGAAGAAAACTTGAACACACATCCATCCTTTATCCACTGCATATCCAAACACATCACGATCCACTAAGTCACTCATAATCATCTTTTGTTTTTCCATAATCGCATCAATATGAGCAATTTGATCACGCAACTCTTTTGCACGTTCAAACTCTAGTTTCTCTGAGGCCTCATACATTTTTACTTCTAATTCTGAACGAACTTCTTTATGTCCACCATTTAAAAACTTAATAATTTCATCTACAATTTCTTTATTTTGTTCTTCCGTCACTTCTTTCACACACGGCGCTAAGCATTGACCCATATGATAATACAAACAAACTTTATCTGGCATATTCGTACATTTCCGAAGTGGATACATACGATCTAGCAGTTTTTTCGTTTCATGAGCAGATTGTGCATTTGGATAAGGACCAAAATACTTTCCTTTATCCTTTTTTACATTTCGAGTAATGAGTAAGCGCGGTTGCTTCTCCGCCGTAATTTTAATAAAAGGATATGTTTTATCATCTTTTAATTGAATATTATATTTCGGATCATATTTTTTAATTAGATTTAACTCTAAAATAAGTGCTTCTAAATTCGAAGAGGTTACAATATATTCAAAATCAACAATTTCTCCTACAAGCCGCAGTGTTTTCCCATCATGTGAACCAGTAAAGTACGAGCGCACACGATTTTTAAGCACTTTTGCCTTTCCAACATATATAACCGTTCCTTGCTTATCTTTCATCAAATAACAACCAGGTTGATCTGGTAAAATAGCCAACTTCTCTTTCAAATGTTCGTGCACTCGTCTCCCTCCATTTCTACATACTTAGCATTTTTATTTTCCCTTGAAAACATACTATGCTCAAACACCCAACATACGTTCTTTTATTGTAACGGAAAGACTGTAAAAAAGAAAATAAAAAAAGCTACCAACTGGTAGCTTTTTTTATTTTAGAAATGTTTAGAAACTAATTCTACTAACGCTTCTTTCGGTTTGTAACCTAACGTTTGATCAACTACTTTACCGTCTTTTAATACGAAAAGAGCTGGAATGCTCATTACTTCGAATTGACGAGCAGTTTCTTGGTTCTCATCAACATCTACTTTTACTACTTTTACTTTTTCGCCTAGTTCTGCATCGATCTCCTCTAATACAGGAGCGATCATTTTACAAGGTCCACACCAAGGTGCCCAGAAATCTAATAATACAACACCTTCGCTAGTTTCAGCTGCGAAGCTTTGGTCATTTGCGTTTACAATTGCCATTTTATTTCCTCCTTCAAGTATATTCTACCAAGAGTATATCATTAACTTATATACGTGGCGAATAATATGTATCGTTATGTATTGTAACAAAAAAATGTTCCTTTATACTATATAAAAATATGGATTAAATACTAAAAAGATGAGAGACAGGGGATCTCTCACCTTTTTCTATATATAGGGGTACTTCACTTGGAACTCAAGGGTACTTAAATCATGAATGTACTTTTAACTTTTTAAACTCTTCTGTTAAAAGAGGTACAACTTCGAACAAGTCACCAACAATACCGTAGTCAGCTACTTTGAAGATACTTGCTTCTGGATCTTTATTAATCGCAACGATTATTTTTGAGTTAGACATACCTGCTAAATGCTGAATCGCACCAGAAATACCACATGCAATGTATAAGTCTGGCGTAACAACTTTACCAGTTTGACCAATTTGTAATGAGTACTCACAGTATTCAGCGTCACAAGCACCACGAGATGCCCCAACAGCGCCGCCTAGTACGTCAGCTAACTCTTTTAATGGTTTAAATCCTTCTTCACTCTTCACACCGCGTCCGCCAGCGATAATAACTTTCGCTTCAGAAAGATCCACACCTTCTGCTGTTTTACGGACAACATCTTGAATAATTGTACGTAAATCTTTCACATCAACTGTAATAGAAGATACGTCACCGCTGCGAGACTCATCTTTTTCCAGAGTTGCAATGTTATTTGGACGCACTGTCGCAAATAAGATGCCGTCTGTTACAATCTTCTTCTCGAATGCTTTACCAGAGTAAATTGGACGAGTGAAGATAACATTTCCACCTTCAACCTCTAAAGCAGTTACGTCAGAAACTAAACCAGCTTCAAGCTTCGCTGCTAATTTTGGTGATAAATCTTTACCAAGTGCCGTATGTCCAAAGACAATACCTTCTGGATTTTCTTCAGCATGTACAGCTAAAAACGCTTGTGCATAACCATCAGATGTATATGATTTTAATTTATCATTTTCAACTGTCACAACGCGATCTGCACCGTAATGAATCAATTCATTTGCAAAAGAGGCAACGCTGTCTCCAATTAGAAGACCTACTACTTCACCGCCTTCTGCAATTGTTTTTGCTGCTGCTACCGCTTCAAACGAAACGTTACGTAGCGATCCATCACGAACTTCACCCATTACTAATACTTTACGAGCCATAGATTTTCCCTCCTGCATATATAATTTCGTATTTTATTAGATTACTTTCGCTTCTGTATGGAGCAACGATACAAGTTCTTTTACTTGATCTTGCAGCTCGCCTTGTAACACTTTTCCTGCATCTTTCTTAGGAGGCAAATAGATTTCAATTGTTTTTGTCTTTGCTTCCACATCATCTTCTTCTAAATCTAAATCATCTAATTCTAATTCTTCTAGTGGCTTTTTCTTCGCTTTCATAATACCTGGAAGCGATGGGTAACGAGGTTCATTTAAACCTTGCTGTGCTGTTACTAAAACTGGTAATGAAGTTGCAATCACTTCTGTATCACCTTCAACATCACGCTCAATCTTCACATTTGTACCGTCAATTTCAAGTTTTGTAATTGTCGTTACATATGGAATATTTAACGCTTCAGCTACGCGTGGCCCTACTTGTCCAGATGCACCATCAATTGCAACGTTTCCGCCTAAAATTAAATCTGCATCTTTATCTTTTAAATACTCAGCAAGTACTTTTGCTGTCGTGAACTGGTCACCATTTTCTACATCATCTTCAATATTAATTAATACCGCTTTATCACAGCCCATTGCTAATGCAGTACGAAGTTCTTTCTCACTATCTTCGCCACCGACTGTTACAACTGTAACTTCTCCACCTTGTGCGTCTCTTACTTGAATTGCTTCTTCAATTGCATATTCATCGTAAGGGTTGATGATGAATTCCGCTTCGCCATCGTAAATTGCACCGTTTTTAATTACGATTTTTTCTTCTGTATCAAATGTTCGTTTCATGAGTACGTAGATGTTCATTCCATTTACCCCCTTGTTTTTCAGAAAGATTCTATCAATTTTAATTTTCTGTTAATTTATATTAAAAAAATAATTGAACTACCTGCCACTAAATGAAGGTTTACGCTTTTCTAAAAATGCGGCTACACCTTCTCTTCCATCTTCACTCGTAAATACTTCACCAAAAATTTGTGATTCACGTTGTACACCTTCATAGTAATGAGACGATTTTGTCGTTTGCAATAACTCTAGTACAGCACGAGTTGTTGCTGGACTTTTTCCAGCAATTTGTTTTGCAACTTTAAGCGTATCATCTAAAAATGATTCTTCAGAGAACAATCCGTTAACAAGTCCCCACTTTAATGCTTCTGCACCAGTAATTGGTGTACTTGTTAACATCATTTCACAAGCTTTCGCTTTCCCAACATAACGTGGTAAGCGCTGTGTACCTGCAAAGCCAGGAATTAATCCAAGTGTTAATTCAGGTAAACCAAGTTTTGCACTTTCAGTTGCAAAGCGCATGTGGCAAGACATAGCAAACTCAAGGCCGCCGCCCAGTGCCGCTCCATGAATTGCCGCAATAACTGGTTTTGAACATTTTTCAACACGCTCAAACGTAACTTGTCCAAGTTGTGCTAATTCTGTTGCTTGCTTCGCTTCAATAACAGATGTAAATTCTTTAATATCTGCTCCTGCTGAGAAGAAACGTCCTTCACCGTGAATAACAACAACACGAATGTTATCATCCTTTTCCACTTGATCAATTAATTCAGTAACGTCATGCATAACTTGTGAAGACATCGCATTCGCTGGTGCGTGATTTAACGTCGCCACCGCGATATGATCTTCAACTCTTACAGATAGGAATTTCAACATGATCCCTCCCATTATTGACGATAACCACAAGCTGCAATAAGTAGCCCGTGTACCGTTTTTGAAAGTGCGACCAGATCATACTTATGATCGCTCATTACCCAATTGGTCACAACTTCATCTACTGTTCCAAAGATCATTTGTCTTGCCACGCGAACATTTAAATCTGCTTGAAATTCACCTTGTTTTATACCAGTCTCTAAAATCTCATCCATAACTTGTAAGTAGCCTTTTAATACTTCATTTATTTTAAGGCGCAAGTCTTGATTGGACTGCCTTAGCTCTAATTGCGTAACGATAGCAAGCGGATCATTTTGCGACAACAGCAAGAAGTGCGTTTCTACCAACATGAATAACTTCGATACAGCGCTTTCAATTCCTGCTGTTTTTTGACGAATTGTTTCGACAAATTCTCCCATCTTCTCTTGGAATAAGGATATTAATATATCTTCTTTATTTTTAAAATATAAATAAATCGTGCCATCAGCTACCCCAGCTTGCTTTGCGATTTTAGAAACTTGCGCTTGGTGGTACCCATTCTCCGCAATCACAATGACTGCCGCATCAATAATTTGATTGTATTTCGGTCTATTTTTCTTCACTTTACTGTCCCCTTCAAGAAGATGACTGAATGAATAGTCATTCATATTCTTATAATACTGACTATTTAGAAAAGTGTCAATCCTATTTTTTCAAAAAGAAAGGGCCTTAGCCCGTTTGCTCATCCTCATTCTTTCTCTTCTCTTCATCTATTAGAACACGGCGCAAAATTTTCCCTACTGTCGTTTTCGGCAATTCATCTCTAAACTCATATACTTTCGGCACTTTATAAGCCGCTAAATATTTACGTGCAAACTGATTTAATTCTTCCTCAGAGCATTCCGTACCTTCTTTTAACACAACAAATGCTTTAACTGTCTCTCCTCGGTACGGATCTGGAACTCCAATTGTCACTACTTCTTGCACTTTTTCATGCTCATATAATACTTCTTCAACTTCACGAGGATACACATTAAATCCACTCGCGACAATCATATCTTTCTTGCGATCTTTTACATAGAAGAATCCATCTTCATCCATGTAGCCAACATCACCTGTATGGAGCCAGCCATCTTGCAATACAGCCGCTGTTTCCTCTGGCTTATTCCAATATCCTTTCATAATTTGAGGGCCTTTCACTACAATTTCACCTATTTCTCCTGGCGGTAATGCCTCACCAGTTTCAAGCGACATAATGATTGCTTCTGTATCTGGCCACGGAACTCCGATGCTACCTGGTACTCGCTTTTCCCATAAAAAATTACTATGTGTAACCGGAGAGGATTCTGTTAAACCATATCCCTCTACTAGTTTACCACCTGTAACTTTTTCGAACTTTTCCTGTACTTCTACTGGCAGTGGTGCTGATCCACTAATACAAGCACGAATAGAAGAAATATCGTATTCTTTTAAAAGCGGACTATTTAAAAGAGCGATATAAATAGTTGGTGCCCCTGGAAACAATGTCACTTTATGCTTCTTAATCGCTTCAAAAACCATTTTCATATCAAACTTTGGAATAAGGACCATTTTGTATCCTTGCATAATACTTAAATTCATAACAGCTGTCATACCATAAACATGGAAAAATGGAAGAACCCCAAGAACGACTTCTTCTCCTTCTTTGCAATTATATAACCATTGAACTCCCATTAACGTGTTAGAGACGAGGTTTTTATGCGTTAACATAACTCCTTTTGGAAATCCGGTTGTTCCTCCTGTGTACTGTAAAAGAGCTAGATCATTTTCAGGATCACAAGGCACCTCAACATTCGTATTCACTTCTTTTTCTACTGAATTCCAAAGATGAATCGTTTCACTCTCTGATACTTTCACAACTAAATTCGACTGTTTTTTCTGCACAAATGGATACAATAGATTTTTAGGGAATGGTAAAAAGTCTGCAATACGAGTTACGATAATATGCTCAATTTTTGTAGCAGATTGAACATTCGTTACTCTTGGAAACACTAAATCGAGACAAAGTATTACTTTTGCTCCCGAGTCATGAAGCTGATATTCTAATTCCCTTTCTGTATACAGTGGATTGGTTTGTACTACGATACCTCCCGCAAGTAATGTACCGTAATAACCAATTACAGCTTGCGGACAATTCGGCAACATAATAGCAACTCGATCACCCTTTTCCACACCGAGCTTTTGAAGATAATTTGCAAACCGCTTCACCTTATCATGGAAGTCCGAAAACGTAATATCCTTCCCTAAAAAGTGAAGCGCTTTCTTTTCTGGGTAGCGAGAAGCCATCTGTTCTACATATCTATGAAGCGGCTGAATATCATAAGAAATCGTACTCGGAATTTCCTCTGGATAACTTTTCAACCATGGTTTTTCCACCTTCATTCCCCCTTCAAATACATAAAAAATAAATGAATGTTCATTCATGATGGTTATTTTCATTATATTATAGTCACCATAGCGTTACAATCATAATATTCTGACTTTTGTATAACTATGCTTTACTTCATTAACTTCTTATTATATGTAGAAACTCTCTTAATCTTAAAAGAGTAAGAGAGTTTGTCATTAACTTAATCTTATAATTGTTAATACCGCTCCTGGGGTAGTTGTTGATAATGTCGCAACAGCTAACAAACCAAATAATTGCAAACTAATTGCACTCCCCGCCGCAAGAGTCGTAATAATTGTCGCACTAAATGATGTCGTTGCTAATGCAGGAGAATTAATAGTCCCAGCAAGCGGTGCCCCATTAATTGTAATTCGTGAACTAACTAATAATGCAGCCGTTATATTAATTGAATATGAAATATAATAATTCCCTGCATTTGCAGCCGTAAATACTGTGTTCCCCCCAGACACTGTAATACCTGGACCAATATTCTGATTGTTTGGAAGCGGGACATTTGTTCCACCTAGTAGTACCGATATTGCTGTACCCGACGTATTATTTGCAAATGCGTATGTTGCCGTTATACTTGTGCCTGTTGCTCCTGTTGGACCTGTATCGCCTGTCGCTCCCGTTGGACCCGTTGCTCCCGTTACTCCTGTCGCCCCCGTTGGACCCGTTGCTCCTGTTGGGCCTGTTATTCCTGTCGCTCCCGTTGGGCCTGTTGTTCCTGTCGCTCCCGTTACTCCTGTCGCCCCCGTTGGACCCGTTGCCCCTGTTATTCCTGTCGCTCCCGTTGGGCCTGTTGCTCCTGTTATTCCTGTCGCTCCCGTTGGGCCTGTTGCTCCTGTTATTCCTGTCGCTCCTGTTGGACCCGTTGCCCCTGTATCGCCTGTTACTCCCGTCGCTCCCGTTGGACCTGTGTCGCCTGTTACTCCTGTCGCCCCCGTTGGGCCTGTGCCACCTATTGCTCCTGTTGCTCCCGTCGGACCGGTTGGACCAACCTTAGGAACTGTCCCATCGCAACTAAAACAGCATGAATCAACATGTACACCATTTTGATTATTACACCCACAATATCCATTTACGTTATTGCTCCATGAAGACATGTTGATCACTTCCTTTACATTCGATCTTTTTAGCGCAATCACCGACTTAAAAAACACCTATCTAAATAACAAAGAAATACTTTGCCTAGTCGGGGATAAAACACAGATTTCCTCCATACATTCTAGTAATTATTACATGCGATTCACTCTCCTTTTGCTTGTACTTTCGCCTTATCTCCACAGACTATTAACAATACACATTACACTATCGTACACAGCCACTTTCCCATTTAAACTTTCCACATTCGCCAATATTTTTAGTAAAGAGGCTTATTCTTCATAAATAGCGACTATAATATATAAAAATCCGTATAATTCGTTATTTTTCGTCAAAATTTTAAAAATATATTGACACTTAAAATACCCTCATAGTATGATTTGGGTGTTGTAATTGATAACCATTTTCACTTATGGTACTAGTTACAAAAAACACTTAATTTGGGGGCAGAAGATGAAGAAAATTCTCAGTATTTTCATAGTAGTTCTTCTATTCGCTGTTGGATGCGGACAGCAAAAAGAGGAGAAAAAAGAAACAAAAGCGGACAATAAAGATCAAGCTATAACAATTAAACACGCTGAAGGGGAAACGAAGTTAGATAAACCAGCGAAAAAAGTAGTTGTACTTGAGTGGGTATATTCAGAAGATTTATTAGCACTTGGTGTTCAGCCAGTAGGGATGGCAGACATTAAGAATTATAATAAATGGGTAAATACAAAAACAAAACCAAGTAAAGATGTTGTAGATGTAGGGACACGTCAACAACCAAACTTAGAAGAAATTAGCCGTTTAAAACCAGACTTAATTATCACAGCTTCATTCCGTGGTAAAGCAATTAAAAATGAATTAGAGCAAATTGCACCAACAGTTATGTTTGATCCATCAACAAGCAATAATGATCACTTTGCTGAAATGACAGAAACATTTAAACAAATTGCAAAAGCAGTTGGAAAAGAAGAAGAAGGTAAAAAAGTATTAGCTGATATGGATAAAGCATTCGCTGATGCAAAAGCAAAAATTGAGAAAGCAGACTTAAAAGATAAAAACATCGCAATGGCACAAGCATTTACTGCTAAAAACGTACCAACGTTCCGTATCTTAACTGACAATTCTTTAGCTTTACAAGTTACAAAAAAATTAGGTTTAACAAATACTTTTGAAGCAGGAAAATCTGAGCCAGATGGTTTCAAACAAACAACTGTAGAATCATTACAAAGTGTACAAGATTCAAACTTCATTTACATTGTAGCGGATGAAGATAACATTTTTGACACGCAACTAAAAGGCAACCCTGCTTGGGAAGAATTAAAGTTCAAAAAAGAAAACAAAATGTATAAATTAAAAGGCGACACTTGGATTTTCGGTGGTCCTGAGTCTGCAACATCTTTAGCAACACAAGTAGCAGATGTAATGACAGCGAAGAAGTGATTACACGATGAATAGCTTACAACATACACTTCGAGCAAGTCTTGTATTCGGAGGAGGAGCAGCTCTCTTGCTCCTCCTTTTCTTTATTCATATCGGACAAGGTCAAGCAAACATTTCCTATAGTATGATTATTGATGCTCTTATCTCACCGAACCAATCGCTAGAACATCAAACTTTAATCATGCTTCGATTACCTAGAGCTGTAATTGCCATTTTAGCTGGAGGTGCTCTTGCTGCATCAGGGGTTATTTTACAAACGTTAACGAAAAATCCACTTGCTGAATCCAGTACAATGGGTATTCACTCTGGCGCATATTTCTTTCTAGTAGCGGCTACAATTTTCTTACCGAAAGGCTTGCAAATTAATTCGCTTCTGTTCACATTTATCGGCGGTGCTATTACTGCTTTATTTGTATACCGTATTTCTGGTGGAAAAAAGGGAACCCCACTTAGAATGGCATTAGCTGGTATGGTCGTTACATTAATGCTCTCTGCCTTTACCGGAACGATGCAGCTTTTCTATGAAAATGAAACAGCTGGTTTATTTTTATGGGGAGCTGGATCTCTTATTCAAAATAACTGGGATGGCGTTCAATTTGCTTTTCCATTTATCATTATTTCTTTCCTAGTTTTACTATTTATATCTCGTAAACTCAACATTCTCTTACTTGGTGATGATGTTGCTGTTTCTCTTGGTGAAAAAACAGCAATAACACGTCTTATCGCCTTCATTGCTGCAATCTTTTTAACAGCAGTAATTGTTACTGTTGTTGGACCAATTGGATTTGTCGGCTTAGTTGCACCTCATTTAATGCGCCTTATCGGATACCGTCAACACTTTACTCTTCTTCTCTCTTCTTTCTTATGGGGGGCAGTATTATTGCTTGGAGCAGATGTTGTCGGTAGATTAATAGATCCAACCGGTGCAGAACTTCCTGTTGGGGCAGTCACAGCAATGATTGGATCTCCTTGGCTTATTTACTTAGTTTATCGAATGATGAAGTCGAAACAATATATGAATGATAACGGTGCGAATGCAGCTGGAGCTAGTTCCCGCTATTACTCTTATAAAAAGGTCATCATTATATCTATCACACTTTGTATTGTGACGATTGCTCTTGGTGTTACAATCGGTAGTAACGCTTATATCGAAAGCATTACTAATGTTATATCAGGTCAATTAACACAATTTGATAAAAATATGATGATGAATCTTCGTTTACCAAGAATGCTCGTTGCCGCTATTGCTGGTGCATGCCTTGCAATAAGTGGGCTTGTTTTCCAAGGTATATTACGAAACCCACTTGCCGATCCTTCTATTATTGGTATTTCATCGGGAGCTGGTGTCGGTGCTTTAACTGTTATGTATGTCTTTCCTGCACTTCCTGGTTTCTTCCTACCAATTGGTGCATTTATTGGTGGACTACTTGCAGTAGGAATTGTCCTCTTCTTCTCATGGAAATCAGGGTTTAGCCCCACAGCTCTTGCTTTAATAGGGATTGGTATTTCTGCACTTGGCTCAGCAATTATTCAAATCTTTATCGTTAGAGCCAATTTGAATGTTGCCGCTGCTTTAACATGGTTATCTGGCAGTACGTATGCAAGAGGGTGGAATCACTTAGAAAATATCATTCTATATCCATCTCTAATTCTTGTATTAATTATCTTTTTCTTAATAAAACAACTTGACGTTCTCGTACTGGGAGACGATTTAGCAACTGGACTTGGGCAACCAGTAAATAAAACACGTCTTGCTCTAATTGTGCTAGCGACACTACTTGCATCAGTAAATATCGCTGCTGTCGGTACAATTGCCTTTTTAGGCCTTGTCGCACCTCACTTAGCAAGAATTGTTGTTGGTATGAACCATCAAAGACTATTCGTTTGTTCAGCACTATTTGGAGCAATCCTTCTTTCTGTCGCTGACTTACTTGGACGTACAATCGCATATCCGAAAGAAATTCCTTCTGGCCTTGTCGTTGCTGTACTTGGAGCACCTTATTTCTTATGGTTGATGAGGAAGAGTGGGAAGAAAGTTAATTAAAAAGGAGGCTTCGTTTTAGAAGCCTCCTTTTTATATACTAAATAAAGTGAAACTTTAATCAGTGGAGTTTTCTTCATCCCCACTGATTATTAACCCACACCAATCGGGCTTTTATGAGCAGTGGATCTCCCACCTAACTTCTTTGCTCCAGCCGAATCTTGAAGTGGGAATTTTACTGCAGGTGAATAGCGGGATAAATTACTCTGATCTCACTAATTTCACAGATTTAGTCCCTCCCATAAACTCATGATGTACAGTTAATGTGTTCTCCTCAAGTTTCAAATCAACCTTCTGTTTTCTTTCTCCCATTAAAAATACAAGCTCTATGGAAATAATCCCTTGGTCCACACTTAATATTCGAAAGTCTCCTATAGTAGTCCCTTTCCCAAAAATATTATGTTCCATAAATTCTCCGCCTGTTTTCTCACTATTAATAGATTCTATTTCCAACCCAACTGGCCTGTCTGTACTTTCTGATGACATCCAAGACCCCTTTAACTTTCCAATATCAGCCTCTTTTTTCTTTTCATTTTTTAACTCTTCCTCTTTTTTCTTGACTTCTGCTTGTTGAGTTAGTAAGCCATCGATTTGCTTATTCAGCTCTTGGGCCCGGTGATTTTCCGAAATAAATTGTTGATTTTGACCAGTATCATTAAAAATTTTATTTACTATCCCTTTAGCCTCTTCATACTTTTTATCATTCTTTAACTTCTCTGCCTTTTCCAATTGACCTATATATTGACCTTTTAACTCTTTATGCTCTATGAGCGAATCTTTTTGTTCTTTCGCTTGACTTTGAAGGATTGCGGAACCATCTTTCATTTTTTCTACTTCTTGAAACAAACCTATTGCTTGTTCTATATTTCCACTCGATTTCTCTTTTATCGAACTTATCATCTTAGTAGTTTGGTCTTTTAATACCTTTGCTTCTTTATCATCCTTTTTCTCTTCTAATGCTAGCTCAAATGATGCTACTGCCGTGTCATACTCTTTACTCGCTAACGCCAATTTCCCTTGATCCATTGCTTTTTTATAGGTTTCATTGCTACATCCTACCATTAAAAATAAAATTATGATTCCTAAAATCAATCTTTTCATAATATCCCCCTAAATTAATATAATTCTATATACACTCAATAGTATCATAAAATTTATATATAAAATTTTAAATACCATCATTAAAACATAAAGGGAACTTGTCATTTCTTCTCGAACTTAATCTATGAACATAAGTAGAGGGGGATAACAATAATGTACCAAACAATTGAAGGCTTTTTACAATCATGGACATACGAAGCAGAGTCTACTCAGAAAATGCTTGATTCATTAACCGATGCATCTTTATCACAAGAAATTGCACCTGGGCACTGGACGTTAGGTAGAGTTGCTTGGCACATCGTGACGGCAATTCCTGTTATACTATCTGGCACAGGGCTAAAGTTTGAAGGAGAATTGAAAGATTATCCTGTTCCAACTTCTGCAAAAACAATTGCAGATGAATACCGTAAAGTAAACGCGGCTTTTGTTGAAACACTTCAAAGTAAATGGACTGATAAAGACTTAGCTACTATTAATGACTTCTTTGGTCGCCCTATGCCGAATTCTATATTTCTAATGACACTCATTAATCATCAAAATCACCACCGCGGACAAATGACGGTTTTAATGCGACAAGCTGGCTTAACAGTTCCTGGCGTATATGGCCCCGCAAAAGAAGAATGGGCTGCGGCTGGAATGGAAGCTCCTAAAATGTAACGACAAAAAAGACAAGATGTTTACATATCTTGTCTTTTTCTGTAACTTGTTTCATGTGAAACTATTTTTTAAAATGGTTGTTTTATGGAATATATAGGTTAAAATGAATACATATTACGAAGAGGAGTAACCAAATTGAATACAAAAAATAAAAAAATAGCTATGGGAACTATTTTACTAACTTCTCTTATTGGAGTTATTAGTGTATCTCTTTATTTCACCTATTATGGTACCCCTTGGGGAAAACAAGCAGCAATTACGGACTCAAAAGAGTATATTACAAAATATTTTAATCTAGATGCAGAAGTCAAAAATACTTCTTACGATGCTAAAATGAATAGCTATGCAATCTCCTTTGAAACAAGTACCGACGGCGAGTTTACTATCGAATATAAAAGTCCTAATAACTTTAACATTTCTCCAGACGTGCAAAAGTATTTAAGCACACACTCTAAATTTACAGAGTAGTAACGAAGCGTACATATACAAAAAAGAGTTGGTGTAACGCCAACTCTTTTTCACATATTCTTATCATACAGTTATATCTTCCTTCTCTATATTTTTAATGCCGTAATACGCAATCACAACTCCAATTGCCGCCAATGCTAGTTGAAGGGGAAGTAAAGTTGCTGTAGGAAACTCTGGGTTGGTATTCATTGCAATTGAGACAACGATAAGAGATGAAACAATTGTAGTTGGTACTGAACGTTTACGCATTCCGAAATATAATGGGATTAAACTCATCCCCGCAGTTGCAATGGCTAAAGGAACTAGTTTTATTCCTTCTTGCACCAATTGATCTACTGTGAATGAATTAGGAAGAATTGAAAAACAACTATCTATCCCAAAGAAGATTCCTACTACTAAAATGTTAGATACAATAACTGTTATAAATGTTACTATCGCTGTAATAGCCAACTTACTAGCCATCATTTTCTTTCGGTTAATGGGATAAGAAAACATGAGTAGTATTGTTTTATTTTTATATTCGCCAATTATTAACCTTGCTATTAATACACTACCAAAAATAATAAATGTTGCTCTTACTACTGTACTAGCCATTAACAAAATCATCTGCGGATCTCTTATTTCTGGATCTCCTTCTATTTGTGCAATGAAACTAACAAAGATTAATAATGCCAGTATAATAATATTTGCAATAACTGCTCCCCTCACATACCATCCAAACTTAAATTTCTTCAATTCTAACTTCATAAGACGTAGCATGATATTCCTCCTTCCTCCTTGGACTTAATCAATATAAATGACTCCTGTTTCACTTAAAATCTTCGCTTCATTTTTTGCATCACCAATCGTTCCTACTTTTATTTTGTCTGTATTTTTATCTTTCTTAAGTCCTTTTAAATCCACTATTACGTCAGCCGAATTACTTTTAGCCATAAGCTTCAATGATGTAGGGACACCTTTATACCGTACGCCAATATCCCCTGATTCTGTTTCTACAAATAATGATTTTCCTTCTGTCATATCTTTCAGTAATACTTCCCCAGATGTTGAATTGATGTTCATATTTTCATTTTTTACATTTTTTACATAATTATCTCCAGTAGTGGAAGTTATATTTACTTCTTGTAATGAACTATCTTTTAACATTAAATCTCCGCTTTCGGATGTAAATTCACCCTTCTCTGCCGATAACCCTGTAATCATTCCATCTCCAGATTTTCCTTTTGTCACGATGCTTTTTACTACTATATCTCTTATTTTCACATCACCCGATTTATTATTTACTACAATTTTATCTATTTCTTTCTTCGGAATAGCTATAGATATACTATTTTTCTTCCTAAACGTGAAACCATTAAAAAATCTGTTCATCTTTTGTTTTTGTTTAATCATAATTTTATTTTCATCATTTTCTATTTTGACAGGATCTATCTCTTTATCTACTTGTTCACCTTGAGCGGAAATTACTATTTTATTAGCGTCTTTACTTTTAAATTCAAGATTCCAATTTTCATTGTCTACTTCTATTTCTTTTATATTATTGATTTCAAAAGACTTTTCTTTCTTAAAATCTTTCCCCTGAAACACCTTAAAACCAAAAACCGCACTAGCAATTGTAATGAATAATATTGCAATTACTATTATTTTTTTCACCATTCATACCCCAGTTCGTTTTTTGTTTTAAGCTTGCTTCACGCCACATCGATCTTGTCGATTTTACGAAACGATAGATAACTAATGAAAATTCCTAATAAACAGAGCACGATTGGGATAGCTATAAAATCAAACATACTTACTTGACCGTTTCCAGGTCCAAAGTTACCACTAATCAGCATACCAATTATTACTGCCGAAGTAATCGTTGTCGGTGTCGATTTCTTTCTCATTCCAAAAAACAAAGGAATTAAACTTATACCAGATATCATAAATGCACTTATAATAGTACCTGGAACGATAGCTATTATTTCACCTATCGTAGCTGGTGTTTCAATCAGTCCCATCATTGGACTCACAAAATAAACAAGCAAACTAATAATGAAAGTCGCGATAATGGTACTCACAAAACAAAAACAAAAAACAATTGTTAATTTTGCACTCATTAGCATTTTCCTTTGAAGCGGATACATAAATGATAGTTGTATCGTTTTATTCTTATACTCATCAATTACTAAACGTGATAAAATGACCGAACTAAAAATAATGAATGTTATCCTAATAAAAATATTTACTAAAGCCATATTCTGTGTGAAGTCAGAGAAGAGCATGTCTTCCTCGGCTTTCATTCCCAATGCCATAAGGCTTACTGCAGCGAAAATTGCTATAATACAAATTGCTACCCCTTTAAAGTAACTAGATAATTTATGTTTCTTCCATTCGAGCTTCATTAATCTAAGCATACAAACCACTCCTCCATTCTTTATATAACTGTCTTTATGCAGCTAACATTCTAATTCCAGCAGTAACGAAGCTTAACATTCCTATCACTAGTAGAATTAACAACCATTTCCGCTCTGGTTTTCTATAATATAAAATTCCACTTATTAGCATTACGATAAATCCACTTACCAGGTTCAGCCACAGTCCATTAAGCATGAATACCTTCTCCATCCATTACATTTAAGAAATATTCTTCTAAGGAACTATGTTTCTTATTAATACTTTCAATTTCCACATCGTTCATAATAAGTGCTTTTGAAATGGCCTGCTGAGACGCTGACGTATCATACACACGAATCATGGTTCCACTCATTATTTTGTAGTTTTTTATACCAAGTTTATCTTCTAAAATATAAGCTGCACGTTTCACATCAGGAACAGTGATTTCAATGTACTCTGTTTGCTTTCCGTTAATACTCTTCATTGAAACTTCTTTTATTAGTTTTCCATTTTGAATCACACCAATTGTATCGGCCATTAGTTCCATCTCACCTAAAATATGACTAGAAACTAATAATGTAATACCGTATTCTTTGCAGAGCATTTTAAATAATTCTCGTAACTCTTTAATACCAATTGGATCTAAACCGTTAATTGGTTCATCTAAAATGAGCAATTCTGGCTTTGTCACGATCGCCCTTGCAATACCGAGTCGTTGTTTCATTCCTAATGAAAAATCTTTTACTTTTTTATTATCTATCCCTTGTAGTTTCACTAAATGTAAAGCATGGTCAATTGCATTTTTATCGTAGTAGCCCATATATTCACAATGCAGGTCTAAGTTTTCTTTCGCCGTTAATTTATCATAAAAGATTGGGTATTCAATAATTGTCCCCATTCTTTTTAATACTTCATAAGATGTATCTGTTAATTTCTCACCGAAGATTTCAATACCACCACTCGTCGGTTTTATTAAATTTGTAATCATTTTCATAATCGTTGTTTTACCAGCACCGTTTGGTCCTAAAAAACCGTAAATTTCTCCTTTTTTCACATGCATGTTAACACCGGAAATAACTTCTTTCCCTTTAAACACTTTCGTTAACTGGTTTGTTTTTAATATATATGTCATGTTACTTTCCCCTTTCGCAATACTCTATATTTCTATAATAGACAACGAAAATCTCTTTTTTCTTACCCGTTTCTTACAAATTCCTTACGCTGAAAAAAAGCTTGTAGAATCTACTGCTCTACAAGCTAAAACTGCATCTTTGTTAATACAATTGTAAAAATTGTTTTTTCATGCGGTTTACTAGAAAGGTGAATTTTTCCGTCCATCGCTTCCACAAGCCGTTTCGTAATCGTTAATCCTAGACCGCTTCCTTGGTACAATCTATTTCTTGAATCTTCAAGTGTGTACATACGCTCAAATACTTTATCAATATGAGATTCATCAATCCCTTTTCCTTTATCCCATACGTCTATATACACACTCGTTTCATCATCTCTTAACGTCATACCAAGTGCCTTTCCATCGTCTCCATATGTAATCGCATTTGATATTAAATTATTCAATACCCTACCTAATACTTCTACATTTCCAAGTACGTATATATTTCTTTCTGGTATATCAATATGAACCTGAAAACCTTTCGTCGTCACTAAATCATAAAAAGATAAAATCTTCTCGCGGCAAACTTCATTCATATTTACTTTTGTCATTTCAATTGCTTTGTCACCAGATTCTAATTTTGCCAAGTCAAAAAACTTATGAATTAACTCCATCACTTCTAGTGTTTTCGTATGCACTTTTTCAAGTAATATTTGTTGTTCTTCTTTATTTATCGTTTTATCCTTATTTAACATTTCTGTATATCCAAGAATAACTGTTAGTGGTGTTTTCAAGTCATGCGAAATATTTGAAAGCATTTTTCTCATCGAAATTTCTACTTTTGCATGATCTGCATTCGTTTTCTGTTTTGCATCTAATAATTGATTAATTGCCACTAATAATTTTTGCAATTCTAGATCATCTGTCATAACGAGTAACGTCTCGCCTGTTTTGTCATTTACAATACTTTCTAACTTTTCATATGTGTATCGTAAATTTTTACTACTATTTTTTCTCATTCTATATTGCATATAAATAACACATAACAATATAAAAATAATACCTATTAACAAATTGACCATATTACATCACTTCCAACTTATAGCCGATGCCCCATAACGTTTTAATATATTCTGGATTAGATGGATCACTTTCGATTTTCTCACGCAATCTTCTCATATGAACATTAATAACGTTATCATCACCGTAATACTCTTCATTCCAAACTAACGTATATATTTGCGCTTTTGTAAATACACGATTTTGGTTCTTTACGAATAGCTTTAAAATCTCAAATTCTTTTAAAGTAAGTTTGAGAGGCTTCCCGTTTTTTTCAACTGTAAAATTAATTGGATCAATTGTTAAATCACCAATTTGAATCATTTTTTCTATTGTTTCTGTAGCCGAGTATTTCGTAGACCTCCGAATACCTGCTTTTACACGTGCAGCCAATTCAATCATAGAAAACGGCTTACAAATGTAATCATCTGCTCCAAGTCCTAATCCAACAGCTTTATCAACATCTGTATCTTTTGCCGACATCATTAAAATCGGAACTGCACTTTTTTCACGAATGATTCGTACAACCTCTAAGCCATCTAGCTTTGGCATCATAATGTCAAGGATAATCAAATCAAATGAACCTTTTAAATATGTGTTCACACCTTCTTCTCCATCAGACGCAATTGTTACTTGAAAGCCCTCTTTTATTAAATACTTTTCCACCATCTCTTGAATTGAGATATCATCTTCAACTAATAAAATATGATGTGACATATGTCTATCCCCTTTTTACAAACGTTAACAATCCAATTGTATCGTAACTACTACAGACTGGAAACAATTATATGAATTTTCAAACCAACTTCCCTTCCTTCCTTAACAATGATATGATGAAATTCACTACGATTGTTCATAATTAACTTTATATAAAGGAGACTTATCATGTCAGAAAATAAAAAAGTAAGCTTAGCTGATTTAATGCGCGAACAACTTGCAAAGAAAAAGCAAGGTAACGGTAATGGTCAGAATGCCAAAAACCAAAGCCAAGAAACGAAAAAATTACAAAACCAACAAACGAAGAAAGCAAACAACCAACGTAGACGTACAGGTGTGTAAATGAACGGACAAAAACGTTCTAATATCGCGCCCGGTCTTGAAGTTGATATTGTATTAAAACAAGATCAACGAACAGGCAAATTAACACGTGGAATTGTAAAAGATATTTTAACAAAATCCCCTTCCCATCCGCATGGCATTAAAGTACGATTGCAGGACGGGCAAGTCGGTAGAGTACAAAATATCGTTCAATAAGAAAAGGAGCTCAAGTAAACTCGAGCTCCTTTTCTTTATTAACCTTTAATTTTCTCGATGAAAACTACTTTTAAGTAGTCTCCTTCTTTAAACTGATCAATGGTACGGAAATCTTCTGGTAAAGAATGTTCTTCTAATATTTTATATTTGCCATTCATTTCTTTAAAGGCTGTATCGATAAAGCCTTTAAACTTTTTCATATCGAATGCGCTACAATTTGTAGAAGCAACGATAATACCGTTATTTTCTGTAATAGCAATTGTTTCTTTTAATAAATTTTTATAATCTTTTGCTGCACTAAATGTATATTTTTTTGATCGGGCGAAGCTTGGAGGATCAAGTACGACCATATCAAATTTCATCTTTTTCTTCGCTGCATATTTGAAGTAAAGAAATACATCTTCTACAATAATATCTTGTGCTTCATAATCAACTTCATTGACACTAAACTGCTCAATTGTTTTACTTAAACTACGATTTGCAAGGTCAACACTCGTCGTTTTACTCGCTCCGCCCAGCGCTGCAAATACAGAGAAAGCACCTGTATAAGAGAACATATTTAACACTGTTCTTCCCTTTGCATATTTATCACGAATTTGTTTTCGAACGTTACGTTGATCTAAAAATACACCAACCATTGCCCCGTCATTTAAATAAACAGCGAAGTTCACACCGTTCTCTTTTACGATAAGTGGAAACTCACCGCGCTCTCCTGCTACGAAATCATCACCTTCAATGTATTTCCCTTTCGTATCAAAACGCTTTTTCTCATAAATGCCTTTAAAGTTTGCTACTTTTTGAAGAGCTGCTATAATCTCATCTCTGAAAGTGTAAATCCCTTCACTATACCAACTTACTACGTAGTAGCCGTCATAGTAATCAATAATTAATCCGCCAAGACCATCACCTTCACCATTCACCACACGGAATGCTGTCGTATCACTTGATTTATAAAATTGTTTTCGTTTATGTAAGGCAGATTTGATTTTACTTTCAAAGAAAGATTGATTAATTTGTTCACTCTCTTTTCTCGTTAAAATCCAGCCGTATCCTTTATTTTGTTTTCCATAATAACCTTTTCCGACAAAGTTGTTCTTCTCATCTACTACTTTGATGATTGTCCCTTCTTCACGAACATCGTTTAAATTTTGAATTGCATCTTTTAAAATAAGTGGGTATCCACTTTTAATTTCTTTTATAAATTTCGTTTTTATTTTTATAGTTACTTCTGATCGCATATAATAACTTCCTTTCCATTTGCATGCTTTCTCTATAGGAAGCATTTAAAAAACGAGCCTGAAAAAACAGCCTCGTTTCACTATACCATATTATTGCTTTGCTAGTACAACTCGCTCATTCTCGCACTTAACCGCCACATATTTACTACGTTTTGAAATGGAACTCTCACTGTCCAAAATAATAGAAAAAAATTATATATTTCACATTTACCATTGACATTGATAATGATTTTCATTATCATTTAATGTATATGAGTTCTTGAAAATATAGCTACATTTATAGGAGGAATAAACATGATTATTGTTACAAATACAGCTAAAATTACAAAGGGAAATGGACATAAATTAATTGAGCGTTTTAATAAAGTAGGTAAAGTTGAAACGATGCCAGGCTTTTTAGGTCTAGAAGTTCTTTTAACGCAAAATACAGTTGATTATGATGAAGTAACAATTAGCACTCGCTGGAATGCAAAAGAAGATTTCCAAGGTTGGACAAAGAGCGCCGCATTTAAAGATGCTCACTCACATCAAGGCGGGATGCCAGAATATATTCTTGATAATAAAATTGCTTACTATGATGTAAAAGTTGTACGTATGCCAATGGCTGCAGCACAGTAAAAACAGTTCTTTTTTTAAGTATAGAATATGAGAAGCGTTATCTATCACTTCTCATATTCTATACTTTTTTCTTTAATTTCTTTTTACTAATTTCGCGTGTACAACTAGCCTTCCAGCCTCTGGATCAAGCGCATAGTCACAAGTAGAAAGTGTTACAACTTCATCATTAGCCGTCAATTCCGTATCCGTTTTGTACAGTGATTTTTCTTGAATTTCCTTTAAGAACGATGTATATGCTGCATCATTTTTAAAATCCGTTTCAATGTAATAAAAGTCCGTTGTTGTCGTGTATACTGAAAAAACTTCAACGTCGTATCCTTCAAATAATGTATCGTAATATAATTTACGATGGGACATGAAAAAGTCTTCGTCCAACATCTTTTTTAAACTACCAAACATAGAACCGTCTTTCATACGATGACCATATAAAATCGTATTGCGATTTCGAGATTTCACATCATTACGATGGTCCATAAAAATGCTGCCCGCTCTCATATCTTCACCTTTATAATTACGAAATAAATAGTACTCATTATCTTTTGCTTGAACGATTGGATAATTAATTTGTGTATCATCCATCGTAATCCATCCGACTATCTCTGGATTAATTTTCTGGAGATCCTGAAACTGTTTACGTACCTCTCCGTCTTCCGATTTTTCTTCCATTGGACTTCTTTTATAAATATGTTGTGCCTCAGCCATTACTTTACGATTTTCATAATAATCCATGAAAATCCCGCCCAACTCATACATTGAATAGAAAAAGATTCCTAAAAACGCAATTGTAAGTATGCGTTGAAAAAAAGAATTCTTTTTCCGTCCTTTCTTGCTATTCAAATTATCACCTCAAAACGGATTATGCTCAGCCTTTAGATTCCCATAGGTACCATGTACAATCCGGTATCTTCATCCTGCTTTACAATGACATCTACACCATATATTGCTTTAACCATTTCTTCTGTTATTACATCATTAGGATTACCTTTCGTAATGATCTCTCCATCTTTCATAACGATAATATGGTCGCTATAACGAATGGCTTGATTAATATCATGTAATACCATTACAATCGTTAGCCCATACACTTCATTTAAATCTTTCACTAACTCTAATATTTCTAGCTGATAGTAAATATCTAAATATGTTGTCGGTTCATCTAAGAAAAGCATTGGTGTATTTTGAGCTAATGTCATTGCGATCCAAACTCGCTGCCTCTCTCCACCAGATAAAGCATAGATTGGCTTATCACGCTTACTTTGTAAATTCGTACATACTAGTGCGCGCTCTATCGCTTCTCTATCTTCATCTGTTTGCGGAGAGAAAATATTTTTATATGGCATACGCCCAAAGCTTATTAGCTTTTCCACTGTAATATCTGCTGGAGCCTCATTTTGTTGATGGACAACTGCTAGCTTTCTAGCAAACTCTTTCGGTTTATATTCACTAATCGCTTTCCCATCAAGTATTACTTCTCCACTGCTAGGAACGTGATTTCTAGACATGACACTAAGTAATGTTGATTTCCCGCATCCATTCGGGCCGATGATTGTTGTAATTTTCCCAATTTCTATTTCACTACTAACAGACTTTAAACGATTTGTTACGTTATCGTATGAAAAGGTTACATTTTTAATTTCCATGAACTTTATCACTCTTTCTAAGCAAGAATATTAAGAATGGACCACCAATAACCGCCATAATTGTTGCTGCTGGAATTTCGTTAGGTGGCACAATTAACCTTCCAATCGTATCCGCCGTCAAAATTAATAACGCGCCTGCAAGAGCAGAAAATGGAATTAATACTTTATGGTCTGAACCGACTAATTGTCTTGAAATATGCGGAACTAGTAATCCTACAAAAGCAATAACACCTGCAATCGCTGTTGATACTGCCGCTAAGAGTACTGCAATGGCAGAAATAATAAGACGAACTCTCGTCACGTGCAAGCCTAAGTTTTTCGCAGTCTTATCTTGTAGCGATAATAAGTTACACCAAGCTCCTACGAACAGAGCAAGAATAAGACCAATCGTTCCATAAGTCACCATTATTTCTACATCGCCCCACGTCTTCATTGTTATGTTAGAAGTCGTCGTTTGCTTAATACTCTTAATAAAATACCCACAAATCGTAACGAATGATTCATTTAATCCAGTAAACATCGCATTAATGGCAATACCAATTAAAATAATGCGAAGCGGGCTTAACCCTGACTTCCATGAAAACGAATAAACGAGATAACACGCAAACGCACCACCTAAAAAGGCGAATACGGGTGTCCAGAAAAAGAATTGCGGGAACAATGTAATAATAACGAGTGTCATAAAACTAGCTCCTGAAGATATACCGATTACCCCAGCATCAGCGAGTGGATTCTTCATAACAGCTTGAAAAAGCACCCCTGAAACAGCAAGAGCCGCTCCAGTGAACAGCGCAATAATAATACGCGGGAAACGTAAATCTTTAATGACTTCAACATCTTCATTCCCACCTGTAAATATCCCTTGCACAAGTTCAACAATACCTACTTCTAAACTCCCTTTCATCGCTGACAATGATGTCATAACAATGAGCAATGCAGTAACAATGAGGAAACTCCAAGTTTTTTTATTCATTCTGCTCTTCCTTTATATTAAAATGCATCACGGATACATCATATTTTTCAATTCATCTAACGCTTCAATTGCTGCTAAATTGCCTGTCGTTCCAAATAAACGCTCTTCTAAATCGTAAACACGGTTATTTTTAACCGCAGCAAAGTGTTTCCAAATGTCATTTGTTTTAAATTCTTTATCAAACATTTTTACAACTTCATCAGGCATACCATGAGCTGCTCGTAAAATAATATCTGGATCAGCTTTCTTTAAATACTCTGTATTAGAAGCTAAATATTCTACTTGTTCACCTTGCACAATATTTTTACCACCTAGTTGTTTCACTAAATCTCCAATATAAGAATGCTCTGTTGCTACTAAATAACTGCCCGGCACACCTAATAAAATAAGCACTGTCGGTTCTTTCTTTCCTTTTACTTCCTTTTGAATGCTAGCAACCTTTTTATCTAACTTAGTTACTACTGCTTCAGCCTGCTTTTCACGTCCATATTTCTTACCTAAATCGCTAATAGAACTTTGCATATTTTTTAAACTCGTTAAATCTAAAAAGTTTGCTTTCATACCCACATCATCAAAAACTGGCTTTAATTCATATTCAAGTGTTGTCACAGATAACACTTCTGAAGGCTTTAATGACTTTACCTTTTCCATATCTGGACTCATTGGATTCCCAACTTCAGGTAAACCTTTATATCGCTTCGGTAAAGTTTTAGAACTTGTTGGAACGCCGACTAAATCTACTTCTAACGCATCCATAATTTCAGTAACAGCCACTGTTGTTGCAACAACGCGCTCCTTACTCTCACTCTTTACCTGCTTTGCTGTTTCTTTTTTTGGTGATGAGCACCCGGCTATACTCATTAACAAAATGATAGCCATTAGTACACTTACGATTTTCTTCACTCTCAATCACCACTCCCTTCCATACAATATGAAACAAGTCTTGATGCACGCGAACATGCATCAAGACTCCAAAAATTACAATCTACCTGCTCTATATTTACGAACTAGTAAAGCAAGTGAACCTAGCAGTAACACCATGTATAAACCAAGTTGTGCTGTATCTGCAGTTTTTGAGTTTTTCTCTTTTTTCGAATCATTTTTTGTATCTTCTTTTTTCTTCTGACCATCTGCATTTCGGTTAAAATCAGGAGTACCTACTGTTTTTACATTATCTACTTTCGGTGTAGTCACTGGATTTTTCGGTTCATTTTTCGGTTCCTCTTTAATAGTTCCTAACGCGCCGATATTATTTGTATCAAATTGAATTTGTACATCGTAGAAATGATGGTAGTTCATCTCATCGATGTCTACCTTTACTTTTGCGTTTAATTTTTTAAATAGATCTTCTACTTCAAACTGTACTACTCGCGTATTTGCATTTTTATCTTCGCTTACTACTTTCGCATCAGCGAATAGTTCCTTGTTTTCCGTTTGGAATTTCGTAATCCACGCACTATTTTTCAGCGTCATCTCAATGTATTTTTTACCATCTTTTACGATTAATTTCGCTGGATTTACAACATAGTCATTCATCTTTGAAATCTCATCTGTTTTATCTTTTAATACTTTAAATGTAATATCATATTGGCCATCTACTAAATTTTTCGGATCAACTATTACTTTCGGGTTATTATTTCCACCTTGGTTTCCATTCCCACCTTGGTTGTCATTCCCGCCTTGGTTGTCATTCCCGCCTTGGTTGTCATTCCCGCCTTGGTTGTCGTTTCCGCCTTGGTTGTCGTTTCCTCCTTGGTTGTCGTTTCCTCCTTGGTTCCCTAAAGCTTTAATACTGTCTTGATCAAATACAAATTGAACATCGTAGAAATGGTGATAATTCATTGAATCAATATCTACTTTTACTTTTGCATTTAATTTTTTAGACAAATCGTTTACTTCTACTTCTACTACTCTTGTATTTTGTTCTTTATTTTCACTTAACACTTTTGCATTAACGAAAGAACCATTCTTCTCAAATTCAAATTTCGTAATCCATGTACTATTTGTTAATGTAAACGATACGTATTTCTTACCATCTTTTACTTTTAATACACCTGGGCTTTTTGTGTATGTGTTCATCATTGAGATTTCATCTGTTTGATCTTTTAACACTTTAAAGCCAATGCTGTATTCACCATCTTTAAGAGCTTTTGGATCAATTGTTGTGTTATTATCTTGGTTGTCGTTTCCACCTTGGTTGTTATTTCCTCCTTGGTTGTCGTTTCCTCCTTGGTTGTTATTTCCTCCTTGGTTGTCGTTTCCTCCTTGGTTGTTATTTCCTCCTTGGTTGTCGTTTCCTCCTTGGTTATCTAACGGCTTAATGCTACCTTTATCAAATGCAAATTGAATATCGTAAAAATGGTGATAATTCATTGAATCGATATCTACTTTTACTTTTGCATTTAACTTTTTCGATAAATCTGGTACTTCTACTTCCACTACGCGTGTATCAGCTTTTTTATCTTCACTTATTACTTTTGCATCAACAAACGAACCATTTTTCTCAAATTCAAATTTTGTAATCCAAGAACTGTTCGTTAACGTAAATGATACATACTTCTTACCATCTTTTACTTTTAGCACACCTGGACTTTTTGTATATGTGTTCATCATTGAAATTTCGTCTGTTTGATCTTTTAATGCTTTAAAGTTGATGCTGTATTCACCATCTTTAATTGTTTCAGCATCTGGTTTTTTATTTTCATCTGGTTTTTCTGCTTCTGGTTTTTCTACTTCCGGTTTTTCTACTTCTGGTTTTTCTACTTCTGGTTTTTCTACTTCTGGTTTTTCTACTTCTGGTTTTTCTGCTTCCGGTTTTTCTACTTCTGGTTTTTCTACTTCTGGTTTTTCTACTTCTGGTTTTTCTGCTTCCGGTTTTTCTACTTCTGGTTGTTTCTCTTCATTTTTAATTTGTTCAAGTTTATCTTGTTCAAATAAAAGTTGTACATCATGCGTTTGCTTATAATTTCTTGATGCCATTTCGATAAATACTTTTGTATTTAGTTTTTTAGATAAATCGTTTACTTCAAACTCTACTACTCTTGTATCTTTTTCCTTATCCTCACTCACTACTTTTGCATCAACAAATGCGCCATCTTTTTCCGTTTGGAAATTTTTAATTAATGAGCTACTTTTTAGTGTTACAATTGCTTTTTTCTTACCGTTTTCTACTTTTAATACTCCTGGATTTACCATGTAAGTATTCATCTTAGATTCTTCATCTGTTTGATCTTTTAATACTTTAAATGGAATGCTGTACGCACCATCTTTAATTGTGTTAGAATTTGGTTGTTGATCTGGGTCAGGCTTTTGGTCGGGCTTCTGACCTGGATCGGTAGTTTCATTTGGATCTGGCTTATTAGCTGGGTCCTCTTTTTCATTTGGTTTTTCTACATGAATTGGTGTAATGCTATTTTGATCAAATGCAATACGAACGTCGTACTCATGATGATAATTTAAAAAATCAATATCTACTTTTACTTTTGCGTTTAATACCTTCGCTACATCTTCTACATCAAATTCTACTACTCTTGTATCTTTTTCTTTATCTTCACTAATTACATTTGTCGCAACTAGCTTACCTGCTTTTTCTGTTTCAAACTTCGTAATCCATGAACTATTCGTTAATGTAAAGGATACTTTCTTTTTCCCATCTTTCACTTTTAAAGTTCCCGGGCTTACTGAATATTGATTCATCATCGATTCTTCATCTGATGTATCTTTTAAAACTTTGAAGCCAATTGAATATTCACCGTCAGCCAACTTGGTAGCTGCTTGAACTGCAAGTGGTTGTAATGTTGATACGAATGTAAATATCATTAAAAACATAGCAACAATAATTTTTGTATACCTGTTCAATGGAACGACTCTCCCTTTTGAAAATTATTTAATACTGTTCCCATCAAATACAAAGCGAATATCATACGAAGCATTATAATTAATAATTGGAATATTAATTTTCACCTTGCCATTTAGTTTTTTTGACAAGTCAGCAACTTCAAATTCTACAACTCTAGTATTATCTTTTTTGTTTTCACTTAACACGGTTGTTTCTACAAATTGACCATCTTTTTCTACTTGGAAACTTTTAATAGAAGCACTATCTTTCACTTTAAATGAAACATATTGTTTTCCATTTTTAACTGTTAATGTTGCTGGGCTTTCAAAATAACTATTCATTCTAGACGATTCATCTTTATCGCCTTTCCATACAGTAAAAGCAATATTATATTTTCCATCAGCTAGTTTTGTAGCAGCCTTTGCATCTTGTAAACCTAGTGTTGCGATAAATGTAAATAAAACAGCAAATACGGCAATAATCATTTTAAATTGTTTAAACATATATTCATCACCCTTCAAAAGATTTATTTACTCAATTTCACTTTACGAATTAAGAAAGCACCTGAAATAAGAATTAACGCTGCAAACAATCCAATACGTGCTTCATCGCCTGTTTTTGGGTTATCTGTTTTTTCAGCTTTTCCATTTTCATTTTCATTTTTTGTTTCTTTGTTCGCTTCTTTAGCTGTTTCCTTACTCTCTACTTTTGTTTTCTCTTCTTTTACTTGTGTATCTGTTTTCGCTTGATCATTATTTTTTGTTGTAGCAGCTACGCCGTTATCGCCACCTACAGCTTTTACATTTGCATCAAAAGCAAAACGAATTGTGTAGTGGTGGTCATAGTTTGCATTTGGTACAACAACATGAATTTTTACAGCTGCTGGTTTGGATAAATCATCTACTTTAAACTCTACTGTTCTTTTATCTGCCGATTCATCTTTACTAACAACTTTCGCATCAACAAAATTCCCGTTCTCTGGTGCTTTAAATTCTGTAATCCAAGCACTATGATTCATCGGAACTTGTACTCTCATCTCACCGTTTTTCACTATTAATTTTGCTGGCTTTTCAAAATAGTCATTTGCCATTGAAGCTGAATCATTTTCCGCTTTTTGAATTACGTAATTAATATCGTAAGTACCATCAGCTAGTTTTGCTGATGCATTCCCGTATGGCATTACAAGAAAAGCTAGCATACATACGAACGTTATAATAAAAGCGGGTAATACAGAAACCTTTTTCATTTTTCTTGTTTCCTCCTTGGTTATCTTTCACTTCACTTTTTGAAAATGATAATTATTCTCAATTTATAAGAAAAAAATAATCTCTTCTACCTATTATTTAATTAGCATTCTTTTATGTAACATAAGCATTATTGATTATCATTCTCATTTAATGTTAAAAATAATATCTCACCCTATTCCTTATATGAAGGCATAGAAACTGAGAAAAAATTACAAAACTCATTTATATTGATTATCATTCTCAATATAAATCAAAAAAAATAAACTATCTCTTCTCCTCTTCTTTCACCTCTTCCCCCTAACAACACTTTATTAGTTATAGAAACCCCTTTTCCCTCACTTCCCTTCCAATATTTCCACAACTAAGTCAATCTTAGCCTACTCATAAATTTTTTGTCAACTATATTACGTATAAAATTTTTAATATCTGAATTTCTCTATATATGGCTTTTTCTACAAAAAAAGAGACTTTCTATTATAGAAAGCCTCTTTTCTCTATTTTTCTACAGCAATTTCCTGCTTTTGAAACTTAGAAACTATATAACCAAATCCTATACCGATTATGCCTGGAACTAACCAACCAATTCCTACACTATATAATGGAATCTTATCTAAAATAGGTGCTAGCGCTGCAATTTGAAGGTTTGCATTGTGTAACCCATCAAAGAAACTTATTGCAAATGCTCCTACAATCCCGCCCACATACATCGCTAATGGAAGACGAACGTAGTTTTCAACAAGTGATAATACGATAAGTACGATTCCAATTGGATAAATGGAGATTAAGATTGGTAATGCTAATGCATTTAACTGAGTTAACCCAAGGTTTGCTACCATAAATGCTAATACACAGAAAATAAAAACGACTTTTTGATAAGAAAGCTTTGGTAATAAGGAAGAGAAGTAATCACCACAAGCTGCAACAATACCTACAGAAGTTGTTAAACATGCTGCTGTAATTGCGATCCCTAGTAATAAAGTTCCGTAGCTACCAAATAAATGATTCACGACATTTGTTAAAATAATTCCTCCGTTTGCGCCCATTCCAAGCGATACACTAGAAGCTCCAAGATACGCAAGCGCTAAATACACAAGTAGTAAACCAAGCGCTGCAATAAATCCTGCAAAGATTGTTACTTTTGCAATACTATTTTTATTTGTAATGCCTTTTTCTTTTAACGCATGAATTACAACATTTCCGAATACCAGTGCTGCAAGTCCATCTAAAGTTAAATATCCATCAATAAATCCTTTAAAGAGAGGAGCACTATACGCTTCTGTCGGTGCACCAAATTCTCCAATTGGTGTAATAAGTGCTTTACCTACGATAATTGCAATAACTGCTAATAATATTGGAGTTAGTACTTTACCAATACGCCCCACTAATTTCGAAGGATTTAAAGCTAAATAGAAAGTGACTGCAAAGAAAATAAGTGTAAAGATAACAAGTGGATATGACTGACCAGCTATCTCACTTGGTAAAAACGGTGCAACACTCATCTCATAAGCTACTGTTCCTGTACGCGGCACACTTACGAATACGCCTAAACATAAATAAATTGCAGTGATAAAAACAAGTGCGAATATAGGATGTACACGTCCTGCTAGCTCATTAATATCTCCCTTTAAAGCTATAACAATTACTCCTAATAAAGGTAGTCCAACCCCTGTTACGATAAAACCAAACAGCGCGATCCATACGTCCGTTCCAGCACCTTGCCCTAACGCTGGTGGAAAAATCATATTGCCTGCACCAAAAAACAGTGCAAATAACATTAAACTTATTGCAAACATCTCTGAAAACTTTAAAGATGACTTCATTTCTACTAACCTCCTAAAATAATTAATTGACAAAATATTCTGAATTAAAATCCGTCACATATCCTCTTTCAAGCATACTTCCCCGTAAAAGAACGCAAAAAACACCCGTCCCTAACAAAGGGACGAGTGTTGAAATCGTGGTTCCACCCTTATTCTAATAAAATGAATTTATAGCAAAATAAGCTCATTTTATAGCTCGTGTAAATTGATAACGGTTTTATCCGTCAAGAATTACAATGCATCATGTATGCAGTTCACTCTTGAAGTTTAGAGGTGGTAAGCTTGTCTTTTCGTATTAGGAAGCTCACAGCCTAAGGCTCCCCTCTCTGAGAATCGTAAAATACAACTCATGTCCTCATCATTACTTTTATAAAATATCTTGTCGAAACTTGTTGTTTTTTATTATATGGGCTATTTTTTAAAAAATCAATAGTTTTATTTTTTCTGACAAAAAAATATAGGGAGAAAATTTTTCCTCCCTATAACTGATCTATTAGAATGTCTAATTCCCCCGATGTAACGCTCCTCCACTTTCCTACTTCAAGCTCATTTAGCTCTATATTCATAATCCGTACTCGCTTTAGCTTTATTACAGTAAACCCAAAAGCACGGCTCATTCTACGAATTTGCCTGTTCATTCCTTGCGTTAAAACGATACGAAATGTTGATTGATCGACTCTCGTCACTTTGCACGGCTTCGTCATACCATCTTTAATCTTTACACCGCTGGACATCTCATCAATAAACCAGTCCGTAAAAGGTTTATCGACTGTGACGACATATTCTTTCTCGTGTTCGTGATCACCGTGTAAAATTTGATTGGCAATCGCGCCATCATTCGTTAATAAAATAAGTCCTTCTGATGCTTTATCTAATCGCCCAACTGGAAAGATTCGCTCTGGGTAATTGATATAATCAATAATATTATCTTCAATATGATCAGCTGCTGTACAAGTAATTCCGACTGGTTTATGAAATGCGATATACACCTTTTCTTTCTCTTCTTTCGCAATAACCTGTCCATCAATCGTTACAACATCACCATCGCTCACAAGTGCACCGTGCGTACATATTTCGCCATTAATAGCCACGCGTCCAGCTTTAATAAGGCGGTCTGTTTCACGTCTTGAGCATGATTTTGCTTCGCTTATGTATTGGTTGATTTTCATGTTTTGTTCCTTTTCATATATAATAAAAACGTCAATCTATGGCAATATCATTATGCCACGATTGACGCTTTTTCACTTCGCAAAAACAACTAAATAAATAACCCCAATCACCAAAAATATTCCACAACAAGCTAACAATACTTTTGCAAGTTTGTCCATAAACATATAATGGTTTCCCCTTTGTTTCGTTGTTTGCTATTTTAATTCGACAACTGTTACGCCTAGGCCTCCCTCGCCCATGTCACCGTAACGGTAATTCTTCACGCCGCGATGCTTCTTCAAGTAATCTTGTACACCTTGGCGAAGCGCTCCTGTTCCTTTACCGTGAATGATTGATACACGAGGATAACTTGCAAGCTGGGCATCGTCTAAATATTTTTCAACGCGCATCATTGCATCTTCATAACGTTCACCGCGAAGATCAAGTTCCAATGAAACGTGGTAATCTCTACCCTTCACACTTGCGACTGCTTTTTTCTCTGTTTGCTTCGGTGTGTTAATGTATTCCATGTTAGATTCTTTTACTTTCATCTTCAGAATACCGATTTGTACGCTCCACTCTGTATCACTTACTTTTTCAAGTAATTGACCCTTTTGACCGAACGTTAATACTTTTACTTCATCACCTGCGCGTAACTGTTGTTTCGGCGCAGTGTTTTTCACGTTTACTTTTTGTTTCTTCACAAGCTCTGGCGCTGTTCCTTCTAGACGGCTCTTCGCTTCAATAAGCTCATGGTCTTTCACATTTACAAGCTGTGCTTTACGCAATTGACGAAGTTCTTGAATAATACCTTCTGCTTCTTTCTTCGCAGCTTCGACTTTTTCTTCCCCTTCTTTTTGCGCTTTTAATAATTTTTCATCACGCTCATCGTTAAACTCAATAATTTGACGTTGCAACTCACGATGAAGTTTCTCAGATTGTTTGCGAAGTGCCTCTGCTTCGTTCCAGTCACGCTCTGCGTTCTTCTGGCTTTCTTCTAACTTCGCAATCATATTTTCAATTTTATTTGTATCTGTACTAATGTGGTTACGTGCTTGGTCAATAACGCGATCAGATAATCCAAGGCGCTTCGAAATTTCAAAGGCGTTACTGCGACCTGGTACACCGATTAATAACTTATAAGTTGGACTTAATGTATTTACATCAAACTCAACACTCGCATTAATAACTTGCTCACGGTTGTATCCGTATGCTTTTAATTCTGGGTAATGCGTCGTAGCAACAACGCGAGCACCGCGGTTACATACTTCATCTAAAATCGAAATTGCTAGTGCAGCACCTTCTTGCGGGTCTGTTCCAGCACCTAATTCATCAAATAAAACTAAGCTTTCAAAATCAGCTTTTTCTAAAATATCTACAATGTTCACCATATGTGAGGAGAACGTACTTAAGCTTTGTTCAATCGACTGCTCATCACCGATATCAGCAAAGATATTTTTAAATACACAAATCTCTGACTCATCCATTACTGGAATGTGAAGACCAGATTGCGCCATTAATACACAAATACCAACTGTTTTCAGCGTAACTGTTTTACCACCTGTATTCGGTCCTGTAATAACAATTGTTGTGAAATCTTTACCTAGCATAATGTTATTTGGCACAATAATTTCTGGATCGATTAGCGGATGACGAGCTTGTCTTAAATCCATATAACGCTCGTTATTTACAATTGGTTTCGTTGCTTTAATTCGTTTCGCATAAAAAGCTTTCGCAAAGATGAAATCAAGATTTGCAACTACTTCTACGTTTGATAAAACGATATCGGCTTCTACTGCCACTTCTTCTGTTAACATTAATAAGATGCGTTCAATTTCTTGTTTTTCTTTCACTCGTGCTTCTTGTAGTGCATTATTTAATTCTACAATTACTTGTGGTTCAATAAATAATGTTTGTCCAGAAGCAGATTGGTCGTGAACAATACCGCCATATACGCCGCGGTATTCTTGTTTTACTGGGATTACGTAACGTTCATTACGAATTGTTACAATCGAGTCAGACAGCATCTTTTGCGCGTTTGAAGAACGCGTCATATTTTCTAACTTTTCACGAATACGGCTTTCCGCAGTACGAATTTGAGTACGAATACCACGCAGTTTATCACTCGCACTATCGACTACTTCACCGCCATCACCGATGCAATTTGTAATTTTCTTTTCTAACTCATATAAAGATACAATTTGAGCGACATGAGTTTCTAAAATCGGAAGCTCGACACCGTTATCAGCCATATCTTCAATGAAACGTTTCATATTACGGCTACCATACATCGTATTCGCAATATCAAGTAGTTCATTTGGGCTTAACATACTTCCAATCTTTGCACGCTTCACATTCGAGCGAATATCCGTAATGCCACCTAATGGTGCACTACCTTTTAAACGAATGACTTTCGCTGCTTCATCCGTTGTATCTTGCATTTCTACAATTTCTTCAAAATCAGTGCTCGGCACTAAATTCTTCACTTTATCACGGCCAAGTGAAGAGGCTGTATGTTCAAGTAATTGTTCTTTTACTTTATTGTATTCTAATACACGCAACGTTCTTTCTAACATGTTGCAGGTCCCCCTTGTGTTACTTATTACGTTTAATATAGTCTAATAAACGTTCAATATCCCATGTGTTAATCACGTTATCTTTTTGAATCCAACCTTTACGTGCTGCAGCTACACCTGTTTCCATATCTTCTAACATTTCAAGTGTATGAGCATCCGTATTAATCGCTACTTTTACACCAGCATCTTGTGCTTGTTTTAATAATTTCGCGCTTAAATCTAGACGGTTCGGATTCGCATTTAATTCTAAAACTGTATTTGTCTCTTTTGCGAGTTCAATTAATAAATCTGTATCTACATCATAACCCTCACGGCGCCCGAGAAGACGTCCTGTCGGATGGGCAATCATTGTGACATGTTTATTCTCAAGTGCAGTACGCAGACGCTTCATAATCGTTTCACGGTCTTGTGAGAAGCTAGAGTGAATCGCTCCAATGACATAGTCTAATTCTTCTAATACTTCATCATCAAAATCAAGAGAGGCATCTGGTAAAATGTCCATTTCAATTCCGCGTAAAATTGTAATGTCTGGATACTTTTCATTCATACGTTCAATTTCTTTCGCTTGCTCACGAAGACGCTCTTTCGTTAAACCATTCGCTACTTTCAAATATTGCGAGTGATCAGTAATCGCCATAAACTTGTATCCACGAGCACGGCACGCTTGTACCATTTCTTCAATAGAAAAAGCACCGTCACTCCAAGTTGTATGCATATGTAAATCACCTTGTATATCGGAAAACTGAATTAAGTTCGGATACTCTTTAATTAATTCAATTTCTTTTCCATCTTCACGCACTTCTGGCGGAATAAATGGCAGACCGAAATGAGCGAAGAAGTCTTCTTCAGTCTCAAATGTTTTCACTTCACCTGTTTCCAAGTTCTCTACACCGTACTCACTAATTTTCTCGCCTTTATCTTTTGCGATTTGACGCATTTTTACGTTATGGTCCTTTGATCCTGTGAAATGGTGAAGAGTTGTAATAAACTCTTCTGGTTTTACTAAACGAAAATCGATTGAAATATCATATTCATATTGAAGACGGACAGAAACTTTTGTATCTCCACTTGCGATTACTTCAATCATATTATCGAATTGTAGTAAATGCTCACGTACCGCTGCTGGTTCTGTCGTTGCAATGATAAAATCTAAATCTTTCACTGTCTCACGAACACGGCGTAAGCTACCAGCGCGAGAGAAACGAATGACTTCAGCAATATTCGACAATTTCTCCTCTATTTCCCCGGCAATAGGTAATACCATCGCAATTGGTAAACGCTCTGGACGAGAGCCTACTTGATCGATTGCTTCTAATATTTTCTCTTCTGTCTTCTTACCGAAACCTGCTAAAGCCTGTACTTTATTTTCCTCACAAACAGCTTTTAGCGATTCCATGTCAACAACACCAAGTTCTTTATATAACTTAGCCACCTTTTTACCACCAAGTCCTGGTAGTTTTAATAACGGCAATAAGCTACTTGGTACTTCTTTCTCAAGTTCTTGTAATACTTCAGATGTTCCCGATTCTATATATTCTTGAATAACGGCTGCTGTTCCTTTTCCGATTCCTGGAATCTTTGTGAAATCTTCAATTTCAGAAAGACTACGATCGTCACTTTCTAATGCTGCTGCCGCTTTACGAAATGCAGATATTTTAAATGGATTCGCACCCTTTAGTTCCATAAAAAGCCCGATTGTCTCTAATAATTTGATAACTTGTTTTTTATTTACTTTCATCATTGCCCCGCCTTTCTTTCATAGAAAAAAACTTCTCTTTCCGAAAAAAGAGAAGTTATACTCTGCTACCTGTCTGCCATAGTTCCTTCACCTTTTCAGATAGAATCGGTGTATCGTCTACAATTATTTTGCTAATTGATGATTTTTGTAATGGTGTTTGTACTTGTTCAATCGGAAGAATATTTCCAATGATAATTAAGACAAACAAAATAATATATACTTCTAAAAATCCGAGGATTGCCCCCGCAAACGCATTTACTTGCTTTAAAACCGGTATTTCTGCAAACATATTTAACAAATTACCAAGTAATGAAAGTGCAATTTTAGTGATAATAAACAATATGATAAACGCAAGCGCTTGATAAAATACTGTCTCAATATTATTTGCATCAATCCATTCTGGAACAGATACGTTTTTATCAAATGGATACGGAATAAATTTCGCAAGTGCTGGCGCTAAATCTTTACAGTACCAGTATGCAACAAGGTATGCGATAATAAAGCTTGTTAACTTTACAAGTTGCAGAATAAACCCTCTGCGTAAACCGAGGAAAAATCCCATAACAAGCAGTAAAATGATAATAATATCAATCATGTTATTCCATTCCTTTTTTTGTCATACTTTCTTTCAATTTCTCATGTTCTTCTTTTAATTTTATGTAATCGTGTATGACGTTTACCGCCGTCAATACCGCTAGTCTACTCGTGTCAAGCGAAGGATTCTTGGCATTGAGTTCGCGCATTTTATCATCCACAATCGCTGCTACCATGCGGATATGACTTGTACTTTCATCGCCAACAACTGAATATTGCTGACCATAGATTTCTACATTAATTCGACTTTTCTTTCCCTTTTGTTGTGACAACTCACCGGCCTCCAATCACGTACAGAATCCTAAAGTTTATCATACCATGAACCTTCATAATATGGAAACAGAAAGAACAATCCGATATGATAAAAATAACAATATAAAAAAAGGGGCGACCATTATGTCAAATTCTATCGTAATTCAAACAAATTCTACAGTAATTGAAGACATGAAACAACAATATAAACATTCGCTTAGCCCAAAAATTCCACAAGGCGGAATCTTCATGGCCAAGGTACCATCTTGCACAATTACAGCGTATAAATCTGGAAAAGTAATGTTCCAAGGAGGCCGCGCTGAAGCAGAAGCTTCTCGTTGGCAAACTGTCTCTCAAACACCGAAAACAGCTGTAAAAAAATCTGTCGATTCCCATCGTTATGCGCCGCCCGCTTCCATCGGTACAATGTCTATTGTAGGGTCTGATGAAGTTGGTACGGGAGATTTCTTTGGACCGATGACAGTCGTTGCTGTATATGTGGATGCAAAGCAAATTCCACTACTAAAAGAACTTGGTGTAAAAGACTCTAAAAACTTAAATGACGATCAAATTACTGCCATTGCGAAACAACTTCTACACGTTGTTCCTTACAGCTCCCTTGTCCTTCATAATGTAAAATATAACGAGCTATTTGATAAAGGAAACAACCAAGGTAAGTTAAAAGCTTTACTACACAATAAAGCTATTACAAACTTATTAGCTAAAATGGCACCTACAAAACCTGAAGGCGTCTTAATCGATCAATTCACACAACCTGATACATACTATAAATATTTAGCAAAACAAAAACAGGTACAGCGTGAAAATGTTTATTTCGCTACGAAAGGTGAAAGCGTCCATTTAGCAGTAGCCGCTGCTTCTATTTTAGCTCGCTACTCATTCGTAAAACAGTTTGACGAACTAAGTAAAAAAGCTGGTATGCCACTTCCAAAAGGTGCTGGTAAACAAGTTGATATCGCTGCTGCTAAATTAATTCAAAAGCTTGGTAAAGAACGATTACCTGAGTTTGTGAAACTGCATTTCGCTAATACGGAGAAGGCGCTTCGCTTATTAAAATAGTATCGACAAAAACAGGAGCCTACAAACTCCTGTTTTTTGTTTCACCCTACTATTGTCCTTATAGTTTTGTTATAATTATAATATACAGATTATTCTAACAAAGGAGGAGATCCCCATTGCTACTTATACAAATGATTCTAAATATTTTACTAGGCGATCCACACGAAAGACAGTTTGAAATTAGGGAAAACATTCAGCTATTAAGTGAACAACGAGCGTTCAACGATTTAATAGAGCGCTATGGCCGATCTTTCTTATTAAACTTTCGGATTCGAAAATTTATCGGGAAACACGATGCTCGCTCGTTAATACATAATCCAGCAAAACTACAACACTTCTGTGAGGAACTTGAATGTATGATTAGAAAGAGGAGGTTTTTCATACGAACGCTGTAAAAGTTAAAAAGATATTATATGTTTTCGTACACCTCGTAGGCCCACTTTCTTACTTCACTATTTCTACCATTTGGGGAGCTTTTTTCACTACTAAATCCACATTCGAAAATATATCTGATAATCTTGGCGTGATGGCCATCTATTACGTGTTCATGAGTTTACTGTGGTTTTTCTATTTCGATCGATTAGACAAAGATGTCGATAACATTACAAAAGAAATTAACGATAAGAAGATGTAATACATGAAAAAAGGAGAGTCGCCAAGACTCTCCTTTTTTATGTTAGCTTCGTTTCTGCTTCTTATTTGATGAAGGTACTTTATGTGAACCTGTTTCATGTGTCGTCGTTCCTTGTCCTTCTACTTCTGGAGAACCAAGGCTTGACCTTGCATGATCTTTTTTCACTTTTTTACTCATTTATATTCACCCCTTCGCGTTACTTTTTGCTACGGGGTCATAAACTATGCAAACAAAAAAGCGAGAGGAAATCCTCTCGCTTTTTTCATATTTTAGAACTCAGAAGAACCTGGAGTTCTTGGGAATGGAATTACGTCACGGATGTTAGCCATACCAGTGATGTACATTAGGAAGCGCTCGAAACCTAGACCGAATCCAGCGTGTTTTGTACCGCCGTATTTTCTAAGTTCTAAGTACCACCAGTAGTCCTCTTCGTTCATACCTAATTCTTTAATTCTGTCTACTAAAACGTCCATTCTTTCTTCACGTTGACTTCCGCCGATTAATTCGCCGATGCCAGGAACTAGAAGGTCAGTAGCAGCTACTGTTTTTCCATCTTCATTCATACGCATGTAGAACGCTTTAATGTCTTTGGGGTAGTCAGTTACGAATACAGGGCGTTTGAAGATCTCTTCTGATAAGTATCTTTCATGCTCTGTTTGTAAGTCAATACCCCATTCTACTGGGTATTTGAAGTCAGCACCTGATTCTTGAAGTACTTTAATTGCTTCTGTATATGTGATGCGACCGAAGTCAGAGTTAATCACGTTGTTCATACGCTCTAGAACTGTTTTATCAACGAAGCTGTTGAAGAAGTCCATCTCTTCTGGTGCATGCTCTAATACATATTTCATTGCATATTTCAGCATATCTTCTGTAAGATCCATTACATCGCCTAACTCAGCGAATGCAATCTCAGGCTCAACCATCCAGAACTCAGCAGCGTGGCGAGTTGTGTTTGAGTTTTCCGCACGGAATGTAGGTCCGAATGTATATACATCACGGAATGCTAATGCATACGCTTCAGCGTTCAGCTGTCCACTTACTGTTAAGTTTGTTTCTTTACCGAAGAAGTCTTTTGATTCATCAACTTTTCCGTCTTCACCTTTTGGTAGGTTATTTAAATCTTGCGTTGTTACGCGGAACATTTCGCCAGCACCTTCTGTATCACTACCAGTGATGATTGGTGTGTGAACATGTACAAATCCACGCTCTTGGAAGAACTGGTGAATCGCAAATGCTGCGATAGAACGTACGCGGAACGTTGCAGAGAATGCATTTGTTCTTGGACGTAAGTGAGCGATTGTACGTAAGTATTCAAACGTATGACGCTTCTTTTGAAGTGGGTAATCAGAATCTGATAAGCCCTCGATATCAATTTTTTCTGCTTTAATTTCAAATGGTTGCTTCGCTCCAGGCGTTGCAATTACTTTACCTTCTACTTTCACTGAAGAGCTAAGTGGAAGCTTTGCAATTTCTTTAAAGTTCTCTAATTCTGTATCGAAAACGATTTGAACGCTTTTGAAAAAGCTACCGTCGTTTAATTCGATGAAACCAAATGCTTTTGAATCACGTAAATTACGAATCCACCCTGATACTTGTACTGTTTGACCTGCATACTTTTCTGTATCTCTATACAGACTTTTTACTAATGTGTTTTCCATAGTGAAATTCTCCTTTGCTGATATATTTAAATACAAAAAAACCTTTCATCCATAAAGGGACGAAAGGTTAAACTTCGCGGTACCACCCAATTTGTCATAAAGACCAACTTTAACTCGTATGTAATACATACTTCCCGGTTTGTAACAGGCCGGCCTCCCGTCTAAGTCTACTCTTGAATACAAGATTCAATTTCGGTTAGCAACTCCAAGGTGTTCTTCACATATACCGCCTCATCAGGCTCTCACCGCCCCTGACTCGCTTTGGATTATAGTATATACTACTTTTCCTTATCATCGTCTTTCATTTTGTTAAACTAAAATTAATGTACTACATTCGAGAGAAAGATGCAAGATGCCATAAAATATATAAGCGATTTTTGTAATATATCGACTTACCGACATCTGTCGACGATTGTGCAATAAAAAAATTGCCGGAATGAATCCGGCAATTTTCTAATTACTTACGTAACTCCGCACCAAATTTCTCTTCTACCGTTGTTAATACACGGTTATGCGCTTCTGTTACTTCTTCATCTGTTAACGTACGTTCTGCATCGAAGTAAGTCATAGAGAATGCAAGTGATTTCTTGCCTTCTTCCATTTTTTCACCTTCGTATAAGTCGAATAGTGTTACGTCTTTCAAAAGTTCTCCGCCAGCTTCAGCAATGACTTGCTTCATTTCACCAGCTTTTGTTTCTTTTGTTACTACAACAGCCATGTCACGTGTCATAGATGGGAAACGCGGAATTGCTGAGTAGTAAGTCTCTTCAGCGTCTGCACCGAATATTTTTACAAGAGATAGTTCAAATACGAATGTATTTTTCACATCTAATTGTTTTTCTGCTTCTGGGTGCAATTGACCGATGAAACCAATTACTTCGCCATCTAATACGATGTCAGCTGTACGACCTGGGTGCATACCTTCACGTTTCGCTGGTGCATATGTGATTTGGTTTGAAACGCCAAGTACGTCGAATAGTCCTTCTAGTACACCTTTCACAACGAAGAAGTCTACTACTTTCTTCTCACCTTGCCATGCATGGTGAAGAGCAAGACCTGTCATAACACCTGCAAGGTGTTGTTCTTCTTTCGGAAGTTCTCCTGCTTCTGTTGGTAAGAAGATAGAACCTACTTCGTACAAAGCAACGCTGTCGTTTTTACGAGCAACATTGTATGAAACTGCTTCTAGCAATTGTGGCACTAAGCTTAAACGAAGTTGGCTACGCTCTTCGCTCATTGGAAGCGCAAGGTTTACAGGTGCTTTTTCGTTTGGCTCAACCATGTATTGTTTCGCTTTGTCAGCGCTTGTTAATGAATACGTGATTGCTTCATATAAACCAGCACCCTCTAAGAAGCGACGTACTTTACGACGTTTCGTTTGTGCTGATGTTAATTTACCACGAGTCATTGTTCCAAAAGGTAATGTAACTGGAATGTGGTCATAACCATATAGACGGCCCACTTCTTCTACTAAGTCTTCTGAAATTGTAATATCAGGACGACGTGCTGGTACATTTACATGGAATGTTCCTTCTACTTCTGTGAATGGGAATTTCAAGTTTGTGAACATTGTACCCATTTCACTCGCAGAAATATTTGTACCTAATACACGGTTTACTTTTTCAGCAGTAACAGATACTGTACGCTCTTGTACTTGTAAGTTGTCAGCTTCTACTACACCTTCAAGTGCTTCACCGCCAGCATATTTCGCCATTAAAGCAGCTGCGTGTTGAATTGCTTCAAATGTACGTGTTGGGTCGATTCCTTTTTCGAAACGTGCACTTGATTCACTACGAAGACCTAAGTCTTTTGATGTACGACGCACTGTTTGACCTGCAAAGTATGCAGACTCAATTAGAACGTTTACTGTCTCATTTGTAACTTCAGAATCCGCTCCGCCCATTACACCAGCAACAGCTAAAGCTTTTGTTCCGTTTGTAATTACAAGGTGGTGGCTTTGTAATGTACGCTCTTGATCATCTAACGTTTCAATTTTTTCGCCTTCTTTTGCAAGACGAACAACGATTTCTTTTGAACCTAATTTATCGTAATCGAATGCATGTAACGGTTGACCGTATTCCATTAAAATGTAGTTTGTAATATCAACTACGTTGCTAATTGGACGAATGCCAGCTGCCATAAGGCGAGTTTGCATCCACATTGGTGATGGACCAATCTTTACGTTTTTAACCATTTTTGCAATGTATAATGGGTTTTCTTCTTTCGCTTCTACATTTACAGAAATATAATCAGAAGTTTTTTCTGCTGTTTCTTGTAATTCGATAGCTGGAAGTTTTACTTCTCGGCCGTAAATAGCAGCCACTTCATATGCAACACCTAACATGTTTAAGCAATCTGCACGGTTTGGTGTTAAACCAAGCTCAAGTACTTCATCGTGTAAGTTTAAAATTTCAAGTGCATCTGCACCAACTTCAGCGTCACTTGGGAAGATGAAGATACCATCTGCATATTCTTTTGAAACTAACTTTCCATCAATGCCAAGCTCTTGAAGAGCACAAACCATACCGTGAGAAGCTTCACCACGTAGTTTTGCTTTTTTAATTTTGAAGTTACCAGGAAGTACAGCACCAACTTTTGCAACTGGTACTTTTAAACCTTTTGCAATGTTAGCAGCTCCACAAATAATTTGAACTGGCTCTTCTTCACCGATATCGATTAAGCATTTGCTTAATTTATCAGCTTCTGGGTGTTTTTCACATTCTAATACGTGACCAACTACAACACCTTTTACACCTTTATTTAATACTTCAACGCCTTCTACTTCAATACCACTTTTCGTGATTTTGTCTGCTAGTTCTTGTGCTGTTACATCTTTAATATCTACATACTCTTGTAACCAACGATATGATACGAACATATTTATCCTCTCCTTCCCTTACGCTCGTTTGAATTGTTGTAGGAAACGTACATCATTTGTATAGAAATGACGAATGTCATCTACGCCGTATTTCAACATTGCGATACGCTCTGCGCCCATACCGAATGCGAAACCTTGATATTCTTTTGAATCATAACCAGCCATTTCAAGTACGTTCGGGTGAACCATACCTGCGCCTAAAATTTCAATCCAGCCAGTTCCTTTACAAGTGCCGCAACCTTTGCCATGACACATCATACAAGAAATATCCATCTCTACAGATGGCTCTGTGAATGGGAAGAAACTTGGACGAAGACGGATTTCACGATCTTCACCGAACATCTTTTTCACGAATACTTGCAGTGTACCTTTTAAGTCACTCATACGAATGTTTTTATCAATTACAAGACCTTCAATTTGCATGAACTGATGTGAATGCGTCGCATCATCATCATCGCGGCGATACACTTTACCAGGACAGATAATTTTGATTGGGCCTTTTTCTTTATTATTTTCCATCGTACGTGCTTGCACAGAAGATGTATGTGTACGTAGTAACGTTTCTTCTGTAATGTAGAATGTATCTTGCATGTCACGTGCTGGGTGATCTTTCGGTAAGTTTAGTGCTTCGAAGTTGTAGTAGTCTTTTTCTACTTCTGTTCCTTCAGCTACTTCATAACCCATACCGATGAATACATCTTCAATTTGTTCAACAACAGCTGTTAACGGATGGTGACAACCTGTTTCAACAGGACGACCTGGTAATGTAACATCAATTGTTTCCGTAGCTAATTTCGCTTCAATTACTGCTTTTTCTAAGTTGCTAATTTTGTCTTCTAAACGCGTTTGAATCGCTTCACGTACTTCATTCACTAATGCTCCCATACGTGGACGCTCTTCTGCTGATAATTTCCCCATGCCGCGTAATACTTCTGTAATTGGACCTTTTTTTCCTAAATACGCTACGCGTACGTCGTTTAAGCCCTTTAGCTCTTTCGCTTCTTCAATAAGCTCTAACGCTTTTTGCTTTAGCTCTTTTAAACGTGCTTCCATTTTGGAACCCTCCTAATTTTAAAAATAAAAAAACCTCGCTCCCAAAAAGGGACGAGGTAAATTCGCGGTACCACCCTAAATTGACAGAACAAGTCTGCCCACTCATTAGTTATAACGATCAATTCTGACCGGAACGCCTTTACATATACATGGTCCTGGCGTCAACTCCAGAGGTGAATTCACTTCCGTCTACCATAAGAATGCTTTCAGTCTACGGCACTCTCTCCCTATATGGCGATTTTGTAAGCTACTCTTCTCTATCAACGTTTTTCGTTATTTAACTTTTAATATAATGTACTTCAACTTATTATAAGAAGTTTTTTATTTGTTCGCAACCGGGCTTTGCAAATAATACGTTAAAATCCCTGCTGCAACCGCAACATTTAATGATTCTGCCCCGCCGTAAATCGGAATATACAAGTTTTGATCCGTTTTTGCAAGAATTTCTTGGCGTACGCCATTTCCTTCATTTCCTACAATTAATGCAAAACTGCCCGCCGGCGTTACCTCACCATACGGAACTCCATTTTCAAGAGCTGTTCCATATACAGGAACGTTATTTTCTTTTAACTTGTCTACCCATTCTTCTAAGTTCCCTTTTACAATTGGTAAGTGGAAAATAGAGCCTTGTGTAGAGCGGAGTACTTTACTATTGTAAACATCAACACAACCTTCTCCAAGCACAACGGCGTGAATACCAGCTGCATCAGCTGTACGAATAATTGTTCCTAAATTACCTGGGTCTTGCAGGCCATCTAATAAAAGGAATTTCCCATCAGTAAGAGCTACTTCTTTCTCATGCTTCTCACAAACAGCAAATACACCTTGCGTCGTTTCTGTTTCACGAAGTATCTTTACAATCGCCTCAGGCACGATATACATTTCCACATCATTAACTGTCCAATCTTTCGGAAGGTCTGTCTGATCTGAAACGATAAGTTCTGTTACAATTCCTGCCTTCAGAGCTTCCTCGACTAAGTGAAATCCTTCTACAAAAAATAAACCTTTTTTATCGCGTTCTTTTTTCGTTTGCAGCTTTTTCCACTGCTTTACACGCGGATTTTGTACTGAATCAATGTTTTTCATAATATGTATTTCCCTCTCTTCTTGTCTTATCATTATAGCCTATTTTTCATACATATTTACATAAAAAAGAACAAAAACTAACGTCAGTTTCAATTCTGAAGAAGAGGTGAAAACAATGAGTTTTAATTTACGGGGTGCCGTATTAGCGAATGTATCTGGTAATTCACAAGATCAATTACAAGAAACAATTGTCGATGCAATTCAAAGCGGTGAAGAAAAAATGCTTCCAGGTCTTGGCGTCTTATTTGAAGTCATTTGGAAAAACGCTGATGAAAATGAAAAGCACGAAATGTTAGAAACACTAGAGCAAGGATTAAAAAAATAAGCAATTTGAAAATCACCTTCGCATAAGCTAAGGTGATTTTTTTTACGAAAAAAATTTTTCTTCTCCTAAACATTTCTACTTTACTAACGAACTATGATGGAGTACAATGTTCAAAATACATTTAAACCGATCGATTTTTCTTCGTATACATCATTAGATAAAAGGAGTGAATGTTTTATGCACCGTATTACGCTTGAACAAGTTTTTAAACATCACATTACACAAAAATACGTAAACCGTTCCGGAATGGTCCACGCGATCGCTGTCGCTTACCATGCGTTTCACTTAGCTAAAAAGCACCACGCCTCAGTCGATGCTGCGACAAAAGCCGGTTTCCTTCATGATATCGGACATCATACGTGGTACACAGGCGGCGAATGGGACTATGACTTATATAAAAAGAATGATATCCATGCAATTAAAGGCGCAGAAAGAGCACATAAATTACTTATTAGATTGGGAGAACATCCAAAACTAGCAAAAGAAATTTCTATCGCAATCCTTCTGCATACAGATTCTTTCTTAGTGGAACAAGAAATTGAAAGAACATCTCTTCAAAGCATTATTAAATGGGCAGACGAAGCAGATGAAGAACCAGGCGGAGCTCATCATTATAGAACGATTTCTTATGAAAAAGCACTTAAAGCTATTCAGCAATTAGATCGATTGGTAGAGCGTGAATTGCAAATAGAGCAAGCCAAATTGAATAACAAGGCAGAACATAGTTATCAATGAGAAAGAGGCATCACTACAGGGTGATACCTCTTTTATTATTTTATGGAAAATAAACCTTTATCCCGCATTAACGGGCAGTAAGACCCCCACCTCGAAATTCAGCAAAGACGAGGAAGTTAGGTGGGGAATCAACTGCCCGTAAAAGCCCGATTGGTGAGGGCTGATAATCAGTGGGGGATGAACCTCCCAATGATTAAAGTTTCACTTTATATGTAATATTTAAATATTACATTCAAAAACATTTTACTTTATAATTAAATATACAAATATAAAAGAGGTGATTTTACAAATGCAACCCGCTACACAGCTTTCTAATGAACAAAAACACTCGATGTCATGGGGACAATTTATTAGCTCTGTTTTATTCGCCTTTTTTGGAACTGGACTTATTACTGTGTTCCTCGCAATGCCATTAACAATTTATACAGCAGGTCTTACAGATAAAAAACAAGTTGCCCTGTATGAATCTATTGCAAATACTGCAAGTACCATATTACAACTAGCTGTATTGTTATTCTTCATTTTTAAATTCGAACCCGCAAAAAAATTACTACTAAAATCTTTTAACTTTAAAACACTGAAAGAATGGCGCACATACGTATACTTACTTCTTTTCTTCGTTATCAACATCATACTCAATTACATCTTGTTAAATTATGTGTTCCAAGACGCAACAAAGCAGCAATCTTCCGCACTAAGCTTAGACGTCTTTAAGCAATATCAAATATTATTACTTCTCAGCTTTGCAATATTCACACCCATTTTTGAAGAACTTATTTTCCGTGGTTTTATACTTCGCTTCTTCTCAGAACGCTTTCCATTTTGGATTGCAGCCATCGTAACAAGTTTCTTCTTCGGTATCGCTCATACATACTCACTTGGGGTAATGGTAATTACTTTCTTTATGGGATTATTAATGGCCATTTTATGTAAAAAAACAAAGTCCATTATTCCAGCTATGTTATTTCATATTATGAATAACATGTTGGCATTCTTGAGTTAAAAAGAGGTATCATCGCGATACCTCTTTTTACTCTTTTATCATAACTTCAAACCCTTCTACGGTTACGTTTTTGATAATCCGTATCGTTATTACCCATTTCCTTCAATTTATATATACTCATTAATAATATCCAAAATAAACCTCATGTAGTAAAATATAACTTAATTCACATAAAGGAGTTTACATATGTTCAGTATTATTTGGATGATTTTCACGCCACTTCTCTTACTATGCGGGATTGCTGGTGGTATTTTTTTAATAGTAACAGGGATTAAATATCGGAAATTACTCGTTGGTTTAATGGGGCTACTTAGCCTATCCTTTGTCACACTACCTTTTGTTCTTTTAAGTGTAGGGATTCATATCGATACAATTTTCCCGATTCCAACTGCTCTTTACTGGACCCTATTTTCTTTAACTGGATTATTAGCAGGGGTAAGTGGAGTACAAGCCAAAATTAAAAGTATACGTAATATGGGATTCATTATTTTTACCATTGGAATATTAGGTGTTATCTTCTGGGAGCTCATGTCTGTAGGTGATTCATTCTATATATAATATTTTTTAGCAACCTACAAATCGGAGGTAATACAGAAGTGTTTGGAATATTAACTTGGATGATTTTAGCTCTTACTTTAATGTTATGCGCATTAATCGTTGGTATTTTTTTAATTATTTATGGTATTAAATATCATAAATCACTCACTATTATAGCTGGTTTAATTAGCATATTACTTATCGTTGTTCCTATCGTTTGTATAGGTTCTGGAATAGATTTAGAGGGGATGGTTCCAATTTCTGGAGCTTTATATTGGTGCTTCTTCTCTTTAGCTGGACTATTAGCTATTATAAGCGGCAGACACATTTCAAGTATTCGTTCTATGGGGATAATTTTGTTTCTAGCAGGGCTGTGCTCCGTAACTGGTTATCATTTTTTATATCTCACTCTTTAAAAAGACAAAAAAGCAGGGAAATTAATTCCCTGCTTTTCTATTTTGTTTATTGCCTGATGGTAAGAAGAACGATAACACCCAAGCAATCCCTGCAAGTATCGTTGCAATTAAGAAGGCATCGTTAATACCGTTAATTGCAGATAGCTTTGAAATTTGTCCATATAATAGTTGTGTGCTCATCGCGTCTCCTGCTTGAGCTGATCCAGCTAAGGCCGCTAAGCTTTGACCCATGCCGTGTACTTTATCAACTAAAATTGGGTTTGATGTTGTTAACATGTTGCCGTAATCTGCTACGTGAGCAGTTGTTTGTTGCGTCATAAGTGTGATTAAAATCGCTGTTCCGATTGAACCAGCTACTTGTCTTGACGTATTTTGCGTTGCTGTACCGTGAGAAATTAATTTCATCGGTAGCGCGTTCATACCAGCTGTCATAATTGGCATCATAATGAATGACATACCAATTGAACGTATAATATAATCCGTCATAATAACGCTATACGGTGTATCCATCGATAATTTTGTAAATTCATATGTCGCATACGTCGTAATTGCCAATCCAATTATCGCTAATGGACGAATGCCATATTTATCGAATAATTTACCCGCTACTGGTCCCATGATCCCCATAATTAATGATCCTGGAAGAAGTAGTAAACCAGATTCAATTGGCGTAAAGCCACGAATGTTTTGCAGATATACTGGAAGCAATAACATACCTCCGAATAATGCCATCGTAACGATTGCGTTAATTACTAAAGTAAAAGTAAATACTGGATATTTAAATACTTGTAAATCAAGCATTTTATTGTCCGTTGTTAACTCTCTCCAAATAAATAACGCTAAACCAATTACACCGATAACAAGTGAAATAATGACTTCTGCACTAGTCCAACTATTATTTCCAGCTTCACTAAATCCGTACAATAAGCTTCCTAGTCCAATACTTGAACTAACCACACCGAATATATCTAATTTCGTTTTAGACACTGGCTGAGCTAGTGTAAAGAATTTTAAAGATAGGAACGTAATAATTAAACCAATAATAAACATCGCATAGAACATTAAGTTCCAGCTATAGTTTTCAATCACCCAACCTGTTACAGTTGGTCCGATAGCTGGCGCTAAAATCATCGCTACACCTAGTAATCCCATCGCCGCTCCGCGTTTATGAGGCGGGAATAACGTCATAAAGATATTCATACCAACCGGCATTAAAATACCCGCACCAACTGCTTGAATTACGCGACCTGTCATCATCATTGTAAAGTTTCCTGAAGTAGCACAAATGATAGATCCTACCGTGAAGAATAACATTGCTGCTACGAATAATTTACGATACGTAAATCGTGAAACTAAAAAGGCACTAATCGGTACTAAAATACCATTTACAAGCATGAAGCCTGTAATTAACCATTGTGCTGTTGAAGTTGATACATTAAATTCATTCATTAACGGAGGTAATGCAACGTTAATGATTGTTTGGTTTAAAATAGAAACGAACATGCCGAGAATTAATACAGCTACAACTGCTTTTACGTTCACATTCTCTACAGGCATAGACATTTGTTTTTTCGGCACTTCTTTTTCTTGTTTTACTTCTTCTTGCTTTCCTGTTTCTAACTCAACTACATTAGAAATTTCCGATTCTTGCTTTCGTTCAATTTCTTTCTCTTCTGTTTCAACTTTACTTACTTCTATTTTACTTACGGCTGGGACTTGTTCTTCTCCCATTTTCGTTTTTTTCTTTCGTAAAAGACGATTTACAAGGAAGAAGACGATTATACAAAATAGTGCATATCCTGCAATTACAATTGAGGACATCTCATCTCCCCCTTACTTATGAATACGAACTGTCACATTCATGCCAGGAACAATATTTACTGATTTGCTATGATCTAAAGAAACTTTAACTGGTACTACTTGTGTTACTTTCGTATAGTTCGCTGTTGCGTTGCTTGATGGCAACATAGAGAATGTATTCGCTGTTGTTAAGCCAACTTGTTCTACTTTTCCTGTTAACGTTGTATCTGGGTATGCATCTACATACACATCTACATCTTGACCTTTTTGAACATCATCAACATCTGTTTCTTCAATGTTTGCTGTTACCCATAAATTGTTCATATCAAATGCATAAGCAATCGGGCTACCTGCTCCAACGAAAGCATTTGTTGTTGCGTTTGATTGTACAACTGTTGCATTTTGTGGAATTGTTACATCTACTGTTTGTTCTCCATTAGCTGCCGCTACAGTAACAGTACCTAATTTATCGTTCTCATTATAATTTTTTCCTACTTCAGCTTTCCAGTCAGTTAGTTTACCTGCTACTGGTGAAGCAACCGGAATTACCTTTCCATCAATCTTTGCATTGTCTGTTTTTAAGTAATTTTCCGTTTGATTGTAATAGTAATAACCGCCAATACCGCCGCCAACTAGTACAATTAATGTGATAATGTTGATAATTACCATTCTTCGAAACTGATTCATTGCATTCCTCTCCTTATATCGCATATAATTTTTTTCTAAACTATTTATGTCCTTATTGTTTAGATTGTTTAATTGTTAATTATATTAACCTTTTAACAAAAAAATCACACCATCTGCAGCGTAAATCGAAATTTATCTACCTGCGAGCGGTGCTGATTTCTGAAGGACTATCGTTTATAATTATAAATAATTATTTTGAATCTACAACCGACAATTTACGTATGAAATGTCGTTTAAACAACAATATAATACCAATATGTTGTTTAAGTACAGAAAATTAAACGAGGGGAAATAAAAATGTCTATTAAAAATACAAATGATCCACGTGTAAAACGGACGAGACAACTCATACAGGATGCTTTTGTCGCTTTAGTAGGCGAAAAAGGTTTTGAAAATGTTACTGTTCAACATATTGCAGAACGCGCTCCTGTAAACCGCGCTACATTTTATAGCCATTACCACGATAAATATGACTTACTAGACAAAAGCATTGAAGAAATGTTAGAAAAACTAACTGAAGTAATTAAACCGAGAAATAGAAATAAAGAAGATTTCCAATTAACATTTGATTCGCCACATCCAAGTTTTTTGGCCTTGTTCGAACATATTGCAGAAAACACTAACTTCTATAACGTCATGCTTGGTGATAAAGCTGCCGGAAACTATACGTATAAGATGATGAAAGCAATTCAAACGCATTTAACATTAAGCCTCTCTATTTCACAACCTAACGATGAAAAACTAATGGTTCCACGCGATATTCTCATTAGTTATGTTACTGGTGCCCATCTAGGGATGATTATGTCATGGCTTAAAAGAGGAATGATATATACCCCGCATTTTATGGCGATGCAATTAACTCGTTTAATTATTTTAGGCGCTCATACTGCAGCGGGATTAGAACGGCCTTTTTAAAACATAAAAAAGCGAAGGAGAATCTCCTTCGCTTTTTCTATTAATTAAATGTAATGTTATGTACAGCCTCTTTATCAAGACGTTTAATAACTTCTACAATTAACTTCACTGCATTTTCATAATCATCACGATGTAACATTGCCGCATGAGAATGGATATAGCGCGTTGCAATTGTAATTGCCATAGAAGGAATACCATTTACAGCAATGTGAATCGCACCCGCATCCGTTCCTCCGCCCGCTACTGAATCATATTGATACGGGATTTGTAATTCATCAGCAACATCAACTACGAAATCACGTAAACCTGTATGTCCAATAACAGACGCATCATATAAAATGATTTGTGGTCCATCGCCCATTTTACTTTGCGCTTCTTTTGACGTTACACCCGGTGTATCTCCAGCGATACCAACATCTACTGCGAACGCGATATCTGGTTTAATATAATTCGCAGATGTTTTTGCGCCACGAAGACCAACTTCTTCTTGTACAGTTCCAACGCCGTATACAACGTTTGGATGCTTTTCATCTTTTAGTTGTTTTAATACGTCAATTGCAATTGCACAACCGATTCGGTTATCCCACGCTTTTGCAAGTAACATTTTTTCGTTCTTCATCACTTGGAATTCAAAGTACGGTACAACTTGATCTCCTGGTCGTACGCCCCACTCCATCGCTTCTTCTTGGCTAGAAGCACCGATATCGATGAACATGTCTTTAATTTCAACTGGCTTTTTACGAGCTTCTGGAGGTAAAATGTGCGGTGGTTTTGAACCAATTACACCTGTTACATCTCCTTTACGCGTTACAATCGTCACGCGCTGTGCAAGCATAACTTGTGACCACCAGCCACCAACCGTTTGGAAGCGAAGGAAACCTTTTTCATCGATTTGTGTAATCATAAATCCAACTTCATCTAAATGACCTGCAACCATAATTTTCGGGCCGTTTTCTTCCCCTACTTTTTTCGCAACTAAACTCCCTAAATTATCAGTAGAAAGTTCGTCCGCAAACGGCTCGATATATTTCTTCATTACTTCACGTGGTTCACGTTCGTTACCAGCAATACCACGTGCATCCGTTAATTCTTTTAGCATTGTCAATGTCGCGTCTAATTTTGTCATTGCCAACACCCTCCTTTTTCTTCAGTCAATTCATTATACAATAATTAAATTGAAATATTCAAAAATTAAATTAGTATCCTTGTGTTTGACGCTGATGATTTACCTCATTTTTATCTAAATATGCTTTTTCAATCTCTTCTTGCTCAAATTCAAGTGCTTGTCCAAGTCGAAGATAGCTCGTAAATAATTCAATATAGTTTGTAATAGATGGTTGATCTGTAAAACGAATTACTTTCGCATATGTGTCTAAGAAAATTTCCACTTGTGTTTTATTCGTTTGTGCACATTTATAGAATAAGAAGTTTTTATCAATACCTAAATCAATTCCGATTGATAAAATAAAATGCAAACCATCTACGTATTCTTCTAATATTACTTCACGTTCCGAAGCTGGTTTGTTGCTCCAATATTTAAAACAACGTGTTTCATTTGCAAGTTCACCAATTTCTACAAGAAGAGCTAACATTTTTTCTTTTAACAATTTTTTCGGTTGTAAGTCATGTTCTTTTGCAATACGGTCATCTAATTCTTTTTGTAATTTAAATAGTTGTAGTAAGTCCATTCTATTGTCCTCCTCCAACATCGCATTTTACGCAACAATGTTGTTTCATCTCAAAGTTCATTATTATGTTTCAGTTCTTATGAATAAGTCAGCTATCTACCTCTTTATAAAATAGCTTGTCCTTAATTTGCAAATACGTTTCAGTCATCACTCTTAAATTGTTCATCTGATGAAAGTTCCATATCATCTTTCCATTATAGCAGTGTCGTTTCGGCTAGGAAAGATACTCTTCTTTCCAAACGTGCATAATTAAAAAAAGCCAGGAGGATTCTCCTGACTTCATATATATATTCTTCTATATCGCTATAGTTTTTACGTTGATTTTGTCATATCGATAACAACACATCCGTTAATCTTTAGAACTTCAAACTTCTCTCTGAACACAAACAAAAAACCTTAGAAGAAAATTCTTCTAAGGTTTCAACTAATTAATTAGTTAATGTTGTTTTTTGCAACTGTTGCTAATTCAGCGAAAGCTTTTTCGTCATGAACAGCTAAGTCAGCAAGCATCTTGCGGTTAACTTCGATGCCAGCATTTTTAAGACCGTGCATTAAACGGCTGTAAGAAAGACCATTCATACGAGCTGCTGCGTTGATACGTGTAATCCATAATTTACGGAAGTCACGTTTCTTTTGACGGCGGTCACGGAATGCATACATTAGAGATTTCATAACCTGTTGGTTAGCAACCTTGAATAATGTATTTTTTGAACCGTAGTAACCTTTTGCTAATTTAATTACTTTTTTACGACGTTGACGAGTAACTGTACCACCTTTTACTCTTGGCATAATATTACCTCCTAATTGTTCTATATATCAGCCGAACTTATTTTAAGTTGTCAAGCATTTGACGAATGCGTTTGAAGTCACCAGCGCTTACTACACCAGCTTTACGTAGTTTACGTTTAGCTTTTGTAGATTTGTTAGCGAATAAATGGCTTGTGTAAGCGTGAGAACGTTTCAGTTTACCTGATCCAGTCTTTTTGAAACGCTTTGCAGCGCCGCGATGAGTTTTTTGTTTAGGCATAGGTATTTCCTCCTCTATCTATTACTTATCGTTTTTCGGTGCTAAAACTAAGAACATACTGCGTCCTTCCATTTTAGGCTTAGATTCAACTGTACTAACTTCAGCACAAGCTTCTGAGAAGCGATCTAAAACACGTTGACCGATTTCTTTATGAGTAATGGCACGTCCTTTAAAGCGAATTGACGCTTTAACCTTGTCGCCTTTCTCTAAAAACTTGATAGCATTACGAAGTTTTGTGTTAAAGTCGTGTTCATCAATTGTTGGACTTAAACGAACTTCTTTCATGCTAATTACTTTTTGATTTTTGCGCTGCTCTTTTTCTTTCTTCTGTTGCTCAAAGCGGAATTTACCGTAGTCCATAATGCGGCATACTGGCGGTTTCGCATTTGGAGCAACTAATACTAAATCAAGATTAAGATTTGCAGCTAAGTCTAAAGCGTCATTACGAGACTTGATTCCAAGTTGATCGCCATTTGCGCCAACTAAACGTACTTCACGTGCACGAATTTGCTCGTTAATCATCATATCCTTGCTAATAGTAAGCCACCTCCAAGGTTTTCTCAGAACATATTTTGTAGTCATAGAACCCGACAAAAAAAGTGCGGGCATACGACACCCACACTTGTAAAATCTTAAGTAAGAAATACATTTACCTGCTAACTGCGAATGCGTCCATCAGGTGAGAAGCGGGTGCTTCTACTTGTTCCACAAAACAATATTCTATTATCCTTGATGAGTTTATCATAGGACATGACGTCTGTCAAGAAGACGCGATGTGTTTTACTAACAACAAGAAATATTGTAACAAACAACTAACATACTTGCAATACTTTTTTATGATAAGTGTTACATGGTTATTTTTTCTAGTTTTTCTCTTTTATATTACAAAGAAAAGCCGCGGTATACCGCGGCTTTTTCTTATCGTTTTCCTTCTACTTTAATCATGTCAACAAAAGCATCTAATGCGATTGTTTCTGATTTTTGTTCACCATATTTACGTACGTTTACGCCGTTTTCAGTTACTTCATTGTCACCTACTACAAGCATGTACGGAATTTTTTGCATTTGTGCTTCACGGATTTTGTAACCGATCTTCTCTTCACGAGTGTCTAATTCAACACGGATACCAGCACGACGCAATTCGTCTTGTACTTTCTTCGCATAGTCTAAATGTACTTGCGGAGAAACTGGAATTACTTGTACTTGAACTGGAGCTAACCAAGTTGGGAATGCACCTTTGTATTCTTCAATTAAGAAGGCTACGAAGCGTTCCATAGTTGATACAACACCACGGTGAATTACAACTGGACGATGTTGCTTACCGTCTTCGCCAACATAAGTTAATTCAAAGCGTTCTGGAAGTAAGAAGTCTAATTGCACAGTTGAAAGTGTTTCGTCTTTTCCAAGAGCAGTACGAACTTGAACATCAAGTTTTGGACCGTAGAATGCCGCTTCACCTTCAGCTTCATAGTAATCAAGACCCATTTCATCCATAGCTTCTTTTAACATACCTTGTGCTTTTTCCCACATCTCATCATCCGCATAATACTTTTTAGTATCTGCTGGATCACGATAAGATAGACGGAATGAGTAGTTCTCTAAACCGAAATCTTTGTACACTTCTAGAGTTAAGTTTACAACACGTTTTAACTCTTCTTTAATTTGATCTGGACGAACGAAAATGTGCGCATCGTTTAAAGTCATTCCGCGTACACGTTGTAATCCAGATAACGCACCTGACATTTCATAACGGTGCATTGTTCCAAGTTCCGCAATACGGATTGGTAATTCACGGTAGCTGTGAATATCATTTTTATAAACCATCATATGGTGAGGACAGTTCATTGGACGAAGAACTAATTCTTCATTATCCATTTCCATTGATGGGAACATGCCATCACGGTAGTGATTCCAGTGACCAGAAGTTTCATATAACTCTCTACTTCCTAATACTGGAGTGTATACGTGATCATAGCCTAAGCTTGCTTCTTTATCAACGATGTAACGCTCGATAATACGACGAATTGTTGCACCCTTTGGTAACCAAAGTGGTAAACCTTGTCCTACTTTTTGGCTATTAGTAAATAGTTTTAATTCTTTACCTAATTTACGGTGATCGCGCTCTTTCGCTTCTTCAAGCATACGTAAGTGCTCATCTAATTCTGCTTTCTTAACGAATGCAGTACCGTAAATACGTTGTAACATTTTATTATTGCTATCGCCGCGCCAGTAAGCACCTGCAACGCTTAATAATTTAAACACTTTAATTTTCCCTGTAGATGGAAGGTGAACACCACGGCAAAGGTCGAAGAATTCGCCTTGCTCATAGATTGAAATAACTGCATCCTCTGGAAGATCGTTAATTAAATCTAATTTTAACTCATCACCAATTTCTTCAAAGCGACGAAGTGCTTCTGCACGTGGTACTTCATGACGAACGATTTCTAAGTTTTCGTTCACGATTTTTTGCATTTCTTTTTCGATTTTCTTGAAGTCTTCAACTGTAATTGCTTCTTCCATATCGATATCGTAATAGAAGCCATTTTCAATTACTGGACCAATGCCAAGCTCAAGCTTAACATCTTTATATAAACGTTTTAACGCTTGTGCTAAAAGGTGGGCTGTTGAATGGCGTAAAATATATAAGCCATCTTCAGAATCTAATGTAATAATAGAAACTGCACCATCTTCTTCGATTGGTGTAACAAGATCGATCATCTCATCGTTTAATTTTCCAGCTACAGCTTTTTTCTTTAAGCCTGGGCTAATAGAAGCTGCGATTTCTTCAGTTGTTACGCCTTTTGGAAACTCCTTCACAGCTCCATCAGGGAAAGTAATTTTAACTACATCTGCCATCACTGGTCACTCCTCTTTTTCTCAAAATAAAAAACACTCATCCCGTAAAAAGGGACGAGTGTTGAATTCGTGGTTCCACCCTTGTTCCAATTAACATAATTGTTAATTGCTCAAGTTCAACATAACGGTGTTGTCCGTTAGCAATTACTAGAAAAACCGTTCACTGCTAAAGTTTAGAGGTGGTAAGTAATAATCCCGTACTAGGAAGCTCACACCCTAAGGCTTCCCTCTCTGAAAATCGTAGAAAACTACTCATGTCCTCATCATGACATTTCGATATATTTCATTTATGTAGGTAATTATATGCTCAAAAACTTAGAAAATCAAGGGCGTTACCTTTATTTTTTAAATTTTTCACATTGCGCTCAAAATCATGTAATCCATGTAATTTGACCCGTTCTTGAAACACATTTCGCAAAGTAATAATCATATTATGGTCTTGTTCTTTCGTATATAAATAAATCTTTTTGGGCGAAATAGAAAGAAGCGGCGCAATTACTTTCGTATCAATATATACATCATTTTGCTTTAATAATTCCTCATCTATATATTGGACCAACTTCTCCTGTTTTAAACGTCTTCCTTTATCATCATAAAAGATAAAGCTTTCATCAAAAATAAGATGCACGCAGGACAAGCGTGATTTACGGCTACTTACTTGTTGCCGAAGCGTCTCAATGAACATTTGGTATTCTTGCTCCATCTTATATTCATCAATTGCCACTTCCGCAAGTTTAGCCACCATTTCCCTATATGTACGAAGACGAAAACGGATATATGATGAAAACGAGAATGAGAGCGGATCACAAAGCCAATTATTTAAAGAAGACTTAATATATGACTCAAATGCGTTACGCGTTAAATCCTGAGCTACCCCTTTTCTTCTTCCCTTTAAAATCTCATGTGCCATGTGCAATATTTGATGACACTCTTCTTGTTCTTCATAAAAAAACTTTTCTTTTAAGATCGTATAAATCCACTCATTTTGTTTCACATTCACAATAAAATACACCATTACCGGCAATAAGATCTTTTCAATATAATTTGATTCACGTACTGGTATGTGAATCACCACTTTTTGTTCCTGTAAATACACACTCGTTTCCTTATATAATACTTCCGCTCTTTTCAGCAATTGTCTATATACGTGCATAGCATCATTTTTTTCTTCGAAGCAAATTTCAATCACTTTTGTCCCCCCTTTTATCCCTGCTCTAAAGGACTGTATCTATACGTTACAAATCCTATAAGAGTCCGTCCCGCGTGAATTTCACTCTTAGTAGAATTACATTTCCTATCGTTAGAAAATCCACTCAATATGGCTTGCTAATTTTATATATATTAAGGGAGGGAGAAAAAAATGATACAAGCTACTATGAATTTTTTTATTGTATACTTTACTTATTACTAAAGGGGGGTATCTGAATATTTGAATATAAATTCATAAAAGTCGAATTTCATTGGGGGCTCACTCGCTCAAAACTAGCTGAAGACTACCAAGAAATTATTCAAGAACATGCTAGAGATGACTGGAGGTTCGTACAGATTGTTGCCCTACGATTGGCAGTTCTGGACAACCTGAATATTTCGATCTCATATTTGAAAAGAAAATATCACTATAATACAAAAGAGCAAGCTTCTCAGCTTGCTCTTTTACTTATGACGACGGTTTTTCCCACCAATTGGAATTGGTTTGGCTAAATATTTAATTCGTTCCATAATACGTGCTGCCTTCATTTCTTCAGCCTCACCACGTTGTGTATACGTTAAATGATGTTCCAATTGTTTAAAATCAAAATTAGACGTAAAGAACGTCGGTAAGTTTTCTAACATACGGAATTGCAAGATTGCACCAAGTACATCGTCACGCACAAAGCTCGACATCGCTTCTGCCCCGATATCATCTAACATTAAAACTTGTACGCGTTTAACCGCATCAATCTTTTCGCCAATCGAATTATCTTGAATCGAACTTTTAATTTCACGTAAAAATTCCGGGAAGTATACGAGCATCGAACTTATTTTCTTTCGAGCAAGCTCGTTCGCAATTGCTCCTAAAAGGTACGTTTTTCCTACACCAAATTTACCGTACAAATATAAACCTTGTGCTTTTTTACCTGGTTCATATGTACTTAAAAATTCATTCGCTGCGCCAATTGCATCGATACGTGCATTTAAGTCAGAAGGGTCTAAGTTTTCCATAGTTGCCTGTAAAATATCCGTTGGCATATATACACTTTGAACGAGTTTTTCATATTTCTTTCTCTCGTCATATGCTACTTTTCTAACGCAACGATCGTATTGAATATCAATCATCTTCCCTTGAATAACAAGCTTTGGCTCGTATCCTTGTAGCATATTTTTACATGCACCTAAATCCGGACAATCCACGCAACCTACACTTTGTCCAATATATTCATATAACTTCACAAGACTGCGCTCAATCATAGAAGTCGTTACTTCACCTTTATGTTCGTCAATAAATTCTTTTACACGCGGGTGCGCCATTACTTCTGCCTTTAATACTTCATATCTATTTTTAAAGTTTTCATTTTCCATTAATTTTGTAAATGAATTTTGAATATGCTCCATTTTCTCACCTCAAAGAGCGTTCATTCTCTTCTATTAATCACGCTTATATTTTTTTAACACTTCTTCTAATCGTTTTCGTTCATCTTCTAGCGTACTTGCATCTTTTTCTACACTTACATCTTTCTTCGCCGTTTCTTTCTCTTGTTCTTTCGGCTCTTCTTCCTTAAGCCAATCTGGCACCATTTCTTTTCGTACCGTTTTCTTCGCCGTACGGCCTTTTTTCTTCGTCTCAGCCCACTCTTGATATTGACGGTTCTCTTCTTTCGCTAACGCCATCGCGTCCGCTACTGTACCGACCTTTTTACGTGCCCAATGCCCAGCAATCTTCTCGACATACGTTTTCGCAAGTTTCATATCTGAGCGTAGCATAACGTAATAAATAAGTACATTCACAACTCCTGGTGTCAATTTTTGATTAATCATGACATCTTCAACGATTTGCAAGTCCGCTTTCGTTGCCTCTGCACCACCAGAAATCTCTTTCAATAGTTGTTTTGGCGAGATTTCCTCTAGCTGCTTTATTAACATCTCCTCTTGTGATGAAGGCTCTTTCTCTTTCATCGTACGTGCAGCATGAGGCTGTACTCTTTCACTTAGTACCGGTAATGCTTGACCATTTTCAAATTGATACCAATCGCGCGCTCCTTTTCTAAGCCTTTCCATATCAATTGTTTGCATCTCTGTCACCGCACCAAGAACGATATTTTGCATCGATAACACATCTACACCATACACGTAAGCAAGTGTTATAACGCAGTCTCTTACTTGATCTGTAATCGCCTTTTTAGGAACAAGAGCGGACAATCCATCTACAAATAAAGAGAAATCAAAGAAATCATTCCAAACTTTCGGAGCGTCTCCCTTCTCGTTACTTGGCATAGTTGTCGTTTTTGGAATACGAAGGTCTTCTTGCGCATGCTCAAGCTGTCCTGGATTAAACGAACCAAACACATCATTGAAAGAGCGCGTAACATTTTCATAAGAAGCAAAATCAAATTCTTCTTCTAAGAAATATTGCTTTACTTGATTATATTTTGTCCGACTCAATCGATTGTATAAAAAGATACTTAAAACAATATCATCAAAAAACTGCTTCGGAGATAAAGGTGGTTGCAACTCATATATGAACATTCGAATATCTTTTTCTTTCTTAATATATACCTTCAAAAGCCCAATTGCCTCTAACTTTACTCGTTCCTCATATATTTCAGGAAGTTGCATTTGCATAGTCACCATAAGGGAATGATGTGTATTCTCTTTTCCAAATACACGATCTTGCTCTAGCTCCCCCCATAGTGTCATGTATAAGCTAAAAGCTCTACTACCTATTAACGGCTGATACAACATCGTTAATACTTTTCGGTCGTAATTATGCAGTAGCCCTTTCGCACTTACTTTATAACGATCAATCGGCAATAGCTCCATCCATGACTGTTTTTCCATTCTTGCTTTTCCTTTCTCTCATCCAATCTATCCTCTACTTCATTCCTTCTATCTTCATTATATAAATTCTTAGTGAAAAAGAGCTATTAGCTTTCGCTTCTAGCTCTCTTATCCTATTACTTACGGTATGTAAAGAGAATAAAATACAACTTCTACTCTCTTTCTTTTTGCAGTATATCTTTTAATTCTTCAATAAATACATTTAAATCTTTAAATTGACGATATACAGAAGCAAAACGTACATAAGCAACATCATCAATATCGCGAAGTTCTTCCATAACAATTTCACCAATCATATCACTTTTCACTTCTGATATACCTAAATTACGCAGTTCACGTTCCACGCTTTGTGTTACTTCTTCTAATTGTCTTAAAGATACTGGTCTTTTTTCACACGCTTTAATTAAACCGCGTAAAATCTTTTCTTTATTAAACTCTTCTCGTGTGCCTTCTTTTTTAACAACGATAAGAGGTGACTCTTCTACCCTTTCAAAGGTCGTAAAGCGACTTAAACAACTTTCACACTCTCTTCTTCTTCGAATAGAGCGCCCCTCGTCTACCGGACGCGAATCTAACACTCTTGTACCATTATGAGAACAGGATGGACAACGCAATTCATTCACTCCTTTACACTATACTCTTTATTTTTCTCTACTCAATTCACCTAAAATATATATACAATATTATATAACTCATTCTAACTCTCTTACCACTTTAAGTTTCAGCGCATCACTTTATCATCTCATACTTAAAAATAAGATGGTATATAGGGCACTACCTCATTTGCAAGAGTCCAATGTATTCAACTAACGAGTACGTTATATTTTTCCTTTTTTATAAACTAAAAAAGAGGTGCATTATACACCTCTTTACATTTTAAATCAATTATGTTCTTTTTTAAAGAGCTTTTGTTTCTCTCTGCTTAATTTCGAAGCTACCAGTGCCTCGAGGAAGCTCGATGCTCTCACGCGTTTTCGCGTTTAAACCTTCTGCAATATATTCTGCAGCAACATTTGGATCAATACGATCCCCACAAGTATAAACATCAATACTTGCGTAACCGTGCTCCGGAAAGCTATGAATTGTTAAATGTGATTCTGAGATAATTACTACTCCACTTACACCTTGTGGTGCAAATTTATGGAAAGCAACCTCACGCACTTCAGCACCAGCTCTTAGTGCTGCATCCACAAATAATTGTTCAATATACGGCATGTCATTAAGCTTGTCGAAATCGCAATCCCAAAGTTCAGCGATCACGTGACGACCCATCGTATCCATAGTATCCATTCTACAGTTCCCCCTTGTAAATTTATTCTAACTGTTCGAATTGAAAACTAATTTGCAATTTGGCTTGCTCCACTACCACGGGGGAAAGTTAGTCCAGAGAGGTCCTAACCCTTTAAGTAGTGACTACGTACCTCAGCTCTTAAGTTTACGAGTGTTAGTATACTTTGTTTATTTTCATTTTGCAACAACAGTTTTTTCGATTTTCTGTCATATTTTCCTCTTTACTTTTCCCTAAAAAAAATAAACGATTCACAAATGCAGTAATCACAACGTTTCGTGGTATGTCCACTTTTTAAAATATACTTATATAATTTTTTTCCTTTTCAGAAAAAAATAAAAAAAGAGGGCAAATATTGCCTTGCCCTCTCCTCCCTTATTCACTTAAATGTGTTGCACATTTTCTTGTTTCGCTAACTCTTCAACAACTAACGTTACAAGATCTACAACACGACGAGAGTAGCCCCACTCGTTATCATACCAAGCAAGTACTTTCACTTTACGATCACCCATTACCATTGTAGATAAACCATCGATAATAGCTGAATGTGTATTTGTATTAAAGTCGATAGATACTAAAGGCTCTTCGCTGAATTCTACAATACCTTTTAACGCACCGTTTGCAACAGTTTTGAATGCATCATTAATAGCTTCAACTGTCACATCGCGTTTTACATCTACTACTAAGTCAACAAGAGACACGTTTGGTGTTGGTACACGAAGTGCCATACCATGAAGTTTTCCGTTTAAGTGCGGAAGAACTTTTGCTAGCGCTTTCGCAGCACCTGTCGTTGTCGGAATGATTGATTGTCCGCAAGCACGTGCTCTTCTTAAATCTTTATGTGGGTTATCAATATTTTTTTGGTCATTTGTATAAGCGTGAACTGTCGTCATTAAACCGTTTTCAATTCCAAACTGCTCATCTAACACCTTCACAACAGGCGCTAAACAGTTTGTTGTACAAGATGCATTTGAAATAACAGTATGTTTTGTAATATCTAATTGGTCTTCGTTCACACCAACTACAATTGTTACATCTTCATTTTTACCAGGCGCTGTTAAAATAACTTTTTTCGCTCCAGCTTCAACGTGAAGAATTGCTTTTTCTTTTGAATTAAATTTACCAGTTGCTTCAATTACAACTTCAACACCTAAATCTGTCCAAGGCAATTCCTTTGGATCGCGGTTGTTTAAAAGGCGAATCATTTTTCCATCAACTAATAAGTGATCTTCAAATGCTTCTACTGTTCCGTCAAACTTGCCATGAACTGTATCATATTTAATTAAGTGTGCTAACGTTTCAGATGGATAGCTTGCATTGATTGCTACAATTTCGAATGCGCTTTCTTTTATTGCTTGACGAAATACCATTCTCCCAATACGTCCAAATCCATTAATTGCCACACGAGTCATAATATGTTATCCCCCTTGAATGCGTTATACTATTTATCTCCAATCCCAATAATAGTATAACACAAAAAGGAGATATGTCACTAAGCATTTTCATTAATTTCACAATTTTTTAGTCAATAATGTTCCACTTCTTTAAAATTACCTGCAATTGTGTTTTCGTTCCCATAATTGTGCCATCATTATTTATCACTTCATCTGCATTTTTCACTTTTTCTTCTAACGGCATTTGAGATTGAATACGAGCTGTTGCTTCTTCTTCTGAAAAGTTATTTCGTTTCATTAAACGTTCTAATTGCGTATGCGGCTTAACCGCTACAACTAAAATGCGGTCAACGAGACTTGTTAATTTGCTTTCAAATAAGAGAGGAATATCTAACACAACCGCTTGCATACCTTCTTTTATGTACATTTCCTTTTTCCTATTCATTTCCTCACGCACTGCAGGATGCACAATTTTATTTAACTGCAATCGTTTTTCTTCATTATAGAAAACGATGCTTCCCAATCTTGGACGATCTAGTTCCCCATCTTGTTGTAACACTTCCGCTCCAAACACTTCTACTATTTTGTTATATGCTGGTTTTCCTTGTTCTACAACTTCTCTTGCAATAACATCTGCATCAATAACTGGTATACTTAGCTCACGAAACATTTCTGATACCGTACTTTTTCCGCTTGCAATGCCTCCCGTTAATCCAATTACTACTGTCATAATAATCCTCCTCATAATAAAAGGCGCGAAACCAATGTTCCACGCCCATACTTACATTTTCCAAATTCCAATTATAATGAGTAATACCCCAGGCAGGAATGTAAATTTTTGTAACCACTTCATATTCGATAAAACCGTTCCAAGTTTCATTCCAATAAATAAAAACAAAGAACTCATAATTGCAACTAATATCGCCATCATAGCAGGTGCATACCCTAATAAAGATGCACCAATTCCGGCACCAAATGAGTCTACAGAAAGAGCGATACCAAGAAGCAATGCCTCTCCTGCAGAAATGGTGCCTGATTTATCAAAATCTGCTACAGTCGGTTTCCGTAAAATTTGAATCACTAGCCCTAGCGAGGCAATCTCTAATTTCCAGACCTTCTCCTCTTGCTTCGGTTCTTCTTTTTTCTCACTTCGAAAAAATTGATACAATACCCAAATCCCTATTCCAATAAGAACAAGCCCACCGATACGCGTTGCGATAACAGGTGAAAATACTTTCGCGATCATATGTCCAATTCCCATTGAAACAAGCATAACAGCCGCTGAACACATTCCGATAATTATAATTGATCTTAGTGGAATTCTTACGCTTCTTAAACCATATGTTAGCCCTACACTACAGCTATCTAAGCTTAATGTAAAAGCTAATAAAATAAGAGATAAATAAAGGTACATCGGTAAGCTCCTCCCTTATACATAGCTCTGCTGTATGTATATGACAAATGCCTATCCGATGTTATCTCTTTTCTATATTCTTGGCTGACAAATTGGGCAGTAATGCGTTCCTCTTCCGCCAACAACTGTTTTTTCTAATATCGTACCGCAAGTTACACACGGTTCTCCTTTTTTTCCGTATACATTTAGGAGTTCTTGGAACGAACCAATTTGCCCTTGTGAGTTGATATACGTTCGAATTGTACTTCCGCCACGCTTCACTGCTTCGCCTAGCGTTGTAACGGTAGCCTCATAAATTCGCTCAATTTCTTCTATTGTCAAAGACGAAGCTTCTCGTTCCGGATGAATTTGAGAACGGAATAAAACTTCATCTACATATATATTTCCAAGCCCTACTAAAAGACGCTGGTCCAATAGCACAACTTTTATTTTACGATTTGTCTTTTGCAATCTTTCTTGTAAATACCGTGGTGTCAATTCAGCATCAAACGGCTCCGGACCTAAGTCAGCAAGAGGCATTTGGTTCATCTCTTCACCTTTCTTAAAGAGATGCATCGTACCAAACTTTCTCACATCTTTATAATGTAATTCAGTTCCATCTGTAAATAAGAAACGGACGTGCGTATGTTTATCAATCGGCTCATCCTCTTGATGTAGTAAAAACTTACCTTCCATACGCAAATGTGAAACAATAACATAATTTGTTACATATAGAAGCAAAAACTTTCCTCTTCGCTTTATATTTTCAATCTTCTCGCCTTTTAGCATTTCTTTAAAGATTTCTGCATCATCTGGTCGTTTCACTATTTTTGGATAAGTAACAATAACATCTTCAATCGTTTTTCCTGTTACAAGATTTTCAAGTGTCCGTCTGACGTTTTCAACCTCTGGTAATTCAGGCATTTCATCACTTCCTTATTTTGCGTCGTACCAAGTTGGACCGTAAGAATAATCAACTTTCAGCGGAACTGCGAGTTCAATTGCATGCTCCATTACTTCAGGTACAAGCTTCTCTAATTTTTCAATTTCTTCTTTTGGCGCTTCAAATATCAATTCATCGTGTACTTGCAGAAGAAGACGTGCTTGTAATCCTTCTTCTTCTAAACGATCCGCCATAATAATCATAGCTTTTTTAATAATATCTGCTGCAGTACCTTGAATTGGTGTATTCATCGCTGTACGCTCAGCAAAGCTACGTAAATTGAAATTACGACTCGTAATTTCTGGAATATAACGACGACGATTTAATAATGTAGCCACATATCCTTTTTGTTTCGCATCTTTTACGATGTCCTCCATGTATTCTTGTACACCAGGGAAACTTTCTAAATACTTTTCAATAAATTCCGCTGCTGCTTTTCTTGTAATTCCTAAGTTTTGTGAAAGACCATAATCACTAATACCATACACAATTCCGAAGTTAACAGCTTTCGCTTGTCTTCTCATATTTGAAGTTACTTCATCTTTTTCAACGCCAAATACATCCATAGCTGTTTTCGTATGAATATCCATGTCATGCTGGAATGCTTCAACTAGCCCTTTATCATTTGCAATATGAGCTAATACACGCAATTCGATTTGTGAATAATCAGCCGCATACATAATCCAACCTTCTTCTGATGGAACAAATGCCTGACGAATCTTTCTTCCTTCTTCTAATCGAATCGGGATATTTTGCAAGTTCGGATCCGTTGAACTTAATCGACCTGTTTGCGTTAACACTTGATTAAAGCGAGTATGAATTTTAGATGAATCTTCATGTACAACTTTCAGTAAACCTTCAATATAAGTTGAATTTAGCTTCCCTAATTGACGATAATGTAAAATGTTTGGAATAATTTCATGGCGATCCATAAGCTTGTCTAATACATCAGCTGACGTAGAATAACCTGTTTTCGTCTTTTTAATAACCGGTAAGTTTAAGTTCTCAAACAGAATTACACCAAGCTGCTTCGGTGAATTAATATTAAATTCTGTTCCCGCAAGCTTATAAATTTCCTGTTCCATTTCCTTTAATCTACCTGCGAGTTCTTCTCCCATATTACGAAGACGCTCCGTATCAACTTTTACACCTTTTACTTCCATATCAGCTAATACACGCGCAAGTGGCAATTCTAACTCTGTAAACAGTTCATATTGCTCATTCTTCTTTAACTCTTCAACGAATGTTTGCTTTACATCATATAATACATGCACTTTACGAGCCACATGCTCCGCTACTACTTCTAACTCTGGAACAGCACGCTTCGCACCTTTTCCGTAAACTTCTTCATCTGATTTCACAGCATGCGTTTCTTTCATTTTCGCTACAGTACGGAAATCTTTATCTGTATCAGCCGGGTCAAGTAAATAAGCAGCGATTAATAGATCAAAGTCAATCCCTTGCATATCTATCCCATTCCATTTCAGTGCAACGATTGCTCGCTTCGCATCAAATGTATGCTTTCTCATTTCTCCATTTGCAAGCCATGCTTTAAATGCATCCGATGCAAGAGCAATATCCTTCTGAATAAAGTAGCAACCATTTTCATTTTGAATACCAAAGCCTTGAATGTCCGCCTTATGATAATTATCTTCTTGCACTTCAACAATAAGTGCACTATCTTGCTGAAGCATTTCTTCTGTAACTTCTTCCACAATATCAAATGTAATATCATCTAATTCAGCTGGAGCTGTTTCTTCTGGCGTAACGCCTAATTTATTTAAAAGAGATGTAAATCCTAAACTCTCGAACATTGGAATCACATCACTTGCTTCATATCCTTTATACGCCATATCATCCACATGAACTGTAATCGGCGCATCTGTAATAATAGTCGCTAGATCTTTACTCATAAGAGCTTGTTCTTTATTTTCTTCCAGTTTTTCTTTTAATTTCTTCCCGCTTACTTGATCTAGATTTTCATACACTTCTTCAACCGTTCCAAACTGTGTTAACAATTTAATCGCCGTTTTTTCACCAACTCCTGGTACACCCGGAATATTATCTGATTGGTCTCCCATTAAACCTTTCATATCGATAATTTGCTTTGGTGATAAGCTATATTTTTCAAATAAAGATTCTTTCGTATATTCATCTACTTCCGTAATCCCTTTTCGCGGAATACATACAAGCGTGTTATCAGAAACAAGTTGAAGTAAATCTTTATCTCCTGAAATAACTTTTACACTTGCTCCTTGTTCACTCGCTTCTTTTGCTAGCGTTCCCATAATATCATCCGCTTCATAATTTTCTAATTCATAACGCGGTACATTGAACGCATCCAGCATCTCACGAATAAACGGGAACTGCTCTGATAATTCAGGTGGAGTCTTTTGACGTCCTCCTTTATACTCACTATACGTTTTATGACGGAAGGTTGTTTTGCCTGCATCAAACGCCACTAACATATGAGTTGGCTTTTCTTCCTCTAATATTCTCATTAACATCATTGTAAAACCGTAAATTGCGTTCGTATGTATACCTTTGTCGTTATTTAAAAGCGGTAGTGCAAAGAAAGCACGATACGCGATATTATTACCATCTACTAATACGACCTTTTTTTCCAAAATTGAAACCTCCCCATACAAATTTGAAATGATTTTTTTCACAGAAAAAAACCGTTCCTTTCCTCTCTCTATATTAACATGACTAATAGAGAGAAGAAAAATAACGGTTATTTTCTTTCATATATAAAACAGACTTATATTGGCATAAAGGGAAGTGACGAGAACAGCTTAACTATTCTCGTCCAAAATTACTCCTTGGATGAAGGGGTTTTCATGTATTATATTAACAGAGCTTTATTAATATTTAATTAAGCCATTGTTAATATATTGTAAACATCCTTCATCCTATTTTTCAGTTGCTGATTTTGGTAAAACAACTGTAAATGTTGTCCCTTCCCCAACTTCACTATCCACTGTAATTGTACCGTGATGCGCCTCTACTAAATGCTTTACAATTGATAATCCGAGGCCTGTACCACCAGTATTTCTACTTCTCGCTTTATCCACTCGGTAAAAGCGTTCAAAAATACGCGGAATTTCCTCTTTACTAATACCAATTCCAGTATCCGATACTTTTATATAAGCATTATACTTATCTTCCGCTAACTCTACTGAAACAACGCCTCCAGCCGGTGTATATACGATCGCGTTATTTATTAAATTAATAAAGATTTGTTTCAAACGACTTGGATCTCCAATAACAGAAGCACGTTTTAATACATTCACTTGTAAAGAGATTTCTTTTTCTCCTGCTTTATTATCAAGCACCATATGAATATCTTCAAGCAGCCCCTTCATGTCAACGGTTCCCATATTTAATTTAAATCCTTGTTGTTCGATCTTCGACAAATCTAATAAATCTTCAATTAATCCTTGCATGCGCTCACTTTCTTTTAAAATAATGCGCAAGAAATGTTCGCAGAATTTTTTATTATCCATCGCTCCGTCTAAGAGTGTTTCTGAAAAACCTTTAATAGAAGTAATCGGTGTCTTTAATTCATGAGAAACATTCGCTAAAAAGTCTTTTCTCATTTGTTCTAATTTCTTTAACTCTGTTATGTCATGGAATACGAGAACAATCCCTTTCCATTCATGGTTTGTCCCGATAATCGGCGCTCCATATACTTCGAAATGCTTCCGCTCAATTCCAAGTGGCAATAACATTTGTTTACGCACTTTCACTTCTGTCATAAAGATTTCTTCTACAAGCTCAATAATTTCTGTATGATGAAACGATTCATAATATAAGCGATCTAAATATTCTTCATCTGTTACGTGGAAAGTTTCCTTATAAGAGCGGTTTACAAGGTTTATATACCCGCGGCTATCAATTAAAATCATTCCGCTTCCCATATTTTCAATTAACGTATGCAGACGATCTTGCTGCATTTCTTGTTCAAGTGTCATCTCTTGTAAGTTACGAGCTAAAATATTAATTGCTTTACTCAGCATTCCTGTTTCATCCGAATGACTTTCGTATGCACGTGCTTTATAATTACCCTTTGCCAATTCAATTGCAACTTTTGTAACCGATTCAATCGGCCTAATATATTGCCCTGTAATTTTCATACCTAAAAATACAACTACGAGACAAGCAATAACAAATCCGATAATTAATAATCCCCACGTTTTTTGATGTACGTCTCTTAAAGGATCGATTGTACTTTTCACCAAAACGTATCCTTGTTTTCCTTCTACATCTTGAACGAACACCGCATGATAAAATTCATTCTTTCGATCTGTCTCTTTCGTAATCACTTTACTTCGTTGTTTTGCCACTTCCGAAGAAAGTTCTTTAATCGTTTCTGGACTAAATGCCAATTCTTGTCCTTTTCTATATTGAACTTTCTTTTTTTCATCCACAAATACGATAGAAGCTGGTATTTTTTCTTCTAACTTTTCAAATACGTATGGATTTTTTAAGACATTATCAAAACCTTGCTCTTCTGCTAACGCCGCAACATACTCTGTCTCTTTTACCATTCTCTCTTTAGCATGATCTATATAGTAGTTTTCAAACACAGTTTCTAGCAATAAACCTAGTCCAACTAAAATAAATACAATAAGAGAAACAAATGTAAAAAGAAGCCTGGAACGAAATTTATTCATTCCCTTTTGGCTCCTCTAATTTATATCCTAAACCACGTATCGTTTTAATGTACGTCGGTTTTTTCGTATTTTGTTCAATTTTATCGCGCAAATGGCTAATATGAACATCAACAATTCGCGTATCACCAGCAAAATCATAATTCCATACAGCACTTAATAATTGATCACGAGTCAACACGCGACTTTTATTTTTCGCAAGATACACAAGTAGTTCAAATTCTTTTGGTGTTAATTCAAGCTTTCTTCCTTGGAAATAAGCCTCATAAAACTCCGGTAAAATTTTAAGTTCTGCAATTGTGATGCTATCTTCATCTGGCGCTTCTGCAACTTGTTCTTCTTGTTGTAATTTCGTGCGGCGCAAAATCGCCTTCACACGAGCAACAACTTCCCTTGGACTAAATGGCTTCGTCATATAATCATCTGCCCCAAGTTCAAGGCCTAGCACCTTATCAAACTCATCATCTTTTGCCGTTAACATTAAAATCGGCGTCATAACGCGCTGCAATCGTAATTCTTTACACACTTCCATACCATCCATTTTCGGAAGCATTAAATCTAATATAATTAAATCTGGGCGTTCTGTTGTCGCTTTTTGAAGCGCCATTTCTCCATCCATCGCTGTTATAACTTCAAACCCAGCTTGTTGTAAATTAAATTCGATTAAAGTTAAGATAAATTCCTCATCATCAACTACTAAAATACGATTGTTCATTCTTTTCCTCCAAGTTATAGACTTGAAACCTTCTTCATCCTAGTATTTTCCCCGTTATTCTCATCATACTAGAAAACAAGGTCCCTCTCAATATAATTGTCTATTCATGGAGATCGTTTGTGTAGAATTGAGAAAATAGACGTAATTACACTTTACCTGCAACTACACAGGATTTTGCCAAACTTTATAGATTACTCTCTCTTCTTTAAAGCTCACTTCCGTATGAACTATAAAATCTTGATTTTGTGCTAGGAAAAACGAAAGAGCATACGCGACTTTATAATCTCGCGTTGCATATCCATCCAATACTCTTCCGTACATTTCATTTGCGACCCCGTCTGCCCACACTTCAGCTTCTCTTATTGTTTCAAAGATAACATCTTCTTTTTTCCACCTCACCTAAAAAAACCACTCCTTTCATTGACTTCAATTACCGATGATTATATTATTAATTTAAATATACAAATAAATTAGATACCGAGGTCTATTATGCGACTATTACTACCTATTTTAACTTTAGTAGTAACATGCTTCCTTACTTTTAACGTACCGAGCTGGGATACGATTAAAACGGGGTGCTCAGAATTTGCTGAAGGGTTCAAAGAAGGATTTTTCAACTAAAAATAGCGCTAGCATCCTTATTCAAGGTATGCTAGCGCTATTCATATTTTCATCTTTTAAAAATTATCTAATGCTTTTTCCATAATGGAAACAGATTTAAAAGGCGGCGTGACTGTTAATGAACCTTTTACAACAGTTTCTCCTTTTTCATCATGAGCAGATACAAGCATATCAATTGTATGTTCCTCCTCAGAAACAGCCACAACTTCAAAGTGGATTTGTAACGTTTCATAATGGTGAACATGCTTCACGAACGTAAGGTCCTTTCTCGTAATATGACTTCCTGGACCCGGTAAATATTTCGTAACCGCCGTTGTAATCATTCCCGTTAGCATAATGCTTGGTACAATCGGCTTTTCATACGGAGTTTGGGATGCGTAATCATGCTGAATATATAATGGATTGGCATCATTCGTTAACCCTAAGTACAATAACAAATCTTTATCCTCAATTTTTTCAGTGATAGATAATTTCTCTCCTACTGTAATTTCATCCATTTTACGACCAATTTGAACTTTTTTCTTTAACATGTTACAACCCCCTCCGATTTTTTCACCTTATTATCCTACTAAAAGCGATACCTTATCCGAACTTTACTATGATGAGGGCAATATATAGTATAAATCTATAGTTTCATTATAGGATATTACAAATGATAGCGTTTTCATATTATTTCAAAAAAACAATTCGGTAAATAGTAGAAAAAGATTCGGAATCCCGAATCTTTTTCACTACTATTCAATTATTAAACAAGAACTTTCATTACGTTACGTACAGATTCTACAGAGCGATCTAACGCTTCTTTTTCATCTGCAAGAAGTTCTAATTCAATAATTTTTTCAATTCCGTTACCACCTAGAATTACTGGTACCCCTAAGTAAAGGTCACTATAACCATACTCACCTTCAAGGTACGCAATAGCTGGTAATACACGGCGTTGATCTTTTAAGATTGCTTCTGTCATTTCAACTAAAGAAGCTGCTGGTGCGTAATATGCACTACCGTTTCCTAATAAGCCTACAATCTCACCGCCACCTTTACGTGTACGTTCTACGATTGCTTCTAAACGCTCTTTCGGAATTAACGTTTCTAACGGAATACCGCCTGCATAAGAATAACGCACAAGAGGTACCATGTCGTCACCGTGTCCACCAAGAACAAATCCTGTAATGTCTTTCACAGAAAGATTTAATTCTTGTGCGATGAATGTACGGAAACGAGCTGTATCTAATACGCCCGATTGGCCAATTACACGCTCTTTCGGGAATCCTGCTTCTTTAAATACAGAATATGTCATTGCATCAACTGGATTTGTTAACACAACAATAATTGCATTTGGTGAATGTTTTGCAATGTCGCGCGTAATACTTTTCATAATTTTAGAGTTCGTTGCTACTAAGTCATCACGGCTCATACCAGGCTTACGTGCAATACCTGCTGTAATAACGACAACGTCAGAATCAGCAGTATCTGCGTAATCAGATGTTCCAATAATGTTAGCATCAAAACCTTGTACTGGGCTCGCTTCTAACATATCTAACGCTTTCCCTTTTGTTGGATTTTCCAGTTGTGGAATGTCCACTAATACAACATCTGCAAGTTCTTTTTGTGCTAATAAGAATGCCGTTGTTGCTCCTGTAAATCCTGCACCGATGACTGAAACTTTCTTGCGTTTGATTGTCATAATTTACCCCCCGTTTTAATTATGCGTTTTTGATTATCGCTACATCCATGTTTTTAATAAGCTCATTAGCAAACTCAGAACACTTCACTTCTGTTGCGCCTTCCATTAGGCGAGCGAAGTCATATGTTACTACTTTTGATGCAATTGTTTTCTCAACTGAATCTGTTACTAATTTCGCTGCTTCATTCCATCCTAAGTGTTCTAATAATAATACACCTGAAAGAAGAACTGAAGATGGGTTTACTTTATCTAAACCTGCATATTTTGGAGCTGTACCGTGTGTAGCTTCAAAGATAGCATGTCCAGTCACATAGTTAATGTTTGCACCAGGTGCAATACCAATTCCACCTACTTGTGCAGCAAGTGCATCAGAGATATAGTCACCATTTAAGTTCATTGTTGCAACAACATCGAACTCACGTGGACGAGTTAAAATTTGTTGTAAGAAGATGTCTGCAATAGAATCTTTTACGATGATTTTTCCAGCCACTTCAGCGTCTGCCATCGCTTTATTTGCTGCATCTTTACCATCTTTTTCAACAATGCGATCATATTCAGCCCAAGTAAATACTTTGTCGCCGAATTCTTGTTCCGCTACTTCGTAACCCCAGTTTTTGAAAGCACCTTCTGTAAATTTCATAATGTTTCCTTTATGAACTAATGTAACAGAAGAGCGTTTTTCATTAATTGCATATTGAATTGCAGCACGAACAAGACGCTTTGTCCCTTCTTCTGAGATTGGTTTAATACCAATACCAGATGTTTCTGGGAAGCGGATTTTATTAACACCCATTGCTTCTTTTAAGAAAGCAAGAACTTTTTCTGCTTCTGGAGATCCTTGTGCATATTCAATTCCAGCATAAATGTCTTCTGTATTTTCACGGAAAATAACCATATCAGTATCTTCCGGACGTTTTACAGGTGAAGGAACACCTTCAAAATAACGAACTGGACGTAGACATACATATAAATCTAATTCTTGACGAAGTGCTACGTTTAGAGAACGAATACCACCGCCAACTGGAGTTGTAAGTGGACCTTTAATTGCGATTAAATATTCGCGAATTAAATTTAAAGTTTCTTCTGGTAACCACTCGCCTGTTTGGTTGAATGCTTTTTCCCCTGCAAGCACTTCTTTCCAAACGATTTTCTTCTCACCATCATAAGCTTTTTCAACTGCTGCTTCTATTACGCGAGATGCAGCTGCCCAAATATCAGGACCAATTCCATCTCCTTCAATAAATGGAATAATCGGATTGTTTGGTACATTCATAACACCATTAGTTACAGTAATTTTTTCACCTGTCGTCAATGTGATAACCCCCATGTTTGAAATTTCATATGTATGAAACTGAGGGAATAACCCCTCAGTTCAAACCGTTAGTCAAATTAAAATATTCTAATCATTACATCTTTCCGAAAAAATCAGACTTTTGAAAGCGTATTTTCACTATCGAAATAGTGTTTTTTGCTTATCTTTGTGCGATTGGAACATACACTTGATGCGTTGGTCCATTATAATCAGCACGTGGACGGATTAAACGGTTATTTTCATATTGTTCTAGAATATGAGCTAACCAGCCTGACATACGGCTAATTGCAAAAATAGGTGTAAATAAGTCATGGTCAATTCCTAAACAATGGTATACAGAAGCTGAATAGAAATCGACATTTGGTGGAAGACCTTTTTCTTTTGTTACAATGTCTTCAATTTTGATAGACATATTATACCATTTGTCTTCTCCTAAAAGCACGCATAATCTCTTAGACATTTCACGTAAGTGTTTTGCACGTGGATCACCCTGCTCATACACACGGTGGCCAAAGCCCATGATTTTCACTTTATTTTGAAGAGCATTATGAATATATGACTCTACATTTTCTTCTTCGCCAATTTCAGTTAACATCTTCATTACATTTTCATTTGCCCCACCGTGAAGAGGACCTTTTAATGCACCGATTGCTGCTGTAATACCAGAATATACATCTGACAGTGTAGCTACGCAAACACGTGCAGTAAATGTAGAAGCGTTTAACTCATGATCTGCATGAAGTACAAGCGCCTTATCAAAAGCTTCAATTTCAACTTCATTTGGCTCGCGATCATTTAACATGTACAAGAAATTTGCAGCTAATGATAAATCCTTTCTTGGCTCAACAATATCTAAACCTTTACGGATTCTCGCGTAAGCAGCAACTAAAGTTCCCACTTGAGCCTGTAATTTAACCGCTTTCAAATAATTAGACTTTTCATCCATAATTTCAGCGCTCTCATCGTATAATGATAGCATGGAAATTGCAGTTCGTAAAACAGACATCGGATGTGCAATTTTTAAATCTACTTGTTTCAAATATGTTAAAATCTCACCTGGAACTTTATAGTATTCAGATACAATTTCATTAAATTCCGCTAGTTCTTTTTCATTAGGAAGCTTGCGGTGCCATAATAAGTACACTACTTCTTCAAACGTAGCATTCTCAGCTAAATCATCAATATTATACCCAACATAAGTTAATGTATCATCAATAATAGAGCTCACAGATGATGTTGTTGCTACTACCCCTTCTAAACCTCGAATAACAGTCATGACATTCTCTCCTTTTCCTGAAAATTCTCCCAACCTTGCTCCTTATATCTATTTGCTCCCCTTATGAATTATGAACGCCCGTTCACTCTTTAGGCAAGCAAAATGCACGATCATGCAAATTTGTTGCGGTGTTCCCCTCTTATTGTCCATTGTTTACATGGAAAGCATGAGCGTGAATGTCTCCCCGAATCCTCACGCTCAAAACAACAAGTTAGTGAGGAAAATACATTCCGAAGAGTTTTGTGATAAAAACAACATAAAACAATATCATTATAAAATTGTTTTATGTTGTTTTTATTTTATCTGGTGTAAAGTCTCTGCTGTTATGTAACTTTTCAAAGTTTCTAATCCTATTATAAACAATTATCTGACTTTTGTGAACAGAAAGAATTCAAAAATTTTATATTACTATAAAATTCCTTATTTAAACATTTGTATAATACTCATAACCGCATAGGCAATTCCAGCCCCAATTAACGGACCAACAGCAACCCCATTAAATAACGCAACCGCTATAATTGTCCCAAAAACAAGCGCAGTTGTAATATGAGGATCCGTTGTCAACAATTGTACGCCGCCTTTCGCTAACAAAGCGACCGCTACACCTGAAGCTAAAGCAATCCACGCATAATACGATTTCGCCGCTTCTCCAAGTTGTTTAAAACCTATTTCCCCCGTCGCAATCGGTACGAGCACCGCTATTGTAATGACCGTTACACCTAGGTTAATTCCTTTCGTTTGTAAATAAGGAAAGACCTTATCTCCTAAAAACGTAAACTTCAATAGAAATAACACACCAATAGCTACAGTAAGCGATTGGTTTTTAGCAATAAGTCCTATAATAAGTAGTATGAATAAAAATAACGTTGACTGACTAATCATGTTTGCACTTCCTTTCTGAAAATAATGAACTCATTTCCAAACAAAAATACCTTTAAACCTATCGTTATACATGCTATATCGATGCCTATTCAACATGAATCTGAGACTTTCACCATCAAAATTTAAGCATGTATACATTTTAAAAACGGGCGTCTCTTCTTTCTTTTCTAATTAGAAACAGGTAAAATAAAAAGAAGAGAAAATGAAGTTTTTACCATATAGTAGAAGCATCAACACCAAGCTTTCACAGTCACTCACATACTGAAAAAGCAGGAAAAATCCATCATTCCACTATAACATAAAGTGAAACTTTAATCAGTGGGGCACACTCGTTATAAGTTGAACGAATTAGGATAATCCAAATTGGAATGGGAGGTATACATCTTTGAACCGAAACTTACTATATATGATATTGCGACTCATATTTGTCATTGTAGCAACGGTAGCTGGGTTCTATGTATTACTATACATGTCAGGGCTTATCTATCCTTTTATTATCGCTTTTGCATTTGCTTATTTGATTAATCCTGTCGTCAATTTCCTTAATCAAAAACTACAATTTCCTCGCGCACTAGCAGTACTCGTTAGCTTAATTCTCGTATTTGGAGCTATCGTCGGACTTGTTACATATCTTGTGACTGAAGCAATATCTGCCACAACATACTTACTACAACTTGTTACAGTAAAGTTTCCAGATATCGTTACATTCGCTCAGCAATTTGCACTTAATCATATTATGCCTCTCTACGATGATTTAATCTCTAAATTTAATCATCTTGGAGAACCACAGCGCTATACAATTACACAAAACATCCAAAACTTAGGAACAGAAGCAACAACACAAATGAAAGAACTTTTAACCGCCATTATAAGCGGGTTAACGAATTTCATTAGTGCACTGCCAACAACGTTAACTGTCCTTGTATTCATTTTATTAGCCACTTTCTTCATTAGTTACGATTGGCACCGTCTTGCTCAGAAAGCAAGAAATTTGCTACCGAATCGTGTACATGGATACGGAAAAACTATTTTTGTCGATTTAAGAAAAGCTTTGTTTGGTTTTGTGAAAGCACAACTTACACTCGTATCTATGACAACCGTCATTGTACTAATCGGACTTTTAATATTACGCGTACCATACGCCATTACTATTGCGATTATTACAGGAGTTGTAGATTTACTACCCTATTTAGGAACAGGCGCGGTCTTCGTTCCGTGGGTTATATACGTATTTTTCACTGGCGATACCGGATTCGCCATTGGCCTTCTCATTTTATACATCGTCGTGATTGTCCAAAGACAAATTATGGAGCCGAAAGTACTTTCATCTAACATCGGTCTCGATCCATTAGCAACACTCGTCGCTCTATTTGTCGGCTTTAAGCTTTTTGGCTTTTTAGGATTAATCATCGGTCCAGTCACCTTAGTACTACTTAATACATTACACAAAGCTAATGTCTTCCATGACTTGTGGAAATATATTAAAGGTTCACCTTCAAAATAACAGTTTCTAATTCATACAAAAAATCAAGCTATAATCAGTGGGAAATTCCCACTGATTATTCCTTTTACCTATTTCCCACACTACTCACACGCAACAAGAGAATTACCCAGAAACAGGATAATCCTCTTGTTTTTTTGCATAAAAAAACACATATTCTAGCTAAAAATACATTTTTATTCTATTTTACCTATAATTATTACTTACATTTATTACTTTTTATGTAAATGAATAAATATACAAAATAGCATAAAATAGGGCTTCAACTAACAATCCCCACCTTTTATATTAATTCTTTACACCAATCGCTCCTTTATATACGAAAGCAAAACTTTAATTTGGCTGCATTTCACACCATCTTATTCATCCAAATTAATAGCACTAAAAATCACACGTTTAATCGAAGCACAACAAGAGTTCAAACGAAAATTATATAGCAAATATAATAAGCGGACGTTTCGTTTATCCCCCCACATCAAACACTTACGAGCATCCCAGCTTTGAGATAGAAATTCCACACCCCACAAATAACGCGGTAAAACAAAGCTTCAATCAGAAAGTTCCTCCCCTCTTACAAGACAAAAAAATAGCACTTAGATCGTTATAATCTAAGCGCTACTTCTGAATGATAATAGTAGAGTTCTTTCTAAACTTCCATTCCATCCACTTCATAACAAGCGGCTTCAATAAAGCTCTCGTAATAGGGATCACGCAGATAAACCCTAGCACATCTGTCACATAACCAGGAAGCACTAAGAGAATACCTCCTACAAATACAAAAATACCATCTAGTACTGCCTCACCTGGCATTTCCCCTCTATTCAACTTAGATTGAATCTCTCCAAGCACTTTAAATCCTTGTCTTTTCGCCAAATACACACCTACTACACCTGTAAATACTATCATAGCGAACGTAGACCATAAACCTATTACATGACTTGATCCGATTAAGACCGTAATCTCAATCGCCGGTATTAAAATAAACAAGAATAGTAACCACTTCATAGTTCTACACCTCTCTCACAACTCACTTTTAACGCCCTCACAAAGCCTATATACATCATATGAAATATAATACCCTTTCATATTAAAACCCATAACAAACAGCTTTTAAAAGCAATTCTAGGCGTTTTAAGCTAATTCTATCTCGTTTTTGTGTAAAAAAAAAGAGAAGGACTCCGATCCTTCTCTCCGTATTACTTATAGCACTTCCGCATGTCCATTATAAACAATTCCGCGTGCTGCATCAACTGTTACTTCTTGGCCATTTTTTAAAGTTGCTGTTACGCCGTTTACACCAACGATAACAGGAATACCGATTGATACGCCTACAACAGCTGCATGGCTTGTTAAGCCACCTTCTTCTACAACTAAAGCAGCAGCTTTTTCGATTGCAGGAATCATATCTTTATCAGTGCTTGTTGTAACAAGGATATCACCTTCGTTTACGTTCGCTACAGCTTCAGCAGCTGTTTTTGCTACAACTACTTTACCTTTTGCAGCTTTACGACCGATCCCTTGTCCTTTAGCAACTTCTTCACCAACAACGTGGATTTTCATTAAGTTTGTTGTACCAGTTTCAGCAACTGGAACACCAGCAGTAATTACTACAGTATCTCCAAGGCCGATTAGACCTGCATCCATACCTGTTTGAATTGCTGTATCTAACATTTCGTCAGTTGAAGCTGCGCGCTTCTCAGCCATAAATGCTTGTACACCCCAAACTAGTGCAAGACGACGTCCTACTTGCTCGTCAGATGTTACAGCTACGATTGGAGATTTTGGACGGTATTTAGAGATCATTTTCGCAGTATGTCCACTTTCTGTTGGAGCTACGATTGCAGCTACATCAAGAGCAAGTGCTGTATGCGCAACAGATTGGCTAATTGCATCTGTAATTGTTGGAGTGAACTCTTTAATACGTTTTTTGAACATATCTTCGTATTGTAATGATTTTTCAACACGTACTGCAATGTTAGCCATCATTGTTACTGCTTCTACCGGATATTGACCAGCAGCTGTTTCACCTGAAAGCATGATTGCATCTGTACCATCGAAGATTGCGTTAGCTACGTCACTTGCTTCCGCACGAGTTGGACGTGGGTTACGTTGCATAGAGTCTAACATTTGTGTCGCAGTAATAACTGGTTTACCTAACACGTTACATTTTTTGATTAGACGTTTTTGTACTAATGGTACTTCTTCTGGTGGAATTTCTACACCCATATCACCACGAGCTACCATTAAACCGTCAGAAACTTCTAAGATTGAATCGATGTTGTCGATACCTTCTTGGTTTTCGATTTTCGGTACGATTTGGATGTATTGAGCGCCATGCTCTTCTAATAATTCACGGATTTCTAATACGTCAGACGCTTTACGTACGAATGAAGCTGCGATGAAATCAACTTTTTGCTCGATACCGAAGATGATATCTTTTACGTCTTTTTCAGTGATACCAGGAAGCTTAATGCTTACGTTTGGTACGTTAACACCTTTTTTATTTTTTACAGTTCCGCTGTTAAGAACTTTTGTACGGATGTTTCCATCAGCTTTTTCGATTACTTCTAGTTCGATAAGACCGTCATCGATTAGAATGCGAGAACCTGGGTCTACATCGTCATAAAGACCAGCATAAGATACAGAGAACTTCTCTGCAGTACCTAATACTTGCTCAGTAGAAAGAACTACTTCTGCACCTGTTACAAGCTCAGCTTGTCCGTCTACGAAGTCGTGAGTACGGATTTCTGGACCTTTTGTATCAAGTAAGATACCAACTGTTTTACCAGTTTTCTTTGAAGCTTCACGAATGTTTTTAATACGAGCTCCGTGCTCTTCATGGCTACCATGAGAGAAGTTTAAACGAGCAACGTTCATACCTGCTTCGATTAATTGCTCTAATTTTTCAATACTTTCACTAGCAGGACCTATAGTACATACAATTTTAGTTTTACGCATATTGCACCTCCGAAAATTATGAAACCGTTCCCAAATATCTGACATTACGCCGATTAGATGGATAATTCTTTAGATAATTGATACATATCTTTATCGATTGTATGCTTTTGAGCTAACGCTTCGATAATATCATGATCAACAAGTTTGTTATCTTGAATACCTACACAACGTCCACCTCTACCAGCAATTAATAATTCAACTGCTCTTGCGCCAAGACGACTTGCTAATACACGGTCTTGTGCACTTGGTGATCCACCACGTTGTACGTGACCTAATACAGTTACACGAGTATCAAAGTTTGTTGCTTCTTCAATGTGCTTACCGATGTCAATTGCACTTCCAACACCTTCAGCTACAACGATAATACTGTGTTTTTTACCACGTTCACTACCACGCTTCAGACGAGCGATAACATCATCCATGTCATACTCTTCTTCTGGAATTAAGATTGTTTCTGCACCATCAGCTAAACCAGCCCATAATGCGATATCACCAGCGTGACGTCCCATTACTTCGATAACATATGTACGTTCATGAGATGTAGCTGTGTCACGGATTTTATCAATTGCATCAATAACAGTGTTTAAAGCTGTATCGAAACCAATTGTGAAGTCTGTTCCAGGAATATCATTGTCGATTGTACCTGGTACACCAACACATGGGAATCCTTGTTCAGTTAATTTTTTAGCGCCTTGGTAAGAACCATCTCCACCAATAACAACAAGTCCTTCGATACCATGTTTCTTTAATTGCTCGATACCTTTTAGTCGTACTTCTGGGTCTTTAAACTCAGGACATCTTGCTGTATATAATTTCGTACCACCGCGGTGGATAATATCGCCAACAGAACCAAGTTCTAATTTTTCAATGTGACCAGAAATTAATCCAGCGTATCCATGGTAAATACCATATACTTCAATATCATGGAAAATCGCTTTACGAACAACTGCACGAATGGCAGCATTCATACCAGGTGAATCTCCACCACTTGTTAATACACCAATACGTTTCATTTGTACTCACCTCATAAAGATTATTTGCCTTATAATAAAATAACACGAAAAAATATAAAAACACAATGGAGAAGATGTGTCTTTTCATAATAAAAACGTGCATTCGCGAAGAGGAACGCACGCTTTTCTTATTTTATCCCAATGGAAGCGTTTGAAAACGAAACTTGCCCAATTTTCATATATTTTTCATAACGTTTTTCGATTAATTCATCTTTCGAAATTCCGTTTAATTGTTCAAAAGTTTTTCTAATCATTAAGTCTATATTTTCTGACTGTTTCAAAATATTACGGTGAGCTCCACCTTTTGTCTCTGGAATAATTTCATCAATTACACCTAATTCTTTCAAATCTGCTGCTGTAATTTTCATTGCCTCTGCAGCTTCCTTTGCTTTTCCTGCATCTTTCCAAAGAATTGCCGCTGCACCCTCTGGTGTAATAACAGAATAAGTGGAATTTTCTAGCATATGAATGTAATCTCCTACTCCAAGACCTAGCGCACCACCACTACCGCCTTCACCGATAACGATACAAATAACTGGTACCGTTAAACCTGCCATCTCAAATAGGTTGCGGGCAATAGCTTCACTTTGTCCACGTTCTTCAGCTGCTTTACCAGGATAAGCTCCCTTCGTATCGATGAAACAAATAATAGGACGATTAAACTTTTCCGCTTGTTTCATGAGACGCAGTGCTTTTCGATATCCTTCTGGATGAGGCATTCCAAAGTTACGGCGAATATTTTCTTTCGTATCTTTTCCGCGCTGATGCCCAATTACAGTTACAGGCATCCCTTTATATTTCGCAATGCCGCCGACAATCGCTGCATCATCGCCAAATAGACGATCTCCATGACATTCGAAAAAATCAGTAAATAAGTGCTCAATATAATCGAGCGTTGTCGGTCGTTCTGCATGACGAGCAATTTGAACACGGTCCCATACTTTTAGATTGCCGTATATATCTTCCTCTAAATTTTCTAGCTTTTCTTCCAAAATACGAATCTCCTCACTGAAGTCCATCTGACTGTTTTTCGTATAGTCTTTCAGTTCACGAATCTTATTTCTTAGCTCAACAACTGGTTTTTCAAATTCTAGCTCTGCCATACAGCCATTTCCCCTCCTTGATGAACTTCTAAAATCTTGCGAAGCGATTCTCTCATATCATCACGATGCACCACCGCATCTAATTGACCATGATCTAGTAAGAATTCTGCCGTTTGGAAATCTTCCGGTAGTTTCTCACGCACCGTTTGTTCAATTACACGTCTACCAGCAAATCCGATAAGTGCACCTGGTTCTGCAAGATTATAATCACCAAGTGAAGCGAAACTCGCTGAAACCCCGCCCGTCGTTGGGTGAGTCATAACAGAAATAAATAACCCTCCTGCATTACTATGCTTTTTCAAAGCTACGCTTGTTTTTGCCATTTGCATTAAACTTAATATCCCTTCTTGCATACGGGCACCACCCGAAGCAGTAAAGATAATAAATGGAACTTGTAAGTCGTACGCCTTTTCAACCGCACGGGCGATTTTTTCTCCTACTACAGAGCCCATGCTCCCCATTCGAAAACGAGAATCCATTACTGCAACAACAACAAGCATGTCATCAATTGTTCCTTCACCAGTTACAACCGCTTCGTTCAATTCAGTCTTCTTACGATCGCTCTCTAGTTTCTCTTCATAACCTGGAAACTCGAGTGGATTTAATGAAACCATTTCTTTGTCATACTCACGGAATGACCCTTCGTCCAATATACTATCAAGACGTTCCCATGCATTCATAGGATGATGATATCCACAATTCACACATACTTTTAAATTTTTTAGAAGTTCTTTCGTATACATGATTTTTTTACATTCCGGACATTTTGTCATAACGCCATCTGGCACATCTTTTCGTACTTGTTCTGAAGGTATTGCAGCGTACTTTTTCTTTTTCACGAATAAATCTCTTAGCACAATTTGACCCCCTTCGTTGAGAGCTAAGGTTAGCGTAAGAAGAAAATGGGGCTAACACCAAAGTTTGATGTTAGCCTTATCTTCTCAATCTGTCTAATAACCTCACTCTTTACGTTTAACTTTAACCGCTACGCGGTAGAATGTTTGTCATAACGTGTCATGGTCATTTCGACAAATTTTATACATTACGAGTGAAACTGTATATTCTCTACTAATTCATCGTAAATTTTTAGTGCATCATTTTCTTGTTTTTCTTCCAAAGTAGCATAAAGCTTTCTATACATATCGATAGAATCTCTTGAAACTTTACAAGAAAGAGTTGCTACGTAATCATTTACGATCATCCAAATGCGATATAGTAAATAATTATCAACTTGTTCAATAAGTGTTTTAAAGAACGTTTGATGAAGCGTTGGGATTGAGCTTTCATTTTCTTCAAGTACTTGGTGTAATCTACTTAGTACTTTAGAAAACGTTTCTTTCGGTAAATTACATACAATTCGAATCATATCTTTCTCAAGCAATCGTTTTGTTTGTAATAAATCACGAATCGTTTTCTCATCTTGCAGTAAGAACGGAGCAATTAATTGTACAAGACCGTTATCATAAAAGTTTCGAATAAACGTCCCTTCACCACGTCTCGTTTCAATCAATCCTACCAGTTCTAAAGCACGCAATGCTTCTCTTACAGAGGAACGTCCTACGTTTAAGCGTGAACTTAACTCACGCTCAGACGGCAAACGATCCCCCGCTACCAATCCATCCTCTTCCATAATGGAACGGATTTTTTTTACAATTTCGAGATATACTTTTGTATTTGATGATGTCAATGGAAATTCCTCGCTTATTCTTTACCAATCAGCGCTAATTGTTTTGTTTTTTCAGCGATCTCATTTGGATCTACTTGACGGCGAGCTACTCCTGTCTCCATTGCTGCTTTTGCAACGTAAGCCGCTACTTGAGGCGCTACACGCGCGTCAAATGGTGCTGGAATGATATAGTCTGCATTTAACTCATCTTCTGCTACAAGCTCAGCAATAGCCTGTACAGCTGCCATCTTCATTTCTTCGTTAATTTGTGTCGCATGTACGTCAAGTGCACCGCGGAAAATACCAGGGAACGCCAGTACATTATTTACTTGGTTCGGGAAGTCAGAACGACCTGTTCCAACCACAGCTGCGCCCGCTGCTTTTGCCAATTCTGGCATAATTTCTGGAACTGGATTTGCCATTGCAAAAATAATCGCATTGTCATTCATTGTACGAACCATCTCTTCTGTTAATGCACCTTCTGCAGATACACCAATAAATACGTCCGCACCTTGTACAACATCAGCTAAAGAACCTTCTATACGATTCTTATTTGTATATTTTGCAACTTCATCCTTCACCGGATTCATACCTGTAGGACGACCATCATAGATTGCCCCTTTACGGTCACACATAATAATGTCGCGTACACCATAGCGATATAAAAGTTTAATAATTGCAATACCTGCTGCACCTGCGCCATTTGCGACAACTTTAATGTCAGACATTTTCTTTCCAACTAATTTCAGTGCATTTACAAGACCTGCTACTGTTACGATAGCTGTTCCGTGTTGATCATCATGGAAGATAGGAATATTTGTTTCTTTTTTCAAACGCTCTTCAATAATGAAGCAGTTTGGTGCTGCGATATCTTCTAAGTTAACGCCGCCAAAAGTTGGCTCCATTAATTTTACAGTTTCAACAATTTTATCTACATCGTTTGTATTTAAGGCAATCGGGAATGCATCTACACCAGCAAAGCTCTTGAATAATACAGCTTTACCTTCCATTACTGGAAGAGATGCTTCAGGTCCAATGTTACCAAGACCAAGTACAGCCGTTCCGTCTGTCACAACTGCTACCATATTTCCCTTCATCGTATATTCATATACCTTACTTTTATCGTCATAAATTTCTTTACAAGGTTCTGCAACCCCTGGAGAATATGCAAGACTTAAATCTTTTGCATTTTCTACTTTTACTTTTGATACAGTTTCTAATTTTCCTTGATGCACTTTATGCATGTGAAGTGCTTCTTCACGAAGTGTTGACAAACTATCCACTCTCCTCAAATTATTCTTGCTGATATCAATTTCTCCAAGTGGTCTGACCACGAACACTACTACTATAATAATCGAAGTGTAGGGAAATTGTCCATTATATTTTCACAACTACATTTTCTTCCCCGACAATTTCACGAAGTGCTCCTAAACATTCTTCACTTGGATGAATCGATAAACTCCGAGATAATTGTACCATTTTATGTTCCTTTTCATAATAAATTAGTACTTTCGCAAAACCTGAATAGTCGAACAATATTTTCGTAACCTGATTTAAAAGCTTTTTCTCATACTGAGACGGCAATTTCACGTAAACAGATGCGTCTTTCTTTTCTTCATAAACATCCATTTCCTCTAGCGGATATAGCCCATTTACAATCCATTGCAGCTTATGATTTCTTAGCTCAATCGTACCGTCAACTAAAACAATTGCTCCTTCTTGTAACTTGTCCGAGAAATGTATATACGTTTCCGGGAAGAGGACTGCTTCCATTTCATCATTTTGATCACAGAATGTAATAAATGCCATCTTTTGAAACTTTTTCGTACGAATCACTCTCACACTTGTTATATACACAATAGCTCTTTGTACTTTTTTCTTGTGTCGCATCGCCTGAGCGAGAGATGGAATTTCTAATTCTTTTGCTAACTTTACATACTGCGCTGTCGGATAACTTGATAAATAAAAGCCAAGTGCTTCTTTCTCTTTATTTAGTTGTTCAATAAAAGATAGCTCTTCTCCTTGTACGTATTTTGATTTTGGAACAGCATCTCCTAAATCACGTGCGAGATTCGCGTACTCTAATGCCCCTTTAATACTTTTCCATAAATTCGTTCTCGAAACACCAAAATCATCAAAACATCCCGACCAGACGAAAGCTTCTAAATTGCGCTCCGTTACAAACTTTGACGGCAAACGGAGACAAAATTCAAACAAATCTTCGAACATTTTTTTCTCTCGTTCTTCTAATAATGCCGTCACTGTAGCCATTCCAATATTTCGAATCGAAAGTAAACTGTAACGTATCGCATTCCCCTCTATTTGGAAGTTGTAACCACTTTTTTGAAGAGACGGCGGCAAAACATGAAAACCTTTTCGCTTCGTTTCTCGTATATACTGTACAATTTTATCTTCATTTCCAATTGCACTTGATAATAGTGCCGTCATAAATTCCAGCGTATAGTTCGCTTTTAAGTAGGCAAGTTGATATCCGATCATACTGTAAGCTACAGCGTGACTTCGGTTAAAACCGTAATTCGCAAATCTTACAATTAAATCATAAATTTTCTCAGCAGACGTCTCATCGTAACCATTTTGCAAACAACCTTGGACAAAATGCTTACGTTCCTGATCTAAAATATCACGATTCTTTTTACTCACTGCACGGCGCAGTAAATCTGCTTCACCAAGCGAAAACCCTGCTAACTTCGATGCAATTTGCATAATTTGTTCTTGGTATACAATGACGCCGTATGTTCTTTCTAAAATTGGCTTTAAATCCGGATGTAAATATTCAATTTTTCTTTTTCCATGTTTCGATTCAATAAAGGTCGGTATCTGTTCCATCGGTCCCGGTCTGTATAATGAGTTAACAGCTACGATATCTTCAAACTCATTCGGTTTTAACCCGCGAAGTACATTTCGCATACCACCTGACTCAAGCTGGAATACACCTGTTGTATCCCCTCTCCCTAATAATTGGAACGTCTTTTCATCTTGAAGAGGTAAGTTTCTTATATCGATTTCTTTCCCTGTTTTGTTCGCGATAAATTTTATAATATTTTCAAGTAACGTTAAATTACGTAATCCTAAAAAGTCCATCTTAAGCAACCCAAGTTCTTCTAGCGCATCGGCTGGATATTGCGTAACATAAACATCGTTATGTCCTTCTTGAATTGCTACACTGCCTGTTAGCGGTTCTTGACTCATAATAACGCCAGCCGCATGAATAGACGTATGACGTGGTAAACCTTCTACACGTTTTGCGATTTCAAACACACGCTCATGCAGAAGATTCCCTTGTATAAACTCACGAAGTGATTGTGATTCTTCATATGCATCTTTTAACGTTATACCAAGCTTTGATGGGATAAGTTTTGAAAATATATCAATATCTCGCGGCGGAAGCCCCATTACGCGGGCAATGTCTCTAATTGCCGCTTTTGCTGCAAGCGTACCAAACGTTACAATTTGCGCAACACGGAGCTGACCGTATTTATCTTTCACATAGCGAATCATCTCATCACGTCTTACGTCTGGAAAATCAATATCAATATCGGGAAGCGTCACACGTTCAGGATTTAAAAACCTTTCAAATAATAGATCGTATTCAATCGGATCAATATCTGTAATTTCTAATACGTATGAGACGAGTGAACCAGCTGCCGATCCACGACCTGGTCCTGTTAAAATATGATTTTCATGTGCATACTTCATAAAATCCCATACGATGAGGAAATAATCACTAAATCCCATACGAGAAATAACATTTAATTCATGATTTAAACGCTTTATATGCACTTCTTTCGGCGCACCATATCGTTTCCGTAAACCTTCTTCACAAACACGACGCAAGTATATATCACTCGTTTCATTAGACGAAACAGGAAACTTCGGAAGTTGATTTACATGGAACGGTATTTCTACTTGGCAACGCTCTGCAATTTTCATTGTATTTTGGATTGCTTCCGGCGCATGGGAAAATAGTGCTTCCATTTCAACCGATGACTTTAAATAATATTGATCTGTTTTCAGCCTCGGCCTATCTGGATCAGTCATTTTCGTTCCACTTTCAACAGATAGTAAACATTCGTGAACAAGTGCGTCACTTTGATTGATATAGCGCACATCGTTTGTTGCAACGACTGGAATATTAACCCTACTAATAAATTCAGGTATTTTCTCTTGTAAAAGCAACTCATCTTGAATCGCATGATGCTGCAAACTCATATAAAAATGGCCGAACATATTTTGATATGTGCGAGCTACTTCTTCAGCCTGACTCTCATTGTCTTCTAGTAATAATTGCTCAATTTCGCCATCTTTACCTGGTGAAATAGCAATTAATCCTTTCGCATAATGCGCAAGCCACTTCTTAGGAATACCTTCTTTGGATTTTGTCATAATACTGCTAGAAATCTTTAATAAATTTTGGTAGCCTATTTCATTCTCAGCAAGTAATACAAGTGGATAAGACCTTTCTTCTTCTTCACTAAAAATAGAAGCGGTTAATCCAATAACAGGCTGTATACCATGTTTCTTACATGCTTTATAAAACGGAATAACGCCATACATAACATTTTCATCCGTAATAGCCAGCGATGAAAAACCAAGTTCTTTCGCCCTGACTACAAGCTCATCAATTTTACAAGCACTTTTTAATAAACTAAAAACGGTTTGACATTGTAAATGCACAAACTTCACTGTTGTACCCTCTCTTTACCTATTTGACTACTTTTATTATAGGTGATGAGGAAAGCGGAAATCAAAACATACTTCTTATACTTTGTCCATATATATGAAGAAGAAAGGGGAATGACGATGGATGTAAGAGAACATACTTTTTTCTCTCTGCTTATTATTAGTTATTTTATTGCCTTTGGGGTTATACTTGGCGGTTCATTAATTGGTGGATTTGGTGCGTTTCTTATCGGAAAACCAGCTCTAACTTACATTAATCAATTCGCCCAAAATTTAAGAATTTGGGCACTCGTTGCAGCAATTGGTGGAACATTCGATACCTTTTATAGCTTTGAAAGAAGTTTCTTTGGCGGAGATATGAAAGATATCGTAAAACAAATTCTCCTTATTTTTTTCGCAACTGGTGGTATGCAAACAGGTCTCATTATTATTAAATGGCTAACGCAGGAACATGTATGAGAGTACCAAGTGCCAATACAGCAAAAAGATGGTACTTAGTATTAGCTGGTGCTGCTGTTGGAGGCGTGTTGAGCTGGTTTATTTTTTTGTACATATACGGTGTTTTTCAAGAAGAACAAGCTAGTAAAATAGCAGAACAAAGAGAAATTATAGAAAAACAAGAAGCAAAACTCCACGTCCTTCTCGAAGATCAAGAAAAATTGAACACTGAAAATAAACGGCTCTTAACCATTCAAGAGATTAAAATAAAACTTATCAATCGAGAAAAATACGATTTAGACAATCTTACACTCGAAAATATGACTACATCTATCCATAATGATCTCCAGCATCTTTTAACGAAAAACATTCAAAGTATCGCAAAAAATAAAGACCTACTCAAAAAGGTAATCGAAAACAAAACGTACAAACATTACGATCGACTATACCGTTTTAAAGTCGATACAATATCTTTTGATACAGTGCTTGAAATTAGCATTACTATAGAAAAGGAAAAATAAAGAAGGAGGGCTTTAGCGCCGCTCCTTCTTTTCGTTCTAACATATAGTCCCTTATTTACAAATCTCACGTAAATCAGCAAAAAGACGATCCGCTTCTTCCCAAGAAGATGCCTTGGCACCAGAAGCCATCGGATGTCCTCCGCCGTTATATTGCATTGCCAATTTGTTTATAACTGGTCCTTTTGAACGAAGACGAACACGAATTACGTCGTCTTCCTCTAAAAATAGAACCCACGCCTTTAATCCATCAATATTGCCAAGCGCTCCAACAACACCAGATGCTTCAGAAGGAAGTACATCAAATTCTTCTAATACTTCTTTCGTTAATTTAATGTAAGCTGCTCCTTCTTCTACCATCGTAAAGTTTTGTAAAATATAACCGTTTAAACGAGCAATTTTTTCTTTTGTCTTATACATTTCATTGTATAAATCTGTGAATTTCACACCCATGTCAACAAGCTCACTTACGTAACGAAGTGTTTTTGCTGTCGTATTTGGGAATAAGAAACGACCTGTATCTCCAACAATTCCTGCTAAAATAAGGCGGGCTGCTTCTTTTGTTATTTTTAATCCTTTATCTTTTCCATAGTTATAAAACTCATAAATCATTTCACTTGTCGAACTCGCTGTCGTATCTACCCACGTAATATCTCCATATGGATCTTCATTTGGATGATGATCAATTTTAATTAACATCTTCCCTTTTGTATAGCGTTGATCGTCAACACGTTCTTGATTCGCAGTATCACAAACAATAACAAGCGCATTTTCGTATACACTATCTTCAATATCATCCATTACTCGTAAGTATGCTAACGACGGTTCATTGTACCCAACCGTATAAATATTTTTCTCTGGAAACGATTCTTTTAGAATTGTACCAAGGCCACCCTGTGAACCTAATGCATCTGGATCCGGACGCACGTGGCGATGAATAATAATTGTATCAAACTCTTTAATTGCTCCTAAAATTTGCTCATGCATATGTATAATCTCCTTTTTAATCAACTTCTTCACTTTATCTCTCATTATAACGGAAAGTATTTCATACATGCGAACAATTGCTTTATAATAAAAGTTAGAAAGTTTAGATATTTCTTTTTTCTCCACTATTTTTTCATAAAACGATGGGAGTGTTCATTATGCCAGTATTAGTCTTCTGTATTATCGTCTCATTTATGTTGCATCTCTTCTACAAAACAAAATACTTTCGTACAAACCGCCCAATGGAGAAAGGTTGGCTCTCTGGAAAATCCGCAATGGCACTCGGTTCATTCGTCTTATTCTTCGGGATAAACCAATTCTTTTTAGAACTTTCAACCGCTCGTATTATCGTTGGTATCTTATTCGTTCTATTTGGTAGTGCAAGTGTATTTAATGGATTTCGCCAATACAAACATTTCTTACCATTAGCAGTTAAAGAAGCAGAAGTCTATGAAACAACGTAAAAAAGCATCAAAATTGTGATGCTTTTTTACGTCCTCTAACTTTTAAAATCATATATGCGACAAACGCAGATGGTATATTAAATGGGTTACCTTGTACGTGAAAATGTAATTGTTCTTCTCCAAAAGACATTTTTTCATATAGCTCTCGCTGAGATAATCCTGTCTTTTCCTTTTTTTCATGTAAACCTTGTAAATATAAATATTGGATCGGTATCATTACAAGAAAGTAAAATAGTGCGATACTACCAAAAAAGAGTACGGCTGACGACATAATGTATACCACCTTTCACAAATCCATTTTCTTACAATATAATCATAACACAATATACAACCAAATTAAATTACTATTCTGTCTTTTATTGCGTTACTTTTCCACTCCACCCCATACATATTTCACTAAAACTCTCATCTAAAATCATGCCTTTCAAATTTAAAACAACAAAAAAGATGGAACAAATCAAAACGATTTGTTCCATCTTTTTATTTATCAATTAACTGAACCATAAGTAATGCTTTTCCAACGACATTGCCCTCATGATGCACCTCTACATCAACCTTACCAAATTTACGCCCAATTTCTAATACTTTCGGATGAACGGATACAACATTATCAATTTGAACCGGCTTTACGAAATAAATTGTTAAGTTTTCAACAATTAAATCGCTTTTCTTTTGCGCACGAATGACGCGATTTGTCGCTTCTGTCACAATTGTTGCAAATACACCGTACGATAACGTTCCGATTGAGTTCGTCATTTGCGGCGTCACTGAAAATTGATATAGATGCTCATTTTTCGCTTCTTTTGGCGTCATAAATTGATTCGTTACAATATCATCAATTGTTTCTCCAACTTGTGGCTGACGTTGAATCATTTGCAGTGCCTGAAGTACATCTTGACGGCTAATGATACCTTGCAGTTTATTTCCTTCCTCAACGACAGGAAGTAATTCAATTCCTTCCCACACCATCATACGTGCCGCAGCTGCGACAGACATTTTACCATTCACTGTAATTGGGTGTTTTGTCATTACTTTATCAATTGGTGTTTCTTTCGCTACACCGATCATGTCTTTTGAAGTTACGATTCCTAGCACTTTTTTATTTTCATCGACAATTGGATATCTTCCGTGCATTGTCTCTTCATTATATGCATGCCATTGCTGTACTGTATCATGTGGCTTTAAATATAACGTTTCTTCAATTGGTGTTAAAATATCCTCAACAAGTACAATTTCTTTCTTAATCAGTTGATCATAAATTGCACGGTTAATTAACGTTGCGACCGTAAATGTATCGTAGCTACTTGAAATAATCGGCAGCTTTAATTCGTCTGCTAATTTCTTCACATGATCTTCCGTATCAAATCCACCCGTAATTAATACAGCGGCTCCAGTTTCTAGCGCTAATTGATGTGCATTCGTACGGTTACCAATAATGAGTAAATTCCCAGCTTCTGTATAGCGCATCATCGCTTCTAATTTCATAGCTCCGATTACGAATTTATTTAATGTTTTATGTAGTCCTTCTCTGCCCCCAAGTACTTGACCGTCGACAATGTTAACGACTTCTGCATATGTCAGTTTTTCGATATTTTCTTTCTTCTTTTGTTCAATTCGAATTGTTCCGACACGTTCAATTGTACTAACATACCCTTTATTTTCTGCATCTTTAATTGCACGGTAAGCTGTCCCTTCACTTACACTCAAATCTTTCGCAATTTGTCTTACAGAAATTTTATGGCCTACTGGCAGGCTATTAATATGTTCTAAAATTTGGTTATGCTTGGTAGCCAAATGGTTTCACCATACTTTCTTTTCCCTAAATTCTTCATGTGTTGTACTTTCAGTATACTATATTTTCAAAACTGTTACACTCTCTCTTTGCATACCTGTACTATTTTTTTTATAACAAAATGACTCTTACATTCCACCAGTCATTCTATTACAACAATGTAATGCTATTGTCATCTCATTCGATAGTTCGCCCACTTGATTCCCTATACAATGAAGACAAGAAATAAAACAAAGGAGCGGACACATGATGAAAAAATTTTTAGAGGTTGTAGGTGCTGTATTTTTAGCTTTCGTAGATGGGAAAAAAGTTGCAATGGAATTGAATGAAACACCTGAACAACCACGTACCAAAAGAAAAGAATCACCAAAACAAATACAAGCATTAAAAGCTGTTCTACACACGTAAAAACCCTTCACTTTTCTTTTCAAATGAAGGGTTTCTTTTCTATAGTGTAATACTTTCTCCAGCTTCTAATACTTTCCCTGTACAATTTTGTAGCTTTTCTACAAATTGATATGGATCTTGTTCAATAACTGGGAACGTATTATAATGCATCGGTACAACAGTTTTCGCATTAATCCATTTTGCCGCTAGTACAGCATCTTCTGGTCCCATTGTGAAATTATCACCAATTGGTAAAAATGCTAGATCAACTTTATTTAATTCCCCAATTAACTTCATATCAGAGAATAGTGCAGTATCTCCTGCGTGGTACACTGTTTTCTCTTCTGCTGTAAATAAAATACCTGCTGGCATACCTGTATATGTAATCGTCTTATTTGCTTCATCAATATAACTAGAGCCGTGGAATGCTTGTGTAAACTTCACTTTTCCGAAGTCAAATTCATGTGAACCACCAATATGCATCGGATGTGTATTTACACCTTGCCAACTTAAAAATGTTGCTAGTTCAAATGGCGCTACAACAACTGCATTATTTTTCTTCGCAAGTTCTACTGTATCTCCAACATGATCACCGTGTCCATGCGATAAAAGGATTGCATCCACTTTTACATCTTCAGCTTTTAAATCTGTTTTCGGATTACCTGTTAAAAACGGGTCAATTAAAATAACTTTTCCATTCGCCTCAATTTTCACAACTGAATGCCCATGATAAGATACTTTCATTATTACATTCCTCCCCTATTCACATTCTCACTTTTTATTCTACATGATTTTTCAATTCCCTGTCTTTTCTAACATCTATTTACTTGTCATAACGCTTTCTTCCGAGTTAAAGTTATATTTGTAATTAAATATCTCGGGGGTGCCAATCGATGAATGCTAGATTAGAAAATTTAATGCAATGGCTAAAAGAAAAAAACGTAGAAGCTGCGTTCTTAACTTCTACACCGAACGTCTTCTACATGACGAACTTCCACTGTGAACCGCATGAAAGATTACTTGGTATGTTTGTATTCCAAGAAAAAGAACCTATTTTAATTTGTCCTAAAATGGAAGAAGGTCAAGCACGTAACGCTGGCTGGGCACATGAAATTATCGGATTTACTGATACTGACAGACCATGGGATATGATTGCAAAAGCAATTAAAGACCGTGGCATCAATGCAAATGCAGTTGCAATTGAAAAAGAACATTTAAACGTAGAGCGCTACGAAGAATTAACGAAATTATTCCCAAATGCAGCTTTCGAATCAGCTGAGGAGAAAGTTCGCGAACTTCGTTTAATTAAAGATGAAAAAGAACTTTCTATTTTACGCGAAGCAGCTAAAATGGCGGACTACGCTGTTGAAGTTGGTGTAAATGCAATTAAAGAAAACCGTAGCGAGCTAGAAGTATTAGCAATTATTGAACACGAATTAAAAACAAAAGGCATACATAAGATGTCATTTGATACGATGGTATTAGCGGGTGCAAACTCTGCTCTGCCACACGGTATTCCTGGCGCAAACAAAATGAAGCGCGGTGATTTCGTACTATTTGATTTAGGTGTAATCATTGAAGGTTATTGCTCTGATATTACACGTACAGTAGCATTCGGTGAGATTTCTGAAGAGCAAACTCGCATTTACAACACTGTACTTGCTGGACAACTACAAGCAGTTGAAGCATGTAAACCAGGTGTTACACTTGGCGCAATCGATAACGCTGCTCGTTCTGTTATCGCAGATGCAGGTTACGGAGACTTCTTCCCGCACCGACTTGGTCATGGACTTGGAATTAGCGTACACGAATATCCAGATGTAAAAGCTGGTAACGAGTCTCCATTAAAAGAAGGTATGGTCTTCACAATTGAACCTGGTATTTACGTACCAAACGTAGGTGGCGTTCGTATTGAAGATGACATTTACATTACAAAAGACGGATCAGAAATTTTAACGAAATTCCCGAAAGAATTACAATTTGTAAAATAATAAAAAGGCAGCTTGAATGCTGCCTTTTTTTATTCCTCTACTATTTCAAATTTCTCTACAATCATTCTTGCTGGATAGCTTTCAAGTATTTGAGAAAACCATACTTTTATTTTATCCCCTGTTTTTAACTGTTTATATGCGTCTTTGTCCTTAAAGCTCAAGACTATATGCGATGGATGCTCTTTATTCATTTGTTGTTCTATATAATTTTGCAACTCTACTTTTGTTTCAAACGTTTTATCATCGGCAAAAAATACCGTGTCATTTCTTAATATGATATACCCTTCTTTAGGGACTTCTTTTACCGTTACCTGCTCTACTTGTTTTGTAGTACAAGCTGATAATATGACTAGAAATACACTTAAAAACATAACAATTTTCACATGCCTATTCATTTTTAACTCCTTACTTTAGGCTATTTCAAATTTAACACCATCTTCTCCTCATACTTATCATCCCATTTAATTACAACTTCTATCGGTTCATCTTTAGATAGAGGTGCACAACTTACACAAGAAGATTTTATTTCAACCCTTGCTCCTTTATGAACTTCTGACGTTTGTGTCATTGTACTAAAGGCTCCATTAATAGCAATCTCTAAGTTTTTAAATTCTGTCTTTCCATCCCCACCCTTATATTGAAACGTAAACATTCCATCTTCACTGTCATCCTTAATATGCCCTTTATATTGTCCAGTCCAACTTTTGCTCTCGCTAGAAAAATTAACATACGAAATGGAACAGCTTCCTAAAAAGAAAATACTAATAAAAAAGAATAATGCTCTCTTCATAATGCCCCCTCCATTCAAATGCACTTATTTATTGTCTATTTCTTCCTCTTATTATATTATAAAAATACAGAATTTTCTAAAACAGGGGGTTTATATGTTACAACAACAGTTAGAAAAAATTCGTAATAATAATTACATCATAGATAACACACTTCATATTGATTCTTTAAGTTCCAGTATGTTTGAACATATCGGTGTTACTGATAGCTACTTAAGGGACAAACTCATCTACTCTACTTTTTATCATCTCATCAAAAATCGCTACCTTTCACACACACAATTACAGAAACTATTATTAGAAAGCATCGGTGAAAAATATTTATTGTATAAGATTCATTCAGATGATGAAGATGCTGTATTTACTCGTGCATTTACGACCTTATTAATTGCGCTCATTATAGATGCAGATACAACTCATAATTTCTTATCACAGAATGATACTTTAACTGTAAAAGATCAATTAATTCTATATATGAACAATGAACATGATTTCCGCGGATATGTGCAAGACCACGGCTGGGCACATAGTATCGCACATGCTTCCGATACATTTGAGGCGCTTGTTCATAGTCCTAAACTAGAAACTTTACATTACGAAGAGATATTAAAAACTTTGTTAAACAAAGTTTGTGTCCATTCTATTTACTACAAATATGAAGAAGACGAGCGTCTCGTTTATCCGATTGTCGCAATGCTGCAAAATGGCCTAAAAGAAGAAATACTCATATTAGCCCTTCGTGACTTAGTAGCTCAATTACTGGTCCAAAAACAAGCACTACCTATTGAAGCGTACGAGTTTTTATATGGAAATACAAAATCTTTCTTACGTAGCTTATTTTTCAGACTACGCACACTTTCTATATGTGAAGAAACCGAATTCGAAATTGAAAAATTGCTACAAGAGCTTCCAAAATATTATTAAAAAAGAAGGCCACTCAAAAAGTGCCTTCTTCTATTTCACTAATATTTAATTGAAATTTCACGATCCAAACTGAGAAAAGGTGGACAAGAAGCGCAAACGCCATACATGCTCCACTTAAAAAAGTTAGTATAGGATGCGAATACACGTGCCCCAACCCATAGGATATCGCCACGAAAAACATTGTTATGTAAATATAAATTGCTCCATGTATTTGCCTCATATAAACCTCCTTTTCCCATATTATAACATAAATTTTCTGATTATTCACATTAATTACTTGTGATCAATATTTCTCAACTGTTACACCTCTTACAGCAGCCTTAATATACGGTGACCCTTGTAAACTTTGTAAATCCTCTGTTTTTCCTGTTACGACTATACCGTATATTGGTAAGTCTTTTGGTTTGGTGTTTTTTATTTCTTTATCCCGCATTAACGGGCAGTAAGACCTCACATCAAAATTCAGCGGAAGCAAGAAGTTAGATGGGGGATGAACCCCACACTGATTAAAGTTTCACTTTATAGTTTATCCTAAAATATTCTCAGTATCCCTCTTTATTTTCACTTAAAGACATCCAAATGCAGCTTTTATAAATTGTTTCATAATAAAAAGCACATCCATTTTGATGCGCTTCTCTGAAATACTATTCTATTATTTCATCGCTTCCTTCACAACATCTTGAATCATAACAACTTCTGTTTTCATATCAATAGACGGTGCTTCTTCATCGATACATTCATACCAAAATGCTAAGTGCTTTTTATCAATTTCATGATGCGAATTTTCGACAAAAATACCACCTTCTCCTTGCACAGAATACCAATATAAGTACTCTTCTCCATCTCTTATTTCCCGGAAAATTGTCTCAACGTACATTTTTTCGTCGTTTAATGTCAAAAGCACTTCTTTCAAATTGTCATTAAGAAGCTGCATCCATTCATCTACTCGATGACTCTTACCAGGCTTAACTTTAAATCTTGTTAATTCTACATTCATTTTTATTCCCCCGTTTTCTTACGTACAAACAAACTATATTCTATTGGATGATAAAAACTTAATTTACTAGCTAATTTTCGCGAAGGAATATTGTCTACATAACAATCCCAGCTCGGTATAATGTCATTTTGCATGCAATGTTCAATGAACCTTGTTGCAACAGCTTGAGCTAATCCTTTCCCTTGATGCGCTTCATGTGTTGCAATATCTATTTCAGCAAAACCATTCCCGCTAAATATTGAGACACATTCAGCTACAATTATCCCATCTTGTTCTATACAAAATCCAAAACCACTGTTCAAAAACGTTTCTTTTGATCCCCAATACTCTTTGTAGTACTCCTCTTTAAATTCACTGCTGCGCTCTATATTTCTTCTATCAATACGCTTCACTTCATATGTATTTTTGTTAAAATCTCGTTGACTCTCTTCAAAGGTTACGCTTTGAAATTTCATTCGCGGGATGTTCCGAAGTACATTACTAAAACGCTCTTCTATCATCATTTCCCACTCTTCACTCGAAGTGAACAGTGTAAATCTCTTCTCTGTTTTTTCAATAGCCGTTTTTAAATATGAAAATAACTCTTCGTTATAATTTTGATCATCCGTATCACCAAATAAATAATAGATACCGTTAGCTGTAATAATTAATCCTGCTGTTAATTGCCCGTTTATAAAAACCTCACCATCTATCATTTGATCACATACCGCATAAGCAAACGTCGTCGTTCTTGTATTACCTTCTAAAACCGGAAGAACTTTTCTATAATCGGCTATAGATAATTTTTTCATAATTGCTCCACTTTAATCGTATCAGCCTCTATATGTTCAAAACAAAGATTTACCGTTCTCTTTAATGCTCTCGTTCTATGAATCGTACATGCTGGAATTAAAATAGAATCCTTTGGCTTTAAAACCGCTGTTTCTCCATCTTCAAAATCAATAAGTAATTCTCCCTCTAGCACAATAAATAATTCATCCGAATTAGAATGATAGTGCCAATCATATTCACCAGTAAATACAGCGATTCGTAAACAATGACTGTTTATATTTGAAACGACGAAGTTTTTATGTTGATCTTGAATGTCTTTTGTTAATTCTATTAAGTTCACAGTTTCCATATTTCATCCCATCCTTTCGTTAGTCGTTCTTCTGAAAAATTAACTTAACCTCCACCATCACTTGAGCTACTACAATCACTACTACTGTAGTGACCGAATCCACTTGATGTGCTTGAAGTGTATGAAGATTTTTTGCTTCTTTTTCTATCTTTTTTACTTTCATGACTAGGCCATACTGTAGCAAAGAGTATAACGAATAAGGCTAATTCTATTACAACAAGTATAAATTCTAGAATGCTCTCAATAATATTGGGAGTTATCCCAAAACTGTAAAACACTCCAAATGAATACATACACAAAATTACATACAGAGCCATACAAATATACCGGAATGTTTTTTCTATCATAATGACTACTTTTTGTGAAAAAGGTATGTTCTGTTTCTGTTTTTTCTTTATGTACTTTTGTCTTTTAGCTTGCTTTTGCTTCCTTTTTTTACTCCCCATTGAATCCCCTCTTTTATTATATAATTCTAAATTATCATAATAAAAATCGATTTACACCAATAAATAACAATTATTCACATGTTATTTCCCCATATAAAAAAGACCCTCCTTATGAAAAGGAAGGTCTCAAATGTATTTCTATTATGATAAAGCAGGAGCTTTTTCAAGTAGCTCTTTCGCATCAGCGTATTGTAAGCCGTGAGCTTCTGCAACTGCTTCGAATGTTACATATCCATCTAATGTGTTAATACCTTTTAATAATGCAGAGTTGCCTAGGCAAGCATCTTTATAGCCTTTGTTCGCAATTTGTACTGCATATGGTACTGTTACGTTTGTTAATGCAAGAGTTGACGTACGTGGAACCGCACCTGGCATATTAGCAACTGCATAATGAACAACGCCATGTTTTTCGTAAGTTGGGTTGTCATGAGTTGTAATACGATCAGTTGTTTCGAAAATACCACCTTGGTCAATCGCAATATCTACAACGACAGAACCTGGTTCCATTGATTGAATCATTTCTTCAGTTACAAGTTTTGGCGCTTTTGCACCTGGAATTAATACTGCTCCAATAACAAGGTCAGATTCTTTAACAGCTTCTGCAATGTTGTATGGATTAGACATTAATGTTTTTACTTGGTTACCGAAAATATCATCTAATTGACGAAGACGTTCTGCACTTAAGTCAATGATTGTTACATCTGCACCTAAACCTACTGCAATCTTAGCTGCGTTTGTACCAGCTTGACCACCGCCGATGATTGTTACTTTGCCGCGTTTTACCCCTGGAACGCCTGCAAGTAAAATACCTTTACCGCCTTTGTTTTTCTCAAGGAATTGTGCACCGATTTGTGCAGACATACGACCAGCTACTTCACTCATAGGTGCAAGTAATGGTAAAGAACGATTGTCTAATTGTACTGTTTCGTATGCGATTGATGCAACTTTGTTATCGATTAATGCTTTCGTTAATTCTGGTTCTGGAGCTAAGTGTAAGTATGTGAATAAAATTAAACCTTCACGGAAATAGCCGTATTCACTTGCTACTGGCTCTTTTACCTTCATAACCATATCTTGATTCCATGCTTCTTCAGCAGTTTCTACAAGTTTCGCACCAGCTTGTACGTATTCTTCATCTGTAAAGCCAGATCCTAAACCTGCTCCTTTTTGAACAAAAACTTCGTGACCATTTTGTACTAAATGTACTGCTCCCGCTGGCGTCATTGCCACACGGTTTTCATTGTTCTTAATTTCTGTTGGAATACCGATACGCATGATTAGTTCCCCCTTGAGTTATGAAATGACCCCTGAATCATTTTTTAAAGCGCTTTCTACGCTCTTATATTTTAACATAATATCTCAATATTTGACAAAAAATAATACAAGTTTTCCGATAGATTTAATTTTATATTAAAGGACAGTATTATCCGCACCTCTCAGCACAATGGATAAACTGTCCAATTATTCGAAACTTCATCTTATTTTATTCTATCGATGTCTATGAATAACATCCACTGCACCAGTCACTTCAATAATTGTACCGGTAATCATATCGGAATCGTCCTCACATAAAAACGAAATGGTTCTTGCAATATCTTCACCTGTTCCAGATCTACCAATCGGTGTGTTATGCTCTTTCAGCTGACGTGCTTCTTGAATAGTTGCCTCTTTCATATCGCCAATAATATCACCAGGACATACCATGTTCGCAGTGATACCATACTCCGCTTCTTCATAAGCAACTGTTTTCGTTAATGAAACAAGTCCTACTTTCGCTGCGGCAAAAGCTGAACGATAAATCCATCCCGGTGCACTATCCGCCCCTTGAAATCCGTAATTAATAATACGGCCAAAGTTCTGTTTTCTCATGACCGGAACAACAAGTTTTAATAAATGAAATACCGCTGTTAAATTTCCCTGAATCATTTCATTCCATTCATCTTCTTCATAATCAACTAACTTTTTTCGTTCAAATACATATGGACCAGCATTATTAATTAAAAAGTCAATTTTGCCAAAACGGCTCATCGCTTCTTCTACTATTTTATGTAAATCTTCCTTTTTCGTGACATCTGCTTGCACGAATTGTAGACGCTCTTCCACATCTTTATATGTTTCTTTCATCGTTTCCATAGCCGTGATATCGCTATGATACGTTACTGTTACTGAATAGCCTTTAGCCAATAACTTTTCTGTTACTTGCTTTCCTAAACCTTTCGTACCGGCTGTAATGAGCGCATGTCTCACAAAACTGCCCCCTTTTAAATTGCTATACTTCATATGTAACAAGTTCTCGCTCCAATTACAACTAAAATGAATTGAAACAGAGTTTTCAAAATTCTGTAACGTTTCTGGCAAGCACGTTACCAAAATTTGTTTTATAATTAAGTTGTAAACAGTTATAAAACAGATTGGGAGGAATTTACTATGAATAATACATATACAAATATTTTAATCGCGGTGGATGGTTCTAAAGAAGCAGAAAAAGCCTTTAAAAAAGCAATCCAAGTCGCAAAGCGCAACAATGCAACATTAACAATTGCTCATATCGTTGATGTAAAAGCGTACTCAGCTGTAGAGGCTTATAGCCGTGCAATTGCTGAACGTGCAAATCTATTTGCAGAAGACTTATTAGAAGACTACAAAAAAACTGCTCTTGAAGCTGGTCTTGAAAAAATTGAAACTGTATTAGAATTTGGTAATCCTAAATCTAAAATTTCAAAAGAAATCGCTCCAAACCATAAAGTAGATTTAATTATGTGTGGCGCGACTGGTTTAAATGCTGTTGAGCGTTTCCTAATTGGTAGCGTCTCTGAACATATTATTCGCTATGCGAAATGCGATGTCCTTGTTGTTCGTGGTGATGAGGAGCAAGGTGATCTTTAATTTATAGATAAAACACCAAGTCCACATAGACTTGGTGTTTTTCATTTTATCAACTTCACTATAAACACAAGACATGCTACGACAACAACGGTAATTGCCAACACATAGGGCGGAAGAAACTTCAAAGACCATAATGCCATCATAATCGTCGCAACCGTTAAGTACGTTCGTCTTGCACCTTCTGTCATTTTTTTACGAAATAAGAAAACGTACAAATAACCAATTGGTGGCGTAATAAAGCAAAGAACGTATATGATTTTTGATTTTAAATACCACTTTTGTTCTCCAAGTTTCTTTATATCTTCTTCTATTCTCTTATGCTCTTGTTCTTTCGCTTCTTCTACAAGCGGATTTTCCCCTTCGCCTCGCTTTTCTTTCATATAAGGAAGAAAGTGCATAAAAAAATAGTATGCGAATACGAATGCTCCAAATCCAATATTTACTCTTTCTAATGGAATATGTTCACTAAAAAAAGCAGCAGTAAGCACTACAGACAAACAGTATGTCATCATCCAAAATGAACGTTTTCTCTTTTTCCGTTCCATTTCTTTTTTGCCTTGTATATCTTTTCTTTTCGAAAGCCATATAGAAATAAAGCAATCTACTACAAATAGAGCAAAAATAAATATCGCAACGTGTACTGTTTCTAAATCCTCAAATGAAAAGATATTTGGGAATGCAACATGCAATACAATTAGCGTGTACAAGATTAGCCCTATAAAATAAATACGTCTCATTTTTCATCCCTTTCTTATTTCCTAACATTACGTTAACATACATTTTTTAGAAATAGACGGACAAAATATATATGTGTAAAAAAGGAGGATGCTATATGGATGATTCTGAACGCATTATTTTAGACGTGAACGGAAAAGAAATTGAAATGCTAGATACAATTCGCACTCATTTTAAAGAGAAACATGGCGTTGAACTAAGTAATGGTGCATTGCTTCGTGATTTGATGGATATTGAGTATATTCGAATTACAGAAGATCGACATAAGTATGATTAATTTTGGGCTATAAAAAAAGAAGGTAAGCTTCTCTCCATCAAGATTAGCGTACCTTCTTCCCTATAAAATCAATCAACTTCTAACAAACTCTCCAACTAACCCCTTCGCCTTCTCCAAAGCGTTTTTGATTTGTTCAAACCCTGTCCCACCAGCACTGTTACGACGCTTTACAGCCGCATATGGTGAAAGAACTTCATACAAATCTTCTTCAAATAAAGAGCTCATTTCTTGATATGTTTCAAGCGGGACATCTAATAAATAAATTCCTTTTTGTGTGCAATGTAGCACTAACTTCCCAACAATTTCATGAGCTTGACGGAATGGTAGTCCTTTGTTTGCTAAGTAGTCGGCAATTTCTGTTGCGTTGGAGAAATCTTGCGTCACAGCTTGCCCCATTTTTTCTTTGTTTACAGTCATCGTTTCAAGCATGCCCGCCATAATATGAAGGCATCCTTCTACTGTTTTGACTGTATCAAACATTCCTTCTTTATCTTCTTGTAAGTCTTTATTGTAAGCGAGTGGTAATCCTTTCATTACTGTAAGTAAACTGAATAAATTACCGTATACTCTGCCTGTTTTACCACGGATTAGTTCCGCCATATCCGGATTTTTCTTTTGCGGCATAATGCTGCTTCCTGTCGCGTATTGATCGCTCATTTCAATAAATTGAAACTCTTGGCTACTCCATAAAATAAGTTCTTCACAAAAGCGTGATAAGTGCATCATAAGCATAGATGAGTTACTTAAAAACTCCAGTATGAAATCACGATCACTTACTGCATCTAAACTATTTTCATAGATTCCATTAAACCTAAGAAGTTCCGCACTATATTCTCGGTCGATCGGGAATGTCGTCCCAGCTAGCGCTCCTGCTCCTAATGGGGAGATATTAATACGCTTTAATGAATCTTCATAACGATTCACATCACGCTCTAACATCCAAAAGTAAGCAAGAATATGATGAGCAAATGAAATCGGCTGGGCACGCTGTAAATGCGTATAGCCAGGCATAATTGTCTCAATGTTATTTTCTGCTTGATGAACAAGAACAGTTTGCAATTGTTTTGTAGCTTTTATAATATGTTCTACCTTTTCTTTTAAATACAAATGCATATCTGTCGCCACTTGATCGTTACGACTTCGGCCTGTATGAAGTTTCCCTCCTACTTCACCGATTTTTTCAATTAACATCTTTTCAATATTTAAATGAATATCTTCAGCTTCAACCGAAAAATGTAATTTATTTTGTTTCGCTTCTTCTAATAAATATTGAAGACCTATCTTTATTTTCTCTGCCTCTTCTTTCGTAACGATGCCTTGCTTTGCTAGCATCGTTACGTGTGCAATACTCCCGTTTATATCTTGATTTACTAATTGTTGATCGAAGGAGATGGATGCTCCAAACTCTTCAACCCACGCTTCCGCTTCTTCCGTAAATCGTCCGCCCCAAAGTTTGCTCACGCTTCCACCTTCTTTTGATTCACTTGGCTGTATACTTTCGTCGGTAAACCGAATAATGAAATGAATCCAACTGCTGCATCATGATTAAATTCATCTTGAGCAGTATATGTTGCTAATTTTTCATCGTATAAAGAGTATTCAGATTTACGTCCTTCTACAATCGCATGACCTTTAAATAATTTCACACGCACTGTACCTGTTACATTCTTTTGCGTTTCTTGTAAAAATGCATGAAGCGCTTGTTTTAAAGGTGAGAACCATAAACCATTATAAATAAGTTCTGTTATTTTCTGTTCAATCACTGGTTTAAAATGCGCTACTTCTTTTACGTGTGTTAAATCTTCCAACTCTTTATGCGCAGTGATTAACGTCATTGCTGCTGGGCATTCGTATACTTCACGAGATTTAATACCGACAAGACGATTTTCTACGTGATCAATACGTCCAACGCCGTGTTTTCCAGCAAGCGCATTTAACGTTTTAATTAATTCTGAAAGTGAATATGCAGTACCATTTAAAGTAGTCGGTACGCCTGCTTCAAATCCGATTTCTACAAACTCTGGTTTATTCGGTGTATCTTCTAATGCCAATGTCATCTCATATGCATCTTCTGGCGGCGCTGCCCATGGATCTTCTAAAATTCCACATTCGTTGCTGCGTCCCCATAAGTTTTGATCGATTGAAAACGGGCTATCTAAATTAATCGGAATTGGTACATCGTTTTCTTTTGCATATGCAATTTCTTCTTCACGTGACCATTTCCATTCACGTACAGGCGCAATCACTTCTAAGTAAGGATTTAATGCTTGGATAGAAACTTCAAAACGAACTTGGTCATTTCCTTTCCCTGTACATCCGTGTGCAACTGCAGTTGCGCCTTCTTGTTCTGCGATTTCCACTAATTTCTTCGCAATAAGCGGACGAGATAATGCAGAGACAAGAGGGTATTTCCCTTCGTATAATGTGTGTGCTTGCATCGCCATCAATGCATATTCATTCGCAAATTCTTCTTGGACATCCACCATATATGATTTAATTGCACCAACTGAAAGCGCCTTTTCTTTCACAAACCCTAAGTCTTTCCCTTCCCCTAAGTCTAAACAAAGCGCGATAATATCATAATTCTTCTCTTGTAACCATTTAATTGCAACGGAAGTATCAAGACCTCCGGAATATGCTAATACAACTTTTTTCTTCTCCATTTTGCATCCCCCTAAAGAATAAATATTCATTTTCTTTTATAATAATTCACACTTTACCACCTTTCACAAAATGTATCAAGAGTCATTTTCAAATTTTTTCAAACAATTTCGTCGAACTTCTTTCTGTTTTTCTGTACAATATAAGCAGGAAAACGGGGGTGAACTTATGGAAAAGTATTTCTTATACGATGAACATCTAGGAATTGAAATTCCACATTTACAAGAAGACTGGGAAGAAATCCCCGAAAAAATGCAACATGCTATTTTACTAAAATGGGAACAAGTTCGCGGGAAAATTCCTGATCGTATAAAAGAACTTGAGTACTATATTAATACAAAACAACATTATTTAAATAACGAAGAAGACTTCGAAGTTTCTTGTAAACTAAATTCAGAAATTGCCGATCTTGCTTCTATCATTAATGACCTTTGGCTTTGGTATCGCCTCACTCAAAATGTATCTGAGGGGAAAGCACACCAATGAAAAAAGCATGCCCCTCAATTACTTTGGGTCATGCTTTTTTGTCGTAACATGATTTACAATATATTTCTTGTGCTGTTTTCGCCAAACATACATCGAATGGACCAACTAATATACTTCTTTCTTTCGGCAACTTTACAAAAGCAACAAGCTCTTCTTCATATTGAATTTTTTTCTGACATGAAACGCATATTAATTCTTTTCTTTTGAACATATCTTTTAACATATCTTCACTCTCCCCTTCATCTATCTATATTAATATACTCTCATAATAGTTAAGACTTGTAAAAAAATGACACATTCCGAATCGAATGATTCATATACTATGTACAAAAGGAGGTCTAAAGCTTATGCGTGCTTTCGTTATTATCGCTTTAACTTTTTTAAGTGTGATTAGTTGGGATGCGTTTTTTAAAGATAAAAGTGATGAAAAGAATACAACTGAATAAAACCCTTTTTTTCTTACTTATTGGACAAACCGTTACAAACTGTCCAATCCTCCGAAATAACTTAGGCTTTTCTACAAAAATATTTAAACATAACATTTTTTGTAGATTCCCTCCGTTTATTGTCGGTTTCCATCCGCATACATTTTTTAAAAGTATGATATAATAGTATAAATCTTGAAGGAAGGGATTTTGATATCATGATCGCTCGAAGGAGCATGTGGCATCGTATTGACGAATCATACACGTAGCGTATTTTTTAGCTCAGATACTTTAGTCTAGCGAAAAAAATACGAGAGTGGGGAAATTATGATTGCCCGAAGGATAATTTGGCAAAAAAAAGACTCTTCTTACACATAGCGTTTTGTTTAGGACTTAATTGTTACTAACTAAACAAAACAAAGAAGAGCAGGATTGCTAAATGACGAATCCTACTCCACGTTTTGTTTAGTCGTTTTAAGACTTAAACTAAAACGAAGGTAGGGAGAATTGATGGACGAGAGGATTATTCGTTATTTCTTCAGCGACATATAGCGTAGTTAGTTTTTTCGTAAACTAACTGAAAGCTACATGTGAGCTCGTAGTTAGTTTACAACACAAAAAGGACTACTAACTACGGAAAGAAGGAATAACGATGAGGAACATCCAAAGTCGGCAAATTATTAAAGAAATTTTTATGGTTTTAATCGGTTCATTTATTTTAGCAGCAGCGCTATATCACATTCACTTCCAAAACCACTTAACAGAAGGTGGCTTTGTAGGAATTGCACTATTCATTCAAAACTTTTATGATATTTCACCATCTATTTCAACTGTATTAATGGATATCCCAATTATTTTACTGTGTGCTTCATTTTTAGGTAGAAAAATGGTTGGCTATTCATTCTTAGGTTCAATTTCATTCGGAGTATTTTATTCCTTTATGGAAAATTATTCTCCATTTACGGTAGATTTATCTAATAACTTATTTATAGCTGCAGTAGTTGGCGGTGCGTTAGCTGGTATTGGACTCGGTTTTATATTGCGATTTGGCGGTGCAACCGGTGGAGACGATATTTTAACAATTGTATTAAGTAAACGAACTCGTTTTACAATTGGGCAAATTTTCTTCGTCTTTGACGCGATTGTTCTTGCGCTTTCATTATATTATTTAAATTGGACAGAAATTGCTTTTACTATTCTTTCGATTGCCGTACAGGCAAAAACATTGGATTTAATTTATTATCCAAAAACAGAAAAAACAGCAGAAAAGCAGCCAGTATCTGTTCCAATGTCCAAAAAACATGCAACAAATTAAAAAAGCGAAAGGCTTCGGCCTCTCGCTTTTTTTTTATGCTCTTTTTTCTTTCTCGACTATATGGCGCACTTGATAAAATCTATTTGCAAATTCAGTAACGTTTCTTGTTAAACGATAATTCACTGTAGATCCAATTGCCATTCCAATTACCGGAATACCTTGGAATAATTTACGACGAAGAGCATAAATCGAAAATGTCTTCAAAATTTGTTTTAACACAACTTCAGTAGAAGCTGTTTGTAACACTGCTTCGTCTCCTTCATAAAAGAACGAATCTTCTTGTTCCAGCTCTTGCAATAAATTGTACCATGCGTATTGCTGAAGTCTTCCTGGTAGTAATGACGCGTGAAACACCTTTAACGCAAGCATCATTTCGTATGGCTTGTTCACATCATGTCCAAATGATGTTGCAATAAGTTGGACTGCCTTCACATTTAACGCGATCATAACCGGAAAATCCGCCGTTAATAATAATAAACCTCCAGCACCTGTCGCCCCGCCTTGCACAAATGAATATAGACGATGACGTGCTGTTTGCTGCTCTGCTATGTATGTTAACTGATCAATAGATAATGCTTTCAAATCTTCAAGCTGTTCAATCGATTCATCAAATAATCTCGATGTTCCTAAAATCCGATTACGTGCGTCTAACTGTGCTTGTGAACTTTGAATAAATGCATGCAAATGAAAGAGCCATCCATCTGCTTTCGTGAAGAATTCTTTTCGCTTTTTCTCAGGTAATTTCGCAACTGTAGTATGTAACCATTTATCAAACACTTTTTGAAAATCGGTCGCTTCTTGCTCAACTAATTGCGCTTCCCATTCTTTTATATTGTCTAAAATGGCTTGTTCTCGCTTCGATCGCATCGTAACAACCACCTCGTTCGATTTTTTTCTATTGTAACATATTTCTGCTTATTCTTTACAAATATGCTTGTATATCTCTTTTCACATACCCTTTATGAGTGACATAAAATAATAGCAAAAAGGATGAGATACTTCACATGAATCTATCCAATCTAAAACAAAACTATAACGCAGTATTCAGCTTAGGACAAAACTGTTGGCCTGCTTGGGCATTATATCAATTAGAATTATCACCATTTTTTGGCGTTATTGATTTTATGCTAAGTCCTTCATTAACGAAAGTAAATTTATTATTACAAAATCGATTTGACCGTTTTTTAAATTTCGAAAATCTATCCTTCATCTCATTTTGGGATGATGATGCCAAATTAAGATTAAGGGACAACCTTTATGAAATTGACTCCTGTCATGACTTTAAAACAGATGTAAACACACCAAATTATTGGCCTTCTTATACAGAAATTAAGTTAAACTATGAACATCGAATTAATCGTTTTCTAACTACAATTGAAACGGCAGAATCCATATTGTTTATTCGAACTGGAGGAACATATGAAGAAGCATGTTCCCTAGAACAAATTTTATCTCAAATCGTTACACATACATTCTCTGTCCTATTACTAATTCCTGCCGATATACCAACTATCACCCAAGAAGATTGGGGATTACAACGTACTTGCGTTATGAAATGTCCTATTATGGATGTATACCAATACAATGAAGCATTTTGGAAAGACTTATTTGATGGAATTACAGTTAGACCACACACTTAAATACACGATACTTTTATCACACCATACATTATAATCGTCCTTATACGAAACAAATAAGGAGTGATTCTATATGTATCCACGTGCAAAAGCTTTCGGTCTTGCTGTACATCAAGATCGCCTTCTCGTACAAGAATATCATACAGAAGGCGAAACATATTATCGTCCTCTTGGCGGTTCCATTGAACTTGGTGAAAAATCAGCACATACTGTTATTCGGGAGTTTACAAAAGAGCTTCATACGGAGATAGAAATCATCAATTATTTAGGTTGTTTAGAAAATGTCTTTCATCTAGATGGGGGCATTGGTCATGAAATTATTCAACTATATTCTTTGCGTTTATTAGACACGTCACTATATGAAATGAAAATATTAAATATACAAGATGAGGAAACAGTAGCGTATGCGAAATGGATTCCTATTACGGCATTCATTCAGAAAGAAAAAATATTATATCCGGATGGAGTTTTAAAATATATCCAAAAGAAAAAAGACGAAATCCTATAGGATCTCGTCTTTCTTTTCATATATTAACCAATATCTCCAAGACGTAGTACGTCACGAGCAATCATAACTTCTTCGTCAGTTGGAATTACGATAATTTTTACTGGAGAGTGTGGGAAGCTGATGAATGCTTCTTCACCGAATACGTTATTACGTTTTGCATCAAAGTATACGCCCATGTACTCAAGGCCTTCTAATACGCGCTCACGAATAATCGCACTGTTCTCACCTACACCAGCTGTGAAGATGATTGCGTCTACACCTTTCATACGAGCAGTGTAAGAACCGATGTATTTGTGGATACGGCTTACGAATACATCAAGTGCTACTTTCGCACGGTGGTCGCCTTCTTCTTCTTTCGCAATGATGTCACGTAGGTCACTAGAGTAACCAGTAAGACCTAACATACCACTCTTCTTGTTTAATACGTTAACTACTTCTTCTACTGTTTGGCCTGTTTTTTCCATGATGTATGGAATTAACGCAGGGTCAAGGTTACCAGAACGTGTACCCATTGTTACACCAGCAAGTGGAGTGAAGCCCATAGAAGTATCGATAGATTTACCGCCTTCTACTGCTGCGATACTTGCACCGTTACCTAAGTGACAAGAAAGTAAGCTTAAGCTTTCAATTGGACGACCTAATAATTCAGCCGCACGCTCAGTTACATATTTATGAGAAGTTCCGTGGAAACCGTATTTACGGATGCCGAATTTTTCATAGTACTCATATGGTAAGCTGTATAGGAATGCAGATTCTGGCATTGTTTGGTGGAATGCTGTATCGAATACTGCTACTGCTGGTACGTTTGGTAATACTTCTTGGAATGCTTTAATACCAACAACGTTTGCTGGGTTATGAAGTGGTGCTAAATCGCTTAATTCTTCGATATCAGCTAATACTTCATCAGTAATTAAAACAGAGTCAGCAAATTTTTCGCCGCCGTGAACAACACGGTGACCGATACCGCCAATCTCATCTAGAGATTTAACGATTCCGTTTTCAGTTAATTTTTTAAGAAGCATATTAACTGCTACTGCGTGATCTGGAATGTTTGTAATTTCTTTTTGTTTTTCGCCATCTACAGTAATAGTGAAGATACTATCTTCTAAACCGATACGTTCTACTAAACCTTTTGTTAATACTGTTTCACTTGGCATTTCAAATAATTGGAATTTTAAGGAAGAGCTTCCTGCGTTAATCGCGATGATTTTTGACATCTAGTCTTTCGCCCCTTTTTCTCTTGGTAGTTGTGTGGATGTTTCCACAAACCGCTCGATTTTATCTGATCAAATTCACCAAATATGAAAACGTTTCATCATTAGCAAATTTTATACTCACGATTTTAATTTAAACATCGTCCGACATATATTTCAAGTGAAAAAATTGTAACACCAAGAAAAAATATATATTACAGATTTCAAAAAAATTCAGTTAAATCTAGTATATATTTAAAAATATGACATATTATATAAAACTGTACTACATGAATCACTAATGCTGTTACATACACCCAGCTTTATTTATGTGTTGCAAACCAAGTATTTAATTGATCCATAATGTTCTCCATCGCCTTCATGTTAGAGAATTTAGGCAACTCCACTAATAACGCCTGTTTTGGCATTGTTACATTAGCGCCTTTCTTTTGGAGAACAAATATACTTTTTGCATTTTTCTCGTTTTTAAACATGGAAACAGGAAGCTGTAATAACCCTTGAATAAAGCATGTTTCTTTAATAAATGCATGTAATTTTGGTGCCTGGTCACTTTCAAAAATGAAGTTTGGTACTAAGAAGAATAAGTACCCGCCCTCTTTCGTATGTTTCACACTTTGTTCAATAAATAAGTGATGAGCATACGACATTCCTTCATCTGCTTTTAATTTATATTCACTGGCACCGATTTCGTTTGGATAGTAACCAATCGGTAAGTCTGAAACGACTGCATCAACTGGATCGATATAAAGTGGTGCTAGTCCATCTTGATGGAAGAATTCGATTGCATGCTTTTGTAAATTTGCATTTACTAAAGCAAGTTTAATTAGCACTTCATCCACTTCTACACCAAATCCACTCATTGTTAGTCCTTCTTTGGCGCTATTAAACACTGTAGTCATTAAATTTCCTGTTCCAATTGCAGGATCTAAAACTGTAATTTCATTTTGACCTTGCATAAATTTATGGAATAAGTAACTCATGAACATCCCAACTGCATCAGGCGTCATTTCATGATTCGCTTGTACGCCTTCTTTCATTCCTTTTAAGATGGCTAACTGAAATGCTTTACGAATTTCTTCACCTTTATATGTTTCTTCATTAAACGTACTATATTCACGATTCAGCCTTTCAATTGCCGATTCGGATAATTCCTCTTGTAAAATCGCTCCCTCAAACAAGTTATCACCTGTTTCTACAAGCGCCTCTAAATATGTCACATCTAATTCTTTACGTAAAACTACCGCAGAAGAATCAAAAATAGAAAATAATGTTTCCACTGTCTGACTCACGTACATTCCTCCTTCTCTCTTTTACACATAACTTATATCATACCACAAAGTGATTTTTTCCAAAAAGAAAAAGCGACCTCCTGTAAAGAGCTCCCTCTCAAGTTATATATGATATAACGTTTTTTCTCATATATCGGCACCGTTACGCAGCGATATATGAGAAAAAACGACCTCTTTATAAGAGGTCATTTCCTTCACATTACTTTGCAGATTTAGCTGCTTCTAATGCTGCTTCATAGTTTGGATGGCTTGTACCTTCGCCTACGTATTCTACGTAAACTACTTTGTCGTTGCTATCTACTACGAATACTGCACGAGCAAGTAAACGAAGTTCTTTCATTACTAAGCCGTAAGCTTCACCGAATGAAAGGTCACGGTGGTCAGAAAGTGTTACAACATTTTCTAAACCGTTTGCTGCACACCAGCGTTTTTGAGCGAATGGTAAATCAGCGCTAATTGTTAATACTTTTGCGTTTTCAATACCTGCTGCATCTTGGTTAAAACGACGTGTTTGTGCATCACACACACCTGTGTCGATTGAAGGTACAACACTAATTAATTTTACTTCGCCTTTGTATGTTTCTAAACTTACTGGAGATAAGTCGTTTGCTAATACTTGGAAGTTTGGCGCTTGATCGCCAACTTTAACTTCTGTTCCAACTAAAGTCATTGGATTACCTTTAAAAGTTACGTTTGCCACTTGAAAATCCTCCCTTATTTAAACAAAATATGTACAATGTAAATGATAGTTTGTCCCTATCGATAATGCAAATAAAATCGCTTTATTTACAAAAAAATAAAAGAAGCTAACCTATTGATTAGCTTCTTTATTCGTTAAATTTGAAATTCAGGATCATCTTCTTTTCGTTTATCCATCATTTCTTTCACTTTATCAACAGCTTGTGGCGCTAATTCAATTATTTTATCGATGACATGCGTTTGCTTATCTAAATGTAATACTTTCACACCATCTCCATTTATAACAAGAAAGGCAACAGGATTAATAGAAACTCCTCCTCCACTTCCTCCGCCAAATGGATGACGGCCTGAATGTTCTACCCTACCAAATTCACTTCCACCAGCAGCAAATCCGAAACTTACTTTCGAAACAGTAAGAATTACACTTCCATCTGCCGCTTTAATTGGGTCACCAACAATTGTATTTACATCAGTCATTTGTTTTAAATGCTGCATTGCGGTTGTCATTAAACCTTGAATTGGATGGTCCATTCTATATCCCCCCTATGCTTGAACAGATTTTTCTGTCATACCAGATTTTTGCTGCCTCATAAATATGAGCAATTTCACCGCTGTTTTTATAGTACGAAATATACGAAAAGATGCTGTTAACTCGCATCTCGATGCAAATCCTTTCCCTTGAAAAACAGGAGTAATTTCAAATTCTGGTACATCGACAATATGCATATATTGTCCGACAACTCCAGCAGCCATTCCTTTTGTCCCCCATGCATATCCAGTGACAATTCCAGTACTAGCTGCGTCGCCTGCTCCAATTTGCGTATGCCATTTCCAACCATTGATTTTCACTCGTTTGAGAAAATCTTTAACGATAGTATGAACTTTTTGAAGCCTTTTTATCAGTTCCCCAATACTGTCAAGTTGCGCCATAATTTTATTATCTAGTCCGCCGTCCTCTTCAGCTTTTTCGATTTTCTGTCCTGTTTTTTTCTGCTGTTTTTCAATTCTTTCCAATACATCAAATGTATATCGAATCATCCATATTTTCACTTGAAATAAACATTGCTTTTCCATTTCTGAATATAAAAATGTCACCTTAAGCGATATTTTCGACAATAGTATAAGCAAAATAAAAAGGAGAAGAATTATTATTCCAATTACGAGCCACTTCATACGTATCATCCTTTCACTCCGTACCCATTATCGACAACTTTATTCATCATTAAACAGAGTTCCATAAGATTGAATATAAAAATTTTTCTAAAAATAAAAAGGTATTTTGACAATTTGTATCGAAATATATTATTTGAACATATCATCAGGGAACGGACTCTAATGATATGTAGCACGAAAAACAGAAAATTTAACTGCAGTGGAGGGATACATAATGGCAGATCGTCGCAATTTATTTTTCTTTTATGGTGATGACAAAGCAACGCTCGTTGAAAAAATGAAACCAATCTATCGTATTTTAGAAGAGAATGGATTTACCATATTAGATCATCCAAAAAATGCAAACGCTATCGTCAGTGTTGGAGATGATGCAACCTTCTTACAAGCCGTTCGTAAAACTGGTTTTAGAGAAGATTGCTTATACGCAGGGATTTCTACGAAAGATGAAACTTCGTTCTACTGCGATTTCCACATTGATCACGTTGATACAGCCCTTCAAGAAATTACAAAAAATGAAATTGAAGTGCGAAAATATCCAACAATTCAGGTAGATGTAGATCACAGTACATCTTTCCATTGTTTAAATGAGTTCTCATTACGTTCTAGCATTATTAAAACATTCGTTGTAGATGTTCACGTTGATGATTTATATTTCGAAACATTTAGAGGGGACGGTTTAGTAGTTTCTACCCCAACAGGAAGTACTGCTTACAATAAATCATTGCATGGTGCAGTTGTTGACCCACTTATTCCATGTTTCCAAGTAAGCGAACTAGCATCTTTAAACAACAACACTTACCGTACGCTCGGTTCACCGTTCATTTTAAATCACGAACGTACATTAACTTTAAAACTAAGACCAGACGGTAACGATTATCCTGTTATTGGCATGGATAACGAAGCGCTTAGCATTAAACAAGTGGAAAAAGCTGTTGTACGCTTAAGCGATAAACAAATTAAAACAGTTAAATTAAAAAATAATTCGTTCTGGGAAAAAGTACAGAGAACGTTTTTATAGGATTAAAATAACCGCAGAATTATGGAATTCCATAATTCTGCGGTTATTTATTTACCCCGATTGACGCGAACAATAATCTCTTACTATCCGGCCGTTATTCTTGTCAGTTTTTGTCGGTAAGTCGATATATTTTAATAATCGCTGATATATTTCGAGTTACGGTCGATATATTCCGAAAATCGCTGATATATTTTTACACATCTTTTCTATAGACAACTCGGCCATCTATTACGGTCATTTCTGCTTGTACTTCTTTTATTTCTTCTGCCTCAATTTCAAAAATATTGCGGTCTAATATTGTAAAGTCTGCTTCATATCCTTTTGTAATTTGCCCACGTTTCGCTTCTTTTCCGATTGCATAGGCACTTCCTGTTGTAAATAAAGAAACAGCCTCATAAACCGTTAATCTCTCCTCAGGCATATAGCATACACCGTCAATAAAACTTCTACGTGTAACAGCGCTATATATGCCTAAAAACGGATTCACTTGTTCAATGGGAGCATCTGAGCCACCGTTGCAGTGTAATCCTGCTTCCAGTAACGTCTTCCAAGCGTACGCATAACGAAGACGGCGCTTGCCTAGTTTTTCAATGACTGACGGAAAATCTGATGAAAGAAAGACCGGCTGTATATCGATAATGGCTTGCAAGTTTTTCATTCTTTCTATCAACTCTTCACGAGCAAGCTGACAATGAATAATGCGGTCACGTAACCCTTTTGCTGGTGGATATAATTCGAGTGCATCAATGACATATTCAAGCGATAAATCACCGATAGTATGAATCGCAACTGGCATATGTAAATCTCGTGCTTTCTTCACTAATTCCGCAAGTTCTTCACGTGAGAAAATCGCAACCCCATTTGTTTCCTTCGCATCTTCATACGGTTCACTTAATAATGCTGTTCTTCCTCCAAAAGAACCGTCAGAAAAAATTTTCATTGCCCCAAATTCAATATAATGTTCATTTTCATATTCTTTTCGTTCATGTGCTACTTCATGGTGAACGAGCAAATGTGCTTTAAATGGCATTTCTTTTATAACGTGAGAAAACGCATTATATGTTTTTCTAAAACCACCGTAGTAATTTAAATCTTCCGTATGCCCGCCAACAAGTCCGTATTTCCAGCAATCTTTAATCGCTGTTTGCAAAGCTCTTTGTAAATACGCTTCATCAATTTCAGGCTGAACATGTTTAATTAATTCTTGTCCTTGTTCATATAAAAGTCCCGTTAACTTATTTGATGAATCCCTACCGATTTTCCCGCCTTTTGGATTTTGCGTCGCTTCTGTTATGTTCGCTTCTTGCAATATGTATGAATTCACCCATGTAACGTGACGACAAACTCGCTTTAATAAAATGGGGTGTTCTTTCGAAATTTCATCTAAATCACGCGCGTGAACATCTTTCGTATCTGTAAAGTTATTTTCATTCCATCCTTCTCCAATAATCCAAGAGCCCTTTGGAGCTTCTTTCACTCGCTTCTGAACAAGAGTAAGCACTTCACCATAAGATGTACAATTTGATAAATCTAGACGGAGTAATCTCTCTCCATGCCCAATAAGATGCATATGGCTATCAACGAGACCTGGAATCATTGTTTTGCCTTTTAAATCGTGCAATGTAACCGCGGCATATTGGTTTTCTAACTCTTCTTTACTTCCAAAATCAACGATCGTACCGTTTTCAACGTAAACAGCGTCCACTTTTTCATTTTCTTCTCTCATTGTGTAAATGGTACCGCCATACCAAATTTCTCCCATATATCCCATCTCCTTTATTTTTTATTGTATAAAAAAAAGCACCATTTCAAAACATGGTGCTTTTCTAAAAATTACTTTTGTTCAGTAGTAGACGTTGTAACTTGCCATTCAATATTAAATTTATCTTTTACTTGTCCGTATGCTGGGCTCCAGAATGTTTCTTGAAGTGGCATCATAACTTCTCCACCTTCTTGTAACTTATCGAATACTTCTTTTGCTTTTTCTGCATTACTAATTTGAATTGCGATTGTTACTTGAGATCCGATTGCATGCCCTTGACCTGGGAATGTATCAGAAATCATAAGATCCGTATTACCAACTTTTAAAGTAGCGTGTAAAACGCGCTCTTTCGCTTCAGCTGGAATCGGGTATTCTGGATTTTCAGGCATGTCACCAAAAGTTTGCATGACTTCTACTTTTGCATCTAAAGCCTCTTTATAAAACTGTACAGCTTCTTGCCCACTACCATCTAAAACTAAGTACGGATTAATACCTAAAATCATACGGACACCTCTTTTTTAAGTTTATAAAATCGAACTTGTGTTCGTTTTTATATTATCATTGTTTTGCATTTCATTCAACTATTTACTTCACTGTTTTCAAAATTATTTTGACGGAATCTCCATCTCTTGTTTTCTAAGTTCAATACGGCGAATTTTTCCAGAAATCGTTTTTGGTAGTTCATCTACAAATTCAATTTTGCGAGGGTATTTATATGGTGCAGTGAGTTCTTTGACGTGTTGTTGGAGTGTTGGAATTAATGTTTCTTCGTTCTTTTCTATATTCTCTCTTAATACGATAAATGCCTTCACGACACTTCCCCGAATTTCATCAGGACTTGCGACAACCGCACATTCTCTTACGTAAGGATGTTTTACAAGCGCATCCTCTACTTCAAACGGCCCGATTGTATAACCAGAGCTAATAATGATATCATCACCACGCCCTTCAAACCAGAAGTAGCCGTCTTCATCTTTCTTCGCTTTATCACCTGTAATATAATAATCACCGCGGAATTGCATCGCTGTACGTTCATCGTCTTTATAATATTGTTTAAAGAGGGCCGGCGTTTCAATGTGAACTGCAATATCACCAACTTCGCCTACTTTAACTGGAATACCTTCCTCATTTACAATATCGACGTGGTTACCTGGCGTTGGTTTCCCCATTGATCCTGGTCTAATATCCATCCCTTTCATTACACCAACAAGTAGTGTATTTTCCGTTTGTCCATAGCCGTCTCTTACTGTAATATCAAAGTGCTTTTGGAATGTTCCAATGACTTCTCTATTTAACGGCTCACCTGCGGATACAGCGCTATGTAACGCCTCTAAATTGTACTCGCTTAAATCTTCTACCTTTGCCATTAATCTATACTCAGTCGGTGTACAACAAAGCACATTCACCTTATTATCGTCTAATAAATTTAAATACGTTTTCGGTTCAAACTTGCCGTTGTACACAAATCCTGTTGCCCCTGAACCGAGAGTTGCTAAAAACGGGCTCCAAATCCATTTTTGCCACCCTGGACTAGCCGTTGCCCATACAACATCATTCTCTTCAATTCCGAGCCAATTCGGGGCGCTTGTACGTAAATGAGCGTATGCCCACGCGTGCGTATGAACAACACCTTTCGGGTTTCCTGTCGTCCCAGACGTGTAAGATAAAAAGACCATATCTTCTTTATCTGTTTTCGCCATTTCTAACATGTCACTTTCTGTTTCTAATGCTGTTTTTAAATTGATCCACCCGTCTACTGACTGCTCGCTCAGGACGAATTTTTGAAGGGATTCCATTGCTTCTATATCATCAAACTGTCCAATGTACGGCTCATAGCTTACTATCGCTTTTACTTCGCCATGTCCAATTCGATATTCAATATCTTTTTTACGCAACATTTCCGAACTTGGAATTACGACAAATCCCGCTTTAATCGCAGCGATATACGTCATGTACGCTTCAATTAAACGCGGCATCATAATAAGGAGCTTGTCCCCTTTTTGTAAGCCACTTTTTATAAAAGCGTTTCCAATTTTATTTGCCCCTTGCATTAATTCAAAATATGTAACTTCTCGTCTATTCCCTTTATCATCTTGCCAAATTAAAGCAAGCTTCTCTTTATCGTCTGTATATTTCTCTATTTCTGAAACTAAATTATAAGATGGTGGTGCCAACAATTCCTCTCTCTTCATAAACATCCTCCTTTTTCTTTATGCCTCCCTTATATAATAAAGAATTTTCAGTAAATTTTGAACCCTCTTCTTTTGACAATTTTTTTATGCTTTTGTCGAAATGAATTTATACTAATATGAACAACAAAAAGAAAGAGCGGGAGAACCCGCTCTTTCTAAGCCATCATATGGGATTATTTTTGGTAACCGCCTAATTGTTGCTCAGCTAGTGAAACTAGACGTTTAGTGATTTCACCACCAACAGAACCGTTAGCGCGAGCTGTTGCATCAGCTCCAAGTTGAACACCAAACTCTTGAGCGATTTCGTATTTCATTTGGTCTAATGCTGATTCAGCACCAGGAACCGCTAATTTATTTGTGCTACGTGACATGTTATATCACCTCCTTGTGAGTATAGAGTGTGATAAATAACATGACTTCATACACGTTTTAAATATGGTAATTTATGGTTTTAGAAAAGTTCTTCAAATTTTTCTTCTTCCGCCACTACTTCAACCGTTTGTAATACCATTGTTTCTTTGTTCGCTACAGCTTCTTCGATTAACGGTGTGAAATCGTATTTCGCTTCAAATCGATTTGCTTTTTCACGCTTCGGCTTCGTCGCCGGGCTAGCTGGTGTGAATACTGTACAGCAATCTTCGTATGGACGAATTGAAATATCATACGTGCCGATTTCTTCAGCAATTTTAATAATTTCTAATTTATCCATCGTAATAAGCGGACGAATAACTGGGTAGTTTGTTACTTCGTTAATCGTATGCATGCTATCTAATGTTTGGCTTGCTACTTGTCCAAGACTTTCACCAGTTGTGATTGCAAGTGCGTTACGCTCCTCAGCAATCTGCTCTGTAATACGCATCATCATACGGCGCATAACCGTCATTGAATAGCTAGATGGGATTTCTTTATTAATCGTTTTTTGCACTTCTGTAAACGGAATAAGGTGAAGCGTTACACGTTTACAGTATTTCGTTAACTCTTGTGCTAAATCGATTACTTTTTGTTTTGCACGCTCACTTGTGAAAGGTGGGCTATGGAAGTGAACTGCTTCCACAGATACGCCGCGTTTCATCGTTAAGTACGCTGCTACTGGGCTATCAATACCACCAGAAAGAAGTACCATTACTTTTCCGCCAACGCCAACTGGTAAACCGCCAGCTCCCATGTGCTCACCACACATAATATAGCTGTAACCACTGCGAATTTCTACACGTACATTCACATCTGGATTATGGACGTCTACTGTGATATCCTCTGTATTTTCTAAAATGTGCCCACCGATTTCTGGAAGTAACTCCATCGTCTTCATTGGGAAGCGCTTATCAGAACGGTGCACTGTAATTTTAAATGTTTTCACATCATCTTTTACTTGTAAGAACGCTGCTAATGCACCTTTTTTAATGTCTTCTAATTCTGATGGTACTTTCATCGCTAAGTTAAACTTATGAATACCAAATACGTCTTTCAATCTTTCAGAGATTGCTTCATGATCTTCACCGTTTAACTGGATGTACATACGGTCATGCGTTGCATCAATTTTAATATTTGGGAACTTTTTCAGTTTGAACTTCACGTTATCTTTTAATGTGCTTACAAATTTAGAACGGTTTTTACCTTTTGTCGTCATTTCTCCGTAACGCACTAAAATATATTCATATGTCATCATATTTCTTTACCTCATCACTTCATATAATTTTGGCATCGTCTCTTTTACAATACCTTCAAATTGTTTTACTTCTTCCATCGTGTTGTCTGGTGCCAAACTAATACGAATAGCGCTTGCAGCTGCTGCATGCGGCACTCCCATTGACACTAACACTCTGCTCACTTCATTTGCTTTTGAAGAACAAGCAGACTTCGTCGATACATATACACCGTGCTCTTCTAAAGCATGAACGACTACTTCTGGTTTTAAACCAACAAATGATACATTTAAAATGTGCGGTGCTGCATATGCAAGCGATGTATTAATCGTCACATCTTCCATCTCTTTAAAGAAGCTGACAAGCTCTGCTTGTAAACTTTGCAAATGAGCTACCTTTTCTTTCACTTGTTCCATTGTCATGCGAAGTGCTTTCACCATTGCTACAATGCCAGGTAAATTCTCTGTACCAGAGCGATACTTAAGCTCTTGTTGACCACCTGATAAAATCGGATCTAATCTTACGCCATCACGTATATAAAGAAGACCCGTTCCTTTTACACTGTGGAATTTATGTCCAGATATTGAGCAAAGATCAATATGAGAAGCATATAAATCAAGCGGTACTTTTCCTATCCCTTGTACATGATCTACATGGAATCTTATTTTCGGATGATTCGATAATAACGTTCCAATTTCAGCAACGGGCTGAATTGCTCCAGTTTCGTTGTTCACATGAATAATTGATACAAGAATCGTATCTTCACGAAGTGCTCGTTTTACATCCTCTACCGATACAACACCATGCTCGTTAACCGGTAAATATGTTACATCATATCCGAGTTCTTCTAATTGCTTATATGCCTCAAACACAGACGCGTGTTCAATATTTGTTGTAATGATATGTTTGCCGCGCGAACGATTCCTCATCGCTATCCCTTTAATCGCAAGGTTGTTCCCTTCCGTTCCACCTGATGTGAAAATAATTTCAGAAGGTTTAACGTGAAGAAGCTGCGCTGCAATCGTTCTTGATTGTGTTAATAGACGCTCTGCCTCTCCTCCAAGCGAATGAATAGAAGAAGGATTACCAAAATATTTCCCAGCAACCGTCACGTACGATTGAAGAGCTTCTGGATATGGCTTCGTCGTCGCACTATTATCAAAATAGATCATCGTTCTTCCCCTTTCAGCGCTATCACATCATATAATCATATCATAAATACGTGTCATTACGCTAAGACTACGCAAAGGTTCCGTTTTATCCCGATTAGTGAATAATAATAATTAGTGAGATACCCCCACTGATTACAGTTTCACTTTATTTTGAAACGAATAACCTTACTGTATTCCGCTATTCATTATAGCAACATCGCCTGCAAAATTACACAAAAAAACAAACCCTTTTATGAAAGGGTTTGTTCATTGTCTACATATTCAGCTATTTTTTGAACAACACCAGGTTCAAGTTGCTCTAGTACAGAAGCGGCTTGTTCTAAAGCTGCATCGTATTGATATTCACGGAATAATTTCTCCGCATAATTTAAGCTTTCTGCAAGGCTTTCATCATGACTGCGGTAACGGTTACCGTATTGAATTAATTTTTCAACTAAATACGCTTGTCCAATTAATTCTTCTGTCATTTCAGCTACACCGTTCACAGTTGTGTATGCTTCTTCTAAACTGCTATTTACAGCGTTCATATTTAACGGCTTCACTTCTAATTGTTCATATACAGCTTGCATTGCCATTTGCCCTCTTTTTAAATCTTCCATAATACTCTCTGGAAGACCTGGCAAATTCGACTTTTGCATAAAGCGTTTCGTTTCGAAAATAGTATTTCGCATTTCTTGTAACTTCTCACGCGCTTCAAATTCTTCTTTACGCATCGTTTGCAGCATTTCTTTATATTCTGCATGAAGTACTTTTAACGTTTCACATTGCTCATAAACCTCTTCTAGTTCCTCACGAATAATAGAGAAGGCAATATCTTGTTCAGCAACGCGTAATTGTAGCATTTCAAAACGTTTCGTTAAAATGTGCATTTGCTTTTCAATTACTTTTTGAGATTCAATATCCTTATCTTGCAATTGATAGCTTTGTTTCACAAGTTGTGTTTCTGTTTTCGTTTCAATCGTTTCGATACGTATTTCTTCTAAGTCTTCATAAACAGAAAGTGTTTTTTGCTCCACATAATGTCTCGCATGCACCTCTTGCTCAAGTTGATCATAGAAACCATCTAAACGAGTTTTTAAGTCTTCCACTTTTTCAGCCGCTTCTGTTATATGAAGCTCCTGTATATCCATTAAACATGTGTTTAGTTGTGTCGTCATATCACGAACTTCTTTAGGGACTTCCAAATACTCTAATACATAACCTTGTCTTACCATATCATTATGACCCTGTAATAAATCTTCCAGTTGAACTGGTAGCGTCGCTTGACACTCTACTAATAAATCTGGAATTTGGTGAATAATGATTTCTAAACCAGCTAAACCTTCTTCTAAACTAATAACAATTTCTCTCGCTTTTAAGTAGTCACCATTATCTGTTGCTTCTTCAAAACTTTTAAATTTATTAGATTCAGCGTCTAGCATCTCTTCGATTTTCTGCTCTGCTGCCCCATACATATGTCTATGAGCAAGAACACTCTTTTTCATACTACGATATGTATCACGTAACCCTTCAATTTCCGAGCTATTTTTCTCATGGCTTTCTAACAATTGCTGTAATTCATTTAAAACACCTGTAATACGATTATCAGCGTCATCTAAACCACTTATGGATTCGTTCATCGCATGCTTTGCTTTTCGGAAGGAGAATTGCGAGGCGAATTTTCGCGCTTGCGCTAAATCTTTGTCAGCTTTCGGAAGGGTTGTTGATACAATTTCATCCCATTCTTCACGCCATTTACCAAACAGTTCTTCTGTTTGACCCGTCATGTTTAAATCTTTTACCCGTTTTAGTTCATCTGCCACAGGTTTATCTTTTATCTCTTGTTTCCACTGCTCCAGTGCTTCAATATCTTTATATGAACGATTTCTTATCACAAGCTCTATCATGAGCAGCACTAGAATAGAGCTTACTACAATGATAACGATCGTCAGGATAGAATCCATGCAAAAAAGCCTCCTAGTTATATCTCTTTTTTTGTCCGTTCCGTTTATGAAATGGAAGGCATTATGTATAAAAAGGGAATTCCCCTATATTTAACAACTAACAATGTACTAATCATACCATGTAATGGCTTGTTTTTGACCTAGTTTTTTTTAAAATTTCATGTTTCTTTCAATGCGATTGTAATCTTTCTCAATATTCCGCCTACCTCACTACCTATCCTCAAATGATTGTAATAACAAACAATCTTTCGTATGAGATACGAAATAAATTTTCCGCATGAGTGGTGGTTCAACAGAAATTCCATGTACATTTCCCTGCCTTACAGACTGCTCTACTGCCCTTTCTGGAAGTAAAGTGATGCCAAGGCCAGCTTTTACCATTGCAAGCATCGGTTCTGCGTAAGATGTTTCCACAGCTATAGTTGGTTTTACACCTATCTCATGAAACATGTTCATAACCATTTTCCTTACATCGCATATTTCTGGATATACAATTAATTTTTCATTTTGCAGCTCTTCTATTTGAATGACTTTCTTCTCTTTATACGGATGATTATTTGAAATGACACAAACAATTTTCTCTTGTTGCACTTCTTTTATATACGTAGCACCTTCTACTACTGAATCGATGAACATCGCGTCGATCTCCCGCGCTTTAAATAAAGCTCTTAATACTTCCGTATGTCCGATTTGCCACTCTACTTCGAACTCATCACCTAATACATCTTTACACTCTAATATGTAATGCTCTGCTAAACTCGGTAGTATACCAATTGAAAACTTTCGGTTCTCTTGATACCCCCTCATTTCTGTTTTCACTTCATTTATTTGTTCCAAAATCGGTAGCATTCTTTTTATAAATAACTCTCCTGCCTCCGTTAACTCCACTCCTTGCGCAGAACGCTTAAGTAAAGTAACCTCTAAATCCGCTTCTAACTTTTGAATTTGCTTACTAAGCGCTGGTTGAGATATATGTAAAATCTTACTTGCCTTTGATAAACTTCGCGTATGCTTCACTTCGATAAACGATCGTACTGCCTCCAAATCCATCGTACACACCTCTAACAAAAAGTTATAACCGTTATAAGAAATCGATATTTCCTCCTATAAACAATTACTCTTTATACTTATTTCATCAACTTACTATAACGAAATGTAAAGGGGAAAGATACTCTTGAACAAAAAACAAATGCTACTCGGATCCTTTCTATGCTTACTCGCCGTAACTGCCTGGGGATTTATGTTTCCTGTAATGGCAAATGCCCTGCAATTTATCGATCCGTTCTTCTTCACAACGATTCGCTATGGATCAGCAGCTATTATTTTTCTTATTTTGCTATTAATTACTGAAGGGAAGACTTCACTCCGCTTAGAAAAAAGAACACTTTCTCTGTTCTTTTACGGGACAGTCGGTTTCGCAGGATATGGTTTTCTCGTTTTCTACGGACAACAACTTGCCGGGCCTTCGGGAGCAATCCATGCAGCGATGATTCAGTCTCTCATGCCACTAATTGCCTTATCATTACAATGGATAACAAAAAACAAGCGCCCACAAAACTACACATTCCTTTGTATGTTCGTTGCATTACTCGGTGTTATGCTTGTCATTTCAAAAGGAAATATTCACTTATTATTTGGAGCTGCAAGCCACTTATCGACAAATATATTGATGCTATGCGGCGTTACTTGCTGGGTCATTTATACAAACGGGGGTGCTCGTTTTCAATCTTGGTCACCACTTCGATATACGACATTAACTTGTTTATTTGGCTCCATTTCACTCATCGTTATTGTTACTTTCTTAACGTATACAAATATAGTTACTATGCCGTCACTGCGTACAGTTGTGAGTGTTCGTTTTGAGCTCTTTTATATGTCGATTATCGCAGGAGTTATCGCTGTATTTTGCTGGAATATGGGAAATCGCTATATTTCATCTATTAACGGCATATTATTTATGAATTTAGTTCCTATCCTTGCACTGATTGGTTCTATGTTTCGAGGTTATCCAGTCGATAAAATCGAAATTGCTGGAGCTGCATTAACAATTATCGCGCTATTATGTAACAATTTATGGCAAAGAAAAGTAAACATAAGAATCCCCACCTCAGTTCGTTAGGTGGGGATTCTTCACATATGAACAGCTCTTGGCCATTCATGGTACATATTTGCTTTACATAACGCTTGTTCCATCCATTGCTCAATCTCTTTCGTATACATTTCTATGAAAAATGTCTCAGACGGGAAAGAATGCAGTACTTCTGATATATATTGTGGATATAAAAACGGCATATTTATCATACCTTTTAATTGCGTCATAAACATTGTAAATGATACTTTCTGAAATTCTTGTTTCATTTGTCCTTGTCTAATAATTTGCTCTATATAATATCTTTCTTTAGAAAAATAAACGGTCATCACTTCACGAATTAATGTCGTATCAAGCGAAAGCTCTCGGTAGAAGAAACGTGTTAGTTCTCTATTTTCAAATTGATATCGTAACATCCCACGCACCATTTGCACCATCACATCTTTAGCCGACAAATACTCTCTCTGTTCAAACGAAATTTCAATCACATGAATATACCCTTCTAAAAAATCAGTAATAAGCTGTTCTAATAAACCTTGCTTCCCAGCAAAATAATATGAAATATTCGCTACATTCACATCCGCTCGCTTTGCAATGTCTCGCACCGACGTTCCATCATAACCTTTCGTATTAAACAACGATATTGCCGCATCAATTACTTTTTGTTTCGTCTGCTTCATGCGCTCACTTCCTCTCAATGAACAGCTATAGTTTAAATTTCTTGACTTTTAAGACAAATTCCTTTAATTTTCTATCGACAAAGTCATGTGAAATACATCGTATTTTGCTAATATTTTACACATCTCGATAAAAAAGGAGCTGTTTCCATGTTTACTAAAGAAAGTTATGCAGGATCTCGCGTGCAGCAATATGAGACAGTAATTAAACAACTGGATGCGTTATTAACTGGCGAATCAAACGTAGTCGCAAACTTATCAAATGCGTCCGCATTATTAAACCAATTTTTAGATCGCGTTAATTGGGTTGGCTTTTACGTAACAGAAGGAAATCAGCTTGTCCTTGGACCGTTCCAAGGAATGCCTGCTTGCGTACGCATTCCATTTGGACGAGGCGTTTGCGGCGTAGCAGCTGAAACGAAAACAACGCAGCTTGTAGCGGACGTTCACCAATTCCCAGGTCACATCGCTTGCGATAGTGCTTCTAATTCAGAAATCGTTGTACCGATTGTGAAAGAAGGAGCTGTCATTGGTGTACTTGACATTGATAGTCCTGAAAAGAATCGTTTTGATGAAGTAGATCAGTGCTATTTAGAAAAGTTTGTGGAAACACTCCTAAAACATATGTAAAAAGAAAAGAGCGAGTTATCGATTTAGTACGTCCTGTACAAAACCGATAGCTCACTCTTTTTTTATTGATTAACAGTAGATATTTTCTTTAATGCTTGCTCTAAATCAGAAACGATATCCTCCCAAGATTCTAAACCAACCGATAAGCGTATTAAATTATCGAAAATGCCCATTTCTTTTCTTAGTTCAGCTGGAATCGCAGCGTGCGTCATCGTTGCTGGATGCTGAATTAACGTTTCTGTATCTCCTAAACTCACCGCAATTGTAATAAAGTGGAGGTCATTAATAAATGCTTGCGTCTCTTCTTTTCCGCCTTTTACTGAAAAAGAAATAACACCGCCCCCGCGCTTCATTTGACGAGATGCTAATTCCCCTTCTGGATACCAAACACCTTCTACCGCATCATGTTTTCTTAAGAACGATACAATTTTTTCTGCATTATCACAATGACGATCCATTCTTACCGCTAACGTCTTTAACCCGCGTAATAATAACCACGCATCAAACGGCGCCATAATGCCGCCGATATCTTTTCGCATCGGGCGAATCTTTTCAGCTAACGCTTTCGTTTTACAAATTGTTACACCCGCTACAACGTCACCATGGCCACCAATATATTTTGTCGCACTATGCACAACAGCGTCACAGCCAAGCTCAAGCGGTCTTTGTAAATAAGGTGAACAAAACGTATTATCAACAATGACAAGTAAACCATTTTGCTTCGCAACCTGAATAACTTGTTTTAAATCGATTAATTTCATTGTTGGATTAATCGGTGTTTCAACGAAAATAAGCTTTGTATTTGGACGAATTTTATTTTCAATATCAACCTCTGTCTCCATCTCACAAAACGAATGCGTAATCATAAATTTTTCTTCTAACACTTCTAAAAAACCGTACGTACACCCATATAATCCATTTGAACAAATAATATGATCTCCAGCCTTTAAAAAACCGATTAAAGTTGCTGAAATAGCTGCCATACCAGATCCGAAGGCAAGTGCTTCTTCTCCTCCTTCTAACACCGCCATACGTTCTTCAAATAATTTCACAGTCGGATTTCCAAGCCTTGAGTAAATATAAGATGGATCCACTCCCGCAAAACTCGCCTCTCCTTGCTGCGCAGTCTCAAATGTAAACGTAGAGGTTTGAAATAAAGGTGGTGTTAAACTTCCTTTATGTTCCTCAGGTGTATAACCGTGATGAATTAACGCTGTCTCCATATGCTTCTTTTTCATAAAAACATCCCCTTTATGTTTTTATTACCGCATATTCACCAGTAAAAAACTGATGAACGTTTTTACTACATTTTATGTAAGCGTTTTATTTGTGTTTCTATCTCTTCTTTTATATTGTTTTAAATTCCTTCTTATATTAATTTCCAAAATTTATATGCATAAAACAAAAACGTACTCGCTTGACGAAACTCTGGGTAAAAGATATAATAGCGTTTGTGTAAAATAAAAAGGCAGCCTTGTAATGTGAGTTTATCGTTTGTATTTTGTTCCTCTACGGAGGTGTATCTCGTAACTCCCTGCTGCTGGAGCGAAGGTACATGAAAACAAAATGCCCGTAAATATCGATTACGTCTGTTTTTATTTTACGTAAATAAAAACATTTTTAAAGGAGGAGTCAACTATGGCTCGTTATACAGGTCCAGCTTGGAAACTGTCTCGTCGTCTTGGAATCTCTCTAAGCGGCACAGGAAAAGAATTAGAAAAACGCCCTTACGCACCAGGTCCTCACGGTCCTAACCAACGTAAGAAACTTTCAGAATACGGTTTACAATTACAAGAGAAACAAAAACTTCGTCACATGTACGGCATGACTGAGCGTCAATTCCGTCGCACATTTGACCAAGCAGGTAAAATGCCTGGTAAGCACGGCGAAAACTTCATGATCCTTCTTGAAGCTCGTCTTGACAACTTAGTTTACCGTATGGGCTTAGCTCGCACTCGTCGTGCAGCTCGCCAATTAGTAAACCACGGTCACATCATGGTTGATGGCGCTCGCGTAGATATCCCATCTTACCGTGTAAAACCTGGTCAAACTATCAGCGTTCGCGAAAAATCTAACAGCCTTGTTGTTGTTAAAGAAGCGATCGAAGTTAACAACTTCGTACCAGAATACTTAACTTTCGATGCTGACAAATTAGAAGCTACTTACACTCGTCACGCTGAGCGTGCTGAGTTACCAGCTGAAATCAACGAAGCATTAATCGTAGAGTTCTACTCTCGTTAATGACAAAAAGCCAATCCTGTGGATTGGCTTTTTTCAATTCCCCCATTATTTTTATATCCTACATAACATAAAAATCCCAATACCCTATACTCCCATCTAAAACAAAAAGAATAACCTCCCTGTTTCCATAAAGAACTCTGTTATATTATGAATTTTCACGGAATAACAATAATATTAAAGATTTTTAAACTTTATAACGAGGAGACATTGATATGGAATTCAGAAATGACATAAACAAAATAGCTAACCAACTTTTAGAACGAACAGAGTACATAACTAATGAAGAAATGACCAAGCAATCATTAATTATTCCTTTTCTTCAAAAACTAGGTTATGACGTTTTTAATCCTTTAGAAGTTAGACCTGAGTATGTTGCAGACTTCGGAACTAAGAAGGGAGAAAAAGTCGATTATGCGGTTTTTAAAAATGGGGTTCCAATTATTTTAATCGAGGCAAAATCTGTAACAGAAAATCTCCTTAAACACGATGCGCAACTATCTAGATATTTCAATGCCTTACCTGATGTCAAAGTAGGGGTACTAACTAATGGTGTAGAATACAAGTTTTATACTGATTTAACAAATGACAATGTGATGGATGAAAAACCTTTCTTCACATTCAGTATGGATAATTTAACCAATTTAGATATTGAAACGATTGAAACTTTTACAAAAGAAAATTTTGAAGCTGAAGAAATCGTAAAATATGCTGAAGAGCTTATTTATATGACCAATTTAAACTCTACAATTAAAGAACTATTTAAAAATCCTTCAGATGACTTCCTTCGTTTTCTAATTAGAGACTTTAGCTCAACTAGAATTACAAATAACGTTTTAGAGCGATTCCGACCAATCGTTAAAAAAGCAATTAATCGAACACTATTAGAAATAATCAGTGATGGTTTAACACCAAAAGAAACAAAAACATCGGAGAAAATAGAAACAAGCCTAGTTGCAGCTGCTTCTACTGAAATAATTGAAGACATTAACAAAGAAGACAAAACAGATAGAGTTTTCACTACAGAAAATGAACTAACCGCATTTAACATTGTTAAAGAGATTTTAACTGAGCATCAAAGAGATATCAGTAACCTCAAATATAAAGATACCATTAGTTATTTTTGTATCATGAATCGTGTAATCACAAAATGGTTTATACGTCTCTTCCTTGATGGCGATGCAAAATCCTTAGTTGTAAGACTCGATTTAGAAGCTACTAAACAGCTATGCCCTAATTTTGTGGTTGAACAAGCCCCAAAATCACAGGGAGTGAGTAGAATTTTTATTGATAACGTTAATGACTTAAAAGATCTGGAAGCACTTATTACTTCGTGCTATGATCAAATTTTAGCTAATGTTTAAAAGAGAAAAATGTACGCTCTTTTTCCAACAACCTGACAAAAAGCCAATCCAATGGATTGGCTTTTGAAGTTTATATATAAAATAAAGTTATTTATTTTCCTCTTTTTGAACATATACATAAGCATCTTTCTGCTCTTTATGTATATCAACCTTCGAATTCTCTGCAAGCTGACCCGCATTTAGCAAAGAAAAAATAATGAGCGCTTCTAGTGACATTTTGTTTTACCACTCCTTTCTAGTTGTTATACATTTATCATACCGCTTACATGTGATTTCCGTATGAACTCGAAAAGGAGATTAAAACAAAAAAGCTTTGAGGAATTTCCCCAAAGCTTTTTATTTATTAGTAACGAATTAAGAAATATTTCTTCTTACCGCGGCGAATGATTGTAAATTTACCTTCGATGCGGTCGTTTTCTGTTACAACGTAGTCTAACGCTTGTGTACGCTCACCGTTTACGTAGATTGCGCCGTTCGTTACATCTTCACGTGCTTGACGTTTTGATGGAGAGATTTTGCTTTCTACAAGTAAGTCGATTAATACTGTATCTTCTGCAGTACGTTCTACAGATGGTACGTCTTTGAATCCTTGTTCAATTTCGCTTGCAGTTAGTTCTGCTACAGAACCGCTGAATAGTGCAGCTGAAATTTTGATTGCTTGCTCTAATGCTTCTTCGCCGTGAACAAGTTTTGTCATTTCAGAACCTAATGCTTTTTGTGCTGCACGTTTTTCTGGCGCTTCAGCTACTTGCTTTTCAAGCTCAAGAATTTCTTCATGAGATAAGAATGTGAAGTATTTTAAGTATTTAACAACATCGCGGTCATCTGTGTTAATCCAGAATTGGTAGAACTCGTAAGGAGTTGTTTTCTCTGGGTCTAACCAAATTGCGCCACCTTCTGTTTTACCAAACTTCGTACCGTCAGATTTAGTAACAAGTGGAATTGTTAAACCGAATGCTTTCGCATCTTCCTCTGATTTACGGATTAATTCAAGACCAGCTGTAATGTTACCCCATTGGTCACTACCACCGATTTGCAGACGGCAATTATGGTGTTGGTATAAGTTTAAGAAGTCGTATGATTGTAAAATCATGTAACTGAACTCAGTGAATGAAATACCAGTTTCTAAACGAGATGCTACTGTATCTTTTGCTAACATATAGTTTAAACCGAAGTTTTTACCGATATCGCGTAAGAATGAAATTACATCTAAGTTACCAAGCCAGTCATAGTTGTTAGCCATTGTTGCTGGGTTGTCCACGTTTTCGAACTCTAAGAAGTTTGAAAGTTGGTTTTTAATGCTTTCTGTGTAGTAAGCAACTGTATCTTTCGTATTTAATGTACGCTCTGCTTTTTTACCACTTGGGTCACCAATCATACCAGTACCACCACCAACAAGTGCGATTGGTTGGTGACCAGCTAATTGGAAACGACGTAACATTAATACTGGTAACATATGACCGATGTGTAAGCTATCTGCTGTCGGATCGAAACCACAGTATAATTTAACGCTTTCTTTTTCTAATAATTGCTCAAGGCCCTCAGCATCTGTTTGCTGATTAATTAGACCGCGAAATTCAAGATCTTGTAAAATACCCATATCCTACATACTCTCCTTTAAGTTCATTACTGGCGTGAAGGTTGAAAACATAAAAAAATCGCCCCTTCAAATAAGGGACGATTTTGATTATCGCGTTACCACCCTAGTTGCAGGCCAAAAAGCCTACCACCTTATTTACATAACGGCTTAGCACCGTCTTTTCCCTTTTGAATACAATTCAATCGAAAAAAGATGCTCTAGGGGCGTAATTCGCGATCATCTATGTGCTGATTTCCACCGACCATCAGCTCTCTAAAACAGGGAAATGATCACTACTTCTCCCTTTCCACGCTCAATTATTCATATACTTTTCTTTATACCATCATTTATATAGGCGTGTCAAATAGAGGTGGAATTTCTCTTCTTTCCAATCCTTTACAACGTCACAAAGAGTATCGTAATAAGAGAAAGAATTGGAACCCCAACTAACAACGATACATGAAACACAACCGATAAATCATTCCCAATGGTCGCCTCCACAGGATCTTTCGCCGGGGAACCAAGAAACCCGATTAATCGATCGAATCGACTTACCGTTTTTGGAAAGTCTGGTATTTCTACATGATCACTATCTAAATGTTGCTTTAACTTATATTCACTCTTAAAGGGATTTTCGCTCAATTTCGTCCACCTCCAGCAATTGTTTCAATTTCTTTATTCCATTATGAAGTCTCGATTTCACTGTTCCAATCGGAATGTTTAATATTTCTGCAATTTCTTTTTGCTGCATATCATGATAATAAGAAAGGATTAGGACCGCTCTTTGCTCTTCTGGAACTTTCAAAATTGCTTCTCTTACTGTGAGCCGATCTTCGTGAGAAAATTCTTTTTCCGGAATCGGCACTAAAAATGGCAAAAGCGTACGCCACTTTTTTCTCCTATTTAATTTATTAATCATAAGACGATAACCAATTTGAAATAAATACGTTTTTATTTTACCTTTTTCAATTTCATACATATGTTTCTTACGCTCTAGCGTCAAAAACGTATCTTGCACAAGATCGATACTTAATTGTTCATCTCGGTTAAATCGATATAAAAATGTGTATAGCGCTGGTTTGATTAAAATATATAGTCTTTCTCCCGCTTGTTTATCTCCACTTTGATACGCAAGCATGAGCTCCTCCTCAATCCCAATCTGCGCCATGATTTTTGATCTCCTTTATTCCTTTTAACGTTAATGAAATACGGGAAATTAAATATGCAATCGCAATAAAAATCCACAATTGTGATTGATTTGTAAAAAATTGCACATATGGGTTTTGAATCGTAAATCCCATTGCAACTAAAGTATTTAACGCTTGCACACATATGCATGCATACAACGCAAGGCAGACAGAAATAGTGTCAAATACATTCCAGCGAAAATACACTTTTGTTTTTGTAAAATCAATTTTATATCCATTTTTCCGTACTATATGTTTTCTATCAAATGGAATAATGATTGAAAACAGAACACCCATTATAACTCCAGCTGTAAGCATTGATACTCTATATCCAATTGGTATCGGTAAGAAAAGACCACAAGAAAATACAACTATAATTCCAATTAAAGCAAAAGCAAGAAGTAATTTATTAGACATATAAAAGCCTCCCTCATCTATTCTTTCATAAATGTATACAGACGAGGAAGACACTTCGTTCAAATATTATTTTAATTTTTTTATAATCTTTGCGGGATTCCCGCCAACTACTACATTATTAGGCACATCTTTCGTTACGACAGCACCAGATGCGATCACCGCATTGTCTCCAATTGTTACACCTGGATTAATAATTGCTCTTCCGCCAATCCATACGTTATCGCCAATTGTAACTGGTTTTCCGTATTCTGATCCGCTTATACGCTCTACTGGATCAAGCGGGTGCGTTGCTGTATAAATGTGAACACCTGGAGCTAACATACAGTTCACTCCGATTGTTACCGGGCATACGTCTAAAATCGTACAGTCAAAGTTCGCGTAAAAATTTTCACCGACATGAATGTTATAGCCGTAATCACATCTAAAAGAAGATTCAAGATGAATGTTATCTCCAGTCGTTCCAAATAATTCTTTTACGATTTCGCTACGCTCTTTTAATTGCTCTTCTGGCGTATCATTTAATTTTCTCGTTAATATACGTGCTTGCTCTCTTTCTTGTACTAAAACTGGATCAGCCGGTATGTACATTTCTCCTAGTATCATCTTTTCTTTTTCTGTTTTCATCATACTCCCCCCTTTAACTTATATATATAAGTTAATAATAACATAAAAAAGGTCTGAACATTTTTCGTTCAGACCTTTCTCTCTTAATCTTCCATCGTTGATAAGTCACCTGTTGGTAAGTTTAATTCCCACGCTTTTAATACGCGGCGCATAATTTTACCACTTCTCGTTTTCGGTAATTTATCTCTAAATTCAATTTGTCGTGGCGCCGCATGAGCTGCTAGACCTTTCTTTACAAATTGACGAATTTCTTCTTTTAATTCATCAGATGGTTCGTATCCTGCTCGAAGTGCGATAAATGCTTTAATAATTTCGCCGCGCACTGGATCAGGAATACCAATTACACCTGCTTCTGCAACAGCAGCATGCTCGATTAATTTACTTTCTACTTCAAACGGACCAACGCGCTCACCTGACGTCATAATTACATCATCAATACGTCCTTGGAACCAGAAGTATCCATCTTCATCCATATATGCAGAGTCACCTGATACGTACCAATCTCCCGGCATGAAATAAGATTCATACTTTTGCTGGTTATTCCAGATCCCGCGCATCATAGATGGCCAACCTTTCGCAATCGCTAAGTTACCCATTGTGTATGGAGGCACTTCATTTCCTTCATTATCAACAATCGCTGCTTTTACACCTGGAATTGGTTTACCCATTGAACCTGGACGGATTTCCATACAAGGGTAGTTACAAATAACTTGTCCACCTGTTTCTGTCATCCACCACGTATCATGAATACGAAGTCCAAATGCATTCATACCCCAGCGAATTACTTCTGGATTTAACGGTTCACCAACGCTTAATACGTGACGAACTTGTGATAAGTCATATTTTTTAATTGCGTCTTGTCCAGCTCCCATTAACATACGGAACGCTGTTGGTGCGCTGTACCAAACCGTCACACCGTAATCTTGCAGTGCTTCATACCAAGCTTCTGGACTAAAGCGTCCACCTAAAATAACATTTGATGCTCCGACTAACCACGGTGCGAAAATGCCGTAAGCAGTTCCCGTTACCCAGCCTGGGTCAGCTGTGCACCAATACACGTCATCTTCTTTTAAATCTAATACCCATTTCGCCGTTTGATAGTGCTGAACCATTGCGTTTTGCGCATGAAGCACACCTTTTGGCTTACCAGTAGAACCAGACGTATAGTGAAGAATTAAACCGTCTTCACGGCCTAACCATTCGATATGTAATTCTTTTGAAGCTTGTTCAAATAAAGGATTGAACGCTACCGTTTTACCGCCTTCTTCTACATTATCCCCAACAAGGAAAACTGTTTTTAAAGCAGGTAAATCATTTAATGGTACGCGCTCTAACAATTCAGGCGTTGTAATTAACACCTTTGCTTCGCTATCTTCTAAACGATCGCGAACTGCGCCTTCCATAAATGCTTCAAATAGCGGTCCAACAATTGCTCCTAATTTCACTGCACCTAAAAGTGCGAAATATAACTCTGGAGAACGTGGCATAAAAATAAAAACGCGATCGCCTTTTTCTACATCGCCATAATTTTTCAGGACGTTTCCTGCTTTATTAGAAAAATCCTTCATTTCCTTAAATGTATATTTCTCTTTTCGCGATCCATCTTGATAATAAAGGGCTACTTTATTCTTTCGATTGGATTTCGCATGCTTATCAATTGCCTCATACGCCATATTTACTCGGCCTGTTTCATTCCAAGTAAAGTTTTTATTAACCTCTTCCCAGTTAAAATTCGCGTATGCCTCATCATAATTCGGCAAATTATTTTCTCCTTTAATGACAGGAAGCGTTTCTACTTTCATACTTTACATCCCCCTCCTATGTATTCTATTATCTATTATAATGATATTATTTAAAATTTTCAGTATATTTGTTGATTTTTAGACAAATTTTTAATGACAAAATTCGATTCACATCGCATATATTATAAAGTACGATATTAATAGATTCACAAACCCTCAAGGTGGTGAGCAATACATTGATTCATAAAAAAATATACAATGCTAGAAACTTAAAAACAGCGAAAGGCACTTTAATTATTGAAGGCCCTGTCTCTACACATAATCTCGAAATGTATGAATTTCATCCAGATTTAGTTGCGTTTCGTCCTGCTGAACAGCAATATAAAGCAATTGTCGAAATTTCTAAATTACCAGAAGCTCGACTTATTATTGCTAGACATGACCAAATGATTGTTGGATATGTTACATACTTATATCCTGATCCACTTGAACGATGGTCAGAAGGAAAAATGGAAAACTTAATTGAGCTTGGGGCAATTGAAGTAGTCCCAGCCTTCCGAGGGAGTTCTGTCGGAAAGAACTTACTAGAGGTTTCTATGATGGACGATTATATGGAAGATTACATTATATTGACGACTGAATATTATTGGCACTGGGATTTGAAACAAACAGGATTGAATGTGTGGGAATACCGAAAAGTAATGGAGAAGATGATGAATGCCGGCGGGTTACAATGGATGGCTACAGACGACCCTGAAATTTGTTCACATCCTGCCAACTGTTTAATGGTCCGCATCGGTAAACGTGTTGATACGGATTCTATTCAAGCTTTTGATCGTCTACGTTTTCACAATCGTTTTATGTATTAATAAAGGGGGCAACTGGAATGATTGTAGAAGAAATTATGAATCAAAATGTAGTTACACTACATCCAAACGATACAATCGAAACAGCAATCCGAACGATACGCACGAAAGGCATTCGGCACATTCCAATTGTCGATCAAAATAATCACGTCGTAGGCATTATTTCTGATCGGGATGTAAGAGATGCAAGTCCGTCTATTCTAGATGAACAAGTTTCACTCGATATGCTACAGCAACCGCTTGAACTTATTATGAAACATCCTGTTATGACTTGTCATCCTCTCGATTTCGTTGAGGAAATTGCTACTTTATTTTTTGAAAATAAAATTGGTTGCCTTCCTGTTACAAAGGCTGGTAAGTTAGTTGGTATCATCTCAGAATCTACAGTACTGCACACGTTAGTGAAATTAACAGGAGCACATCAACCAAGTTCACAAATTGAAATTCAAGTAAAAAATGAACCTGGTATTCTTGGAAAAGTCGTTGCTATTTTTAGTGATTTACAAATAAATATCGTGAGCGTTCTCGTCTATCCAGCAAAAGATGAGAATGATAAAGTACTCGTTTTCCGCATTCAAACGATGAATCCTCTAAAAGTGATTGATGCACTTGAAGCAGAAGGCTACCGCGTATTATGGCCAAACATCATGGGGATGCAAGCATGAGTAGCGCGTTTATTTATTCGGATGACTTTCGGGGCTATTCATTTAGCCCTGATCATCCTTTTAACCAACTGCGCGTCACACTTACGTATGATTTATTACAAAAGGGCGGTTTCATCTCTCCTTCCCAAATCATCACACCACGGATGGCTACAGATGAAGAGATTGCCTACGTTCATACAGAGGAGTACATAAATGCGGTAAAACGTGCTGGAGAAGGAAAGTTAGAAAAATCAATTGCAATGACCTACGGACTCGGAACAGAAGATACACCGATGTTCCCAAATATGCACGAAGCAAGCGCATTGCTCGTTGGCGGTACATTAACAGCTGTCGATGCTGTTCTTTCTGGGAAAGTAAAACACGCTCTCAATTTAGGTGGCGGCCTACATCACGGCTTTCGCGGCAAAGCATCTGGCTTTTGTATTTATAACGACAGTTCTATCGCAATGAAATATATTCAAAAGAAATACGGTTTACGCGTCTTATATATTGATACAGACGCTCATCACGGTGATGGTGTACAGTGGTCCTTTTACGATGACCCTAACGTATGCACCATTTCATTACATGAAACTGGTCGCTATTTATTCCCTGGAACTGGCGCTGTAAACGAACGCGGACAAGGTAATGGTTATAGTTATTCTTTTAATGTTCCTCTCGATGCTTTTACAGAAGATGAATCGTTCTTAGAATCATATCGAACTGTTGTAAAAGAAGTTGCAGCGTACTTTAAACCGGATATTATTTTAACGCAAAATGGTGCTGACGCACATTACTACGACCCACTTACACATCTTTGTGCGACAATGAATATTTACCGCGAAATACCGAAGCTTGCTCGTGAAATTGCTAATGAATATTGCGACGGTCGCTGGATCGCTGTCGGCGGTGGCGGCTATGACCACTGGCGCGTCGTACCAAGAGCATGGGCGCTCATTTGGCTCGAAATGAACAACATCCAAAACATCTCAGGTTATCTCCCTCCAGAATGGATTGAAGCTTGGAAAGGACAAGCAGAAACAGAACTTCCCCTCACATGGGAAGATCCAGACAACATGTATAAACCTATCCCCCGTAAACCAGAAATAGAAGAAAAAAACGCATTAACTGTAGCGAAATCCCTTGAAATTATTCGGAATAATATGACAAAATCTTTATACTAAACGAAAAGGAGGCTCGTTTTTGAATAGCCTCCTTTTATTTATAGCTTGGCTATTATTGTCGGTTTCTGTCGGTAAGTCGATATATTTTAATAATCGCTGATATATTTCGAGATGCGCCGATATATTTTAATTTCATAACAGCCTGGCCCAACTTTTATGAGAAAAGGTAGTGATATTATGTGGAAACGACAAATAATCCACACGAAACGTGGTACATTTGAATTCTTTACAAAAGGAGATGGCGAATCGCTTTGTATTACACATCACTATTCACAATTTAATGAAACTGGTGATTACTTTGCGGATGTTTTTACTGCTACGCATCGTGTATTTCTCATTAATTTACGAGATACTGGTCGCTCTGTAACCGCCCATTCAGAAAACGAATTAAGCATGATTGAAACAATCCACGACTTAGAAGCAATACGAGAAGCATTACAACTTCCAACATGGCATTTCGCTGGTCATTCAACAGGTGGTATGCTTGGACTTTTATATGCGATTACATATACAAATTCCTTACAATCATTAGTCGTAGCAGGAGCTGCAGCAAGTAACTATACCGAAACACCATTTTGCATTTATCATCCCGAACATTCACAATTTCATTATATGCAAGAGCTCATCGAAAACTTAAAAAGCCCTCACCTTACAAGTGAAGGACGGAAAAAACTATCTACTAAGAGAACAAAATTATCATTGTATAAACCAGAAAACTACAACTCTTATTTTTGTAAACCAATTAAAAAAACAATGTCCGTTAGCCGGATGAATGCTTTCGTCAATGAATATCCTTCATTTGATTTAAGAGAGTATTTACCTTCCATCCAAACAAAGACACTTATTATATGCGGAAGATATGATGTACAGTGCCCAATTCAGTATTCTATCAAGATGCATGATGGGATACGTAATTCTATCTTCATTCCATTTGAAAACAGCAACCATTATCCTTTTTTAGAAGAGGCTACTCAGTTTACTTCTACTACTCAAACATTTTATAAATCATTGCAACAAGGAACTCTAAAATAGTATGTTAAGGTCGCAAGCTAATTTTCCAACAAAAAGCTCACAGCCTCTATAAGGCTATGAGCTTTTTCAAAAGAAATATTTCACACTAGTAACAACCAAAAAAAGAACAGAGAAAATCACTAAACCTAAATCAATAAATACTGACTTTTTATCTCCTTCTTTTAAACTTATCATAAAACTAGAAATTATTTCAATTGCAAAAAAGACCATCATAAATAACCAACCGAAATGATCATTCGTAGAATCTTCATCATAAAACATTTGTATTGCACCAATAATTAATAAGATAAGTACGATATTAGTTACAATCTTTAAAACCTTGTTTGATTTATTATCTTTTAATGTATCCCCCAAAATGTAGCACGCCCTCTCACTCTCTCCTATGTTTTATCTCTCTTTATATTTTAACATAAATTACCTATTACCCCCTTTTGATCACATACAAAAAGACCTGCCAAAACTTTGACAGGTTCCCTATACATTAAAACGATAACCAGCTCCCCATACTGTTTCAATATATTGCGGGTGGGCAGGATCTCTTTCAATTTTTTCACGTAGCTTTCTAATGTGGACGACAACAGTGGCTAAATCACCAGCGGAATCTAATCCCCAAATGCGTTCAAATAACTGTTCTTTATTTAATACTTGGTTTGGATGTGTTACAAAGAATGTTAATAAATCAAATTCCTTCGTTGTAAATGCCACTTCTTCATTGTTTATAAAAACTTTCCTCGCTCGTTGATCGATAGAAATTCCGTGAATATATAACGTATCACGTTGCTTACTTACATTTCCTGATAATCTTTCATAACGGGCAATATGTGCTTTTACTCTTGCAACTAATTCGCTTGGACTAAACGGTTTCGTTATATAATCATCCGCTCCTAATCCGAGTCCGCGAATTTTATCTATATCTTCTTTTTTTGCTGAAACAAGTAGAATCGGAATATCTTTTACAGCACGTATTTGTTTACAAATTTCGAATCCGTTCATTTTCGGGAGCATAATATCTAAAATAATTAAATCATATTCTTCTTGCAGTGCTATTTGTAAACCTGTTTCTCCTGAATGCTCTACATCAACTTGGAAATCATTAATTTCTAAATAATCTCGCTGTAATTCTGCAATACTTACTTCATCTTCTATTAGTAAAATTCTTTTCAATTTACTCACCACATTCCTCTACTTTTTCCAATGAGAAGAAAATGCTTGTGCCTTTACCAAGCTCGCTTTCCGCCCAAATTTCCCCGCCATGTTCTTCAACAATTTGCTTCGCTATCGCTAAACCAAGTCCACTTCCACCTGTGCTAGAATTTCGCGATTGTTCTGCACGATAAAAACGTTCAAAGATATACGGTAGCGTATCAGATTCTATACCTGATCCATTGTCCATCACTTTCACAATAACTTTATTGTTATCACTCGATACTGTTACAGTAATTTTCTTCTCTTCTTTATCCATGTACTTCACACTATTATGAATTAAATTTGATATAACTCTATTTATCTTTTCGCAATCAGCCGTTACATATAATGGCGATGAATGTAATTGTAAGTTAACTTCTATACCTTCTTCACTTAAATCCATCTGCATCTCTTCTATTAATTCTTGCATAAACGTATTTAATTCAACTGTCTCAAATTGGAATGGAACTCGATTCAAATCGAGCTTCGAAAACAAAAAGAGTTCATCAATGAGTGTGTCCATATGTTTTGCCTTCGTGTGAATTGTCGTTAAATACTTATCCATTTTTTCTGGCGTATTTGCTACCCCGTCCTTTATTCCCTCTACATATCCGATAATAGATGTAATCGGTGTTTTTAAATCATGCGATATGTTTGAAATAAGTTCTTTTCGATTTTCTTCATACTGCGTTTGTACTTCAATCGATTCTTTTAACTTCTTCCTCATTTCCTCAAATCCTTGATTTAATTGACCTATTTCATCGTGCGATGTAACTGGCATTTGAAAATCTAAATTTCCTTCTTTAATTTTCTCTGTTGCGCCTTTCAATACAAAAATTGGTTTTATTACACTTCTTGAAACGAGATAACTTAATAACCCAATAAGTAAAATAGCTAATAGTAAAAGCGATACGAATAAGATTGGAAATAATTTTTGTGTAAGGTCTACAAATGAACTTTGCTTTTTTAGTACAAATATACTCCCTTCTTCTTTCTCTGCAAAATAAAAATCAAATTTTACATATCGATAAAATGTATCACCTAGTTCCGTTGTACCACGACTATTAATATTTGCTGCTTCAAATTTCGGAAGGGCTTCTGTTAAAGTCGAACTTTCAAAACCCTTTGTAGCATAAGAAATGTTTTCTCCCTTTCTTACAATTATTTTCACGCCTTCTTTTTCAATTGATGAAACGAACGATTCATCTAATAATTGAGATTGATGTTGCTTTGCCGCTAATTTTAATTCAAGATAGGCATTCTCTTCTTCTGGTGTAAGCGGCTTTTGAATGTAAGAACTTTTATAGAAATTTTTCACTGCTTCCAAGTCACCTGTTATCGAAAAAACAATTAAAAATCCCGCGACTAATATGAGCGTAATAGAAACGAGAATTACAGCAATATAAGAAAATAAAAACCTTGTTTTAATAGACATCATTTACATCCTCACTTTACCCATCCTTCATATTCATAAGCATAAAAATATATGTTCAAATACTCAAGCGATTTTATAGTAATTTTAGCATCAGTTTATAAAAATTTAATGTTCCTATTTTACAGTTGAAATTAGGAGGTTGAAATTCCATGTTCAAAAAAACATTCAGTATGATATGTTGCGTAATTTTTTTACAAGGATGCTCGCAAGAACAAGAAGTAAAAAAGGAGATGATAAACATGGAGACTGCACTACTAGCAGCTACTGAAAAAAATGAAACGAATACTGTTATATCTTTACTAAAACAAGGCGCAAATATAAATGCGACGGATAATCAAGGACGCACTCCGCTTATGATTGCTACATACAAAAATGATGTAAAAACCACAAAGGCACTTATCGAAGCTGGTGCTGACGTAAATATCCAAGATGACATGAAAAATAATCCCTTTCTATACGCCGGTGCGGAAGGTTACTTAGACATTTTAAAATTAACAATTGATGCTGGTGCAGATCCTACGATTACAAATCGTTACGGCGGAACAGCTCTTATCCCAGCCTCAGAACAGGGCTATATTGACGTTATAAAAGAACTCCTCACTCGAACAAATATTGATGTAAATCATGTAAATAACCTGGGATGGACAGCTTTAATGGAAGCCATCGTACTAAGTAACGGAAACGAAACACAGCAACAAGTCATTCGCCTTCTTATTGAGCACGGTGCAGATGTAAATATTCCAGACAATGATGGTGTTACCCCGCTAGAGCATGCTCGCACTTATCACTTTGAAGAGATAGAGAAGATTTTGTTAGAAGGCCGTAAGTAAAAAGCTAATTTTTGCCTTCCTCCCCCACCCTATGCTACATTTAAGCCGTTACATTAATATTAATAGGGTGGGATTAAAAATGAACAAACCTAAAATTGGGATGATTGGACTTGGAAGTATTGCGCAAAAGGCCTATCTTCCAACACTTACAAAAGAAACAGATTGGAACTTTGTAGGGGCGTTTACACCTAACGAGGAGAAAAGAAAACAAGTTTGCCAGCAATACCGGATTCAAGACTTTCATTCTATTGAAATGTTAGCTTCGGAATGCGATGCAATCTTCGTGCATAGTTCAACTGCATCACATTATGAAATCGTTTCTGAACTTCTGAAAAAAGGGATCGACGTTTATGTTGATAAGCCGCTAGCAGCTACAGTGGAACAAGCTGAGCAACTAGTCGAGTTGAGCGAGAAATACAACCGAAAATTAATGGTCGGATTTAATCGCAGATTCGTTCCTATGTATGTCGCTGCCAAAGAACAGGCTAATGATATTTCATGGATTCGAATTGAAAAGCATCGCACAAATAAAGTCGGGCCATATACGTACGATTTCACTATGTTAGATGATTATTTACACATTGTAGATACAGCTCGCTGGTTAGCTAATAATGACCTTAACGTCGTTCACAATATGATGCAAATCAATGAAAAGAATGAACTTCTTTACGGACATCATACATATACAACTCCAAGTGGACTGTTACTTTCTACTGCAATGCATCGCCATGCCGGTACAAATTTAGAACAAATTGAACTTGTAACGCCAGGGAAAATCATTCGCGTAAAAAATATGAATACATTTGAAATTGAACAGGAAAACTCAGTTTCACAAAGTGGTTCCCCATCATGGGATACGACGTTAAAACAACGTGGTTTTGAAGATGCTGTTCATCATTTTATTGAGTGTGTACAAGGCGATACAAAGCCTGTTGTAGATGGATTAGAAGGATTAAAAACTCAGCAAATGCTACAATCTTTACTAGATGATGTAAACAAAATGTAAAACGGATACATTTTTCAGAATTTACTTTCATTCCCATTTCCTCTTTATTTCTCTCGTAAATTTCTATAGAATATGTTGATAGGAATTATAAATTTCATATTGAATCGTGGAAAGGATGGGATTAACACATGTGGAACGAGTTTAAAAAATTCGCATTCAAAGGTAATGTAATCGATTTAGCTGTCGGGGTTGTAATCGGTGCTGCATTCGGTAAAATCGTTAGTTCTTTAGTAAAAGATATCATCACACCATTACTTGGTATGGTATTAGGTGGCGTTGACTTTACAGATTTAAAAATTACATTCGGTAAATCATCTATTATGTATGGTAACTTCATCCAAACTATTTTTGATTTCTTAATTATTGCAGCTGCTATCTTTATGTTTGTTAAAGTTTTCAACAAACTAACATCTAAAAGAGAAGAAGAAAAAGAGGAAGAACTTCCAGAACCAACAAAAGAAGAAGAACTTCTTGGCGAAATTCGCGACTTACTAAAACAGCAAAACTCTTCTAAAGATAGAGCATAATTGAACGGATAAAAAGGCATGTCCCTCGGGACATGCCTTTTCTATATGCTATAACGTTTCCGAATTCATATGAATAAATAAAATAATACCAGCAACCATAAGTACCATAATGCTACCTGCAAATAGTGTAATACCAATAAACATTAAACTTGTGCTCATATCTACTGATACACTTTCAATAAAAATAGAAATTACATACGTGATAAGGGCAATTCCTGCAAGAATACTTCCTGGAGCAAATCGCTTTAAGCCATTTTGTTTTAACGTCATATATGCAAAAATAGCAGTCATACAAAGCGTAATTATCCAAAGAACGATCATCTCTTCTCCCCCCTCACAAGCCTTTTCTTTCTATTATACATGACATTGCCCTATAATAGGTAAATTTGCACTTATGTGACATATAACAAGGAATCATACAATTTATAGAGAAATCTTCTAAATAAGCTATAAACTAGGGAGAATTTCAATTGGAAGATGATATTGTAGGATATTTTAAACAAGTAGAGCGATTCGATTAAATTACAATTGACTTAGACAAAGATGAAACCATTATTACTGGCCATGTGAAACAATATGATCCTTCTAGATTAGAACAGTTAATACAAAGTTTTAAAACGCACTGCCCAAACATGCCTTGAACATAATTTACGAAGCGCTGAAGAACTTTTTGCATTTTTGAAAAGAAATTGACCACTAGGAAAATATGGATATTTTTCATATAAATTGATATAATTACCATATACAAATATTCTTTGTAAGGGAGTGTTCATAATGATTTGGATTTCACTAATCGTATTAGCTTATTTCATCATTCTCGTCCCAATACAGTACAACTACATTAAAATGCTCAAAGAAAAACAGAAAAAAATGAATGTCTCACAAAACGAACTATATGACAACATGTCTTATGAAGAATCCCAAGTGCATTACCATTATCAAAGTAACTTATTTACAATACCTGCTTCGCTTGTCGCAAGTATTATTTATAAAGTGAAACATGCAGCATAATGTGTACGCTGTAAAATTATTGTTTGAGTCTGTTCATGCTGGTGAGCCTGATCCTACGAAAATTGATGAGCATTATGAAGAGAATCACGATACACTTTTTGAAGAAAGTATTATTCTTGTTAAAGCAAACAGTTTAGAAGAAGCTCATGAACTAGGTGAAAATATAGCTATACAATCGGAGCACACATACGATAATATATATGATGAGCAAATCACATGGACGTTCCGAAAAGTGTTACATGTGTTTGAATTAGACGATACCCCATTTGAAACTGGAAAAGAATTGTACGCAAGATTTTTACACGTTAAGAAAAATGAAACCGTAGATACAGTAATTGAAAAATATTATCCTGAATATGAATAAAAGCTCACAGCAATCGCTGTGAGCTTTTTTATACTTACTTCGTTGAATCTCTAAATTGGATACGGTGAGGTAAGATGACAGTGTGATCTTCCACTTTTTCTTTGTTCATATACTTTGTTAATAGACGCATTGCTACTGCACCGATATCATACATCGGTTGTACAACTGTTGAAAGTTGCGGACGAACCATTAATGCAAGGCGTGTATTATCGAAACCAAGTACTTCTACGTCAGTTGGTACGTTTAATCCAGCGTCTTGTGCTGCGTGGATTACACCTAGTGCCATTTCATCAGACGATACGAAGATTGCTGTTGGCTTTTCATCATTGCTCCAAAGCTTTTCAAATGCTTCGATACCTGAGTCATATGTGTAATCTCCATCGATTACAAGATTTTCATCATATGAAATACCTTCTTCTTCTAAAGCTTTTTTATAACCTTGTAACTTCTTCGCGCTTCCCGCTTTATCAATGAATGGACCAGAGACGAAACCGATACGCTTATGTCCTTGCTCAATAAAGTGCTTCATTGCATCGTAAGCTGCTTGTGTATAATCAATATTTACTGATGGCGTTTCATTTTGCTCATCGAATGACGCTGCTAATACAATTGGTACTGGAGATTTTTTAAATTCTTCAATGTGAATGTCTGTAATATCTTCACCCATGAAAACAATTCCGTCCACTTGCTTTCCAAGCATCGTATTTAATAAATGGAACTCTTTCTCTTTGTTTTGGTCAGAGTTACTTAAAATGATGTTATATTTGTACATTGTTGCGATATCTTCAATTCCACGTGCAAGTTCTGCATAAAACGTATTTGAGATATCAGGAATAATAACACCTACTGTAGTTGTCTTCTTACTTGCTAGTCCACGTGCTACCGCATTTGGGCGGTACCCTAAACGATCAATTGCTTCTAATACTTTCTTTCTTGTTGTAGGCTTTACATTTGGGTTACCGTTCACAACGCGTGATACGGTAGCCATTGAAACGTTCGCTTCGCGCGCTACATCATAGATTGTTACGTTCATCTCATCGCACACTCCTTCTATTTTTGTTATCTATTTTTATGTATCGGTTACTTGAATGAAAAAAAGACATCAACTCTATTTGCAGATGCCACCAATCGTCCCGAGTTCTTCCTTTTACTAATGATACGATAAAAACGCAGGCTCATACAATATTTTCCCGCAAAAGTTTCGAAAAAATTCGCTTCTTTTCTCGTATTTTCGTATTTTTTATGAAAAAAGAGCATTTTTTGTAAAAAAATAGATGTTTCCTAAGTAGAAATCTTATTTTAAGCGGTACGATAGTAAATGAAATTTATATCGACGATTTTTCGAATATATGAACCGTAACTCGAAATATATCAGCGATTTTCCAAATATATCTACCACAACTCTAATTATATCAGCGATTTTTTAAATATATCAACTTACCAACAAAAATCGACAATGACAGTCTCTATACAGATGCCCCAAAACGCCTTATTGGAACAGCTCATTAAAAGTTTTTATAATTTACTTCCAAATGATTTTAATTCATTCATAAAATCATTGAACTGCGGAATATTCATTTGCTGCGCCTCATCTGATAAAGCTACAGCGGGATTTGGATGTACTTCAGCCATAATTGCGTCTGCACCAATTGCCATCGCTGCTTTTGCAGTTGATAAGAGAAGGTCACGTCGCCCTGTAGAATGCGTTACATCGACAACAACAGGTAATGTGTTTCTTTCTTTAAAATCGGTACAGCGGAAATATCAAGCGTCTTACGCGTCACTCTTTCATACGTGCGAATACCTCGTTCACATAAAATAATGTTCCCATTTCTCTTTGCCATAATATATTCTGCCGCATTAATGAATTCTTCAATCGTTGCTGATAGACCACGTTTTAATAATACTGGTTTATTTACAGCACCAGCTGCCCTTAGCAAATCAAAGTTTTGCATATTGTGAGTGCCAATTTGAATAACATCAACGTAATCTAATGACATCTCAATATCATTTGGATTTAAAATTTCACTAATAACAGCCAAATCATATTTATCTGCTACTTGGCGTAAAATTTGTAATCCTGCTAATCCAAGACCTTGAAAATCATACGGTGAAGTATGTGGCTTGAAAGCACCACCACGCATTAATTTCAACAATCGTATCTTCTATTTTTTCTTACAAGACACAAGTAGTGCTTTACGATGATCCTCTTCTTGTAACTCTAAGCCAACTTGAAAAATTTGTTTGAAAATATGTTGTAAAGTCGAAGTTTCAAATGGACCATTATTATTCTCTACAATTAAATCCAGCATATTTCTTTCACGTACAGGATCAAAACGTTTCACACCTTATACTTCTTTTAAAGTACCAACTTCTTGTACGAGACGACCTCTTTCGTTTAATAACTCTAATATTTGTAAATTAAGTTGATCAATTTCAGAACGTAAACGACCTAATTGTTGTGATGCCATAAAAAAGCCACCTCTTTCAAATTCCTATATATTACTTTTTTAAGATAACTTATTATAGTTGATACATATACGATTGTCACACGATATACAGCAATGAATTATCATCAAAAAACATTGTATATTTTCATTTAAAATAAAAAAAAGACAGTTTACATACTGTCTTTTTTACAAGAAGGAAACAAACGGTTTATCACTGTTTTTCTCTTTTATAATAACGGCCTCAATTTTACTCTCGGACTTGATCTGTAATTGTACTTTCGCATCTTTAGGCAATTTGTCCAACATACCTTGCGCAGCCAATTGGGTAAGAGCCATTAATTCTGTTTTACCGTTATATTTAATAACAATATTCATATTTAATGTATCCATTTGATCTTTCTTATAAGAAACTTTTGCGTTGACTGGAATAAAATCTCCAGTAGAAAAACCTTTTATTTCCTTAGCAAAGTTAGTTATTTTTGTATTATCTTCTCCATGTGCTTGTGTAAATTCATCAGAAGGATATGAATACGACTTTTCATCAATTGTACTCCAATTTCCAAGGTTCGTATCATTCTTTTGAACAGTAGCACTAGCAATATACGTACCATTTTTTAAAGAACTTGTACTTTCTTGCTTAAAGATAGCAAACGTAATTGGAGATTTGTTATATTTATCATTTTTGTTAATAGCTTCAATAAGTTGTTTAGCAACTTCAGACCCTTTAGACATAGCTTCTTCATTCGATACACTTGAAGACATAGCTAAGCCAATCATAACACCAGATAAACTTAATTCATTTGAATTCTGTTTTCCGAAATAGTCTTGTTCTATAATATTCGTCAAAACTGGCGCTTCTACTTTCGCAACTAGTTCATCAACTAGTTTCTCTGGAATATACTGATTTAATTGCAGTACGTGGCTCTCTGTATCAAATTGCTGCGTTGCAATATTTATTAAACCATTTTCATACTCTGCTAAATCTAATTTAGAATTTGTTTTTATATTAGCTGTATTAATAACCTTTTGTTCTTTTAAAGGAATAACAGTTCTATAATAATCTTTAGAAACAGCAGTTCTCGGAATCATACTTTTTTCTTTTGTATCTTTTTGTATAACTTCATCCTTCTTACTAATCGTATTACTATTGTTACTACAAGCTCCCAGTAATAAACTTACGACTGCGAAGGATAATGCCATTTTCTTCATTACTTAAAACCTACTTTCAACAATCTAGTTATTTAGTTTGAACTATTAATAGTGTACCATTAAATATATTTCAACAAAAACAAAAAAAAGAAGCAAGCACCTTTAGCTTGCTTCTTTTTACTTTATATTCTCTTCTAAAGCATCTTTTTTAATATTCCAATGAGATGTATTCCATACTACCATACCATCTTTTATGTATAATACTTGCGGGGATTCATGTCTAATACTGTATTGTTCTGCAACACGATTTGACACATCTCTTGCATCTTGTACGTATAAGTAATACGCTGGCACTTCTCTTTCTTCACTGCAATACGCTTGAAATTCTGTGTATGCACCGTGACTAATCGGGCATGTCGTACTATGTTTAAAAAGAACATACGGCTCATTCTTTTCTACTAAGACTTCAAGCTCTTCAATTGTTTCAAGCTTTGTCATATTCATCACGATTCACCTCTCATACGAAATCTAGAGCGCTTCTCTTTCTTTTCAGCGTTTTTCTCAATTCTTTCTAATTTACGCTCTTCTTTTTCAACCTTCTTCTCTTGTCTCGACGCACGGTAATGATTGTATACTTCAATCGCCGCACTGCTCCACTGTACAACTTGCGCTACTTTATCAGCGTTATTTTCAATTTCGTCCGTTACAGAGTCTGATACATTACGAAGCTTCGTATTTAAGGATTGGATTGTCGTTCCAATCCCATCTACACCCGCTACCACTTTATTTAATGACTGTGACTTCTGTTGAATATCATCAGCTAACGCATTCGTTTTATGTAATAATTGCTCTGTCTCTACGCTAATTCCTTGCATTTGTTTTTCTAAACCTTCTAACGTGCTTGCAACGTTTTCTAACGTCTTCTGAACCGATAACAACGTTCTGCATACATACACTACTAATACTGCGAAAGCAACCGCGATAATAGCCGCACTTACATATAAAAGAACTTGCATTTCATCACTTCCTTTATCTTTTTCATACTTTCCCCTATTATACAATCATTTTCCGTTTCATTCTAATCCCTATCTCATCATTAGAATTTTCATACTTATTCGTTAACTGTAACATAAATCATTCAACAAATTCCACTAAGTAGGTTACAATAGGAGAGGATACATAATTAGTAGGGAGGCTTTACATATGAAAGATCCACGTATTGAAAAGTTAGCATACAATTTAATTAACTACTCTATCCGCTTACAAAAAGGTGAAAAAGTATTAATTGAAAACTTTGGCTTACAAAAAGAACTTGTAACTGCACTTGTAAAAGAAGCATATGCAGCTGGTGGTTTCCCATTCGTCTCTTTAAAAGATCATCAAGTAGATCGCTCTTTATTAATGGGTGCTACTGAAGAACATTTCGAACAAATCGCTGCATATGAAGCAAGCGTAATGAAAGACATGGACGCTTATATCGGTCTTCGCTCTGGCGATAATATTAATGAACAAGCTGACGTTCCAAGTGAGCGTATGAAAGTTCATGGCCAAACAGTTGGCAAAAAAGTTCATAGAGACATTCGCGTTCCAAAAACACGCTGGGTTGTTCTTCGCTACCCAAATGCTTCTATGGCACAGCTTGCTAAAATGAGTACAGAAGCTTTCGAAGACTTCTACTTTGAAGTATGTAACTTAGACTACGGTAAAATGGATAAGGCGATGGATAGCCTTGTTACATTAATGAATAAAACAGATAAAGTTCGTTTAACTGGTCCTGGAACTGACTTAACATTCTCTATTAAAGACATTCCAGCAATTAAATGCTCAGGTCATTTAAACATTCCAGATGGTGAAGTATACTCTGCACCAGTTCGTGACTCTGTTAACGGTACAGTTTCTTACAACACACCATCTCCTTACAACGGTTATACATTTGAAAATGTACAACTTAAGTTCGAGAACGGCCAAATCGTTGAAGCAACTGCAAACGATTCAGAACGCATTAATAAAATCTTCGATACAGACGAAGGCGCACGCTACGTTGGTGAATTCGCAATCGGCGTAAACCCATACATCTTACATCCAATGGGAGACATCCTATTCGATGAAAAAATCGATGGCAGCTTCCACTTCACTCCTGGACAAGCTTACGACGATGCATGGAATGGTAACAACTCAAACATCCATTGGGACTTAGTATGCATCCAACGCCCTGAATACGGTGGCGGTGAAATTTACTTCGACGACGTACTAATCCGTAAAGACGGACGCTTCGTTGTACCTGAATTAGAAGCTTTAAACCCAGAGAACTTAAAATAATAAAAAACGCTCGGAATTATATCCGAGCGTTTTTTTATTATCCTCACCCTATATTGATCTACTGTTCTTACTTTTTGTTTGCTGAAAATGAAAATAATATAAAAGCGCCACTGCGATAGTACCTATTAATATCGGTTCATATAAGGGCAGATCCCATTTCATATATACTCTAGTGCAAATAGCAAACACAAGCAAAATTTCCAAACAAAACAAAGGTTTTACATATTTCATTTCTTACCTACCATTTCTATTTTCACATGTGGATTTTCTTTCTCGATAAGCGCCAAAAATTCATTCATATTTTGCGGCATCGCAATTATATGTACTTTATATGCATTCGTCGTAATTTCAAGCGATTTCCCAACTTGACGAATTATTCTTATCTCTTTCAATACAATATCGTCATTTAAAACACCGTACTTTAATACGCCATTTTCTACTTTATGTTTTTTAATAAATACTTCCCAAACAAGTGGTACATTTACAATGAAGCATAAACCCATCCCAATCAACGCCGATATCCAATGCGCTTTATTAGTGAAAAGCATGACAATTGGATATATACACATAAAAGCTAACGTAAGACAAACAAAAATGACTACTGACTTACTTCTTTGAATTGGAAAGTTCATACCTACACCCCCTAATCCAAATTATACCACTATTTCCATTTTAGTTCATAGAAAAAGGCCATTTCTAAATGACCTTTTTCACAATGTACCTATAAAATTTCTTATCTACCTGTAACACTGGAAAATTTTTCGGCAACTGATCTATACTCACACTTTGAAAACCATTCTTTTCATAAAAACGATGTGCCGCTAAAAATTTTATTGTTGTTCCTAAGTAAATATCTTTCAATTTTTTATCCTCAGCCCATGAAATTGCTGTTTGAAGCAACATATGTGATGCGCCCCATTCTTTTCCGCGAAACTCTTTTTGTACGAACATTTTTCTTAGCGCTACTTGATGATTCTCAATATCTAATAAAGCTACTGTTCCAACTACTTTACCATCATAAATTGCTACCCAAAAGTTTCCGTGATCCTTTTGATAGAATGTTTCTATTTCAAGTAAATCAGGTTGCTCTTCTTTCGTAATGGGAACATTATACTCTTTTTGCTGAATATGAACGATAAGATCTACTACTTCCTCTTGAAACGTACTTTCATACGGAACAATACGAATTTTCTCGTTCATCGAATTTCTTTCCACTCTGAAGCTAATAAACTATATACAGCGACATCATGGAAATGATCATATAACCATTCTTCATCTCGTAAAATACCATCTAACTTAAACCCTAAACGCTCTGGAATAGCGCGACTTTTCACATTTTCAACACCGCATCGGATTTCCATTTTATTTAATTTTAAATTCTCAAATGCATATTGAAGCACAGCCTTCACGCTACGCGTCATAACGCCTTTTCCTCCAGTATCTTCTGCAAGGTAATACCCAAGACTCGCGGCTTTCTTCCCCCAGCTCACTGGATGAATACCTACCATCCCAACGAGCTTTCCTTTGTAACGTATACCACTTTCAAAACCGTCTCCCTCTGCAAATTTCTTTAACCACATCGGAAAAATCTCATCATAAGCATCAGCAGATTTTGTCCCATCTATCCAAGGGAGCCATTTTCGTAAATGATTACGGTTTTGATCTAATAATTGATATAATTCCTCTTTATGATGTTTTTCTAGTAATTGTAGTTCGATTTCGTCATCTACTCGGAGTGTGAACATGCTTTTTAGTCCCCTTTTTAGTTTTCTTATTATTCTAACATTTTTAGGTGTAAAAAGTTAAATATTAACACTTTCTTTTGATTTTCTTTGTATAAAACCAGAAGAATACGATACTCCCGTAATAACTAATATCATTCCTACAGATTGTGCAGATGTTATATTGACTCCTTCAATAAAAGAAATAAGTATTGTAACAACAGGCACTAGATTAAAAAATAATGATGTCCTTGCTGCACCAATTTGAGCAATTCCATTATTCCACCATAAGTAACCAAGCACACTCATTCCAATTGCCATAAAGAGAATTGCTCCCCATGCCAACAAAGGAATTTCTAAAACTGGTACTATACTTTTTTGTGTAGAAGATATGATAATAAAGGCAAGTGCACCAATAGTCATCGTATATGTCGTCGTTTGTATTGGATTACCAGTTTTAATAAACCGTCTGCCTAGCACGCCGTATAACGCCCAGCAAATATTCCCTAATAAAATATAAAAATCCCCTTTTGAAAATGATAAATGTTGTAGTATTGTAAACGAACCTTGTGTAAGTACAAAAACAACGCCAATTAGTGCAAGTAACATTCCAATAGCTTGGCGCTTCACAATTTTCTCTCGTAAAATGACACTTGCTAACAGCGTCGTAACGAGAGGATTTGTCGCCATAATAAGTGCACCATTAACAGCTTCTGTATATTTCATTCCTAAAAAGAAAAAGAAGTTAAAGCCGAATACACCAACAATAGCTAGCAAAAGATAATAGGTCCTATTCTGCATCCATACTTTCAAATCAAAATCTTTTCGTATTTTTAACAAACATAACATCACAAATGCAGCAATCCCAAAACGCCATGCTGCTATATGAATTACGTCGAAATACTGCACCGCATATTTCGACGCATTAAATGTCCCACCAGTAAATATCGCAAAACCTAATAACTGCGTATATACTTTATTTTTCATTGCCGGCCTCCAAGTCCTTATCTTCTAGAAAACCGTAATAAATTTCTAACTTCTCCTCCGTTAGCTGAACAACTTTTTGCAATTGTTCCTGCTGTTCTTTTAATCGCTCCAAGTGCGTTGTTAAAATGGAAATTCTCTTTTTTACTTTCGCTGGTACTTCCTCTTTCTTCTGCCTAATTTCCTCTATAATGCACCCATCACTTGCAAACTCAGCCATCTCTTCTAATGACATCCCAGTTTGTTTTAATGAATATAAAAATTTTAATAAACGTACATCGCCTTCTGTATATTGACGAATACCGCTATATCGCGTTGGTGGTGGTAATAAACCTAATTTCTCATAGTAGCGCAAAGTGTGAATGCCCATCCCTGTTAATTCTGCTACTTCACCGATTTTATACATGTTCTCTCCCCCTTGTTTTTACATTTTCATCTTACAACCTAGAGTTAGCTCTAGGTCAATACATAAATAAAAGTTGAACACAACAAAAAAGACGCACAGCCACCGCTATGCGTCTTTTCTATTATTTCTCTGCAACTTGAACTTCTTTTACGTAAGCTGCTTCGAATTTTTGGATGTCACCTGCGCCCATGAAAATTAGAACGCCGTTTTTATGTTTCTTTAATACATCCGTTGTTGTATCTGTAATTAATTCTGCACCGTCAATACGCTTTTGCAGATCTTCGATTGTTAATTCACCTTTGTTTTCACGTGCTGATCCGAAAATATCACATAAGTATACTTGGTCAGCTTTGCTTAAGCTTTCTGCGAACTCATCTAAGAACTTTTCTGTACGTGAGAATGTATGTGGCTGGAATACAGCGACAACTTCACGCTCTGGATGTTTTTGACGAGCAGCTTCAATCGTTGCATTAATTTCTGTCGGATGGTGTGCGTAGTCATCGATGATTACTTGCTCTCCCATCGGCTTTTCATTAAAGCGACGTTTTACGCCTTCAAAAGTTGTTAATTGATGTTTTACTGCTTCTACATCAACGTTTTCATAATGACAAAGCGCGATTACTGCTAATGCATTTAATACGCTATGGTTGCCGTATCCTGTAATTTTGAACGTGTCATAGTACGTATTACGAACGAATACATCGAATATCGTGCCATCTGTTCTCTTTTGAATGTTACGTGCTTGGAAATCATTATCTTCTCCAAATCCATAGAAAATAACAGGTACTTTCGCTTGAATTTTTTGAAGTTCTTCATCATCTCCACATGCAATAATGCCTTTTTTCACTTGCAATGCCATCTCCTGGAATGCACTGAATACATCATTGATGTCTGCAAAATAATCTGGATGATCAAAATCAATATTCGTCATAATTGCATAGTCTGGATTGTAAGACAAGAAATGACGACGATACTCACAAGCTTCAAATACAAAATACTTACTATTTTCTACCCCATGCCCTGTTCCATCTCCAATAAGGTAAGATGTCGGGTGTGCACCTTGCATTACATGGGCTAACAAACCTGTTGTTGATGTTTTTCCGTGTGCACCAGTTACAGCAACACTTGTGTATTGGCTCATCAGGTCACCTAAGAAGTGATGGTAACGATGGACTGGGATGTTTAATTCTTTTGCTGCTACGATTTCTTCATGCGTATCAGGAAATGCATTTCCTGCAATAATCACTTGTCCTTCTTCTACATTATTCTTATCAAAAGGAAGGATCGAGATACTACGCTTTTCCAACGCTGTTTGTGTAAAGAAACGCTTTTCATAATCAGACCCTTGAACAGTATGCTTCATATCATGAAGAATTTGCGCTAATGAACTCATTCCTGTTCCTTTAATTCCTACAAAATGGTAAACTGTCATCTTAAAGAACCTCCAACATTTCGAACTAATACAACGGCCTATCTATAAGACAGTATATGAATCTTTTCTTATTTTGGTAATCATCATACATTTTTGATGTAGTGAAGTTATTCTTTCCCTTCACTTATCAGGATAAACTCGTACGTACTTCTTTATATGTCCATAACAAGTCCATTATAGCAAAAAAGAAGCCGCTATACTATGATAACAGAAAAACTGATAGGGTCAATCACCTATCAGTTTTTCTCTCTTTTACATATCTTCTCTTTTTTCTAATTGAACACGCTCTAAACGTGGGTTTGGACGATATTTACGACCAGCTTTTGCTTCTGGTTTCCCATTTAATTCTACATTATCACCAGTAAAGCCAATATTCATTTTTAACAAGCTACTTCCTACCCCGTATATGTCAACAGGTACCTTTTGAGCTTCAAATTCACGAATACGTTTTTCATCAAATCCACCAGTTACAACGATGTCTACATGCTGGAATCCTTCTTCATCAAGCGCCTTGCGAAGTGCAAATACAAGAGATGGGTTTACACCACGTGGATCAAATGTTCCAAGTACTTCTGGGTGGCGAATAAAGTATTGATCAATCATTGTGCGAGACGTATCTACACGCACACCTTTTAATGTCGATCCAAACTCACGCGCTACACGAAGTGCATCTGTAATAACATCATTATTGTAATCAATTAGTACAACTAATTCATCTTCTGGGAATTTCTTATGATATGCTTTTGCCGCTTCTACAACATCACCATTAAACATTTGAATTAATGCGTGAGGCATTGTTCCCATACCACTTCTGCCCCACCATTCATTCATCGCATGCGTCGCTTGTGCGCTCATACCTCCGATGTATGCTGCATAACCGTCACCAGCTTGTTGTGTATAATGATCGTCACGATCTCCCATGAAAATAACTGGTTTTTCTTTATCTACACTACGTGCAGCTTGGACAACATTATATACGTTTGTTGCAACCGATGTACGACGAGCTAAAATCCCATCAATAACACCTTCTAAAAATCCGAAATTCTCATAAGGACCATGAATTGTTAACACTGTTTCAAATGGACTAATTTTATCGCCATCTTTTAAAGAGTTAATTTCAAGTTCCTCAGGATTTTTAGCGAATGTTTGCAGCAATGCAATTACTTCATCTGTTCCGCAAAGAACTGCATTTTCTTTTTGGAAAAATTGCATCGTTACAACACTTTTTGGGCGAAATTCTTCAATAATTTCTCTAGTTTTTAAAAAGTAAACGGCGGAGAACCAACCTTCCCCAACGCGTTCGTCAAATTTAAATGTTTTATTTGTTAGTCGATTTATTTCACCTTTTAATTTTAATTCAATTTCTTTCATGTCGCTTTACTCCCTACTTTACTATCCAACATTTTCTATTAGTATACAGCAAAACCGTGGACTATACATTCGTTTCCTGCATAGCAGCAAATTCATCCTCAGAAATAAGGACATCTCTCGGCTTAGTTCCTCTCGCTTCAGAAATAATTCCTTGCGATTCCATCTCTTCAATGAGACGTGCTGCGCGATTATAACCAATACGGAATTTTCGCTGTACAGAAGATGTGGACGCTCCCCCTTGTTCTACAACAAATTGACATGCATCAAAGAACAGTTCATCTTCCGACTCAGCCTGTTCTGTTTTCGCTAATAAATCCTCTTGCTTAAATAAGTAATTCGGCTTCATTTGCTTTCTCACATGATCAACTGTTTTTTCAATCTCATCATCCGATACATATACACCTTGTACACGAACTGGCTTAGATGTACCGTTCCCTAAAAATAACATATCACCACGGCCAAGTAATTTTTCCGCGCCCCCAATATCGATAATCGTACGTGAATCAACTTGAGATGATACAGTAAACGCAATACGCGTTGGAATATTTGATTTAATTAAACCTGTAATAACATCTACAGATGGACGCTGCGTCGCAACTAATAAATGAATACCACAAGCACGTGCTTTTTGCGCAATACGACAAATTGCTTCCTCAACATCACCTGGTGCTACCATCATTAAATCGGCTAACTCATCAATAACGATAACGATATAAGGTAATGTCTCACCTGGAATATCTCGCTCACTTACAATTGTATTATAGCGAGTTAAATCACGAGCACCAGCATGCGCAAACAATTCATAACGACGCTCCATCTCATCAACTGCCCACTTTAACGCAGCTGTCGCTGCTTTTACATCCGTAATAACAGGTGCTACAAGATGCGGAACAGAATTGTATGGTGCAAGCTCAACCATCTTCGGATCAATTAACATTAACTTCACTTCATGTGGTTTCGCTTTATATAAAATACTCGTTAAAATCGCGTTAATACACACACTTTTACCTGAACCCGTTGCACCCGCAATAAGTCCGTGCGGCATTTTTCGAATATCCGTTACAATTGGATCCCCTGAAATATCAAGTCCAAGCGCAACAGTAAGCGGTGATTCACTCTTTGTGAATACAGGACTTCTTAAAATTTCGCGAAGAAATACTGGCTTACTTTCTTTATTTGGAACTTCAATTCCAATTGCACTCTTCCCTGGAATCGGCGCTTCAATACGAATATCTTTCGCAGCTAAACTTAACTTAATATCATCACTTAAATTTGTAATTTTATTTACTTTCACGCCTGGGTCTGGTTGCACTTCAAAACGAGTTACTGCTGGCCCTTGCGATACATTAATAACATGTGCTCCAACATGAAAATTATTAAACGTTGTATCTAATAATTCTTTTTGCTCATCTAACCATTCTGTATTATCTAGCGCTGATTGCTGTGGAATTGACAACAACGCTAATGGCGGAACAGTATACGTCGGTGGTGTATGCAATACATTTCGCATATCGTTCTCTCTTTGATTTACAACATATGCTTTCTCTTTTGGTTCTGTACTTGAAATTGACTTTTGTACTTGCTCTACCACTACTTGTTGCATTGGTTGTTCTTCCACTTGTGGTTCTGCTACTACTTGCTGCATTGGTTGTTCTTCCACTTGTGGTTCTGCTACTACTTGCTGCACTGGGCGTTCTTCCACTTGTGGTTCTGCTACTACTTGCTGCATTGGTTGTTCTTCCACTTGTGGTTCTGCTACTACTTGCTGCATT
>NZ_JBXAHS010000002.1:53962-130187 GCF_058795355.1 Bacillus sp. GW823-FHT06A11 | reverse complement strand
TTCTTCCACTTGTGGTTCTGCTACTACTTGCTGCATTGGTTGTTCTTCCACTTGTGGTTCTGCTACTACTTGCTGCACTGGGCTTTCTTCCACTTGTGATTCTACTACCACCTGCTGCATTGGCTGTTCTTCCACTTGTGGTTCTGCTACCTCTTGTTGTACTGGCTTATTCTCTACTCGTACATTAGCAGAAGGCTGCATTGCATTTGCTCTAGCTGCATGTCTTTCCATTAATCGTGTTCTATCTTGTTTCAACATAACAACATTAAATGGTACATGACGCTTTTTCTCACGTTTTGGTTCTTCTTTTTTTACAACGGGTTGTTCTTCTACGACCGGCACTTCTTCTTCAACTGATTGCTCTTCTACGACCGGTGCTTCTTCTTCAACTCGTTTATTTTCTTCTGTTTCTGCAATTAAAACATTCGCAAAGCTTTGAACATCGTTCTTTGTCTGTTCATCAGCCTCAGCTACATGTATGAATTCACTGTTTTGTTCAATTACTTCATCTTCTTGCTGAATTTCCTCAAGTGCTACAAATGTCTCTACTACAGGCGCTTTTGTTTCTGCGATCACTTCTACTTCTTCTAGCTCTTCTGTTTCCGCAATTACTTCCACTTCTTCTAGCTCTTCCGTTTCCGCAATTACTTCTACTTCTTCTAGCTCTTCTGTTTCCGCAATTACTTCCACTTCTTCTAGCTCTTCTGTTTCCGCAATCACTTCTACTTCTTCTAGCTCTTCTGTTTCCGCAATCACTTCTACTTCTTCTAGCTCTTCTGTTTCCGCAATTACTTCCACTTCTTCTGACTCTTCTGCTTCTGCGATTACTTCTACTTCTTCTGACTCTTCCGTTTCTGCAATTACTTCCACTTCTTCTAGCTCTTCTGTTTCTGTAATTACTTCCACTTCTTCTAGCTCTTCTGTTTCTGTAATTACTTCCACTTCTTCTAGCTCTTCTGGTATTTCCACAATGATTGTTTCTTCAAGTTTTTCTTCTGCTTTGACAATCACTGATTCTTCTGGAGCTTGCTTTTCTACTTCAATAGTAGGTTGTTTTATTTCTGTATTACGTTTAATTTCTTCTGATAATATTGTATCCTCGTGCTCTACTTTAGAAGCTACTAATTCTTCTTGTAGATTGTTTTCGTTTAACACCACTACATCTTTTTCTAGCTTAGCACTTTCCATCTGCTCAGCTACTGTTTTATGAAGTAATTCATCCGCTGAAACTTCCTGCGGTGTACTCATTTCTTTAATCACTTCTTTTTCTTCTACTAAAGGCACTTGGCGTTCAATTTCATAACCGTTTTTCTCTAGCCATTGATCAACAACTGATTTTTCTTCTTTTTTGCTCTGTTGGCCTTTCTGTTCAACTACTTCACCTGGAGCAGAAGACGTTGCTTGTCCTTCTGAGAAATCAGATAATTTATATCCTTTTTTCTCTAACCATGCATCAACAACTGCTTTTCCCTCTACAGATATTTCAAGATCTTCTCTTTCTTTTACTTCCTCCTGCTTTTCAACCTTTTTCTCTACTGAAGGACGATTATATCCATAAATTGGCGAAATCATTTCTGTTGGACGAAATGGTCTACGGTTACTCTCTTGCGAAGGTGCAGATGCCTTTTTAACGACAGACTCCCGCACCGGTTCATATTGCACTTCCGGCTCTTCATATGTAGAAACTACCTTTTCCACATACGGTCGTCTGCTTCTTTCCACCTTTATTCCTCTTTGGGCAGTCGGTTCTTCATATGCTACTCCTTGAACAGGTTGTTCTTCAAAGCGATTTACTTCGCTTTCATCCTCTTCATCGAACCCATTATCCGGTACTAAAGGAAAACGGCATTTACCTGCATTCCTACTTGCCATTTGTGCTTCTCTTGCTTCAGTGTAGTGGTTTACACGAGGAATTTTCGGCTGACTTTCAATTTGCTTTGGTACTTCTTTATTCATCGCTGTTTGTTCTTCCTCTTTGTTAAACAGCTTTTTCATCCAATCTAACATGCTTACCACTCTTTCTACTAAATAGTAACATCCTTTATTGTATCAGCATTCGGCAAAAAGTGCAGGTAAAATTAAGCATGTCATATTTATCCACAATATTCTAATTTACGAGTGTTTTCATATGGAAAAACGCAGCCTTTCATGTAAGACTCCGCTTAAGCTTTACTCTTCCGATATGCATCTACACTATCCGTTACACTTTGCAATAAAGAATTTACATACTGCGGGTCAGATAATTTTTTATCTTCTTCATGGTTTGACATAAACCCAAGTTCTAATAGTACGCCAGGTACTTTGGACCAATTGAATCCAGAAAGGTCATCCCTAAATTTAATTCCATTTACTTTTACTTGCTGGTTCTCCCTCATTTTATTTACAATCATTTGAGAGATTTGAAGACTTTCCGCATAAATCTCTTTCGTATACGGACTTCCTTCTGCCGGCGTCAATACAGCAAATCCACTTTCGTTTGGATTTTCAGAACCATCTGCATGAAGACGTAAAAATAAATTAGCCTTATGATTATTTGCGAATGTCGCCCGTTCTTTATTACTTATATCAACGTCTTGTGATGTTCTCGTCATTAATACTTGTATCCCTTTTGCTTCAAGCTTTTCTTTTAATAAAAAAGCCATTTCTAATACAAGTACAGCCTCTCTCTTTTTCGTCACAACACCTGTTGTACCGTCTGTCACTTTATATTTTTGCGTTGTTGCCCCTGGTCCAATTGGCTCTAAATTTAAATTCGCTTTTTGTTGATGCCCTGGATCAATAACGACGAGAAACTTTCCTTGCTTTTCATTACTCTCTACTTTTTGTTCATTATTTTGCACTGGTTGCTCAATTGGCGGCACAGTTGTAGTTTCTTCTTTCTTTTCCTCGGCTGATACTTCCTCTTGCCTCTGTTCTACTTGCGATTCTTCGTTCTTTTCTTGTTCTTGCTGCTTTTCTACCGGTGCGTCTTCTTTGGTATCTTTGTTTTTCTCTTGTATAGAAGATGTAGTTTCTTTTTTCGGCTGCTCTTGTGAACAACCGGCCATATATATTCCAATGAATGCAATCATGCTCATTATTTTTATATACTTCATACTTCTCTCCCATCACTTTGCACCGGATTCAAAGTTTTTCTTATAATTGCCCTATAATCTCATCCATATTTCCAATATAAACTGGCTGCCATGTTTCTGTACCACGTTCTGCAGTATAAACTGGATAAGCGTCATCATCTATATTTACGAAAACTGGATCGCCCATATCCGTTTCATATCCAATTGCAATCCATCCTTCTTGCCACTTTCCGTGTTCTTCACTTATTAATGACTTTTTATGTTTATCATATCGGTAACCGATTTGTCCTTTTTCTAATTCACTTTCACTAAACACATATATTTCATAAGTACATAGCTCAACATCTTGCTGTTTTGAAGTTTCAATTCGTTTTAGAAGTTCTGCGATTTTTAGTTGTTGTTTCATACGTCTATCCCCTTCTATTTTTCTAAATTTTAACTAGTTTGTTTATAAAATACAATATAGATTTTAAGACAAAAGGTGACACCTTTATCATATTTACGATTTTTGGAGTATATCTATCACAACTCTCAATATATTAACGATTCAACACGAAATTTCGACTTACCAACAAAAATGACAAAAAAGAGAGGCTGCCCAAAAGGACAACCTCTCTTTTCTTATATCAATTAAAATTTAAATTCTTGTCCAACTTCAAAGCTATCTTCTAATACAAGAATACCTTTTTCTTGTGGAGCGTCTGGAAGCTCTAATTCACGTGCAGAGCAGATCATTCCAGAAGAAGGAACACCGCGAAGCTCAGCTGGCTTGATTAACATACCGCTTGGCATTACAGCACCGATTTTTGCAACGACAACTTTTTGTCCTGCATCAACGTTTGGTGCGCCACATACGATTTGTAATGTTTCTGTACCGATTTCTACTTTACAGATGTTTAACTTATCAGCATTTGGATGCTTTTCTTTTTCAGCTACATAACCTACAACAAATTTCGGAGAAAGATCTGCTTCTACTGTTTCTTCAAAGCCGTTCTTCGCTAAAATTTCGTTGATTTTCTCAACAAGCTCTTTCGTTAATGTAAGGTTACCTGTTTCTGTTACTTCTAAATAAGAAGATGCATTAAAGATGTTGAATCCTCCCGTTACGTTGCTTTCACGATCATAAACGCGAGCAACATCTCCTTTGCGATCAAAAGTACGGTTCTCTAAAGTAATATCTTGTAAGGCAACAATTAAAGTGTCACCAATTCCTTCAAGGTTGTAAAAAACGTTCACTTCGTTCATCCTTTCTCTTTTCCATCTGTCTTCTTCCGATTCTTCGCTAAAATAAAGATTGGTTCAAAGTCTCCATCTTCATATACGAATGAAAGTGATGTAATCGGAACATGCCCTTCGGCAAAAAATTTCATTGTCATTTGTGCAATAATATCATAACCGATTTCGTTAACGATATCAGCAATAATTAATACATCTTGGTGAGGAACAGCAACAACCATGTCACCAGAAATCTTTTCACGCATCGATTGTAGTAACGATTCGTTTAAAATACGCGTCGCGTCATATCCATCATTTGTGTTTAAAAAGTAGAATGTATTACCCGCTACTGTGTCTTGTTTAAATTCATAACCTAATGAACGAGCATTGAATAATGCCATTTCACGTACTTGCTGTTCTGTAAGTTCTAATTTTTGTAACAGACGCTCATCGATTAGTCGATACGTTTTATTCGAATCTAACGCATAGTAAATACGTGTTTCCGCCGTATGATCCGTCATAATAAACGGATTTCCTTCTTCTGCTTGTTTCGGGAAAGAAGTAGAGCGAATAACAGGTAAAATTTTCGCTCCACTATTTTCTTCTTTATGCATCGCAATTAGCGCTTCTTGTACATAATAAGCAACCTCTTCAATTGCTTTTTCTTTATTCACTTCCCATTTTGCCACAACTCCTGGAAGCGATACGTTAATACCTTTTTTAGAGTCTTTCTGTTCAATACGTAGAACTTCTTTCTCGCTATCATACTGAAAGTCCCATTCTGGGCGAGATAATTTCTTCATTAACTCGTCTTTCATCTTTTTACTTGTCATCTTCATCTCTTTTTCCTCCCTTCCAAAAAAATAACCTCCCCCGCGAAGGTAGAGGTTGTTTTACAATTCAATTGGCAAATTGCCTTATTTTAAACCTTCAATAAACTCTTCGATTTGTTCTTGTGTTTTACGATCTTTGTTTACATAGCGACCAGTTTCTTCACCCTTATTGTACGCTACAAAGCTCGGAATGCCAAATACGTCTAATTTTACACATAGATCAATAAACTCATCACGATCTACATAGTAAAATGAGAAATCACTATATTTCTCTTCTACTTCTGGCATAAATGGGTCTACAAAACGGCAGTCTGGGCACCATTCTGCTGAGAACATAAAGACTACATTCTCTTCATTTTTTAATTGTTGGAATTGCTCCATGCTTTCTAATGACTTCATCTATATTTCCTCCTCTAACGAGTGCATGTTTTCATGTTATAATCTTTCTTTTATACTACCATACATCACGCATGGTGCAAGGTTTATGCTTGCTTTTCGTCATACTTATATTGCCCAACAAGTAACTTAACAACGTGTACAAATAATTCCGTGCGATCAACATAATCATCTGTAAAAATACCGATTGCACCTTCGTGACTACGAATATCTTTTCTATGTACAAACTCTTCCATCACTTCACTTAACTCCTTGCCCTCTTCAAGAGGTGCTAAAAAATCATCCGGTAACGTAATACGTGCCCCGCCGGCAACAAATATTTTACCATCACTTGTTGCTAGCGCGCCCCAATTACACATAAATAAACCGTACTCCGTTTTCATTACGCCGCCTTCTAGCCCAATACCAATTTGAGCTCCTCCTTCCTCTAGCGCTCGCTTCGCTCTATTAATCGCTCCTTGCATCGTCTCTTCATCTGAAAACGGCTGATTTGCTACTCCTGAAGGAACAGAAAGAGATGTAATTTCAGCATCTTTCCAAACCTTCTCCACAGCGCCAACCTTCGTTTTATTCTTCGATCCAACTACTACCTTCATTTCGTTCACCTCTATAAAAATTCATCATTCTATTCTAATATCCGCATCAGATACGAACTAAGCATCAACCACTACCACATATCACCAAGTCATCTATTCAGCCTAAAAAAGAAGGGTTTTTCTAGCAACATTACCGTCTTCGAAAACAAAAACCAGCCTTCCTCTCACTTCCTACTTGGAGTCTTCATACATCATTCGAACACCAATTAAGCACTGACCGCTCCCACTCATGGATGGGCCATCTATTCAATCTAAAAAAAGAAGGGTTTTTCTAACAACATTACCGTCTTCAAAAACAAAAACAGCCTTCCTCTCACTTCCTACTTGGAGTCTTCATACATCATTCGAACACCAATTAAGCACTGACCGCTCCCACTCATCGCTGGGTCATCTCTTCAATCTAAAAAAAGAAGGGTTTTTCGCCCTTCTTCTCTACGCGTTATTCTTAATTGTCTCTAACGTCGTTTTATCTGTTGTTCTTACAAGCTTCGTAATTAATTCTTTCGCCGCTGCATAATCATCAACATGTAAAATTGAAGCATGTGTATGAATGTAGCGTGCGCAAACACCAATTACTGCTGATGGGATACCAGAGTTACTTGTATGTACACGGCCCGCATCTGTACCACCTTGTGAAATAAAGTATTGGTACGGAATGTTGTTTGTTTCTGCTGTATCTAAAATGAATTCGCGCATTCCTCTATGTGTTACCATCGTGCGATCGTAAATACGAAGAAGGGCACCTTTTCCTAATTGACCGAACTGCGTTTTGTCACCAGATGCATCGTTTGCTGGACTTGCATCAAGCGCATAGAAAATGTCTGGTTGAATCATATTTGCAGCAGTTTGCGCTCCGCGAAGACCTACTTCTTCTTGTACAGTAGCACCAGAATATAATGTATTTGGTAATGTTTCATCTTTTAATTCTTTTAACAATTCGATTGCAAGACCACATCCGTAACGGTTGTCCCAAGCTTTCGCCATAATTTTCTTCTCATTTGCCATCGGTGTGAATGGGCAAATCGGCACGATTTGTTGTCCTGGTTTTACACCAATTTCAATCGCATCTTCATAACTATCTGCACCTATATCAATTAACATATTTTTTATATCCATCGGTTTTGCACGTTGCGCGTCACTTAATAAATGAGGAGGAATAGAACCAACAACCCCAATAACAGGACCATTCTTCGTCATAACTTGTACACGCTGCGCTAATAAAACTTGGCTCCACCAGCCGCCTAACGTTTGAAAACGAAGCATTCCGTTTTTCGTAATTTGCGTAACCATGAAGCCTACTTCATCCATATGACCTGCTACAAGAACACGCGGGCCAGTTTCGTCCCCTTTTTTCAGACCAAATACGCTACCTAAACCGTCTTGTACAATTTCATCCGCATATTTGCTTAATTCTTGTTTCATAAAACGGCGTACATCATGTTCAAAACCTGATGCACCTTGTAATTCTGTTAACGTACGAAATAATTGCAATGTCTCTTTATTCACGAAGTCCCCTTCTTTCAAACCTTAGTAGAATACCTCTTTTATTGTAACGAAATTTTCGAAATGTTTCTAGTTTCTTCTTTTTTAGCTGTATTTGCTTTATAATTATTATTGGTACACTATTTTTATTTTATAGAATTGAGGTGAATATATGAGCTGGAAAGGTTTAGTAGCAGGTCTTGGCGTTGGGTTCGCAGCTGGTTATCTCGTTGCAAACAAAGTACAAGAACAATCCCATATTTCTTCAGAAAAAGCATTGAAAATGGTGAAACAAGCATTAAGTCATAAAGGTGAAATTACTGGCTCTTGGGTACATATGGTTCCAGAGACATTTGAAAAATATGATGTCGCATATGAAGTTTATCGCGGCGGTCTTACAACAATGTTAGATGATATACAAGAACGATTTGAATTTTTAGTTGATGCTAAAACAGGTACTGTTTTAGAGGTTATAGCAGCATAAAACGGAGGGTTCCCATTAGGTGAACCTCTTATTTTTTTGAAATTGCGGGTATTGATTAAAATTATATCAGCGATTTTTTAAATATATCGACTTACCGACAAAACCCGACAATAAAAAAGAAGCTGCTCCAATAAATATGATGGAACAACCTCCTATTTTTATGCTTCTATACTCGTTTTCCGTTCTATTTTTTCTACGATATGACCTTCCTCATTCCACTTTACTGCACGGTAATATGCGTCATGATAAAAAGTAAACCATGCTCCTTTTTCAGCGCCGTACTCCATCCACTTTTGCTTATTTTCAATCGATGTCATCGGATAATCATCGTATGCCATTACCCATAATACATTTTGATGCGCGTGCGTCGGCAAGAGATCTGCTAAATGTAGCATCGTTTCCCCTTGACTCTCCAAAATGATGACTGCATGTCCATCACTATGCCCACCCGTATGTGCCATCTTGATTTCATCTGTAATTTCTATTTCTTGCTGAAACGTAACAACTTGATCTACAATCGGTTCCCAATTTTCCTTCCAATATGTATTACGGGATCTAATATTTGGGTTCCTCATTTCATTCCACTCTGTTTCACTTACGTAAACTTTCGCATTTGGAAACGCTGGTACAAGGTGATCCCCATCCCATTTTGTTAGGCCAGATGCATGATCAAAATGAAGGTGTGTCATTAAAACATATTGAATATCTTCAGGCTTTAATCCCTGTTTTTCTAACGATTCATAAACCGATGATTCTTCTGTTACACCTTGATTTCGTTTCATCTTCTCATCCAACTTACCGTTTCCTATTCCTGAATCAATGAGCATATTTCCATCTTTCGTTTGTAAAAGTAACGGATCTGTTCGTAAGTAAATATGATTTGTGTCATTATGTTTATATTTACGTGACCAAAGTACTTTCGGCACAACACCAAACATTGCCCCTCCATCTAAATGTGTATTTCCGCCTTTTAACCACGTTACTTTTATATCTCCAATTTGTAACTGTTCCATTACACATCCCCCTTTCAATTAATCTTAACATAAAATTCTGATTATTTTAGATGTAAAAAAACCTATGCATTACTGCATAGGCTCTGTACGATATTTTGCTTCAACTCGGTAAATACGATGACCTTTACTAGAGAATTTCTCTTCGTATTCAGTCATGATGTTACCTTCAAAGTCGCTGTTATGAAGATCTAAGCTTAAGTAAGTTAGTAACATACCATACTCAGCCATACTCATAAGAGAATATTCAAATAAACCTTGGTTATCTGTTTTGAAATGAATTTCTCCGCCTTCTACTAACACTTCTTCATAATTGCGTAAAAACGTTTTATACGTTAAACGACGCTTCGTATGACGCTTCTTTGGCCATGGATCTGAGAAGTTTAAATAAACGCGATCAATCTCACCTTTTGCAAAGAAAACTGTTAAATCTTCAGCATCTTTATTAATTAACTTTAAGTTCGGCACTTCTTCTTCAATTAATTTATCAAGTGCATCTACAACAACACTTGTGAATTTTTCAATTCCAATATAATTAATATGTGGATTCGCTTTTGCCATATCATACATAAAGCGGCCACGCCCTGTACCTACTTCAATATGAATTGGTTGTTCATTTCCAAATACTTCTTTCCAGTTACCAGCGCGCTCCTCTGGGTTTCCGATTACGATATGTGAATACTCGTTAATTCGATCCATTGCATATGGTTTATGTCTTAAACGCATAGATGTCTCCCTCTCTTTACAAAACTATTTTAAAGGAATAATTCCTTCTTTCTTTTTTTAATCAATCTACCAAACAAAAAACCAAGTACGTACGAGCACTCGGTCCGTTTCTTTCAAGTATAAGATGTACCATTTTGATAAAAACTACATACAGCATTAAACATTCCATGACGAAACAGCTTTTTCTCTTACATTTGAAGAGAAAAACAATCGAAAGGATGATCCGTTCATGCCAATTAATCAACAACATCAATTAGAAGTGCTGAAAGATATTTTAGTCAACCACCAAAGTGATTGCTGCGGGACAGTTTCAGAATGCGAGCAATTAGAGCGCCTCATTCAATCGTTACTCGCAAACGATAATATAAGTAGTGACGCTAAAACAATGCTAAACGATGTATATTCTTATAGTCAATCGGGTAAATCTTCCTCTAATTTGGACAACCATATTTCCAATAATCAAGAACAACTTACTCAGTGGATTGCTGGAATGGACAATTTTTCTTAAGTATTATTCTGAAGCAAGTAGTTGCTGTAAATATTGATGCCAATATTCAGCTTCTGCTTGCTGTTTTTTTGTTGTATGCCATTGAATAGACAAAATCGTTTGTGCTATCACATACCATCTCATGCGCCTAAGCAGCGATTCATCCATTTCAATATCATAAAAACCGAGCCACTCACTCCACTCCTGGCGCGGAATGTACCAATATAATAACATACCAAGGTCTAGAGCTGGGTCAGCAATTACAGCTCCATCCCAATCAATTAAAAACAACTCATCTTCATCCGACAATATCCAGTTGTTATGGTTTACATCACAATGGCATACAACGAATTCATTGTATTCAATAGCTTTTAATGAATCCATTAAATATTGAAGGCCTTGCTGAATTGTTTCATCATCCCTTATATCTCCTCTTAAAACGAGTTGCAGTTGTTGTAATAACTCTTGTGCGTGAAGCGGTTGCTTCCCAAGTCTTTGAATCATCTGTACAAGCGCTTTAGAGGAGTGAATTTTCTTCAAAAGTTTCGCAACACGTTCTAGTTTCATATCCTCTGGCTCTAACTTCTGTCCCGGAAGCCATTTTTGAGCAGAAATTACATCACCGTTCGTTACCCTTCTTGTCCAAAGTAATTTTGGAACAATTCCTTCTGCTGACAATACCGCTAAAAAGGGCGATGTATTCCGCTTTAAAAATAACTTCTGTTGTCCGTTTTGCGCAATATATGCATCGCCCGTTACTCCACCAGCCGGTACAAGACTCCACTCTTTTCCTAATAATTGTTCCAACCATTCCATATTCATTACCCGTTAACAAATCCTTATCTTTTATAGTTATGAAAAGAAAAACCGCAACATTTCTACACATGTTGTGGATTCATATATTTTACTGTAAATGAAAAGAAAAATTAGCCTCAGCCAAAAATTCTCTATTTTATTTTACAAAACCTGTCATAGAATGACAACTTATCAAAATCGTCACCTTTGTCAATTCTACATTTATTACATTCTCATCGTCAAGTAGCGATTTGTCACATTATCGTCAATATATACGTGCTAATTGGAGCGAGCCTAAGTTCCTTTCCTCTAAATGAAGAAATTGGCTCTATTTTCGCTTGCTTTTCGTCTACTATCACATGCCACGTTTCTTCTTTCGGAAGTTGCACAGTTTTAGCTTCTAAACCGCTATTAAATAAAACGACAATCTCTTTCCACGGCCCAAACGATTCTGCATGCTCTAGGTGATATGCAAGTACTTCTGTAGATGTTTGTAAAAAAGTCATATGTTTTTTTATAAGGTCTGCGTTTTGTAATCGGAATGCCCCATGCTCTTTACGAATCGCAATTAAACCTTTTATATAGTTAACGGTCTCTATTTCTTTCTCTTTTTGATCCCAATCTAATTGATTGATCTCATCATTTGCATTATAGCTATTTTCATTTCCTTTCTTCGTACGATAAAACTCTTGTCCTGCATGTAAGAAAGGAATACCTTGTGAAAAAATAACCATTGCGCTCGCTAGCAGGTGACGTTTTTTCAAAATCGCTTCTGATTCTTCATTACTGCGCACTAGTTTATCCCACATCGTCATATTATCATGACATTCTACATAGTTAATGCTTTGCGCCGGCTCTAGAAACAGCCCTGTTTCTTTCATACTTAAAAGACTTCCTGCTGCAATATACTGCAAATGATTACAGTCTACATGCCCACCAAATGCAAAACCACGCTTATTTATATGAAATGTACTCCCTTTTATCCCATCACGAAATTGATCATTAAACTGCGCCATATGTGGCATTTTCTTCGCATTATTTAACGTTGCTTTTTCCTCACGAGGAAGCGGTGTTTGTAAATCCCATCCTTCTCCTAATAACAAAGCATCTCGTTTTATGTTTCGCACTTCTTTTTCTATCATATTCATTGTATCAACATCTAAAATTCCCATTAAGTCGAATCGGAATCCATCGACATTGTATTCAGTAAGCCAATATAAAATAGACTCTACAATGAATTTCCTCATCATTTTCCGTTCAGATGCTATATCATTTCCGACTCCCGTCCCATTAGAAGGCATACCATCTTCACCATGACGAAAATAGTATCCTGGAACAAGCTTTTCAAATGATGATAGCTCTCTTTCATAAACATGATTATATACAACATCTATAATTACCCTAATGCCATGCTCATGAAATGTCTCGATCAACTGTTTACACTCTACTATCCTGTTATACGGATCAGAGGGATTTGTAGCATAAAATCCTGTTGGTGCATTGTAATATAATGGATTATACCCCCAATTATAGGCAGATGAAGGATTCGCCTCATCTACACCACCGAAACAATATAACGGTAATAGTTCAACATGTGTAACACCTAAATCTTTTATATGAGACAACCCTGTTAAAGTCCCGTTCCGTCCTGTTGTTCCCTCTTCCATCAATCCTTTATATGTTCCCTTTTGAATCACTCCACTATTTTGATGTATAGTCGCATCACGAATATGCAGTTCATACAATATGGCATCTGTCATTGATTGTAATGGTGGTAATCCTTCTCTTCTTGTTACATTCGTTTTTTCTAAATCGATAACAACACCGTGTTTTCCGTTTACCGTCACCGACTTTGCATAAGGATCTACAGCTTCGTTCCATATTAAATTAATACAAACAAGAAATGTATAGCGCGCTCCGTCTAAATCACCTTGTAATGTTTGAATCCAAACTCCGTTTTCTCCCCTGTACATTTCATGATCGGCATATTCTTTATCGCTCTTATAAATTCTTACTTTCGCAAGCCTTGCAGTTGGGGCCCATACTTTAAATGTCGTTTCTTCTTTTTGATACACAGCACCTAAATCTGTACCTTCGTAATAATACTTTTCATCGAAAATTGTTGTTCGAATAACAGCACCTATTTGTAAATCCGTTTCTTCATTCCGTTCATCTCGTACTGTATAATACTTTCCCACATCTAGCGGCTCTTCTATAAAGCACTCATACTTCGTTGCATCTGGAAGCGCAATCGTATGAGCAATCGGTAAATCTTTCACATTACTTCCTTCTTGCAAACGAAATGTCCGACTTGTTCCATACGCATGTGGGAGCAAAATTGTAATTTTATTCATTTCATCTAAATAGGCATCAAATGGACGTTTTACTTTCAACATAAAAAAATCACCATCATTCTCAAAGTTAAAATAAAGTGAAACTTTAATGAGCGAGATAAAATGAGCTGCAAATGATAAGGCTTTTCTTATCAACAAGACTCTATACAGTAACTCCATTCTTCTCTATAGTATATTCACCTGCATAAAAAACGTTTTCACCATTCTATTTTTGTAATTTTATTTCAGCAATCGATTTATACTTCGGGGTTTCTTTCACGTGGGATTCGTATAAAGTAATTGTATCTGCTTGAAATGATATTTCAGGGACTTCTTTTATACTTTCTAAATGAAACTTTTCTTCTCCTATCCATTTACGAGCAACAGTAATATGCGGATGATATGGGCGTGTTTCTAGAGAAAATCCATTTTCTTCACAAATGGCATGTACTTGCTTTTGCAACTGAAACAAATCGTGATTCTCACTTACCTTCGCCCAAAAAATACGGGGCTGATCTTCTCTACCAAACGTTGAAAAACCTTGTAACGTGAACGATAGTTCTTTTGTTTTTGTAAGTGTTTGTAATCCATTCTTTATCCCTTTTAACTGTTCTTCTGTCGCACCTCCTAAAAAGGAAAGGGTAATATGATAATCTTCCTTATGTACCCACGAGCGAAATGGTAATTCCTCATTCGTATCCTCTTTATAGTTAGACAGCACTTCTTTTATATGATTTGGTAAAGTAATTGCGACAAAATAATGCCTATCCATGTACACCGTCTCCTTCTTTCTATTGTTTCTTTTCTTTCTTATCTCATTCAATTAAAAAGAAGCCGCCCTCTAAAGTAGAGAGCGGTCATTATTCATATATCGGCGATTAAAGTTTCACTTTACTTCGCTAGTTCATGAATTGCTTGCGCATAAATTGCTGTTGCTTTTAATAAGTCTTCAATTTCAATGTACTCATCTTTTTGATGCGCAAGTTCTTCTTTTCCAGGGAATAGCGGTCCAAATGCCACACCAGCTTTTAATGAGCGAGCATAAGTACCTCCGCCGATTGCTAACAATTCAGCTTTTTCACCTGTTTGTTCCTCATATACACGTTGCAACGTACGAATTAACTCGTGATCTTTATCAACGTGATGCGGACGAGAGTTAGAATAGTCTACTACTGCAAATCCATACGTACCTACATATTCTTTTAACTTTGCAATCATTTCTTCAAAGTTAGTCGTAACTGGGTAACGTACGTTTAATCCTAAATTACCACCATTCTCTTTCGTATAAGAAAGGCGACCAACATTCACTGTTAATGGACCGCTAATTTCATCTTTATAAGCAATAGTAGCTTTTTCACCAAAAATATCACCAGTAAATGTTTCTGTTGCAAATGTCGCAAATGCAGTTGCTTTTCCATCAAGTGAAACTGTAGTTAAGAAGTTTGCTAATAATAAACCTGCATTTTCTCCTTTTTCAGGAGTAGATCCGTGCGCTGAAATTCCTTCTATTTGCAACGTCACTGTATTGCCTTCTATAGTCGATTTCCCTATTTTTTTAGCAGTTTGTAAATACTCTTCATATGCTACTGTAAGTGCATTTACATCTTCTCCTGTAATAACCGCTTCTGCAAAATCAGGAACCATATTTAAACGGCGCCCTGAATCAAATGAAACAAGTTCATATGTACCTTTTTTCTCTTCACTATCATTTTGCACAACTTGTATATCAGAAATTCCTTTTTCTGCATTAATAATTGGAAAGTCTGCATCTGGTGCAAAACCGATTGTTGGCATTTCTTCGTTTTTAAAGTAGTGATCTACACATTTCCAATTGCTTTCCTCATCTGTTCCTATAATCATACGAACACGTTTTGAAAGAGGTAAGCCTAATTCTTTCACAATTTTCATCGCATAATATGCTGCCATCGTTGGGCCTTTATCGTCAATTGCACCACGTGCAAAAATCTTTCCGTCGCGAATATCCGCACTATACGCAGGAGTCGTCCAGCCATCTCCTTCTGGCACAACATCAACGTGACAAAGAATACCTACTAACTCTTCTCCTTGTCCCATTTCAAGATGACCTGCATATCCTTCTAAATTTTTAGAAGCAAAACCTTCAGCTTCTCCTTTATGTAACATGAAAGATAGCGCTTTTTCTACACCTTCACCGAATGGTGCGCCTTCTTTCGCGGATTCTTCTTCCCATACACTTTTAATTTGTAAAAATTGTTGTGTATCACGAATTAAATCATCTTTTCGTTTTGCAACTTCTTCAGTCCAATTAATCGCTGACATCACGCATCCATCCTTCACTATATTATCTCTTTCATCATAGCAAACCGAAATCCCTTATGCCATACACGAAAACTAAATACCGAACAATTGTAATATTTCAGACATTTCTTATTAGTTTTTCTTTTATTTTTTCAAAAAAATTTGCAGGAATTTGGCGTTTTACGTAGAATTTTATGTGTTAGTTGACTGACCATATATACAATGTCAACTACCAATATTTTTCTATATAAATATTTGTTAAACTTTTGTAAAATTTAAGTAGATTAAAGCATGAATTTTATCATGTAGAGTACAATGGTAGTAACGACCTTCTTTCCTGAATGGGGTCAAAAAAACTAGTAGAGGAGTGGTTTTCTCTTGAAACCTACAACTACTCGTATGCTAACACGCATTAAATCAATTTATATGTACATCAATGAAAACGGAACGGTAACGACGAAAGACCTTGTAGATGAGTTCGGGATCACACCGCGAACGATACAACGTGATCTAAATGTGTTGCAGTTTAATGAACTCGTGTATAGCCCTTGCCGCGGTAAGTGGACAACAACAGGAAAGAAAGTGAGAATGACCTCATAACGAAAAATAATTGTATGTAAATAAATACATACCCCTTTCTAACTATTAGAAAGGGGTTTTTTCTGCACCTATAAAGGTACTACTTTTCAGTATCTACTTGATATGTTCTTAACATTTCTACTTCTTCATCTGTTAGCTCTCGGTATTGTCCAAGTTCTAGTTCTTCATCTAATACTAACGGACCCATCTCCGTTCTTTTTAGGTAGACTACTTTTTTCCCTACCGCTTCAAACATACGCTTCACTTGATGGAATTTTCCTTCCGTAATCACAAGCTCAATTTCAGAAATATCATCGCTTTTCAATATTGTAAGCGCACCTGGCTTTGTTTCATAGCCATCGTCTAAAATAACACCTTTAGCAAACTCTTTTACATCCTCTTCTGTTACTACTCCTGCAACGTGTGCATAATATTTTTTCGGCACATGCTTTTTCGGAGATAATAATTGATGTGATAACTTCCCATCATTTGTTATCAATAAGAAACCTTCCGTATCGATATCAAGTCGTCCAACTGGGAACGGATCAAAGATTGCATCTTCTAATTCTAATAAATCTATTACTGTTTCATGATTATCATCTTCCGTCGCTGAAATAACACCTTGTGGTTTATGCATCATTAAGTAAACAAACTCTTTGTATTCCACAACTTCACCGTGAATCATAACTTCTTGCTCTTCTACATTTACATGAACTTTCGCATCTTTTACTGGCGTTCCATCAATTTTCACAACGCCATCTTTCAATAATTTCTTTACTTCTTTTCTACTTCCATATCCCATATTCGCTAATAATTTATCTAATCTCACGTTTTTCACCTTCTTTATTTATCATAGAAAAGGGGACGTAATTACGCCCCTCTTGATTTCAACTTTATTTTAAATCTACTACCAAGTTTACGTTGAATTTTATCTAATGCTTCTCCGCCAAATACTCTTTCAAGTACTCCTGTGCGAATTGCTAACAATCCGTAAACAAGACCGCCAATACCTGCACAAATCGCAACTGTTATAAGAGCACCAATACGGCCATCAGGCGAAATCATGAAGGATAGAAGCCATTGTGATAGTTTTACAGCAACGACCATTATAAGTGTTAGTACTGCAATTTGGAATGTTCTTTTATATACAACACCGAATGAATAGTGTGCGTATTTTTTAATTTGTCGATTTGTATACCAAACAGAAGCTAAGAAACCAACTGCGGTCGCTAGAATTGCTCCTACTGTACCGAAATAACGAATAAAGATTACGTTACATACAAATTTCAAAATAACACCCATAATAAGCGCGACAATCGCATGCTTTTGCTGATTAATCCCTTGAAGAATTGCCGCTGTTACTGTAAATAAAGCAAATAACAATGCAACTGGTGCATACCACATTAATACTTGTCCACCTAATGGATCTGAGTCATAGAAAGCAGTGTAAATTGGATATGCAAGTGTTGAAATACCGATAACTGCTGGCAATGTTAAAAACATATTTGCTTGGAATGTTTGTGTAATTTGTAATTTCAAATAGCGGTATTGTTTTTCAGTAAATGATTTTGTAATTGCTGGTACAAGCGTTAAACTAAACGCTGTTGCAAGTGATACAGGAATCATAATTAACTTATGCGTCCACATTGTGAAAATACCAAGCGCTCGCTCTGCGATATCACCTTGACCAATCGCCTGCATAATTGAGTTAAATGTCAATGTATCAATTTGTTGATATAAAGGAATTGTTAACCCAATTACAACGTAAGGAATCGCATATGCGAATAACTCTTTAAACAACTGAACGGTACTTACTGTTGATTCTGGTACAGTTTGTTCAATTAAATATTGATCCAAATATTTTTTACGTTTTAACCAGTACCAAATTAACACACCGAGTGCTCCAACCGCTGAAACGAACGCAGCAAACGTCGCTACTCCAACTGCTGTTGCAACTGTACCGCCAAGTACTTTAATAACGATAAAACTACCAGCTAATAAAAAGACGATACGAATAATTTGTTCAATAATTTGTGAAACGGTAGTTGGTCCCATAGACTGGTGACCTTGGAAATAACCACGAATTAAACTCGCTGCTGGTACAACAATAAGTGCGAAACTTACAAGACGAATGATCGTCGTAACTTCTCCTACATTATTGTGTATACTTTGTTTACCAAGCATCGCTTCTGCAAACAATGGCGCCGTCATGTACAGTACTAGGAACGAAAGAACTCCTGTTACTATCATCATAACCATTCCCGAGCGGAACATTCTCCGGCTCGTTTTATAATCGCCAAGCGCATTATATTTGGAAACAAATTTTGAAACAGCAAGCGGCACACCTGCCGTTGCGATACTTAAAAAGATCGTATATGGAATGTATCCATATGTATAGAGCGTTCCGCCTTCTGTGCCTACTAATGCATGAAACGGAAAGACGTAAATCATGCCTAAGAACTTTACTAAAAATGTCCCTAGCGTAACAATAAGCGTTCCGCGCAGAAATTTCGAATCGGACATACAAAAATCCTCCTACATCTACATAAAGTGAAACTATAATTAGTTGGAGACTTCTCTCCTACTCCTTATTAGTTGAACCATTCGAGCATTTACAGGCTAACAGACTCCCTATTTACTTCTCCTAAATCTTGAGGTTTTAGTCTTATCGCCTACAAATAGCAGGATAGTGCTGAACTCTAACTTTTGTATTGTACCACAATTCTCTCATTAAGCAGTACTTCACTCTATTTTTCTTTTAAGGGAAAACATGCTATTCTTTTAGGCAGGAAATGTAGAAAATGAGGTCGATATATTATGCATTATGATGTTATTGTCATCGGCGGCGGTCCTTCTGGGCTAATGGCTGCAATTGGTGCTGCAGAAGAAGGCGCAAATGTCTTACTTCTTGATAAAGGAAATAAACTTGGGCGTAAACTTGCGATTTCTGGTGGCGGACGCTGCAACGTAACAAACCGTCTACCACTTGATGAAATTGTTAAACATATACCAGGAAACGGTCGCTTCTTATACAGCGCTTTTTCTATTTTTAATAATGAAGATATTATTACATTCTTCGAAAATCTTGGTGTTAAATTGAAAGAAGAAGACCACGGTCGCATGTTCCCTGTGTCAAACAAAGCGCAATCTGTTGTAGACGCACTTTTAACACGATTAAAAAACTTAGGTGTAAAAATCCGTACAAATACACCTGTTGAAACGATTGAATATGAAAACGGCCAAACGAAAGCAGTTGTACTACAAACAGGCGAAGTGTTAGAAACAAATCACGTCGTTATCGCTGTTGGCGGAAAATCTGTTCCTCAAACTGGTTCGACTGGAGACGGATACGCTTGGGCTGAAAAAGCAGGTCATACAATTACAGAATTATTCCCAACAGAAGTACCTATCCTGTCAAACGAGCCGTTTATACGTGATCGCTCATTACAAGGTCTTGCTTTACGTGATATAAACTTAAGCGTATTAAACCCGAAAGGAAAAGCTATCATTTCTCACAAAATGGACATGCTCTTCACTCATTTTGGCCTATCTGGTCCTGCTGCTCTTCGCTGTAGTCAATTCGTCGTGAAAGCACTGAAAAAGTTTAAAACGAACACAATACAAATGAGTATTGATGCATTGCCAGAGGAAAATAGTGAGCAATTATTTCAGCGCATGCTGAAACAAATGAAAGAAGATCCGAAAAAAGGAATTAAAAACGTTTTAAAAGGTTATGTCCCTGAACGTTACTTCCTATTCTTATTAGAAAAAAATGAAATTGACGGTAGTGAACAAGCTGGACAAGTTTCTCACGAAAAGATTCGTGCACTTGTGAAAGACTTTAAAGAGTTTACTGTGAATGTAAATGGTACGCAGTCAATTGAAAAAGCATTCGTTACTGGCGGAGGTGTATCCGTGAAAGAAATTAATCCGAAAGAAATGTCTTCTAAATTTACGAACGGCTTATATTTCTGCGGAGAAGTTCTTGATATCCACGGTTATACTGGTGGCTATAATATTACATCAGCCCTTGTTACTGGTAGAATTGCTGGAACGACAGCTGGAGAAAACGCGAAAATGCAATATTAAAAAAAGAAACAGGGATTCCTGTTTCTTTTTTTAATATTGCCATGAAATCATTATCGGCGATTTTCCAAATTTATCAGCGATTCTACAACTTATATCGGCGATTTCTCAAATATATCGACTTACCGACAAGAAGCGACAAACATCTGCTCCATGTAACTTTCCATTGCTTTTTTGTTGCTTTATATACCTTAGTACCTTTATATTTTATATTGTTGAATATTTAAAAAAGGGTAAGGGGAAAACAAATGAGAAAAAAAGTCATGATGTCTTTAATGTTAATGACGTTTCTTTCTGCGGTAGAAGGAACGATTGTTAGTACAGCAATCCCTCGTATAACGAGTGATTTGTCAGGCGTCGAACTTGTTAGTTGGGTATATGCAATTTATATGCTTGCAACAGCTGTTTCGACTCCAATATACGGAAAGCTCGCTGATTTATTTGGTCGTAAAAAGGTTTTACTGATCGGGGCTACAATCTTTTTAGTCGGTTCTGCACTTTGCGGAGTCGTTACATCGATGGAACAATTAATTTTCTTCCGCGCGCTTCAAGGTATCGGTGCTGGTGCTGTTATGCCAATCACAATGACGATTATTGGAGACTTATATAGCGAAGCGAAAGACCGCGCGAAAGCACAAGGTTGGATGAGTGCCGTTTGGGGTGTATCCGGTGTTATCGGACCGTTAGTAGGTGGATTTTTAGTTGATTCTCTTTCTTGGCGTTATATTTTCTTCTTAAACGTCCCATTCGGAATTATCGCTTGCTTAATGATTGTAATTTACTACAAAGAATCTATTAAACCTGCTAAACATCATATCGATTATCTTGGTGCAACAGTCTTCTCATTAAGTACAATCGCTCTACTATATGCATTATTAACAGGTAGCAGTAAGCAAAACTGGGGAGACATAACAATTATCGGCCTATTAATTTTCGCCGTCGTTTCATTTATTATTTTCTTATTCATCGAGAAAAAATCTCCGGAACCATTAATTCCGCTAGCACTTTTCTCTAACCGTACATTATCTACGATAAATATATTAACTCTTATTGCTGGCGCAATGATTATTAGTATTACTGTGTATCTTCCAATTTGGAGCCAGGGTGTTTTAGGAAAAAATGCAACAGAAGCTGGACTCATTTTAATGCCAATTCCTGTTATGTGGACATTTGGTGCTATGTTCTCGGGTAACTTAGTTGGCAAGTTAAAAACGAAACAAATTATTTTACTTGGAGCTAGCATCTTATCAGTTGCTACGTTCTTATTATTTACACTATCAACAAATTCACCATCGTTCCTTATTTATGTAGCAGTCGGATTATTCGGCTTAGGAATGGGGCTTGTGACACCGATTTACATGGTAACAATTCAAGCAGCCGTGCCAGCTCATACACGCGGGACAGCTGTTGGTTTAAATACATTTATTAATACATTTAGTCAAACGTTAGGTGCTGCAATATTCGGTACAATCTTTAATACGATGATTCACGCACGTGGTATTAAAAATCTTGATCTTGTATCTGGTGGACATGGCGGTACTACAGCAAACGTAGTAACCGAATCACAATCCGCATTAGCATCAAGCGTACACGTCATTTATATGAGCACTTTCGTATTAGCAGTATTTACATTAATTATTGCTTGGCTTTTATTAAAGCCAGCTACACAAACAAGTGAGCAACAATAAAAAGGATGACCATTTTGGTCACCCTTTTTTATTCTTCATTCTCCACAATATGTTTCAGCATGGATAATTTATTATCCCAAAAACGTTCATAATACGAGAGCCACTGTTGTAATTCTTCTAATGGTTCTGGATGCAAACGATATATCTTCTCTCTTCCGCTTTTTCTTCCACTTACTAAATTCGCTTCCGAAAGAATATGAAGGTGCTTTACAACCGCAGTACGACTCATCGGAAAATGATCCGTTATTTTGGAAATCGGTAACTCTTTGTCACTTAATAACCGTATTACTTCTCGGCGGGTTGGATCAGCAATTGCTTGAAATACATCATATTTCGCTGCTGACGAGGACACTTAGCCTTCGACAACCTTTTTCAGTTTTTCATTTACAATCGCTACCCAACCACCGCTCATTCTATCGCGAATAATAGAGCTCTTCGCTTTCGCTTTCGGAAGAATTTCATCAGGATGTTTCCAGCCGCCGTGAATTAACGTAAATTCTGTTTTGTTATCTCCTAAGTCTTTCAAATTAAATGAAACAACCCAGCCATCTGTATCCCATGAGAAAGATAAATGGTTTGGCTCATCAATTTCTAACACTTTACATGGTGATGGCCCAAATGGCGATTGCACATGAAATTCATGTCCTACCTCTAATACAAAATCATTTGGCATAAACCATGACGCAATCCCTTCTGCAGTTGATACTACACTCCATACCTTTTGAATAGACGCGTTAAAAACGATTGTTTGTTTAATATCATTTAATGTATTTTGTTGTTCCATGTTCATTCTCCTTTACTCGGCGTTATAACATAACACCTTTTGGTTTCACTTCGATAATATAACACCTTTTGGTTTCATGTCAACGTTAATTCTTTTACTGTTGAGAAATTCTCAACATTTTTTCAACAGGACAAACACCCTCTTAGCATTTCCTCATAATATACTCACAAAGGCAATACAAAATAAAAACTTCTCTCAACATGAAACTCCATCATTCATATTGAAAGAAGCGCCTTACTTATATCATGCGTACTTCGTCTCTCCTCCTTCCCTCAGGGACAATACGCGAGATATGACAAATCAGAAGGAATATGCCCACCATTTGAGTAGGTAGTTATTTCTCTTCTCCTCAACATTTCCTTAGGAGCGAAATGACTACCGACTCACTTTTTTCAAACAAAATAAAAAGGGGTTGAACGCTATGTTCTATTGCATTAACTGCTCTGATATTCACCATGAAAAACATCCAAATGATAAAGTATTCAAAAATGGTTTTTATATTGATCCATTTTTAGGTGATCGTTATCACCTTGGTATGTGTAAAGATGCCCAAAATCATGAAACAGGGGAGCCTCTTTTAACGACAAAGAAATTAGGCACACCCCCATCTATTATGAACGTATTACCGACACATGTTGTCCCAACATAAAACATAAAAAAGAGCTGGGTGAGCCAGCTCTTTTTTATGCTTTATAAACGATCATTGCTGAAAAACAATAAATTTGGTTTTCATCGTCGTTAATGGAAACACCAACTTGATATTTAATATCTACAAAGTTGCTATCATCAATCTTTTTCAAAAAAACATTTACAGCATCTTCTAAGTCTTTTTCGTGACTTTCATCAAACACTTTCACACGAATCATGTTAACACCGTCCTAGATCGCAGCCCTCCGCCGCTTGATTATTGCCACGGTGCGTATCTATGATGCGATAAAACTTTCCATTCTCATATATATATCCGTCTTCTAACACATATTCTTTATCTTCAGTATAGACATAAAACTTACCTATCATAAATTTACTCGTATATAATTCCAAATAATTTGATCTAAATTTAGCTACAACTTTATTTGTAATATCAATTTTTATTGTGCGCCCCACCTTCTCTCCCTCCTTTGCAAAGAACGGATTTAGGTATATTGTATTAGCGCTTTTACATTTTATGCTTAAAAATAAGTGGATATGCCTTCTTTCTTCACCTGTACTATTTTTCTAAAAAAATCACTATAAATAAGGTCCAAAAAAAAACATAAAAAAGCACTTTATCTTATTGACTCGAATATAAATATTATGTTATTATATAAAATTTGACATTTTTACATACGTATGCTATCATTAAAAGTGGTTACCACATATGGAGGTGGATGATTTGTTTCAAATTGGTGATAAAATCGTTTATCCAATGCACGGTGCAGGAATTATCGAAGCAATTGAAGAGAAAGAAATATTAGGTACTTCACGTCAATATTGTGTGATACGCATCATTAGTAAAGATATGCAAGTAATGCTTCCGATGGAACAATTAAAAAAATCGGGTATTCGTTATATCGTTGATCGAGGTACGTTAGATGATATACTTCTTGAATTTCAAAACGGGGAGTCAGACCCATCACTCTCATGGAAACAAAGATATACAATGAATATGGAAAAAATGAAAAATGGCAATTTACAAGATAGCGCAGAAGTGGTTCGTGATTTACTTCGCCGTAATAAAGAGAGAACATTAAATGCGAGCGAAAAACAAATGCTAGATAATGCACGAAAAATGATGATCAGCGAAGTCGCGCTCGTACAAAATGTTACTGAACATCAAGCAACAGAATTTCTTCAAGATACAATTAATCACTAAATTTAAAATAGCTGGCCGCTATTTTTTTTGTAAAAAAAAGGACGAAGAGTTTTATCTCTTCGTCCTTTTATATTACCCACGCCCAGCTTGAAACGATGGATATAACGTCATTCCACCATCTGCAAATAGCGTAATGCCCGTTACATAACTCGCCTCTGAAGAAGCGAGCCAAGTTGCTACTGCTGCAATTTCTTCTGGTTTTCCAATGTAGCCCATCGGTATCATACTTTCTACGTCAGCACGTTTTTTAGGATCAGCAAATTTTTCTGCATTGATCGGCGTATTAATTGCACCTGGTCCTATATTATTTACTCGAATACCTTTTGGCGCATATTCTAGCGCTAACGTTTCTGTCATCAGTTTAATGCCACCCTTACTCGCTGCATAGTGCACAAATAGTGGCCACGGAATTTTCTCATGAACACTAGACATATTAATGACAGACCCTTTAATGTCATGTTCTACAAAATATTTAATCGCTTCTCTACTTCCTAAGAAAGCACCTGTTAAATTTGTATTGATTACTTTATTCCAATCTTCAAGTGGCATTTCATGCGATGGTACTGCATTTTCTATCCCTGCATTATTAATCATAACGTCGAGCGTACCAAATTCTTTCACAGCAAATTGAATGAGATTCACAACATCTGATTCGACGGTTACATCACCTTTTACAGCAATCGCTTCTCCGCCTACCTTTTTAATTTCTTCTAACACATCATTTGCTTCTGATTCTCGTGAGCGATAATTAATAACCACTTTCGCTTTTTCCTTAGCAAACCTTACTCCCATCGCCCTACCAAGACCAGTTGCTGATCCTGTAATAACGACCACTTTTCCTTCTAAATCACTATACATTTCAATACCTCCTTTAACTTTTTGCTATACCTAACATAATTCCGGCTGCAATAATAAAAACGATACCGACAACGATACCCGTTAATTGGCGTTTCGTTTTCTTTTCACCTAATATAAGGATCCCACCAAGCGTGGAAATAATAATCCCCATTTGCGATAGCGAGAAACTTGTTGCGACTCCAACACGCGGCTGCGAAATGAATAAAAACATATTTCCAGCTGCCCAAATTAATCCTGGAATAATATTTCGGATTGCATATTTATTGAATGGATGATGTTTAAAGGTAAGCAAAATCCCTCCTAATACCATACCAACTGCTTGTGGTAATAAAGCTGACCAACCATCTACGTTAAATAGTCTAATCACTACTACGTAAACTAAATAACCGACTGTTGAAATTAATAAAATTATGATACCTCTTTTAAAATTTGCTGCTTGCTCTGCATTCTTTTCTTCTTCACTTTGAAGTGATGTTAAAATAACACCGACAATAATACAAACGAGCGCTAAAATCCCAAGGACGACCGATATTGTCGTGGACCATTCATGAAATACGATAACGCCAAATAAAGTCGTCGCAACTAATTGAAGTCCTGTTGAAATTGGCATCGTCCTCGAAACGCCCATTAAATCAATACTTTTCAATTGATTCGCCTGACCAAGCGCCCAAAATAAACCTGACACAACTCCAACCCCAATCACAGTAGGTGTTAATACTGGCTTCATAAAAATATAAACAACAATTGAGAAAATAAGTGCTCCAAACGTTGTTCCAAGCGTTTGACTATACGGTCCCCCGCCCAGTTTTACGTTAAATAACACAATACTCCCCCAAAATATAGCTGGTAAAATTGCTAAAAATATATCCATCGCCCATTACCTTTCTCTGTAAAATGTTATAAATTGAAACTTTAATCATCCCGCAAATAGCGGAATAAGTTACCGCTCTCAATCATTAGAATGAGCTTTCATTTTTTCTTTTTTGCGAGCACAAATCTTTTCTACAACATCATTAGAAACATTTTTTTCTCGCTCCACATTTTTTACCTTTATATGATCTAAATAATCCTCTAAAGTAAGTGTAACTTTGTCATTTGGAGGATTATGCGCCCCTTGAAATGTAAGAAATTGTAGCGTCACTTCAAATCTAGGTACAAATTCATCTTTCCTGCCGAGACGCTTTATATTTATAACTGCATCACATTCATATTGATCTTCTGTCACTTGTCTAATAACCGAATAGTACCTATTCAATAACGCACTCTCTAAAAGCTGTTCTCTTGATTCTTTCGCGAAAGAATCGCTTGGAGAAGAGAAAAAGATAGAACATATCGCTGTAATAATTACACATATTTTTTTCATAACGTCCTCCTTATCCTATAAGTTAGTGTTCTCAAAAACGCCATAAAAAAACGACTTCCCCTACTTAGGAAAGTCGTTTTAAGGAATCCAATATTAACCACCGCTCACTGGTGGTATAAGTGCAACCACATCACCATCTTGGACCCTGTCATCTTCATTTGCGTATTCTTCATTAATCGCAACCATAATTGGCTCTGAAACTGGTACATTATATTCTTTCGCAACAACATCTTTTAACTGTGCAACTGTAATATTTTCTTTCTCTATTTGTAATTCACTTGTCCCTGCTTCTTCTTGCAAGTGCGCAAATAACAATACTCTAATCATACTTATAGCTCCTTCCCAGGCTCTCCCGCCGGATATGGTGTTTTTTCTAATTGATCACCAATCCATGAGTCACCATCTTCCCAAAACTCCTTTTTCCAAATCGGAACAATTTGTTTTATGCGTTCCATAATATATTCGTTCGCTTCATAAGCCGCTTTACGGTGTGGTGTTGAAACAGCAACAACAACCGCTATATCAGAAATTTGCAACGTACCGATGCGATGTGTAATCGCAACATATGTACCTGGCCATTTCTCTTTCACTTCCAGACCAATTTTCTCTAGCATCTTTTCTGCCATCGTCTTATAAGCAACATACTCTAAGTATAATGTACGACGGCCTTTCGTAAACTCTCTAACCGTTCCAATAAATGTTGTAACAGCACCGCATTCACGTCGAATTACTTTCTTCGTTACCTCTTCAATCGAGATTTCTGTATCAATTACTTCATAATATGTATTTATCATTTCGCACTCCTAACCATTTGTAAAAACCAGTCTATGTACAACTCTTCTTCTGTTATATGAAATACTTTATATTCTTCTCGTATATTTACCGGGACATCATACCACGTAATAATTGCCACTATATTTTCTACTTCATGTAAAAGTTCAACGTCTTCCGCAGAACGAAGTAACACTACTTTCGGGTAGTTCTCTTTTTTATAGCCCTCTATTAAAATTGTATCCACTCCAAAAAACTCATATAAGCGAATAATTTCTTGCAAGGACCATTTCTTTCTTAGTGAAGAAAGTGAAAGCAATCCAGCACCTTCTACACTACTTACGACAGCACCAGCTTTACGGTGTCTTTCGCTATCTTTTTGCGCTACTTCTGGAAAACCTCCGTGCCCGTGATGTTTAATTGTAGCAACTTTCATTTCACTTTCAGCTAACACATGCACAATTTTCTCTACAAGTGTCGTTTTTCCGCTATTTTGATATCCTACTATTTGTAAGATTGAAGGGGCTTTGCCCATGGCCAATCACATCCCTCAGAGTGCTCTAACAATAATACGGATACTTTCATCCCAGTCTCAAATCCTCTCGTTCCTCCAGGTAACACGATAAAAGCATTCGCATCTGCAAGTGAAGATACCGCACTCGATTTATCTAAACCAACCGGCATCGCTTGTAACGCCCCGTCCACAATTGTTACGTTCGCTCTTACGAAACGAGTAAATGGATTTGGCTTTGAAAAATCCTTTTGTAAAATAGCATCCGCTCTATATACGTGAGGTTCCTTCGCATACAAATATGTTTTTATAATTGGTTGCACAAATAATTCAAAGCCTACATAACAAGCAGACGGATTTCCTGATAAACCGAAAAGTAACTTTCCATCAACTTCAGCTACTGTCGTTACACTTCCCGGTCTCATCGCTATTTTATTAAAGAGTACATTCGCCTGTAACCTTTCATAAATAGCTGGTAAGTAGTCATAATCTCCTACTGATACACCGCCTGTTGTAATTAAAATGTCGACCTCATCTATCGCTGATTGAACAGCTGTAAAACATGCATCTAGCTCATCGGCGAGTTGACCATAATAACGAACTTTCCCGCCAGCTTTCATAATTTGAGCTGCTATCATATACGAATTACTATTCCTAATTTTCCCCGGCTGTAACGGCTCATGTACTTCTAATAATTCACTTCCTGTCGTTACAATACCAACAACAGGCTGTTTTACAACTTTCACAGTACTATATCCAAACGTTGCTAGTAAGGCCGCAACACCTGGATTAATTGCAACACCTTTCTTAACGAGAACTTGATTTTGTTTTATATCTTCTCCTTTAAACGACACATTGTCACCGTTATTAAAAGGGCGTTTTAACTTCATATATGTTTTCCCGTTCTTCTCAAACCCTTCTGTCAGCTCGAGCATTACGACTGCATTACATTCTTCTGGAATAGCTGCTCCTGTCATAATGCGAATCGCCTTAAAAGCTCCTACTTCTTCTAAAAAAACAGAACCCGCCCCGATTTCTCCTATTACTTCAAATTCAATTGGATTCTCTTGGGTTGCTCCTTTCGTATCTTCTGCTCGAATGGCGAAACCGTCGTAAGGGGAACGATCAAAATGAGGAACGTCATGATCTGAGACAACATCTTCCCCGAGAATTCTCCCGTAACTTTCCGTAATAGAAATTTCTTCTACTTCACCATGCTTCGCATATTTCATTACCCGTTCTACCGCCTCAGCAACTTGAATTGGAATTCGTTTTTCTACCATCGTTTCTCACCTCATATTTGCAATTTTTTTTATCTCGATTAAACTTTATGTATTCAATAGAAATTACTTCAAGGAGGAATTCCATGTCTTCATTTACACATTTTAATGACCAAGGACGCGCAAAAATGGTTGATATAAGCGACAAAAAAGCAACCGTTCGAACAGCAATTGCGTGCTCTAGCATTGTCGTTACGAAAGAAATTTACGATAAAATCTCTCACAATGAAATTGGGAAAGGTGACGTATTAGCAGTTGCGCAAATTGCAGGCATTATGGCTGCGAAACGTACTTCTGATATTATCCCAATGTGCCATCCTTTATTATTAAAAGGTGTTGACGTTTCTTTCGATTGGAAACAATCAGAAGAACAATATCGTTTACTCATTGAAGTAAAAGTTAAAACAGAAGGTAGCACCGGTGTTGAAATGGAAGCTTTAACAGCTGCTTCCGCTTCCGCTCTTACTGTGTATGATATGTGTAAAGCTGTCGATAAAGGTATGATTATCGGTGAGACGTACTTACTTGAAAAAACAGGTGGAAAAAGTGGAGATTATACGAGAAATTCATAATCCTCTCTCCGTTGAACCTAAAGGATTTCCTTTAGGTTCAACCTATATATCTTGCATACAAACTTTTCGCTACATTCATATCATTCGTCCCATGAATAAACGCCCTGCCATCTGTAAATAAGACAAAACGATATTCTTCTACCGGAAATGATAATAAATAAGGTGTCGCCTTTATCTCTACACTTCTTTGTAAGCGCTTTTTAATTTCTTCCAAATTAAAATTCTTCCGCACACCTGGACGAATTTGTACTGTATTTCGCCCACATAACACTTCTGTTTTTGTTTGTGCTTCAAATGTTAAACTCGGATATGTACGTAACCTTCCGCAAGATAAACAGGTATCTTTTTTCTGCCTATTCACTTTAAATGCCATCTGTTGATTATTCCAAAGATCAAACGATAACATCGTTTCACGAAGCGCTCCGTAGTCTTCTACTAATATTTTCAGCGCTTCCGTAGTTTGATGCGCAACTACTAATTGTACTGCCGGTTGTATAATACCAGCTGTGTCACATGTTGCTCCGCTCGCCGGATGCTCCATTAAACAGCGAAAACACGGTGTTTTCCCTGGTAAAATTGTATACGTTACTCCGTAACTCCCGACGCACCCACCATATATCCACGGAATATTATACTTTTGTGAAATATCATTAATGAGAAGACGCGTTTCAAAATTATCTGTCGCATCTAATATTAAATCTACATCATTCACTAATTCTTCCATTTCTTGCACCGTTACATCTGTCACAACAGGATTTATTTCCACCTCAGAATTAATTGCTTGTAAATGTTCTGCAGCCGCTATCGCCTTCGGTTTATACTGCTTTGCATCTTCTTCCGTATATAGTTGTTGTCTTTGTAAATTACTCCATTCTACATAATCCCGATCAGCAATCGTTACTTTTCCAACCCCTGCTCTAACAATCGCTTCTGCATTTGCCGCACCGAGAGCACCAGCACCAATAATAAGCACATGCTTCTCTCTTATTTTTCTCTGTCCTTCTTCTCCAACACCAGAAAATAATATTTGTCTTGAATATCGCTCCTGCATGCGATAGCCCCCTTTCTTATCCTCCTATATAAGACATTTCGATTTTCGGACGATTTTTTGCACTTTCTTCTGTTCGTTCATCCGAATACCTATCTTTTCTATTCATCCATACATCTTGTATAACACTTAATAACTCCTCATCCGAAAGATTTCCTCTAAGAAGTTCTCTTACATCCAAACCCTCTGTCGCAAATAAGCACGTATAAAACTTTCCATCTGCCGAAATTCTCGCCCTCGTACAAGAGGCACAAAATGACTCAGAGACAGATGTAATAAAACCAACTTCAACATTTGTTCCAACATACCGATATCGCTTCGCAACTTCACCAAAGTAATGCGCTTCAGCCGGCTCAAGCGGATACACCTTATGAATCATCTCAATTAATTCTCGTTTTGTAACGACTTGATCAAAATTCCACCCATTTGTACTACCAACATCCATAAACTCAATAAACCGAAGCGTGATTCCTTGCTCTTTAAAATACGCAGCCATCGGAAGTACTTGATGATCGTTCATCCCTTTTTTCACAACCATATTTACCTTTACTTCCAGTCCCGCCTCTTTAGCTGCTATAATTCCCTTAATTACCGGTTTCGTATTAATATTTCGACCATTAATATTCTTAAATATGTCATCATCTATCGCATCTAAACTAACATTCACTCTATGTAATCCAGCTTCTTTTAATGCCTTCGCTTGTTTCGTTAAATGAATAGCATTTGTCGTTAACCCTATATCTATTAGCCCATCAATTTTCACAAGACGTGCAATAAGTTTTGTTAAATCTTTACGAAGCAGTGGCTCACCGCCAGTAAGTCTAATTTTCCGTACACCGATGCTAACAAATAATTTTGCCAAACGCTCAATTTCATCAAAAGTTAGTAAAAACTCGTCTTTCAAAAAAGCATATTCTGGCCCAAATATTTCCGCTGGCATACAATATGTACATCTAAAATTGCAACGATCAATGACAGATATACGTAAATCTTGAAGTGGGCGTCCAAAAAAATCTTTAACCATCTCCTGCATCGCCACCCTCCCTTTCTGCCAAATTTCTTTCTTTTCATTCTATTATAATATATTTTCGAACTGCGATGTTTTTGCTCAAGTGAATAAAGTGAAACTTTAAATAATTAGAGGGTATCCACTCCCCCTGGTTAACGAGGTTTACTTACAAATACAAGGATAAAAAACCTTGAAACATAAAAGTTTCAAGGTTTTCTGCTTATTAACTTAATCTAATAATAGTTAGAGTAGCCCCTGGCGTTGCCGTAGATAATGTAGCTACTGCAACTACTCCAAATAACTGTAAGCTAACAGCAGCTCCAGCAGGCAAGTTAGTGATTATTGTTGCACTAAATGAACCAGTAGCGACTGTCGGGGCATTTATCGTTCCCGCAAGCGGACTGCCATTTACAGTTATACGAGAACTTACAAGTAAACCTGCCGTTAAATTAATTGTATAGGCTATATAATAGTTTCCTGCATTCGCAACTGTAAATACAGTATTTCCACCACTAACGGTTATTCCTGGGCCAATATTTTGATTGTTCGGTAATGGTACGTTCGTACCACCTAATAAAACGGAAATAGCGGTTCCTGATGTATTATTCGCAAACGCATACGTTGCAGTTGTACTAACTCCAGTCGCTCCTGTGGCTCCGGTTGCTCCAGCTCCTGTTGGACCAGTTGGACCTTGAATCCCTTGTGAACCTGTTGGACCTGTATCCCCAGTTGGACCTTGTGAACCCGTTGCTCCAGTTGCCCCCGCTGGACCTTGGATTCCTTGTGGACCTGTCGCTCCGGTTGCTCCTGTAGCTCCCGTTGGGCCTTGAATTCCTTGTGGGCCTTGGATTCCTTGTGGACCTTGAATTCCTTGTGGACCTGTCGCTCCGGTTGCTCCTGTAGCTCCCGTTGGACCTTGAATTCCTTGCGGGCCTTGGATTCCTTGTGGGCCTTGAATTCCTTGGAGACCTGTCGCTCCGGTTGCTCCTGTAGCTCCCGTTGGACCTTGAATTCCTTGCGGGCCTTGAATTCCTTGGGGGCCTTGTGGGCCGGTCGGGCCTATGTCACCTTGCGGACCTTGGATTCCCTGTGGGCCTTGTGCCCCAGTTGCCCCCGTCGCTCCTTGGATTCCTTGAGGACCTTGTGGACCTTGAATTCCTTGTGGGCCGGTTGGACCTATGTCGCCTTGTGGGCCTTGAATTCCTTGGGGACCTTGTGCTCCAGTTGCCCCCGTTACTCCTTGGATTCCTTGGGGACCTTGAATACCCTGTGGACCGGTTGGACCTATCTCTCCTTGAACACCTTGGATTCCTTGCGGACCCTGTAAACCCGTCACTCCGGTTGCTCCCGTTGCTCCTGTCGCTCCTGTCACTCCAGTTGAGCCTGTCGCCCCGGTATCTCCTGTTACTCCTGTCGTACCTGTTGCTCCTGTCGGGCCAGGTGGTCCACCTGATGGACCTGTCACTCCTGCCGGACCTGATGGCCCCGTTGGGCCGGTCGGTCCTGCTGGTCCTCCTGACGGGCCAGTCACCCCTGTTGGACCGGTTACTCCTGTTGGACCGGTAGTTCCTTCTCCCGTCGCTCCGGTTGCCCCCGTATCTCCTGTTGCTCCCGTCGGACCTTGTATCCCTTGAATCCCTTGTGGGCCTTGCACTCCTTGTGCACCTGTTGCTCCTTGAATCCCTTGTATTCCTTGCACTCCTTGTGCGCCCATCGGACCTGTTGGACCAATCGCCCCTTGTATCCCTTGCACTCCTTGGGGACCCTCTGGACCCGTTGCTCCTATTTCCCCTTGTATCCCTTGAATTCCTGTTGCTCCTTGTGCTCCAGTTGCTCCCGTTATCCCTTGCACACCTTGGATTCCCTGTATTCCTTGTGGACCTTGTGGGCCTGTTGCTCCTACCGGTCCTTGAATGCCTTGTATCCCCTGAGGACCCTCTGGACCCGTTGCTCCAACTGGCCCTGGCACACCTTGGATTCCTTGCGGGCCCTGAAGTCCCTCTGGGCCTTCTGGACCTGTTGGACCTATCTCTCCTTGTATCCCTTGGATTCCAGTTGGACCTTGTGGCCCAGTCGGACCTATGTCACCTTGCGGACCTTGGATTCCCTGTGGACCTTGTGCTCCTGTTCCCCCTGTCGCTCCTTGGATTCCTTGAGAACCTTGTGGGCCTTGAATTCCTTGTGGGCCGGTTGGACCTATGTCGCCTTGTGGGCCTTGAATCCCTTGCGGACCTTGATCTCCAGTGGCCCCCGTTACTCCTTGAATTCCTTGGGGACCTTGAACACCTTGGGGACCCGTCGGACCTATCTCTCCCTGCACACCTTGGATTCCTTGCGGACCTTGCAAACCCGTCACTCCGGTTGCTCCCGTTTCTCCTGTCGCTCCTGTCACTCCAGTTGAGCCTGTCGCCCCAGTATCTCCTGTTACTCCTGTCGCACCTGTTGCTCCTGTCGGGCCAGGTGGTCCACCAGATGGACCAGTTACTCCCGCCGGACCTGATGGCCCCGTTGGGCCGGTCGGTCCTGCTGGTCCTCCAGATGGGCCTGTTACCCCTGTTGGACCGGTTACTCCTGTTGGGCCTGTAGTGCCTTCCCCTGTCGCACCTGTTGCTCCTGTATCTCCTGTTGCCCCCGTCGGACCTTGGATTCCTTGAATTCCCTGTGGACCTTGCACTCCTTGTGCGCCCGTCGCTCCTTGAATTCCTTGTACTCCTTGCACACCTTGGGGACCCATCGGACCTGTTGGACCAATCTCCCCTTGAGCACCTTGCACTCCTTGGGGACCCTCTGGACCCGTTGCTCCTATTTCCCCTTGTATCCCTTGAATTCCAGTTGCTCCTTGTACTCCAGTTGCTCCCGTTATCCCTTGCACACCTTGTATTCCCTGTATTCCTTGTGGACCTTGTGGGCCTGTTGTTCCTACCGGTCCTTGAATACCTTGTATCCCCTGAGGACCCTCTGGACCCGTTGCTCCAACTGGCCCTGGCACACCTTGGATTCCTTGCGGGCCCTGAAGTCCCTCTGGGCCTTCTGGACCTGTTGGTCCTATATCACCCATCGGACCTTGTATCCCTTGAACTCCCTGTGGGCCTGTTGCTCCTGATGGCCCTGGTACTCCTTGGATTCCTTGTGGACCTTGATCTCCTGTTGCTCCTGTGGCCCCTTGAGGCCCTATAGCCCCCTGTATTCCTTGTGGACCTTGATTCCCTGTTGCTCCCGTTGCCCCTTGAATACCTTGAACTCCTTGTATTCCTTGTTCACCAGTTACTCCCGTCGGACCAGGAATACCTTGAATACCCTGCGGACCTTCTGGACCTGTTGGCCCAATTGGCCCTTGAATCCCTTGGATTCCTTGCAAGCCCTGTGCTCCCGTGCTTCCAGTCGGACCTGTACTTCCCGTTGCTCCTGTTACCCCTGTACTTCCTGTAGCCCCAGTATTCCCCGTTGCTCCAGTCGCACCTGTACTTCCACTTGGTCCACCACCCGGACCTGTCGCACCAGTCGGCCCCGTCGGACCAGGAGGTCCTCCTGACGGGCCAGTGATCCCTGTTGGACCGGTTACTCCCGTCGGACCTGTTATCCCCTGACCAGTCGCTCCGGTTGCACCTGTATTTCCACTCGGTCCTTGTGTTCCTTGTATCCCTTGTGCTCCTTGTATTCCTTGTGGACCAGTTGCACCCGGTAACCCTTGGACGCCTTGAATTCCTTGAGGTCCCTCAGGTCCCGTCGCTCCAATTGGCCCCTGTAATCCCTGTATCCCTTGTATACCTTGTGCCCCAGTCGCTCCCGTTGAACCAATCGGACCTTGTAACCCTTGCACCCCTTGAGGTCCTGTCGCTCCAGTTTCTCCTTGTGGTCCTCTCAATCCTTGTGGCCCCTGCTGTCCTTCTGGTCCAGTTGCACCTATTGGCCCAACTGATCCTTGTATCCCTTGCACACCTTGAGGTCCTGTCGGGCCCATCTCCCCCATCGGACCTTGTAACCCTCTCGGTCCTTGAGGACCAGTTGGACCCCGTGGACCTGTTGGGCCAGTAATCCCTATACCTGTAAATCCAGTTGGAACAGGAGGGAAAGTAGGCCCAATAAGTTCGGGGGGAATTCTAAAATTAGAGCTTAACGAATTTTGCCCCCCATTATTATCACGTTTCTTCACACTTTCACCACCTACAAACCGTCTTTTTCATAATAAATAAACCTCTTCTTAATCTATTTACAAAAATAATTTCCAAGACTATTTTTATTTTAAATAATAAAAACTCCCTTAATTCCTTAAGGGAGTCCAGCAACTGAATCCATATTATCTGTATTAGGGACAGCTTGTGCTATACCCGATGCATTTACACTTTGCCCCATATTTATTCCTGTTACAGTACCAGCAGGAGTGCCTCTTGTATATGTTGTCGTCACCGAATCACCCGGCTGTAAACAAAGCTTTGTCTCCGTCCCTATTACTGTAACAACATCAATCCAAGTGCACCCCATTGAACCACTATATGATTTCGAAGCAGTAAATGAAGTATCACTCAAATTATCACCGGTAAATATATTTCCAGTGTTATTCACAATAACAAATTCTTTTATATGAGCAGGCATAATTACACTCTACCTTTCCTCTATGAACCTAATGTACGTGTACTCGTTGCTAATGGCGGAAGAAACACTGATGTTCTAATGACTGCTTCTGGCTGTCTTTTCCCATTTAAAAAAATAGCCGCACTCGACCCTCCAGCACCTGCATATACTTTTGCTACAGCTAAAGGCGAGATATCATAACAGTCGCCGACATTAACAGCTCCTGTATTATTAATAATTTTTACTTTACGCAAGTTAATCCCCATTGACCCCTCCTCCTTTTTTATACTGTATGCAAAAGAAAAAAACTTGAAACAGACTCGTTTCAAGTTTTTAACTATTAACTATTTCGTTTCACCTTCATATTGAAGCATACCGCCAACCATATTCACTGTTTTAAATCCTTGCTCATTTAAATAATGACATACATTTTCACTGCGCATTCCTGAACGACAAATAAAGATATATTCATTCTCTTTATTAAAGAAATCTACTTTATGTGGGATATCGCCCATTTTAATATGTACAGCTTCTGGAATCTTTCCTGCCGCTACTTCTTCATCTTCTCTTACATCTACTAAAAATAACGTTTCTCCATTTTCTAAACGCTCTTGTACCTCTTCTGTAGTAATTGTATTAACTTCTGTCATATGTAGTTCCTCCTTATATACAATAAAACCTTTAGTTTCTTTTTCACAAACATTCTCTACCAATTTTAGCACGCAAAAGAAAGAACGCAAAGAATCGAAAAACTATTTCTCAATTTTCTCTAAAAATTTATTCTTTACAAACATAACTAGCACATTGTATCCTCAATATACTTGTTTTATGAAAGGAGTCGATTAAAATGACGCTTTTTCTTTTCATTATGGGCATTGTGTTCTTACTCGCTGCAATTATTGCTCTTAGTATGAAAAATAATAGAAAAATAAACTCCCCACAAGAAATGTCATTCTTATTTCTATTGCTTAGCATAGCGTTTTTCGGTATAGCAATCGCTACATATATTTTCCGTCTACAAATTATGTAAAAAAAGGTGCCTATTACAAACATTGCACCTTTTCCCCATCATTTGTCTTCTACACAAAACTAGATACTTTCCGATTCAAAAATTCATAAACTTTCTTTTCAAATAAATGAATATCAAATGCTCCTGCCATATGCCCATTTATACTTTCTATCTCATACACTTCCGCATATTTTCCTTGTTTTTGCAAAATATCTACCATTTTATAATTATAACGAGACGGCTGAAGCAAATCTTGTTTACACGGAATCATAAGTACATTCGCTTCTATGTTAGAAAGAGATTCTTCTAGTGAAGAAAACCCATGTGCAATATCATGCAATAAAACTGCCTTCGCAGTATACATCCATGAATTTGCATCTACTAACTCTATACTTCTATATGTCGCTTTATTTATCTCTTTTTCAAATGATGTTAATGTAGAAAACTTTTTATAAGGTTCTATCTCTATACTATTACGAGGAAATGCCATTTCATAAAAATGCTCATCAAACGCGTTCATAAACATCATTCTATTTGCTAAATGAAGCCCTTTTATCGGCTGCTCTTCTCCGTATTTTCCATCTTTCCAACTTGGATCCAGTTGAATTGCCTCAATCGCATTTTGTGCTACGTTTACAGACGTAATAATTGGATTTTGTGGGTTCGTAATAACGCCAATCATCCGCTCTACCATATGTGGATAGTGAACCGCCCATTGTTGTGCAATCATTCCCCCCGCCGACGGTCCGATTACAGCGTGTAACCTTGAAATTCCCATACCTTTTATTAACTCATATTGCATACGAGCTACATCAAGAAATGTAAAAACCGGAAAATCCATAGCATATTCTTCTCCAGTTTCTGGATTAATCGATTTCGGTCCTGTTGTAATCACATATGGATTCCTCGCCTGCACATTACAAAGATTATCCGTACATATAACAAAATACTTATTTGTATCAATTGCTTTCCCAGGTCCAATGAGCCCATCCCACCAACCAGACTCCTCATCATGCACTGTATATTTTCCTGCCGCATGACTTGTTGCACTAAAATAATGACAAACCAAAATCACATTTGACCTTTCTCTATTCAACGTACCATATGTCTCGTATCCCATTTGAACAGGAATTTCCCTGCCATTTTCAAACGTAAACTCTTTTAAAACAAACTTCTCCTTTTTTACAATTTGCACAGACTCTCCCTCTCCCCGTTATAGTATGAACTGCTTACTAAAGATTTTTTTCTATGCAAACTAATCTCCTTCTTCTTTTCATAAATAAATGAATAATATACAAAATTAGCCACAAAATAGCACTATATTACAAGATTAAAGAGGGCGTACATATGATTTGGAATTGGTTACGTAAGAAAAAAAAATCAAATACACCAGAAGCAAACGAAACAGATAACTGGGAGCAGCATTCTAACAATCAAGAGGATGATAACAAAGAACAGACTAGAAGTATGAAACATAATAAAGGTAAAAATAACGAGCAAAAAGATTCTTCTCAGGATAAGCAACAAAGTGCTAAACAGGAGGACTCGTCTCAAGATAAACAACAAAGCGCTAAACAAGAGGATTCCTCTCAAGGTAAGCAACAAAGTGCTAAACAAGAGGATTCCTCTCAAGATAAACAACAAAGTGCTAAACAAGAGGATTCCTCTCAAGGTAAGCAACAAAGTGCTAAACAAGACGAACCTTCTCAAGAACAACAGCAACATTCTAAGCAAGACAACTCAGAGCAAAATCAACAACACTCTAAGCAAGACAACTCGGAGCAAGGGCAACAGCAACATTCTAAGCAAAACGACTCCGAGCAGGATCAACAACAAAGTGCTAAACAAGACAAATCTTCTCAAGGACAACAGCAGCAAAACTCTAAAGGTAATAGTATTTATGACTTTACAAAACCAGAAAAAGATCGTATTCATTCTTTACAAAATTTAATAGAGAAGCTGAAAAAGTCTAGTGATTTTGTAAATTATCATACATCCGACGATGAAACGATGCCTTATTGGATTTCTTACTATCGACCTTCACTTGATGGAGAAAAATTACAAAAGTATTTAATGCCCACTCTTTTAGAACGACCTAACGCATCACTAGAAGAGCTGAAGGAACATATCCCGATGAGCGGCATTACAATTACGAACGACTTACAAAAAATTGAGGATATGGTTTTAAAGGGGCATGCGATTATTCAATTGAATCAGCAAGATCAAAAATGTATGCTTGCAAACATTGCAATTGATAATTATCGTGCACCAACCCCTCCTTTAAACGAATCAACTGTTATTGGTCCGCAAGAAGGTTTTGTAGAGGATATTGATACAAACATTAATTTAGTTCGAAAACGTCTTCCTGTTTTGGATTTACAAACAAAAGAAATGATTATCGGCGAGTTTTCCAAAACAAAAGTTGTCATGATGTATTTAGACAACCTCGCTGAAAAAGATAATGTAGATTTTCTAGAAGAATCATTACGCGCTCTTGAGTATGATCAAATTAATGATAGTGCTTATATACAAGAATTGATGGGTGAAAAATCGATCTTCCCTCTCTATATTAATACAGAACGCACTGATAGAGTTACAAAAGCACTAATTGATGGAAAAATCGCTATTTTCGTTGATGGTTCTCCAAGTGTTTTACTAACACCTGTATCCTATTTCGATTTTTTCATTTCACCAGAAGACTATAACGTCTCCTGGATGTACGCTACATTTTCAAGGATTTTAAGATTAATTGCCGTTCTATTTTCAATTTGCGCTACACCATTATACGTTGCAGTTTTAAATTATCATTATGAACTTATTCCAAGTGATTTACTTGAAACTTTGATTTTATCAAGGGCACAAGTACCATTCCCACCTTTAATTGAAGCGCTCTTTTTAGAACTTGCAATTGATTTATTAAGAGAAGCCGGCGCAAGGTTACCAATGAAAGTTGGTCAAACGCTCGGTATTGTAGGCGGTATCGTAATCGGGCAAGCATCTGTACAAGCTGGTTTAACGAGCAATATTTTATTAATTATCGTTGCCTTATCAGCACTTGCTTCCTTTATTACACCTATTTATAAAATGGGTAACGCTGTTCGATTACTACGCTTTCCTTTTCTTATGTTTGCAGAAATAGGCGGATTGTTCGGGATTTCTCTTGGATTTATCTTCTTATTTACTCATCTATTCAGGCTTACTTCTTTACGCAAGCCATACGCTTTGTTTTATCCAACAAGACAACAATCTGTTAAAGATTCTTGGATTCGTTTTCCTTTAACAATGATTGATACAAGAGATGTACAAGCAAGGCCACAACATGTAAAAAAAGCAGCGAAAGGAATTTCAACAAAACATAGATCAGACTTTGATGATTAAGAAATGAGGTGCATTCGATGAGTAAAGTTCAAGAAAAATATCAAATATCTCCTGTCTTTGTTTTCTTCTTAATTCACGGTGCACAGTTCGGTGCTGGAGTTCTCGGATTCGCTCGAATTATCGCAAAAGCCGCTGGATACGACGGCTGGATGGGAGTTATAATCACGGGAATTTTCATCCATATTATTATATGGATGATGTATGTCTTATTAAAAGAAACAAATGGGAATTTAGTTGATTTACATCGGCAAACATTTGGAAAATGGCTAGGAAATGGCATTAGCATCATCTTTATGGCTTATTTTTTAATCGTTAGTATTTCAGTCATCCGAACATATGTTGAAATTATTCAAGTATGGATGTTTCCTACCGCTTCCACCTTTATGTTAACACTCTTTTTATGCTTAGTTAGCTATTACATTATCTCTTCTGGATTTCGTGTAATTACCGGTATTTGCGTCATCTCTGTTGGTGGTACATTAGGATATTTATTTCTAAGCTTATTCGTTTTGAAATATTCACATTGGGATAATTTACTACCTATATTCACACATTCTTTTTCAGACATTTTAAAATCCGCTCAACTGTCAATCTACAGTATGACCGGTTTTGAGATTTACCTCATGGTGTATCCATTTGTGAAAAAGCCTATGCAATCTCATAAATACGCTCAGCTTGGAGCACTATTTTCAAATCTTCTATATCTATTTAGTACCCTTTTAGCCTTTGCATTTTTTAGTGAGAAGCAATTGTTAAAAACAATATGGGCACAACTTTCTATGACCCAAGTCATTCAATTACCATTTATAGAAAGACTCGAATATATTGCAATTTCAGGCTATGCACTCGTTATTATTTCAAGTTTTATCCTCCCTTTATGGGCGTCAATGAGAGGAACTCATGAAATATTCCGTGTAAAACAAAGGGGTGTTTTAATTGCTTTTATCTTTATCACTCTCATTGTTTCGCAACTTTTAACAAACAGACACGATATTAATAACTTTATTAGTAATGTATCAAAAGTTAGTTTTTGGCTCATTTATGTATACATCCCAATCCTATTTATTATTGTGTGGGTGAAAAGAAAATGGAAAAAATCAAAAGCACAAGCAAATTAATACTTATTTCTTGTATAACATTCTTCAGTCTAATTGGATGTTTACAAAAAAATATTATCGATGATGTACAACTTATTCAAGGAAGCGTTTTTGATGTCGCAAAAGATAATAAAGTAAAAGTGACATTCGTTTGTCCCATTCAAAAAAAAGGAAATAAAGTTCAAGTTTTTGAAGGCAGTGCAAATGCGGTAAAACAAGTAAAAGCAGACACATCTTTAGAGTCTTCTCAACCTTTTGCTAGTGGACAAATGCGTGTCGCTCTATATACGATAAGACTTGCCAAAACAGGAATGTCTACTTCATTCGATACATTACTCCGAGATGTGAATATAGGGAACGCTTTATATGCTGCTTTATTAGATGGGAATGGTACTGAACTTTTAAAAGGCAAATATTCGACTTCATACAACGTTGCAATTTATATAAAAAAATTGCTAGAACATAACATGGAGACCGGACCTTTACCAGCGGATAATCTACATATAGGAGCATTTCGCTATTATCAAGAAGGAAAAGACTACTATATTCCCATTCTAAAGAAGCATGGTGATAAAATAAAAATTACCGGAATTGGCCTTTTTAAAAAGGATAAATATATCGGTAAAATTGCGGAAAAAGATATGTTCATATTTAAAGGACTATTAGAGAAACATAAATTAGATTCACATGAATTTAAAACAGATTCTGCGTACGTAATGATTAATAATATTCGTTCTGTTCCAACTTACGATATAAAAATTAAAAACGGAAAGCCTTCTTTTTTCATTCACGTTCGTCTTGACGCACGTATTCAAGAACTATCAAAACAAATTAACTTAGAAAATAACAAGAACACAAAAAACATTGAAAAAGATGTCCAAAAACAATTAGATAAACAAGCTGCTAAGTTAATTAAGCAATTTAAATCTTTAGGCGTCGATCCTCTCGGACTAGGTGCAAAGTATAAACAACATTATCGCCCATTCAAATTAGAAGAATGGAGACAAATGTATAAAGATGTTCCGGTTCATATAAAATACACCGTAAATATTACAAATTCTGGTGTCATTGAATGAGAAATGATTGAACTCCTCTCTCCAGCATGATACAACGGAGAGAGGAGTTTTTTATTATCAAATAGAGAGAGAAGATATTTATGGGGGAGCTTATGTCTAAAAAATTAGTAAAGCCTATTTTAAATGGTATTTTATTTCTCGGCGTCTTTTTATTTGCTCATACATACTTAAAAAATGTTTCCTTCACACGTTACTTGCTTGTCGTTATACCAATGTTACTCGTCGGTATTTTTGGCATCGATCTTATTTCATCGCTTTTAATAAAAAAAGAAGAATAACGAGCGAACATCTTATTTCGATAAGATGTTCTTTTCATTTCATAATCACCTTATGTTACAATAAACTTCGGCATAACGTAAGAAAGGATGAAACAACATGACAAACGAAAAAGGTTTAGATAAAGGATACGAACTTGTTGCGAAAATGCATGAAGTATTCGGACATCCTGTGACAAATACTCCAACAAAATTAACAGAAGAGCGTGCAAAAATCCGTGCAAGTTTTATGCAGGAAGAACTAGAAGAATTTCTAGAGGCAACGACTGTTGAAGATCAATACGATGCACTGATTGACCTTATTTACTTTGCATTCGGAACGTTTGCAGAAATGGGCGTACGTCCAGATAAAGGATTCGAAATTGTAAACAACGCCAACATGGCAAAACTATTCCCTGATGGGAAGCCTCGATTCCGTGAAGGCGACGGTAAGATTCTAAAGCCAGAAGGCTGGCAAGCACCGGAACCACAACTTCGTGCTGAAATTGAACGTCAGCGTCAAGAAGCTGAAAAAAACTGCTAGGATTTCCTAGCAGTTTTTTATTATGGCTTTTTTTCTGCCAATCATTAATGACCCACGTGCCCTGCGTGTCCTGCTGCTCCACTAATACTAGCTGCTCCTGCTGCTGCCCCTGCTCCTCCTGCTCCAATTCCACCTGTCCAAGGAGAAGATTGTTGCTGTTGTTGATATTGCTGATATTGCTGATATTGTTGATGATGTTGGTGCTGTTGACCTTGGTGTCCATGATGTTGGCCTTGGTGCCCATGATGACCGTGTTGGCCTTGATGACCTTGATGACCTTGGTGATGGTGGTGACCTTGGTGGTGATGTCCATGGTGACCATGTTGGCCTTGGTGAGTTTGATAAAGAACAGCTTGCGGATGAATGTGGTGGTGACCTTGATGATGTACTTGTTGTTGGTGATGACCATGATGGCCTTGGTGACCTTGATGGTGATGATGACCATGATGGCCTTGGTGACCTTGATGGTGATGATGACCGTGGTGGCCATGTTGGCCTTGATGGTGATGATGACCATGATGGCCTTGGTGGCCTTGGTGGTGGTGATGTACATGATGACCGTGGTGGCCTTGGTGATGGTGATGTACATGATGATCGTGAACACCCTGTGGATAACCACCTACTCCTCCTGCCACTACACCTACTCCCGGTACAGGGAATCCTGTCTGCACTCCTCCAACGAAAGAAGGAAATGTAGTTGGTCCCCCTACTGGAATTCCTGTCTGTACGCCAGCTACTGATGTTGGAAATCCTCCTGTTACTGTAGGCATTCCAGCCCCTGATGTCGAAAATCCTCCCATTAATGTAGGCATTCCAGTTTGCATGCCAGCTACCGATGTTGGAAATCCTCCTGCTGCTCCACCCATCCAGCTCGGAATTCCACCGTATCCTTGTTGTCCTCCTCCCATTAACATCATTTGTTCATAACTATCCGATCCACCCCCGAAGAAACCATGTGGTGCATTATTGTCCATCCCTTTCATTCCTTTCACCTCTTCTGCTCAATTTTACCTACCTTTTTTATCATATTTCCTAGTGAAGAATAGGTGTTTGTCTTTATAAGAATTCCTCAACAAACAAATTAAAGGAAAAGATGCAAAACGCCTTTAAAGTAAACTTCTTTATAAATTAAAAACTTATATAAAAGTGATCCAAAGATTATTTTTTACACAAAAAAGCTCAGAGTATAAATACTCTGAGCTTTCATTTAGAATAAATTAGTTTGCAACAACGTTAACAAGTTTTCCAGGAACAACAATTACTTTACGAACTGTTTTCCCTTCAATTTGGTCTTGAATTGCTTCAAGTGCAAGTTGTTCCATTTCTTCTTTTGATGCGTCTTTACTCATTGTTAGTTTTGCGCGAACTTTACCCATAACTTGAACAACGATTTCAACTTCATCTTCTACAAGTTTAGACTCATCAAATGTTGGCCAGCTTGCATATGTGATTGTTTCATTGTATCCAAGTTTGCTCCATAGCTCTTCCCCGATATGAGGTGCAACTGGTGCAATCATTTTTACGAAACCTTCTACATATTCTCTTGGAAGTGTTTCAGCTTTGTATGCATCGTTGATGAATACCATCATTTGAGAAATCGCTGTGTTGAAGCGAAGCTCTGCATAGTCTTCTGTTACTTTCTTCACTGTTTGATGGTAAGCTTTTTCAAGCTCTTTATTTGGTGCGTCAGTAATTTTCTCACTTAATTCACCGTTATCTTGAACGAATAGACGCCATACGCGGTCTAGGAAACGACGAGCTCCGTCAAGACCATTTTCAGACCAAGCGATTGAAGCATCTAATGGTCCCATGAACATTTCGTATAGACGAAGTGTATCTGCACCGTGGCTTGCTACGATATCATCAGGGTTTACAACGTTACCTTTTGATTTACTCATTTTCTCGTTGTTTTCACCTAGAATCATACCTTGGTTGAATAATTGTTGGAACGGTTCTTTCGTTGGAACTACACCGATATCGTATAATACTTTATGCCAGAAACGAGCATATAGTAAGTGAAGTACAGCGTGCTCTGCACCACCGATATAAATATCAACTGGAAGCCATTGTTTTACTTTTTCAGGATCTACAAGTGCTTCGCTATTGTTTGGATCGATGTAACGTAGGTAATACCAACAGCTACCAGCCCATTGCGGCATTGTATTTGTTTCACGACGACCTTTTTTACCAGTCTCAGGATCAACAACATTTACCCACTCGTCAATGTTAGCAAGTGGTGATTCACCTGTACCTGAAGGACGGATGTTTTCTGTTTTCGGAAGAACTAATGGTAATTCCTCTTCTTTCACAGCTGTCATTGTACCATCTTCCCAGTGAATTACTGGAATTGGCTCACCCCAGTAACGTTGACGGCTGAATAACCAGTCACGTAGACGGTACGTTACTTTTTGATTTCCTGCGCTCGTTACTTCAAGCCATTCAATCATTTTTGCGATTGCTTCTTCTTTATTTAATCCATCAAGGAATGCTGAGTTTACGTGTGCACCATCACCTGTGTACACTTCTTTCGTAATATCTCCGCCTTTTACAACTTCCTTCATTGGAAGATTAAATACTGATGCGAATTCATAATCACGCTCATCGTGAGCTGGAACTGCCATTACAGCACCTGTTCCGTAAGTTGCAAGAACATAGTCAGCAATCCAGATTGGTAATTTCTCACCGTTTACTGGGTTAACTGCGTAAGCACCAGTGAATACACCAGTTTTTTCTTTCGCAAGTTCTGTACGCTCTAGGTCACTCTTCATTTTTACAGCGTTAATGTAAGCTTCTACCGCTTCTTTTTGTTCTGCTGTTGTAATTTCTGCAACAAGTGCATGTTCCGGAGCAAGTACACAATATGTTGCACCAAATAGTGTATCAGGACGCGTTGTGAAAACTGTGAACTTCTCATCTGTACCGTCGATGTTGAAGTGTACTTCTGCACCTTCAGAACGACCGATCCAGTTACGTTGCATATCTTTTAAACTTTCAGGCCAATCAAGCTCATCTAGATCTTCTAATAGACGATCTCCGTAAGCTGTAATTTTTAACATCCACTGTCTCATCGGACGACGCTCAACTGGATGTCCACCACGCTCACTCTTACCGTCAATGATTTCTTCGTTTGCAAGTACTGTACCAAGTGCTGGACACCAGTTTACAGGTACTTCATCAACGTAAGCTAAGCCTTTTTCAAATAGTTTTAAGAAGATCCATTGTGTCCACTTATAGTAGTTTGGATCTGTTGTATTTACTTCACGGTCCCAATCATAAGAGAAACCTAATGATTTAATTTGGTTACGGAACGTATTAATATTATGCTCTGTAAATTCAGCTGGGCTGTTTCCAGTATCAAGTGCATATTGCTCTGCTGGAAGACCAAATGCATCCCATCCCATTGGATGAAGAACGTTATACCCTTGCATACGCTTCATACGAGATAAAATATCTGTCGCTGTATAACCTTCTGGATGTCCTACGTGTAGGCCTGCACCTGATGGATATGGGAACATATCTAGTGCATAAAATTTTGGTTTTTCTGTCTCATCTGGCGTACGGAATGTTTTATTCTCTTCCCAGTACCCTTGCCACTTCTTCTCAATATCTTGATGATTAAAGCTCATGAGATACCCTCCTTGAAATTCTATTTATTTTCACCGCCCAAAATACAAAAAACCTCTCATCCCTAGAAAGGGACGAGAGGTTATAGATTCCCGCGGTACCACCCTAAATTAATGTAAAAATATACATTCGCTTAGATCCGTAACGTGGATTAACGGCAATTGCTACTATTAGTTTCACAACTGCAACTCAAAGGCGAGTTCATAACGAAACGTGGATTGACTTGCACCGACCGTCAACTCTCTAAACCAGCTTCTATTACTACTACTCCTTCTCACTGTTATTACACATATAAGTTAAGTGAACTATCCTTCATCTAGTATCTCTTAAGAGCTTACTTAAAGCGAGGACTTCTCGGTTAATCGTTACTCTTAATAACTAACGAATTCATCTTAAGACAGCCGAGCTATCTCCCTTGTTCTAAAGGTTGTTTTATTTAAATATATTCTAAAACATGTGAACATGTTCCGTCAAACTAAACTGCAATTTTTTCTTCAACTGCTTCTTCTACTTTTACTCGTTTATCATAAATACTCGTTGCTATAAGCGCTACTACAAGCATTACCATGATTGCTATAAACAATACTTCCATATTGTATAAATCCACAATTGCTCCGCCAACGACCGGCCCGAACATTTTCCCTACAGTCGCCGCACTATTTACGACCCCTTGATAAAACCCTAATTTATCTTTTGGTGCAAGTATATTTGCAATCGTTGGAACCGCAGGCCATACAAATAACTCACCAATTGTTAATGTTACCATCGCAATGAGGAACATCGTAAATTGCTGCGCTTGACTTAGCACAATGAATGACGCCGCAAAAATGAAAATTCCAATCATAATTTGTTGCTTTAAAGAACGCTTCATCCAGCGAATTAACATACTAACTAACGGCTGCGCACAAACGATCATCGCTCCGTTTATCGTCCATAATAAACTATAGTGGCGAAGGCTAATATTCAATTCTTGCATATGTGTTGCAATCGCTCCTTGCCACTGTACGTATGTAACCCAGCATAAAGCATATGCTACACATACGATAAGAAGTGCTTTGAATCCAGGTGTAAGTGACCAACCTTTTTTCGTCTCGACTTCTTTTTGCACTCCTGGCTCTTTCTTGTCTTCCATACCACGGAATCCAATAAAAGCAATTAAGAAGAAAACAAAGTATAAAATAAAGTTCGCTAAGAAAATATAATCAAAACGATATGAAGCAACTAAACCACCGCACGCTGTTCCAATCGCAATACCAACGTTTTGTCCAACGTACATCGCATTAAACGCTCGTCTTCCGCCCTCTGGCCAAACCGTACCAACCATCGCGTACATCGATGGGAAGACCATCCCAGAACCGAAGCCGATTAACGCTAGCCACACAACATATAACGGCCAACCGTGGAAGAACACAAGACCTAAAATCGATACAAGTGTAATGACAATCCCTACTAAAATTGATTTATAACCGCCCCATTTATCAAATAAAACACCGCCGAGCAAGTTTCCGATTACACCAGTAAGCGAGTTGATCATTAATACCATTCCGGCCACAGATAAAGATTTGCCTAGGTGATCATGCAAATAAATTGTATTAAAAGGCCATAAAAAAGAAGCACCCGTGACATTAATAATCATCCCAGCTACTAATAGCCATACTTTCCTTGGCATAGTTTCCCCTCCTATTCTATTTTTTTCGTTCATATATATAACAGTAAAATTGTAGTCGTTTTTAAATAGGAAGGCAACTGATTAATAGTTGATGAAATTCAGATAATGGTTTTGCGGTAAATGAAATTATATTGATTACTTCTTGGATTATATCAGCGATTATCAAAATATATCGGCGCAACTACAAATATATCAGCGATTATTAAAATATATCGACTTACCGACAAAAAACGACGACAGTAACAATATATAAAAGGGTAGACTGCATGAAATTTTCATGCAGTCTACCCTTATTTGTACTATCCAACTTCTTTTTCTCGCTTCGCACTTTCTTTAGCGCTCCATTTAAATATTTTATCTAGTAAGGAATATATTCTCCCAGATTCTTTCGTTAACAAAGGTCCTAACGATGCTAATATTAAAACATACAAAGCTGAGAATGGTTTAATCGTTGCCATTAAGCCGCCCGCAATTCCAATATTCGCGACGATAATGGAAAATTCTCCGCGTGATACAAGTGTTAAACCGATATTCGTAGAAGCCTTATGCGATAACCCAGCTTTACGCCCCGCAACCATTCCAGCAGTAAAATTACCGATAAGAGTAATGAAAACTGCTCCTAATGCCAACCACACTGCTCCGCCAAGTGAAAATGGGTCTATACTTAAACCGAAGCTGAAAAAGAATATAGCTCCAAAGAAATCACGAAACGGAACGACAAGCTGTTCAATTCGATCACTATGCTCTGTTTCAGAAAAAACGAGTCCTAGTAATAATGCTCCAATTGCCTCTGCAACATGAATCGTTTCTGAAAATCCTGCTACAAAGAATAAAATAGCGAATATTACGATAATAAAAATTTCATTGGACGAAATATCTAACATTTTATTTAAGAATCGTGTAGCTTTTCTAGCAACTACAAAGAATAGTAGCATATACCCTACTGCGATTAAAATAGATGTAAGAGCACCTACAAATGACGTTGCCCCTCCGAGTACTAATCCTGAAACGACTGATAAATATACCGCTAAAAAGATATCATCAAACATAATGATTCCTAAAATTAGCTCCGTCTCTTTATTACCAGATCTTCTTAAATCAACAATTACTTTCGCAACAATTGCACTCGATGAAATTGTTATGATCCCAGCAATAATTAATGTTTCTAATAAGGGGAAACCCATTATATATCCGTAAAGTAAACCTAATATAAAATTAAGCGATATATGAACAGTTCCCCCAAAAGCAATTGATTTTCCTGATTTAATTAATTTTTTAATTGAGAATTCTAAGCCTAAATAGAATAAGAGGAATATAACGCCAACACGGCCGAGGAAGGAAATAACTTCTCCACTTTCAATAAATCTTAAATCGATAAGCCCTAAATCTGGGGCATGTGGTCCCACTAGCATACCGAGTATAATGAGAAACGGAATAATCGAGAACTTTAACTTTGCAGCGAGAATAGCTGCAAAAGCGACTAATACTAACGCAGTTCCAACTTCAAAGATTAAAGTATCCATCGATTATGAATCCCCTCCTACTGAAAGCAACTCATTAATAATTCTTTTTACTTCATGTCTTTCGCCTGATAATACGAGCATATCGCCAGCTTCAATGATAGAATCTGGGCCTGGATTAAAGAACTTCTTCATATTCTTTTTCAAAATGGCAATAATCGTTACGTTATATGTGTTTCGAACATGTAAACTACCAATTGTTTTTTGTACAACTGGTGCATTATTTTCCACCTTAAACCACTCAATTGATAATCCCTCAAAAGCCATTTCAATCGTATCTAAAGCTTGTGGCCTATATACCATTCCGCCCAATATAGCTGCAATTTGTCTCGCTTCAGAATCACGAAGAGAGACACTTGAAATACTCTCTTCATGATCAGCATCAAAATGGTACATTTCTCTTCGGCCATCATCATGAATAACGATAACCATCTTTTCATTACCTTTTGTAATCACTTCAAACTTACATCCAATACCCGGCAGTTCACTCTCTCTAATATTCATATTTTCCGCCTCCTAATTTTTTAGTTACGGCTTTTATAAATCGACATCAATCTCCGTTTTAAAGGTCTCATCCTTTGAGATACCTAAATACTTTAGTGTCTCTGATGGAGTCGCGTGATGAAAATGTTTTTGCAATAGCGCAATCGCTATCCCTCTTTTGTACGCATGAAATCCGAACGTTTTTCGCATTGAATTCGTTCCGATTTTACCAACAACTCCAACTGCTTCTGCAGCATTATGAATTACACGATACGCTTGTTGGCGCGTAATTGAATTTGGCGTTTTATTAGATTGAAATACGTAATTTTCTCTTTTAACGCCAATAGATTGTACGTAATCTAAAAGCGCTTCTTTTACTTTTGTATTTAAATAAATATCTTGTTTAAATTTTTCATCTTTCACAGGAAGAGCATAAAACTCTTTAACAGTCCCGTCTTCATTTAATACATCTTCAAATTTCATGCTAAGTAGTTCTGTAATTTTTAATCCTGTGTTAATTCCAATAACAAATAAAAGATAATCTCGCTGGGAGTGCTCTTTTAAATATTTTTTCATAGCCTCAATTTGGCTTATATCTTTTAATGCCTCTACAACTTCCATACATGTATTCTCCTCATCTTATGAACGGTAATTTTCTCATTATGTTGTCCATTTTACCTTATCATGCTATGAGATTTCCATGTGTTATCCATTATTTTCACAATATACTCAGGTGGTTCTGAAAACTTTCAATGTGGAAACTTACGATTGTATAAATACGTTGCGGTAAAAAAATGTGGGGATAAAAGTTCAGCTTCTTTCTACAGATTGGATTCCTCCTTTCCTTATACAGCTACTTCTACTTTTATATTACGTTACTTACTTACATTATATTATACATTTCAGTAACATTAAAGTGTTTTTTTCTGAAAATAATAAAAACCGAGCGTTTTTGCTCGGTTTTTATTATTAATCTTCTTTCGGAAGAACAATTCCTTTATACAATTGAACGGTAATGAAGTAATAAATCGCATAAATAACTACGAAAATTACAATTGGTACCCAAATACGGAAGTACGGATCGATTAAAATAAATCCGAAAATATTCATACCAACTAATACGTGAGCGATACCCACAATTGCTGGGAATAAGAATACTAAGAATAACTCTTTATAAATCGATTTCGTTAGTAACTCACGGCGCACACCGATTTTACGAAGCATTTGATAACGCGTAATATCTTTTGATGCACCAGAAAGAATTTTAAACATAAGGCAGCTTGCCATCATTGCTAAGAACGCAATTCCAAGGAAGAATCCCATAAATACTGTTCCACTCGCAATGCCATAGAACCCACTATAAGCTTGATATTTACTATCCATTTGTTCAGCTTTTACATTTTTATATTTATCTAGCTGCAACTCATCAAGTTTTTTCCATTCTTTTTTATATGTTAAAAAATCATCTGTTTTTCCGATAAATGCTATACCTTCTTTACCATTTATCCCATCGTACATTTTTTGATCTACAATTTTAATTGCATGATCATTGTATAAATAATATGGATGGATTGTACTAAAAGCATCTGTCCATTCCGCTGAAAGTTCTTTAGTGTTCGCATCTTTTTGATTCATCTCTCTAGAAACTGCACCTACCGGTAGTTCCTCTGAAACTTTTTTCGTATTTACTAAATCCTTCATAGACTTCATCTTTGCCATATCTTTTACGAAAGGACGATTTTTCTCTAAATCTTCTTTTACATAGTAAACGTATTTATCATCAACTTTGTAACGATATTCGCTTTTCTCTTTAAATGTAATACCGTCTAAAACTTTCTTTTCTTCAGCTGTTGGATTATGAACTACTGAATCATATATTACTAAACCATCTACCATTTTTATAACGTTATTTTTGAACGCCATACCGCCCGAAATTGCACCAGCTCCAAGCGCAACTAACATTGCCACTGTTGCAAGTACTTTCGTTAAACTATTAATTCGGAAGTTTAATTGTGCAAATGTAAAAGCATTAAGTCCTTTTTCACTACGCTTTTTATTACTTTTTAACTTTTTAATAATGACTGGAAGAAGTGAGCCAAATAGCATGTAAGTACCAGCTGTCGTTGTAATTAATGCAATAAGGATTCCCATCTCTTTTAGTTTTTCCATATAGATCATAGATGCATAACCTATACCTAATAAAATAACAGCAAGGAATGCCACTACAACTGTCTTTTTACCTTTTACTGCAACACGCTCTGTTTGTGCATCTGCATGTACTAGTTGCAATACAGAAATACGTGACAATTTAATACTGTTCATAATTGCTGATAATACAAATAGTGCAAAGAAGAAGATGCAAGTAACAGTCATAGATGGTAGATAAAATGCTTTATACCCTTCACCAGCAAATTCAAGCTGTTTCATTAATAACTGTCCAATACCTTCTGCAAGTCCTACTCCAACTGCAATCCCGATTGCAAGAGACGCAGCACCTAATACGATTGTTTCAATAAACATAAGTAATGTAACTTTATGTTTTTTCGCACCTAACATCATATACATACCGAACTCTTTTTGACGAAGAGATAATAAGAAAGAGTTTGCATATAAAATGTAGAAGAACGTTATAATTGCTAATAAAAATGAACCTGCTTGGAATACGAATCCAATAGATTTAATCACTGAATTAGATTCTAAAAATGCTTTATTCAGTGCTAACGTTTGGAACATGTAAAAAATTGAAATCGACATGACAAGACCAACAAGTAAGACGATATAATCTTTCAGCTTACTTTTCAGCCCCGACATGGAAAGTTTAAATAACATACTGGAACCTCCTTTCTTACGCCTTTTGTGTACCTAAATCTGCAAGTACATCTAAAATTTCTTTGTAGAACTCTTCACGCGTACCACCGCGATGAATTTCTTTATATAGCTCACCATCTTGAATGAATAAAATACGCTGACAGTAACTTGCACTATATGGATCATGCGTAACCATCATAATCGATACGCCTTGATCTTTATTTAAGTTTGTCATCGCATCAAGTAAACTCGTTGCATTTTTAGAATCAAGCGCTCCTGTTGGCTCGTCCCCTAAAATAATTGCCGGCTCATGCACAAGTGCACGCGCTGCTGCTGAACGTTGTTTCTGTCCACCAGATACTTCAGATGGATACTTTTGAAGTATTTCTGTAATCCCTAACATATCCGCTACTTTTTCTACTTTCGGTCCAATATTACGTGATGCGACACCTTGAAGAGAAAGTGGAAGTGCAATGTTTTCATAAATAGATAAGTTCTCTAATAAGTTAAAATCTTGGAAGATAAATCCTAATTTTTGCGAACGGAAATCTGAAAGCTCACCTTGCTTCATTTTCGTAATATCCGTTCCCGCAATTTCAACAACGCCGCCCGTTGCCTTATCTAACGTTGAAATTACATTTAATAATGTCGTTTTACCAGAACCAGATGGTCCCATAATTCCAACAAACTCACCCTCTTGAATTGAGAATGAAACACCCTTTAACGCGTGTGATTGGTTCTCACCTTTTTTACCGTACACTTTTTGAACGTTTTTCACGTCTACAACTGGTTTCGTCATATATATCCTCCTACGCTTGTTTTTCCATTACCTATTTTGCGCTTTTTAGAAGTGAACTGCTATTTGTTAACATTACATTTACCTTACACTTTTGTAATATAAAAAAGGTGTGCTTGTAAGTTTGGCTTTTACTACTTTAAATATTAGTGACATATTGAATCGGTAAATGAAATTATATCGGCGCAACTACAAAAGCTGAAAATAAAAAATGGGCTGCTCCACAAAAGGAACAGCCCACTTCTCTCTTTATTTCTTTAAAGGTGTTACCGTCCAGTACGTAATAACACGCCAAATCCATTCTAATGGACCCATTTTAAAGATTTTCATCCAAATTACGCTACATACAATTTGAATTGCGTAAATTGCAATACATACATATAACGTCTGCATATAAGTTAAATTTCCTGCAAAGTTAAATACACTTCCTGCGATTAAAATCATTGCAGTTTGTCCGATATAATTTGTTAAAGCCATACGACCGTAGTATTTCAATGGTGCTAATAATGTTTGAACTGGTTTTAACTGAAGTAATAAAATTAATGCTCCTACATAGAAAGCTGAAATAATTGGTCCAACTGTAATGCCAATTTTTAAGAATTGACCTGCAGCGTCCACTGTTCCATCCTCATTCATGAGCATCATATTTACAAATGGTTCGGGAGGAACGTGTCCATATTGATACCATAACGCGACAACACTTAAAACAAACATAATTCCTGTAAAAATAGCGACTTGTTTAATTTTTGCTGAAAGATTTTCAAATACTTTATACTGCCCCGCAGCAAGACCTAATAAAATTAACCCTAATGGTAATAATTCCTTAGCTGCCATAATACTAAAAGCTATCGTAAGAATAAGACCAATTACTACATTCACTTCTTTTTTCGCTTTATAAAACGGTAAAACGATTAACCCACAAATTGCGTATAACGCTAGTGCTTCTCCAGGCTGAAACATTTGATGAATTAAACCAAAAATAAATAATGCTACTAAGCGACGTAAAAATAAAACATAGCCATTTTTCCCTTTCGCAATCGCTCTTGAAATAAAGATATAGAATCCCACTCCAAATAAGAATGAGAAGATTGAGAAGAAACGACCTTCTACAAATAAGTATAAAAATCTTTGATAGCTAGCATCCACTGTATTAGGATCTGGAATTTTAATGTTAAGTAATGCGAGAATATTTACTAAAATAATTCCCAGTAGTGCAAAGCCACGAATGTAATCTAACTCATCAATTCGCTTGTTTGTAATATTGTTCCCCATAAAGCAACTCCTTGTATAAAATTTAATCCTTCCTTACTCTACTGGAGAAAGCTGCTCACAACTATCGACAAACCTTACATAAATCTTACATTATTGTCATATAGCAAAATAAAACCAGGTCATATTTCGACCTGGTTTACTCTGATTGTTTTGATTTTTGAGGTTGTCCTTTTTTACTATTACGCTGTTTTACTTGAACAATCGGATCAAGTTCATTCGAAAACTCAGCGTTATGTCCATTTTGTGTTTTTTGCTCTGGGTTATTTTGATCTGAACGTTTCGCCATTACATTCACTCCTTATTAGTGCGGTGTAATAATCATTTGATGTTGCAATTGGCGAATTGCCATACGTGCTCTATTTAATTGCTCACGTTGCTCATCATTCGCATGTTGTTGCATCGTTTGTAAATCGTTATACGCTTGTTCTAATTGTAACTGCGCATCCGAATACTCCATCGTATTATAATGCTCTTGTCTCATACCTTGGTCTAATTGTTCTTTCGCATATTCCACCGCTTGTTCCGCTTGTGTAATATACGATTCAAGTGATTGACGCTCTGCCATAATTGTCCCTCCTTGCTTCAATTCCCCTTTAGTGTGTCCCTTCCTTATGAACCTTATGAGTATGTTATAATGGATTTTGTGTTATTTTGACTCGGCTTAGGAGGGAAAGTAATGAAGGTTCAAAACCCTTTTCCATATACAAACGACAATAAACGTTATCATACATGGAATTATCATTTACGAAATGAATATGGTGAAAAAATTTTTAAAGTTTCATTAGATGCTGGCTTCGATTGCCCGAACCGTGACGGTACAGTTGCTTATGGCGGTTGTATATTTTGCAGTGCTGCTGGATCTGGTGACTTCGCTGGCGATCGCCGCGACGATGTTATAACGCAATATCATGAAATGAAAGAAAAAATGCGCTCAAAGTGGAAAGATGGAAAATGTATCGCTTATTTCCAGGCGTACACAAATACACATGCACCACTTGAAGTGTTAAAAGAAAAATTCGAACCGCTTCTATCAGAAAAAGACGTTGTCGGTCTTTCTATCGCAACTCGTCCAGATTGTTTACCAGACGATATTGTTGAATATTTAGCGGACTTAAATAAACGCACGTACCTTTGGGTTGAACTCGGACTACAGACCGTTCATGAACGTACTGCAAATCTTATTAATCGCGCTCACGATTATCCGTCTTATGTGGAAGGTGTAAATAAATTACGTAAGCATGGCATTCGAGTTTGCTCTCATATTATTAACGGTCTTCCTCTTGAAGATTACGACATGATGATGGAAACAGCACGTGAAGTAGCGAAGCTTGACGTACAAGGAATTAAAATCCACTTACTTCATTTATTAAAAGGAACGCCAATGGTGAAGCAATATGAAAAAGGACAACTCGAATTCCTTTCTCTTGAGGATTACGTAAGCCTCGTTGTTGACCAACTTGAAATTATTCCAGAAGACGTAATTGTGCACCGTATCACAGGTGACGGTCCACCTGATTTAATGATTGGCCCAATGTGGAGCTTAAATAAATGGGAAGTATTAAATTCCATCGATGCAGAATTTGTACGCCGCGGAAGCTGGCAAGGAAAATATGCAAATGAGGAGAAACAAAAATGAAATTAGAACGTGTATTACCGTTTGCTCGTACTCTCTTGCAAACGGCAGTAAAAGAAGGCGATTACGCTGTAGATGCAACTTTAGGAAACGGCCATGACACTTGCTTCCTAGCTGAAATCGTTGGAGATAACGGAAAAGTATTTGGATTTGATATTCAAAAAGGGGCAATTGAAAGCTCAACAACTCGTCTAAAAGAAAAAGAACTTTTCGAACGTACTGTTTTAGTTCACGATAGTCACGATACACTTCTATCCGTATTACCGGAAGACGCAAAAGGAAAAGTAACAGGTGCAATTTTCAACTTAGGTTACCTTCCAGGCGGAGACAAGCATATCGTTACAAAACCGAACTCAACAATCTCAGCGATCGAACAATTATTAGAAGTAATGGCACCTGAAGGTATCATCGTCCTTGTTATTTACCACGGACACCCAGAAGGACAAGTAGAACGCGACGCTGTGCTTACATTTGCTGAAGAACTAGACCAAAAACAAGCACACGTACTGCGATACGGCTTCATTAATCAACAAAATAACCCGCCATTTATTGTGGCGATTGAGAAGCGATAATATATCGACGATTTTTCAATTATATCTATCGTAACTCGGGATATATCGATTGTTCGACAAAACATAACAAAAAAAGACGTGCATTCACTGCACGTCTTTTTTTATTCTCCTATATAATGGATATATAGACTATTTAAAGAAAGAAGGATAGAACTTTGCTAGTAGAACTACGGGGAATTCAAAAGAAGTACGGCAAATCACTTATACTAGACAATATTGATTTATCCCTTCCAGAAGGAGAAGCACTCGCCATTGTTGGCGGAAACGGGACGGGAAAAAGTACTCTACTCAAAATAATTGCAGGATTTGTTTCACCTACGGCAGGGGCACTTCAAAGAAAAGAACATATACAAATTGGCTATGTACCTGAACATTTTCCTGAAGGGATTCGTTTTACATTAGAGGATTATTTATATCATCTCGGCCACATTCACGGTTTATCAACCAAATATTTAAAAGATAAAATCCCGATGCTTCTTGAATCTTTTCATTTACAGCATGCAAGACATTCTGTTGTACGAAACTTTTCAAAAGGTATGAAACAAAAAACTAGTATTATGCAAGCATTACTTACAGACGTCCATTTATTAATTTTAGATGAACCGCTTTCTGGGCTCGATCCTAACTCTCAGCAAGAATTAGAACATATTTTACTCTCATTAAAACAACAAGGTATATCTATACTCTTCACATGTCACGAAAAACAACTATTAGAAAACTTCGCCGATAGAATTGTGACGTTAGCAAATCATACAATTGCAGAAAATACCTCTGCACAAAAAGTAGCAGAACAGGTCTATATTGAGGCAATCGTTCACGACACATTTTCAGCAATAGAACTACAAAAGCAATCCGGTTTTATACACGTTGCACACAATGCAAATCAAAATCTTATTCAATTACAAATCGAAAAAGAATATACAAACGAAATACTTCAGTTTTTATTACATAAAAAAGCATCTATCACACTGCTACAACCTAACTTTTAAATCGAAAGAAGGTTTATTATGTTTGCGCTTATTCGTTACCATTTTCTCGACTATACAAAATCGTATAAGTATGTCCCTCCTATTGCGATGTACTTTGTGAGCTTGCTTTTTGTATATACATATAAACCGACTCCTATTGTACCGACATATTTAGAAACAGCTCTCGCGCTTTATTTATTATCTGCCTGGATTACGGTCACAATTTTTCATACTGAAGACCCTGTACAAGAACAAATTACTATTTCTCACACAAATAATATTTCCGCATTATACGTTGGTAAATATATTACAGCTCTTCTCATTTGTACTGTATTATCTTTTATATCCGTAATCTATCCAATTATTTTGCAAATGTTTAATGAAAAAATGACTGTTTCTTTATTTTTAGTCGGATTTCTCGCTCACATGTCTTTCTCTATACTAGGAATTTCAATTGCAACTTTATTTACTAGAAATATTATTCCAAAAGCAAGCACAGCTTGGCTTAGCCTGACATTTATATTACTTATAACGATTGCCTCCATCCGGTTTAAAAAAGAGTTACTATGGTTTTTACCACCTATCGAAAGCTTTCTAATGCTTGGCCAATATAAATTTAATATACTTACTCACACGCTATGGCTCACAGCTTGGGCTATCGTATATTCATTTTTATTACTTACTTTATTTCTTTTTATCGTTCGCAAAAAACGTTTTTAATTACATATTAAAGGGGACTAAACAATGATCGGAATACTAGCAGGAATGGGTCCAAAATCAACTGGACCATTCGTCGATACAGTTGTAGCAAGGTGCCAAACAATATACGGAGCAAAGTATGATATGGACTTTCCTCATATGATGATTTACTCGTGCCCAACACCGTTTTACATGGATCGCCCTATTGATCACGAAGCGATGAAAAAAGCAATTATTGACGGAGCACAAAAACTTGAAAGTACTGGCGCAAGCTTTATTGCTATGCCGTGTAATACGGCGCATCTTTATTTTGAAGAATTACAGCGTTCGCTTTCTATCCCGATTTTAAATATAGTCGATGAAACGTTACAAGCAATTCCTGAAAATACAAAAAGAGTCGCTCTTCTCGCAACAGAAGCAACTGTTCAAGCTAGGATTTACCAAGATGGGATTGCAAAGCGTAATATAAAATACATTCATCATGAAAAATGGCAGGAAAGCATTAATCAAATTATTACTTGCATTAAATCTGGAGAGATTGAAGAAGCTCGCGAATTGTGGAATGCGCTCGTTTTACAACTGAGAGATGAAGTAGATACTGCAATTATCGCGTGTACCGATTTGAATGTGGTGGCGAATGAGGATTTTGTTGATTCCTCTCAATATCTTGCTGAAGCGGTTGTTGAAATGTATTTATCAAATAAGAAGAAACATTTATAAACGTTGAAAACCCTAAAAACTTTTAACTTTCTTCACAATTCTTTCAAAGTAATCACACTTAATCTCGCTATATTAAATAAGTAGTTATTCATATAGGGAAGGTTAGGGGAACTGAAAGTATGAAACAAAATCGTTCGCTTCATTACATTTTTTGGCGTTGGCATTTTTATGCTGGACTTTTTATTACGCCGCTTCTTATTACTTTGTCACTGAGCGGAATTGGGTATTTATTTCGGGAGGAAGTTGAAGATTTCATCTATAAAGATTTATATTTTGGAAAGAGCGCTCAAACAGAATCTATTTCGATGGCTGATTCTATTTCCTTAACAGAGAAAAAATATCCACATTATAGCGTGGCGAAAATTAGTGAGTTTAATGGGGATTATAATACGAGACTTACGATTGCAAATGAGTATACTGGGCAACAAAAATATGTGTATTTAGATAGTAATAATCAAATTGTTGGGGATCAAAACGCAAGTGAAACGTTTGCCAATATAATGAGGGAATTACATAGTTCTCTTTTAGTTGGTGGCACTGTCGTCAACTATACTGTAGAACTTGCAGCATGCTGGACAATCTTTTTAATTGTAACCGGATTGTACATGAGTATACGCCAATTCAAAAACACACCATCATCCAATAAGCGAGAAAAGGCAAAAAGACGTCATTCTATTATCGGTATTATATTTACAATTCCTCTCTTTCTGCTAATCGCATCTGGATTGCCATGGTCAGGATTTATGGGGAACCAAATTTATAAAATTGCATCTTCTAATGAATCACTCGGATATCCAAAATTGTACATGGCACCGCCTGAATCAAAGGTAAAAGAATTGCCGTGGGCAACAAGAAAAGAAGCTCCTCCTGAATCGAATTCAAATGAACCGAAAGCAATTTCTGTCGATGAATTACAAAAAGGAATTGAAATAAAGAAGCCATATGTTATTTCACTACCAGCTGATCCGAAAGGTGTATTCACTGTTTCGAAATCGAGCGGTTCTGGTATTACAGGGATGCATGTTGCACCAAGTGAAGAGATAACAGCTTACTTTGATCAATATAGCGGGGAACTCATTTCAAAAACGGACTATCGTGATTATGGATTACTTGCACAATGGTTCACTTACGGTATCCCACTTCACGAAGGACATTTATTCGGATGGCCAAATAAAATATTATGCTTACTAACGACATTATCTCTATTACTTCTTATTTATTACGGAGTAAAAATGTGGTTAGCAAGAAAGCCAAAAGGAAAATTAGCAGCACCTCCAAAGCAAAGAGATAAGAAAAGCGTACTCGTTTTCTTTATCATGATGGTTATATTAGGCGCTGTCATGCCTTTATTCGGACTATCTGTTTTAGTTATTTTTGCGATTGAACTTCTCATATATGTATTTTCAAAAATACGATCATAATAAAAAGAAAACCACTCTACATGAGTGGTTTTCTTCATCACTGCGCCATTTTCTTTCGGTACATCTTCCCGTTCCAATAGAAGAATCTTGAAGTGAGGCCTCCGTACTTTACAATGCGCCGTGCCATTTTGTGCATATTCTTTTGTGCTGATACTTTTTGATCTGATAAATAAATACCAAGTAATCCTCGGCTTATAAGACGATGAAACTTCGCATGAGGCAAATCACCAATGCTCTTCTCTGCTTCTTCTACAAAGTGTTTCATACGATCTAATATAGCTTGCTCGTTTTCATAATAACTACAGAAATTCAAATCTCCGCCTATGCGGTCTTCTTCTTGATCGATGAAATAATCAAGTAAGATATGAAGTCCTTGTACGTAAGGAAAGTATCCTTGTCTAATTTTCGCAATATCTTCATCATGTAATTCATCATGAAATGCATATGCTACAAGGCAGAAAATTCCAAGCGTAGAACCGGCACATGCTGAAAATTCAAACCAGCTCATCTCAGGTAAGTTTTCTTTATGTGCTTCAAACCATGTTTTCAGGCGCGGTTCTCTCTCTTCTAACTTCACGTGTTTATGAATTTGTAAATCACAATAATAACAAGCAAGTTCATGGAGAACAGGAGCGATTTTGTCATAGTGCTTCGTTTTCTTTAAAACATCTTGGCACGTTTCAACAAGTTCATCTAAATAACCACCATCATCTTGATCATCACGGTAACGATAATAATTACCGCCACCTTCCACTTCAGGTGATAGTGCCATTAACATTGATTCATGTAGCGCGGCAAAATCATTTGGATCAAGTGATGTACTGCGATCACATAAATTATCTAAATAGTCACTGATTGTTTGATACGCTACGATAAAACGAATACATTCCTCTCGGTGTTCATTTGCTAGCAGCGATAAAATGCCACCACCCTCACAATGAAACGTTTTATGCTCAATACTTGCGATTGCCTGACTATGAAGCTCATCATTCGGAATATGGTAGGCACGCTCTTTCCACATCGCTAGCTCATGGTGTACAACCGGAAACACATCACGGTATACTTTCGCCATGAGCGTTATGGGATTACTCGGTACGTTCACTTCTTCCTTCATCTCCTCTATTAAATGTACAAATAATGATTTATTTGTTTGTTTTTACTATATTATTGACATGTATTTCAGTAAATGACTGAATATAATTCAAAATTTCATCACGCTCATACTCATTTAATAACTCGTGATAACAATTCGGCCATTCTTTATATGCCTTATCACCTATTTTAACATTATCAAACCACATGCGGACACGTGTTTTATCTACAAGTTTATCCTCACATGCTTGCATTAGCAAGAGCGGAACATCTGGAAAATCATCTATTTTTTTATGAGCAATTTCGATAGACTTAATCAATTCACTATACCAACGTACTGATACTTTGCGCAAGAACAAAGAATCATTCTCCATTGCATCTCTCACTTCATGGTTACGTGTTGACATTTCCACCGTAAGATTCGTTGCAAATTGCAATTTTGGAGCCACAACATTTAATATTTTTGAAGCAAATTGAAGCGGAGCAGAGGGTCCAGTCACTACCCCTAAACAAGGCGAACTCAAAATAATACCCTCGACATCTTCTCTCTTCGTTTCTTGCATCATACGAATGACAATAAGACCACCCATACTATGACCGAATAGAAAAATAGGTAATCTATACTTTCTTGCTTCTTTCACCCATAATTTAACTTCCTCTATGTATTCATCAAATGAATCAATATGTCCTCTATTTCTTGAAGTCGTTCCATGTGACGGAAGGTCCCCCATCACGACGTGGTAGCCGATATGATTCCACATTTCCGCAACGGCTTCGTAACGTCCGTGATATTCCATTGCGCCGTGCACAATAACAATGACAGCTTTCGCTTCCTCTGCTTCATAATTCCACATACGGACCTCCTCCATTTCACTCTTTCTCATAATTTGATACACTAAAACTAGTCTCTAGGAAAGGAAGACTTTACATGATATATCCTTACAAAGAAAAAAATCCGAAAATTGCGAGTAGTGCTTTTATCGCTGACTATGTTACGATTACAGGCGATGTTTCCGTTGGCGAGGAATCAAGTATTTGGTTTAATACGGTCATCCGTGGTGATGTGTCACCAACAATCATTGGAGACCGAGTAAATGTACAAGACCAATGTACACTCCACCAAAGCCCTCAATATCCTCTTATTTTAGAAGATGATGTTACAGTTGGGCATCAAGTTATTTTACATAGCTGTCATATTAAAAAGGATGCTTTAATTGGAATGGGATCCATTATATTAGATGGTGCTGAAATTGGTGAAGGAGCTTTTATCGGCGCTGGAAGCCTCGTTTCACAAGGAAAGAAAATTCCACCAAACACGTTAGCTTTCGGTCGTCCCGCGAAAGTCATTCGTGAATTAACAGAAGAAGACCGTAAAGATATGGAGCGTATTCGTACGCAGTATGTTGAAAAAGGTCAATATTATAAATCACTACAAAAATGATTTTACTGCTGCCATAATACTGGCAGCTTTTTTTATATAAAAACTAACTTTTTCTTTACAAAACATTATTACTCCCTCAACAAAATCTTATTAAAATAAAAGCTAATATCTCCATATATATGTAAACGAGGGAGGAGAATTTTCATGAAGGTCAGTGGATTATATAAAATAGAATGTTACATTTTTAAAGGAATTAATCGCTACTTTGATCAAAAAACATTAAATATCTTTTTCAGCAATATAACCCATATCGGTGGTGCTACTTTCTCCATTGCACTTACACTTTTCTTTTTAATTTTTGCAAAAGGGACTTTACACCAAGCGGCAATCGCTGCTGCTATTTCTTTAGCAATTAGCCATATTCCTGTACAAATATTAAAAAGGTGGTATCCACGAAAACGTCCGTATTTAACAATTCAGGATGCGAAATATCCAGTCCATCCATTAAAAGACCACTCTTTCCCGTCTGGTCATACAACAGCCGTTTTCTCTGTCTTCATTCCATTTATTTGCTATAATCCAAGCTTACTTGCTTTCCTATTACCGTTAGCATTATGCGTCGGTATTTCTCGTATTTATTTAGGGCTTCACTATCCGTCAGATGTATTCGTCGGCATGTGCCTTGGCACTTGCTCTGGCATCATCTCTTTTTATCAATTCATCCCACTTTTCACATAAAGGAGTGATATGATGAGAGTCGCCATTTTTACCGATACTTTTACGCCACAAGTTAACGGGGTTGCGAAAACGTTAGAACGATTAACAAGTTACTTTCAAAAAGAACAGATCGCCTATTCTGTTTTCGCCCCTCAACATACAGCTGAAGATAATTTCGTGGCTAATGTGAACAAGATGAGAAGTATCCCGTTAACAATATTATATCCAGAATGTCGCTTTTCTTTTCCTACTCCGCGTATTAAACGGGAACTTCATTCCTTTAAACCTGACATTATTCACATTGCCACACCTTTCAACATGGGACTTTGTGGACTGTATTACGCCAAAAAGTTAAACATCCCAGTTGTCGGTTCTTATCATACTGATTTCGATGCGTATTTACGCTATTACAAAATTGAATTTCTCTCCAATATGCTTTGGAACTATTTAAAATGGTTTCATAGTCATATGCAAAAAAATTTCGTTCCCTCCCCTGAAACATTACATCAATTAAAAAATAAAGGCTTTCAGGCCCTCTCCATTTGGGGACGTGGTGTAGATTGCACACTCTTTCATCCAGCTTACAATACAGACCTATTCCGAAAAAAATATAATATTACAGCGAAGTACGTTCTTTCCTATGTAGGACGAATTGCTCCTGAAAAAGATATTGATACGTTGCAAAACCTTATCGTTAAAACATCGCATACTCGAAACGACATTCATTGGCTCATCGCAGGAGACGGACCTCTAGCAACAAATTTGCGTGAAGCTGTTCCACAAACAAATGTCACTTTTACTGGCTATTTACAAAGTGCAGATTTAGCTGAAGCATATGCTTGTTCTAACATAATGGTATTTCCATCAGCTACTGAAACATTCGGAAATGTCGTACTTGAATCACTCGCATGTGGCACACCTGTCATTGGTGCAAATAGTGGCGGGGTTAAAAATATTATTACAGATGGAAAAACGGGAATTCTTTGTCCCCCTAAAAATGAGGATGCATTTCTATCATCCATTTATTCTTTATTGCAAAATGAAGAAAAACTTGAGCAGATGGGAATAGCAGCTTCATCTTTTGCAAAATCAAAAAGCTGGGATGAGATCTTTCGCGGCTTACTTAACCAGTATGAAGAAGTCCTTCAGCATACCGCATCAGAGTTACTTGCTTGAACAGAAAAACTCCCTTCAAAAAACGAAGGGAGTTTATTACACACTTGTAAATTTTAGTTGAATGAATGATACATAAGGTGAAATATCATTTATTTCCATATTCATTATAGCAAAAATAAACATAACTAAACAGACTTGTAATAAAAACCCATAAAAATTAATATATGGTTATACAGTGTTTTTGCTGTATAATGATTTTAAGAATTCCCCTTAAAATCAACTTACTCACATACCTTTATACAGCAATTGTTCCCCAATTCTGTATATCAAAAAACCTTTCATTCATTTGAAAGGTCTTTTTGAGCCTGCACATATTCTTCTTTTGTATTTACATTTATAAACCAATCTGTATTCGCTTGTACATCTTCTCCAGCAACATACTTCACATTACATTGTGATAAAAGCTGCCCCATACTTCTTTTCTCTTCCTGAAGTAAAGCATAAATCTTTTCTTTCACACGGTTATGATACGCTGCAAGCAGCGGCTGTTTTCTTCCATTAATAATAGGTACAACTGCATCATATTCATTGCTCGTTTGCTCCAGTAAAATGGTAAACCATTCATGCGAAACATTTGGCGCATCGCAAGGCATAATAGCATACCAATCTGCTTCTATGTATTCCATTCCTGATACAATACCGGCCAGCGGTCCATTCCCTTTATAGTGCGGGATATCTTCTATAACAGGAACTTGTACGAATTGCTCTACTCGCTCTTTTATATCAGAATGACTAATGACTACAACTTCTTGGAGCGCACTTGTCATCTCTTTCAAAATATGCTCAATAAAAGTACTACCTTGCCAGCTCGCTAACGCTTTCGGCTCACCAAATCTACTCGACATACCGCCCGCTAATACAATTCCAGCCCACCTACTCATTGGCGATGTAGCTCAAATGTAATATGGCCTAATTCCGGTAAAATTAATTTATTCATCGCAAGGCGAACCGCCCCGCTCGATCCTGGCATCGAGAAAACTACTTTGCGCCCAATTGTACCCCCAATCGCTCTACTTAACATTGCGCTGCTCCCGATATCTTCTAAATAACTAATCATGCGGAACAACTCACCAAACCCGACAATCTCTTTATCTAATAGAGCTGACACTGCTTCAATTGTTACATCACGCTTCGTAATACCAGTACCGCCATTTGTTAATACAACATCTACATCTTCCTTATGATAACCAGCTAACACTGCTTGCTGAATACTTTCTTTATCATCTTTTACAATTTCATAAGAGGTTACTGTATGGCCCGCTTCTTTTAACAATTCATGTAATAGTTGTCCGCTCTTATCCGTTTCTTCCGTACGTGTATCGGAAATCGTAACAATCTTGCAACGCACTTCTTTTGGAGCTTGTTTTTTATGTTCAGTTACACTCATTTTTTATCTTTCCTTTCTTAAAGACTTTTCTTCATTTTATCATACATATCTTTACACAATTATGTATGAAGCCAATCATGCGCCATGATACAATATAAGTATACTAACCCACAAAAAGGAAACTGCACTTTCTTATACTCCTAGACTACATATCTTTAGTTACTCTTTATATTTTCTACATAATAGAATTCAATTTTAAAACTTGTACTAAAAAATAAATTGGAGGTCTACATAGTATGGAACTTTATAAAAAATTAACAACAACATTCATCCTCTTATTCATCGCTTCAATCACTGTCGGCTTTTCCTTAAAAGGTGCAATTCCATACGCTACATTAGTAAGCATTATATTCGCGACACTATTTTTACTAAGCAGTGCCTTTTGCGCAGGTAAAGCACGTCAAATGAAAGGTTGATTGCATATCTTCCAGAAGAAATCCACCCTTTGTAAATCATGTAAAAGGAAATACAAACGTATGAAAAGGCATGGATTCATATGCCTTTTCCAGCAAGTGGCATGACTAATACGAAAAAGTATATTGAGCTAGAAGGCGAAGTATATTGCAAATCATGCATTCAAATTGTAAGTAAAACGAAATAAAAAAAGCTTTGCGCTCACCGCGCAAAGCTTTTTTTCATATATTATAGACCAGCTTGCTCTTTTAAAGCTGCAGCTTTGTCTGTACGTTCCCATGAAAGATCTACATCAGTACGTCCGAAGTGGCCGTAAGCTGCTGTTTGTTTGTAAATTGGGCGACGTAAGTCTAGCATTTTAATAATACCAGCTGGGCGAAGATCGAAGTTGTTACGAACTAGTTCTACTAGTACGTCTTCAGATACTTTACCTGTGCCGAATGTATCAACTGAAATTGATACTGGTTGTGCTACACCGATTGCGTATGCAAGTTGTACTTCTGCTTTGTCAGCAAGACCAGCTGCTACGATGTTTTTCGCAACATAACGAGCTGCATATGCTGCAGAACGGTCAACTTTTGTTGCATCTTTACCAGAGAATGCACCGCCGCCATGGCGAGCGTATCCACCGTAAGTATCAACGATGATTTTACGTCCTGTTAAACCAGCATCACCTTGTGGTCCACCAATTACGAAGCGGCCAGTTGGATTAATGAAGAATTTCGTTTCTCCATCCATTAATTCTGCTGGTACTACAGCTTTAATTACGTGCTCTTTTAAGTCGCGATCGATTTCTTCCCATGTAACATCTGGGTGATGTTGTGTAGAAATTACGATAGTATCAACACGTACTGGTTTACCATTTTCATCATACTCAACTGTAACTTGCGTTTTTCCATCTGGACGTAAGTATGATAATGTATCATCTTTACGTACTTCAGTTAAACGGCGAGCTAATTTGTGAGCAAGCGAGATTGGAAGTGGCATTAACTCTTGTGTTTCATTACATGCGAAACCAAACATTAAACCTTGGTCTCCTGCACCAATTGCCTCAATCTCAGCGTCAGTCATTTGACCTTCGCGTGCTTCTAGCGCTTGGTCAACACCCATAGCGATGTCAGCAGACTGCTCATCGATAGATGTTAAAACAGCACAAGTTTCTGCATCGAATCCGTATTTTGCGCGTGTGTAACCAATGCCTTGAATTGTTTCACGAACGATTTTTGGAATATCTACGTAAGTAGAAGTCGTAATTTCCCCCGCTACCAATACTAAACCAGTTGTTACAGTTGTTTCACAAGCTACACGTGCATTTGCGTCTTTTGATAAGATCGCATCTAAAATTGAATCAGAAATTTGGTCACAAATTTTATCTGGATGTCCTTCAGTTACAGACTCAGATGTGAACAGATGACGTTTTTTTGTCATGTGGTAAACCTCCCTACAGTAATTGTATATATTGTACGGAACTCATCCTTAATTTGCCACAAACTGCGACATACATTTATTCTCCCACACAAGCATACAGAAAAACCTTTCCTACTTTACATAGAGGAAAGGTTTAATTTGCTACTTGCATACTGCTTTTTGCCCTTCGCTCTTATCGTTCGAGACCTGTAGCCTCGCACAGGTTTTAGCACCTATTCACCTGCATTTATCAATACAAGTGAGGTTGCTGGGCTTCATCGGGCCTGTCCCTCCGCCAGCTCGGGATAAGAGAGTATCCGTCCCAACCTATACTAAAGAAATGATATTCATTTGTCAATTAATATTCACATTTTCCTGAAAGTTTTTCTCAATACGCCTGAAATGAAATATTAATAGGGAAATAATACATTCACACAAACAAAAAGAAATAAATAGTATACATTATTTATATAATTGTGTTATACTCTTGTTGGGGATTACGAGAAATATTTCATTAAATGAAAAGGATGGTATATAAATATGAGTACTGTGAATGTCCAAATTGGTTTACACGAATTATTGAACGGAAGCAATGCACAGATTCAACTAAGTGTTCCGCAATTAGTGGAAAAAGTATTAATGCGAAATGAAGGGAAATTAACTTCGACTGGTGCCGTTTCTGCTTCAACTGGAAAATATACAGGACGTTCTCCTAAAGATAAATTTATTGTGAAAGAAGCATCGGTTGCTGACAAAATTGCTTGGGGAGCTGTGAACCAACCGATTTCTGAAGAACATTTTAATAAATTATATACTAAAGTTTTAGAATACTTAAAAGAAAAAGAAGAGTTATTCGTCTTCAAAGGATTTGCAGGCGCTGACCGCAATTACCGCCTACCAATTCAAGTTATTAACGAATATGCATGGCACAATTTATTTGTACATCAATTATTCATTCGTCCAACTGAAGAAGAATTAACAACTCATGAATCAGAGTTCACAATTGTTTCTGCACCGAATTTCAAAGCTGATCCAGCTGTTGACGGTACAAACTCTGAAGCATTCATTATGGTTTCATTCGAAAAACGTATCGTACTAATTGGTGGTACAGAATACGCTGGAGAAATGAAAAAATCAATCTTCTCTATTATGAACTTCTTATTACCTGAACAAGATATCCTTTCTATGCATTGCTCTGCAAACGTAGGTGAAGAAGGCGACGTAGCACTATTCTTCGGTTTATCTGGAACAGGTAAAACAACATTATCTGCTGATCCAAACCGTAAATTAATCGGTGATGATGAGCACGGTTGGTCTGATAACGGTGTATTCAATATTGAAGGCGGTTGCTATGCAAAATGTGTAAACCTTTCTCACGAGAAAGAACCACAAATTTTCGATGCAATCAAATTTGGATCTGTTTTAGAAAACGTTATCATTAATGACCAAACGCGTATCGCCGACTACAACGATACTACTTTAACAGAAAATACTCGTGCTGCATACCCTATGCATGCGATCGACAATATCGTACTGCCAAGTGTTGCTGGACACCCAAATACAATTATTTTCTTAACTGCTGATGCATCTGGCGTATTGCCTCCAATCAGTAAGTTATCAAAAGAGCAAGCTATGTATCATTTCTTAAGTGGTTACACTAGTAAACTAGCAGGAACAGAGCGCGGCGTTACATCTCCGCAAGCTACATTCTCAACTTGCTTCGGTTCACCATTCTTACCACTTGATGCATCTCGCTACGCTGAAATGCTTGGTGAAAAAATCGAGAAACACGATGCGAAAGTATTCCTAGTAAACACTGGCTGGACTGGCGGCGAGTACGGAGTTGGTAAACGTATGAACTTAGGTTATACTCGTGCAATGATTCAAGCAGCATTAAGCGGCGAACTTGCAAAAACTGAAACAGCTAAACATGACATCTTCGGTCTTGAAGTTCCACTTCACGTACCAGGTGTACCTGACGAAGTGTTAATGCCTGAACAAACTTGGGCTGATAAAGCTGCTTACAAAGCAAAAGCAATCGAGCTTGCAAATGAATTCAAAGAGAACTTCAAAAAGTTCGAAAGCGTTTCTGAAGATATCATTAACTTAGGCGGTCCAATCGCTTAAATTAAAACTTTCTGTTGGAATAACCCTTTACTCATATGAATAAGTGTCGTGTAACCGTAAAGTTTCGCGTACTCACCGACAAAACCCAATGCGGCTTAACGGTTACACACACTTACATAAAAAAGAAGCTTACGTGAAAACGTAAGCTTCTTTCTATATCTTATATAAAGTGAAATGCTAATCTCTTCATCTGTGACCTAGATTATAAAATTACAGCTTCGAATATATACATTATATCACTACTCGCTACATCTCTCGAGTTTCACATCGTATGGGGTTAAAAAAGGCCCTGACCGCTTCTATTTGTGGCTGGATCATCTATTCCATCTAAAAAGAAGTCTTTTATCTTTTTATCTCTTTTAGCTCTTTGTTAGTTCTTTCTCATCTTTCATGCTATAGTATCCTAAATTCACAACGATTAAGAAATAACCACCCATAATCCCTACTGCAAATGCCCACATAACCATGTGGTGCTCAATTTCGTACATAATAATAGCACCCAAAATGGCAGCTGCAAAACGGTTAAACATACCGAGTGTCGGTGCTTTCGTCTTCTTTACAATACTATCTCCAAGCTTCTCAATTCTTCTCCCTAGAAGCCAAACGCAATACATACTTACAATAAGCCCAATTCCAGCGCCTAAAAAGTGTGCTGAAAACGGTGTTAACATCCAACCTAGTAACAAAATACCTAGTATATAATACGATTGGATTTTAAATGATCTTAGTGACATACTAATCATGCTGTACCTCTCTTCATTCGTTCTTATCTATCCAACAAAAAATTTCTTTCAAATTCATATTCCTTACATCCATTTCACTCAAATTAAAAACAACATAAACAGTATGTTTATGTTGTTTAAATGCTTTTAGAAAATAATATTATACAAGATTTCAAACATTATATTCTCATATTTTGTGACGGTTTTTCAAACTTTTTTCGTCCATTTATGAAAAAAATGATATCAATTTATGAACATACGGATATGATGTAATAAGCACACAAATAAAGGGGGCGTCTAATGATTTATTTTTTAATGGCTCTCATTCATCTCATTATCCCTGCACTTATCGGACTTTCGTTGTATTGGTACACGAAAAACCATAGCATTTTTTACGCTGTCCTCGGTGTTCTTCTTCCAGGTATTATTCTTATTACACTCTTCCGTATTCCATTTTTAAACTTAATTCCACTTATTACTGCTATCTTATTTCTCATCTTCTTACCAAAAATAAAAAAATAGGAAAGCAGATCATAGGTGATCTGTTTTCCTATTTTGATATAGGTTCCCCTGCAATAGAATGAACTTTTACTTTCTCCGATTTCACAAACCATAGACCGACAAAAATGATAATTCCACCGATGATTTGTTGAAACGATACATATTCATTTGCCCAGACAGCTGCAAATAAAACAGCTACAAGCGGCGTTATATACATATATACCATCGTATGTGACGCCCCAATTTTTTGAACACCAACATACCACATTACTAGACCAAATACTGTGACAAAGAAAATAGAATATAGTAAAGCAAATAGTGTCATTCCGTGAGTAATGTGAAATGGCCTGACAAACACATGCGGACCACTTAACAATAATAGCGGAATCGCACCCACTAATGCAGACCATGCTGTAACACGTAATGCTGAATATTTTTTAATTAATGGTCCTGCTAAAACAGGATAAAGCCCCCAGCATATTGATGTAATAAGTCCAATTCCATTGCCATAAAAAGAACTAGTAAGTGAATGTCCTGCTACTAAAACTAATGCTGCACCAACAAAAGCAATCATAGAACCGATTAACTTTCGAGAAGAAAAATTTTCTTGTTTCAGAAAAATCGCAAATACAGTTGTAAAAATAGGTGAAATAGAAATGAGTAAAGAGGCATTTGTAGCGGATGTATATTTGACAGTTTCCATAAATAACGTTTGATACAGTACAATACCTACAACGCTAACGATGATTAGTCTAGGTATATCCTTTCGCTCCATATAAACCGACTTTTCAATAAAAAAGGTAAGAAGTAACAGGAGCGGTGCCGCCGCCATCATACGAAGTGCAGTAAATTCAATTGCTGTAAATTCTAAAAATCCATACTTTGCAATCGTATAGTTAATCCCCCAAATAATAACAACACTTAAAATTAATAACTCAATTCCCCATCTTCTCATGCGTATCCCCTCCGCAAAGAAGATTATACAGAAAATTCAATCACATGTACATTTCATTATGTGAAAAAATCTTTTTACTATTGGGACGTTTTGGTAAATGAAATTATATCGGCGATTTTTTCAATATATCGACAATAATAGCGACTTATAAAATAAAAAAATGTGAGTCCAAAATACATTTTGGACTCACATTTCCTTTACTATACTCGAACGTGTAATTTCATATTTGGATTATAAAACTGGCTTGGGCTCTTCAACTGAAAAGTTCCTCCACCTTCATGCCAATCAACCGTTAACTTATCGTCCATAAATACAAGCTTTGTACGATCAGCGATAAAATTCATTGTGCTTGATTCAATATCCACATCGCGCTCATCTTTCTCTGCTACAGCTACTAAATCGATGATTCCGCTCATAACACAACCGCAACCCTCATTATCGTAAAATAACTTTATATATTTCGCTTCACTTGGAATCGTATCCATAATCTTTTTATATGCTGCTTCTGTTACAGTAACGTACATATGTTAATCTTCATCCTCTCTTCTCTTATCATTTATATATTGTATCACCATTTTTCTTAAAAGTTATATACAGAAAATTAAGACTAATATACAATGTATGTCATAAAGTTTCAGCAATCGAGCTTTTATGAGTAGTTCATGCAGGAGAAAGGATGTTTACTATCTGTGTTCAAACTACAACGATATCCTATGTTATTAGGTCTATTTAGTAGTTTCTTCATTTCTAGCGGAATGCTATTACAGCATGTACTTCCCTATTCTCCTTCTATTGGCTGGATTCTAGGTTTTATTTGTTTCCTATCCACTTCTTATTTTGCTACGAAGAATACAAACAACTCATAAAGCAAGAATCATCTTAAGGAGGATTATCAAACATGCCAGCCTTAAAAAAAATAGAGCAATCACTCGATCACTTATTTCAAATTGAAAAATACGGAAAAGATAGCGCCTTTAGTCGATTTATCCCAGCCGTATATGATCCTATCAAATTTCCTTGGCAACAATTTTTCGAAGCAAATTTTGTAGATTTATTTAACGGCCTTATGATGCACGGATCTGAAAATGTAAACAAAGTATTTTTAGCTGTATTCCCTACAGATGACGTTCTTGAAACATTCATTTCACAATCCACACCCGGTGATTTACTCTTTATGCACCATCCCCTTGTAATGGAGTGCGGTGATCCAATTGGAAGATCAGGCCGCGGTTTCATACCAATTCCTGAAAAATATTTGCAAGGAATAAAGGAAAAACAACTTTCTATATATACATGTCACGTACCAATGGATTTTCATCAAACACATGGAACGAGTATTTCAATTGCAAAAGCATTAAATGCTACTGTAGTGGACAACTTTGCATATGGAGGTCCAGAACAAGAACCAGTTGGCCTTATTTGTGAAATAGATGAAACATCAACAGAAGCACTCCAAAAACATCTAAAACAACTCTTCCAGATTCCTTACACAGACTTCGAAGGTAAACGACATGATTCCATCAAAAAAATCGCAATTATCGCTGGATGTGGCGATGTTGTATCTTTAATGAAGGAAGCAGAAGAAAAAGGTGCTGAAGCATATATTACAGGAGAAATCCATTGCCATATCGACAATAATTACGGCCGACATAAATACTCGCTCATTATGGATTATGTAAAAGAAACGAATATGTCTCTAATTGGCGTGTCACACTCTGCCTCTGAATATTTAGTAAAAGAGACATTGATGTATGATTGGTTTAAAGAGAATTTTGATGTGGATGTTATTTTGCTTCCGCAGGAGAAATGGTGGCTCTAACACTACTTAATTCTCCTCCCGCTATCTTTTGAAATCTAGACACAAAATACGATCTGCCACACAAAATTATAGAATTCATAATATATATATAGTAGTTCTATTTTAAAAACTAGATTTTGAAAATATAGAAAGGAGAACATATATGTACCCACGTAATTATTTTAGTTGCGACGGCAGGCGCAACAGCGGTTCTAACGGAAACACTGGGCCCACGGGGAACACTGGGCCCACGGGGAACACCGGACCCACGGGGAACACCGGACCCACGGGGAACACCGGACCCACGGGGAACACCGGACCCAC
>NZ_JBXAHS010000002.1:46665-53862 GCF_058795355.1 Bacillus sp. GW823-FHT06A11 | reverse complement strand
GGACCCACGGGGAACACCGGACCCACGGGGAACACCGGACCCACGGGGAACACCGGACCCACGGGGAACACCGGACCCACGGGGAACACCGGACCCACGGGGAACACCGGACCCACGGGGAACACTGGGCCCACGGGGAACACCGGACCCACGGGGAACACCGGACCCACGGGGAACACCGGACCCACGGGGAACACCGGACCCACGGGGAACACCGGACCCACGGGGAACACCGGACCCACGGGGAACACTGGGCCCACGGGGAACACCGGATCCACGGGGAACACCGGACCCACGGGGAACACCGGACCCACGGGGAACACCGGACCCACGGGGAACACCGGACCCACGGGGAACACCGGACCTACTGGTAATGCTGGACCTTCCGGAGCGGGTTTCCAAAGTACTACCACCTTCAGTCTAGCAGCGGCTCCCAACTATAAAAAAGGACAAGTTGTCACTTATACGGGCAGCGGCTATGTTGTAAAAAAAGATGCACCTCAAGGGTTTCCTAATATATCTCCAGATTATATCGTATTAGTAGAAAGTGGACCTACCGGTAGTACCGGACCTTCCGGCATCACTGGCCCTACGGGGAACACTGGGCCTACCGGCATTACTGGGCCTACAGGGAACACTGGGCCTACCGGCATTACTGGGCCTACAGGGAACACCGGACCTACGGGGAACACCGGACCTACGGGGAACACTGGGCCTACGGGATCTGCCGATAGTGCTTCAGCAAAAAGTATTGTTTTTCAAGGAACAAATGCTGGTTTTCAACGTATAGCGGGTTCTCCTGGAATTGACTCCAATGTTATTCCATATGTCACTGCTGGAGCCGGTAGTATTGTCGGCTTTTCTGCGTCTATAAATATAAATAATTTACCTGCTGCTATTTATACGATTAATATTTGCAGAAATGTCCCAACAAATCTCACAACCCCTTCTTCTAGCTACATCCTATCTACTATTACCTTAACTACTACTGACAAAATTACCGGAACTATGGTATTTTCCATTAAACCAACGGATAGCGGAGCAGGACAAATTCAAGTATTTAATCCTTCTCCGGCAGTAGGTCCCGCTAATGTAACTTGGACTAGCATTACAACTGGAAACCCAGTTGCAAGAGGAGATGCTATATCCCTTTATATTACCCCTGGAATTACTGCAAGTGCTGTATATTCTGTTTTTCTAATTACTAACATATAGCAATTCATTTCATAAAAAAAGACCCGAGATTCGGGTCAACAAATAGAAATATAAATGAACTACAACAAATAACAGACAAAGCCATTATATATTTTTCGTAGTAAAACATCCATTAATTTCTTTTTACACTATCAATATATTATTTTTCGTTATCGTCCTCTTTTTTAGAACGTCTACCTAAGAAGAATACAAGAACTAATAATATAATTAACAGTAGTACTCCGCCGATAATGTAATATAATGTGTAGTCTTTTTTCGCTTCTACCGCTGTATCATTTAACTTATCAGCTGTCTTTCCTTCAATTGTAAATTTCTTCGTCCATTCCCATTTTTGATCGCCATCAGTGGCTTTCACTTCTACTCGGTACGTTCCTGGATCAAATGCTTTGTTTTCCCAGCTAATAGCATAATCAAAGTTTGAGTTTGGCGCCATTCTTAAATTTTCTTTTTTCGCTTCAAATAAAACGTCTCTACCTTTTTCTTTATATACTTTTGCATCAACACTTAAATTTTTTAACATTGCTGGCTTTACGTTTTGTAAATTTGCAGTAACAACGTTACGCCCGTTAATTTGTGTTGGCTTTACTTCGTTTAATTTCATGTCTGGTTTTACTTCAGCATCCGTCTCTTTTAAAACAACACCAATTGCGTATGCATATTTATTTTCAATTTGCACACCTTCATCTTTTTTCTTTGCATTCTCATCTTCTTTTTCTTTAAAGTATAAACCACCTAAAATAACACCATCAAACGACTCACTTGGCATTTCTAGGTTTATATCAACTGTCACTATGCTGTTAGCTGGGACTTTCGTTTCTTTTGGCATTTTAGCAATTTTAGAAAACGGATATTTCAAAGTAGAATCCGTTTTTGGTTCTACTGTACTATAATCTGTAATACCATTGCTATTCGTAATTGCTGTATTAGCAAACGATTCTACCACAACTTCTTTATTCGTATCATTTTTCATTTGGACTTGAATTGTTTGCTTTTGTCCAGGTTGCATTTTCAAATCAAAATACGTTTGATTTTTATCAATTTGATTTTCTGGTATAACTGCTGTCACAGCGAATTTCATTTCAGCTGCATATACTGAAAAAGCGTTTACCATGAAGAATGTAATTAATAGTAAGCTAGTAAATAGTTTTTTTACCATCTCTTATGTAATCCCCTTCATATCCATTTTATAGACAAGAAAGAGACAAGGTTAAAGCCATTCCCTTATCTCTTCTCATTTTCCTCTTTTATCTTAAAATTCCTCTTACTTACATAGGAGCGTCTGTTAGTTCCCAAGTTAGTGAAGTTGTGTATTGTGTTTGTTCTTTTTTCGTTTTACCTGGTACAGATAACTCTACGCTTTGTTTCGCTTCTGTTGCATCTTTACCAAACGTATTTACCCATGTACCCATACCTTGGTTTTCTTTTGCATCGATTAAATCAGATGCTGCACCACTTGGATTTAATGTGATAGATTGTTCTGCTGTTGGTGCGTCGCTACCTGCATTTGATTTCAAAGCTGAATTTTTTAATGTTAATGCCGCACCATCCAACGCTTTATCATCTGCAGTTTTGAATTGACCATTTTGTTTTACTGTTAAATGCCATCCAGCATTTGTACCACGATTATCTGTTACTTGAACGTAGTTCGGCACGTCAATTACAGAACCGTCTACTTTTTTCTTTACTTTATCTAATTCTGCAAAGTAGATTTCGTTATTCCCTGATGCTTTTTGTGTTTTAAAGTTGAAGTTAGATACATAATCAATACTTAGTGGACCATCTGTACCTTTTTTATCTGGATCAACTGGATCTACAGTTTCATCTGGATTCTCTGGATTAACAACATCAATTTTATCTGTATTTTTCTCGAATTTAATGAATGCTTTTGAGTCTAATTTCCCGCCATCTTTCTCAGCTGCAAATGCAGACGTTCCTACTGATACTGATGATAATGTTACCGCTCCAATTAATGCTACTTTTGCTAGTTTCATAGTTTTATACCCCTTTATGATCATTTTTAAAATTCAGTCATTCTTAATTTTAAATCTTGTATAAGCTTAGTTTGGTGTATCTTCTAAAGTCCAAGTTAACTCAGCTGAATATTTCGCACCTTTTTCTTTCGCTGTCGTACCTGGTACGAATAAGCTCACACTCTGTTTACCTTGTTCTGTTCCTTTACCGAATGCAGTCGTCCAATCACCCATACCTTTATTCTTTGCGGCAGTAGTAATTTCCACCGCATCTCCACCTGGAGCTAGCGTTACTTTATTTTTAAATGTTGTAGGTGCATATTGTGCATCAGTTACAGAATTTACAGCTGGGTTACTTAAGCTTAAAGCTGCATTTGTTAACTCACTATTACCACTTTTAAATTGTGCATTTTGCTTTACTTTCAATTTCCATCCTGCATTTGTACCACGGTTATCTGTTACAGATACGAAGTTAGGTACTTCAACTGTTTTGCTCCCTTGTTTCACTTTATCCAATTTTGCAAAGTATGTTTGATCATTACCAGAGATAACTTGCTCGCCGAAGTGTAAGTTAGAAACGTAGTTAATACTTAATGGACCTTTTGTTCCTATTTCATGGTCACCAGGGTTCTCTGGTGTAACTTTTTCATTTGGATTTTCTGGATTGTTTGGATCTGTTGTGCTTGTATCTTCAATAAACGTTACATCTGTTTTTGATTTCATATTTGCTTTCTCTTCCGCAAATGCTGAAGTTCCTACTGCTGCAACTGATGTTAATGATACTGCACCGATTAATGCTAATTTTGCTAGTTTCATATGTACCTTCCCCTTTTCTCTGTTTTCATCTATTTTTTATTTTGAATACACTTGCTTTCCCCTAATTCTTTTGAATACATATAGAGATAAAACAATCGAAAACAATCCTATATATTGTTTGAAGTCCCGTGTCTGGCCTCCTGTTTTCGGTAAATATTTATCTCCATTTTTATTTTTATCAACTGTCTCTTTTTTTGTATTTATCTTTGTCGGGTCAGTTGATGTATTTGGTGTATAGCTATTCGAAAATGTAATACCCGCTTTTGAATTCGTACTTGTAGCCGTTACTACATTTGCCATAAGAAACGGCACACATATAACTGTGGAAACGATAATACCAACTATTTTTTTCATTACTCTCTCCTTTCTAAAATTTATATATTTCATATATTTTTAGAGAGGAGCATCGGTTAATGTCCATTCTAGCTGTCCAGCATATTTAGTATTTACTTTGACATTCGGCCCTGGTTTTACTTGTAAATGAATTCCTTCGTTTTCCTTCCAATTTAGTGAAACCTCCTCGTCGTTTTTAGAAGTATACGAGAATGCTTCTATACTAGAAGTACTTAAAGGTGTATCCTTTCCATTTCGTTTGTAAATCAATGCTCCTGTCAATATGTCATTTTGCGCTGAAGTTAATGGTGTGATTTCCTTTACATATACACTCCATTTTTGCTTTTTAACACGATCATCGGTTACCTTTAAAGGATTTGAAATCGTCTTCGGTGCGTATGTCGTTGTTTTCGATGGAATTGTTAAATCTCCAAATGTAATTTCTTTTGGTACGTCTACTAACTTTAAAGTCCCATCAACGACAGTAACCGGCACTTGAATCTCCGCTTGTACACCTTGCTTCGTTTCAATTACAACCGTTACAGTATGATTCCCTATTGTTTTGGTATCTGGAATATTGATTAACTTCACTACTGATATTGGTTTATCTACATCCAAATTCGTATCTACAGATAAATCTGTCACAAATTTAGAAATATCCATTTTTGTTAAATCTGTTCCTTGCACTACTTTTTGTGGGACTGGTTTCCCAGTTGGAATACCTTTATACCTTATTTTTGCGATTCCATCTCGATTACTATCTTGTCCATTCTTATCGCCATCTAAATAATTTTTAGCTGACACCGGTATTTCAAGATAACCATCTTTGTAATATTTCATTACATTAGCACCTTTTACAGGAGAACCTGTAATTGTCATTTCATAAATTTTCCCGTTGAATTCTTCTGTTTTTAACGCATTTACTTTCGCAACCGCAGTGACTTTATTGTTTGTCCTGCTAATATCAAAGAAGCTACTTACATCATCTCCACTCTCCACATCTTGAATGGAAACATCATTCACAGTAAAATCCTTATTCACTTCACTTTCTAATACAAAAGATTTCGCATAGTGAATCTCTTTCGATTGAGCAGGCATATTTTGATATACCTTATAAGAAAGTTGACGGGAATTATCTTCCACAATATCTCCTATTACACTTGGAGCTGGAATTTCAATTTGTGCAATCGCTAATTGATCGTATGATACATTAACACCTGAAGCATTTAATCTAACTTCTAGCGGTAATTCTGTTAAATTATCAAATGTAATTGTCATATCTGCTTCTGGAGTAGCTACTGGACCTGCTGTTCCAGAAAACTCGATTTTATTATTCCCTTTGTCTTGATACCTAATTGAACTCGTATCATACACGTATAAATTCGTTAAATGACTACCATCATTACGTAACGTTACATTTTTATAACTATTTATCCTTTTGAAATTCCACATTGCCGTTAATGGTACTTTTTTACTTGTTCCGTGTTCATAAAATTCAAAGGAAGCATTATAAGTTTGTCCTGACCTTCCGTTCCCATATAATTGTAAAAAGTTTTTTGCATCACCTTTAGTTATTGGTGTTTTAACATCTACAGATGAAGCTGTCATAGAGTGAATATTAATACGGACATCAATCCATTTCCCTTGATATTCACCAGCTTTTTTTACTAATACGTACTGTTCTCTATTTGAATTTCTAAATGTATATTGACTTTGACCAGTTCTGTCATTGCTACTACCCTTTACCTCATATGTTACTTGTGGGCTCCAAACAAATCTAAAAGCATATTTACCCGAGATAGAAGGCCCTTCACCTGTTCTATTATTTATTACCTTTACATTTGGATATTTAAGAATACTTGTAACAGGACTAGCAGCTAGTAGAGATTGGCTCTTTAATACCTTCTCAGCTTGAATAGCAGGTAATTCCTGATTATTTTCGTTTATCCTATTGCTCTCTTTTAATTCATTTTCCTTTGGTACGAGTTCTTCATTAACCTTTTCTTTCGCTAAAGTCTTCGTTTCTTTTGGAACTTCAGCATTAGTAGAATTTATTTCTTGTTTTTTATTTTCTTCCGATACTTTCACTTTTTCACTTATTTCTTTTTTCATAACTTCCTCTGAAGCCTTTGGATTTTCATCAGAAATGGCTACATTTAAAGCCTCTTTTTTCTCTACAACATGTAGAGAAGGAGATTCAATTTTCTTTTCATTCCCTTCAAACTTCACTATCGGTTCAAATTTGTACTCTCCAGCTTTTTTCATTTGAATGACTACATATACGTCACCGATAAAATTACTTTGTTCATTCTTTTCAATTTTTACAATGTGATCTTCTGTTACTGAAATGTTTTGAATCGCTTTATTGTTTTCGTTCATTTTTTTCGTTTCTGCTTCATTGAACAGCTGTTCATTAGATAATTTCAGCTCGATATTAGCATCTTGTTTATTTGTATTTGTAATCTTTAATACTACATTTTCATCAACTTTTATTTCTTGTTTATCCATATGAACGATAAAACGTCCTTGCTCGTCGTTTGTAACCGCATAAACTTTCGTTGCAGAGTAATCTAGCACACCAACTTGCGTAAATAATATTCCTCCAGCGAGAAGTATACGCCCAAATTTACCTATTTGATTTTGCAATGTACTTCCCTCCCTCACTTCTTATGAACTGAATATTTCGAACATTAAATTTATTACTCAGCTAAATTTACAATCATAATGTGTATTCCTAGAAAATAAAAAGCCTGGTTGCCTTTTCGATTTTCATACATCACAACATGTGTGAAAATCCAAACTGCAACCAGACTATCATAGTAATTTTCATTACCTTAGACTCTTAGCTTTGCGACCTATCCTT
>NZ_JBXAHS010000002.1:0-46568 GCF_058795355.1 Bacillus sp. GW823-FHT06A11 | reverse complement strand
CTGCAACCAGACTATCATAGTAATTTTCATTACCTTAGACTCTTAGCTTTGCGACCTATCCTTTCGAATAGTGTGCCAAAAATAGGTATTTATTTATCGTGTTTTGAATATACCATTAAAACCCAAAAAAGAAAATAGTTTTTTTAGAAAAAAACAATTAATTTTTATAGTCTAAATTTTTCACTGAAAAATCCATAATAAAAACTAAAAAAAAACATTTTGATCTTAGAAATACATCATACATTCTTTATCGATAAAATGAGATTTTTACTATCCACAAATAGCAAGATAAAATAGAAAAACATCACTTATTTGGAAGTGATGTTTTTTCTATTTAATGCAGTGGTAACATAACCTCAACCGTCGTTCCAACCCCAACTTCACTTTCAAAATTCATTTTACCGTTGTGGTCTTTAATAATTTTTTCTGTAACTACTAAACCTAGACCAGTTCCTGTTTCTTTCGTTGTATAAAAGGCTTCATTTAACTTTGGAATTTTATCTTTCGGAATGCCGCATCCCTCATCTTTCACTTGAATGATGATTCCATCTTTTACAGTAACTTTAATCGTAATTGTTCCGCCAACTGACATTGCTTCAATTGCATTTTTAATTAAATTAAAAAAGACCTGTTTTAATCGTTTTTCATCACATGTAATTGATGGTAAGTCTTTACTGTAAATACCTTGTATGTAGACTCCTTGTTTTAAAGCAGGCTTTTCCATAACTCGAATAACATAAGAGATAATTTCTTGTATGTTATGAGTTTCTGATTCTAGTGATTTAGATTTCTCAAATCCACTAAGTTCTGTAGCAATTATATGGATCCGATCTACTTCTTGTTTCATAATATCACTATAAATTTTATCCTCTGGATGCTTGTCTGCTTGTTTATTCACAAGTTTTTTTAAGTTTGCTAAAGGTCTTCTAATCTTATAACCAATAACCGTCGCCATTTTTCCAACAGCTGCTAGTTTTTCTGTCTGTTTTATTTCTTTGTCCATCATCTCAAGCGTACGAACGTAAGACTGAACCCTCAAAAATATAATCCAACATATGATAGTAAATACACTATATAATGCCATTGGGATTAAAACGAGAGAAGATTGAATAATGATTCCTGTAAGAGCGTACTTCCCGACAAGTATCGCTGGAACTAACCAGAAATATCTTTTGTTCACAAAGATTGGTGCGAACAAAATAAAAAATACTTCTACTATATTTCCACCGTCAAATTCCGCATCGCTACCATAATAAATCATAATGTTATGGATACAATCTAATACATTATAGCCAATTAGAATAATATACTTTACCACAAAAACATTCTTCCATTTCATAAAGTATATTCCAATGCAAAACAATACTACCGTCAAAAAGTAAAGCCATAAACCTAAACCATCTTCAAACTTTCCTACGCCTTCTTGCTCTCCCGCGATTAAAGGTACGATAAATTCATAGGCAAGATCATACACAAAAAATATAATAAAAAATAAACTTAAAAATACTTTCAACGCCTTTATTTCTTCATTTTTAAATATATAGCCTTTATTCATATGGTAACTCCTAGCTTTTCTTCCACTTGGATTTCAGTATTTCCACACTCCCTTGGGAGAATGATGTCTATTCTCGTTCCAGTATCTCTTTCACTTGAAATATGCAGCTCACCAAGGTGCTCGGCGACAATTCGATTCGCTACCGTAAGTCCCAGACCAATTTTATCTTGTTTCGTTGTATAAAAGGCCTCTGTAACACGGGTTAAGTTTTCTTGCTTAATACCATAACCATTATCGATTACGCTGATTATTACATATTCTTTCCCTTTATTCTCTAATTGCAAATGTAATATGCCACCTTGTTCCATTGCCTCTAAAGCATTTTTTATCGTATATAAAAAGACTCCTCTTATTTTTCGTTCATCACATTCAACTTCTATTGTTTTTTCTTCCACATTAGAAATAAACTGTACGTTTAATTCATTCATTTTTTCGCGAAGACTTGTTATTACTTGTAATACAATTTTTCCTACATCATGTTTCTTATAAATAGAAGGTTTGCATGTAGCAACTTCCATTAACTCACTTATCATATTATTCATATTTTCTATTTCAAAAATCATACGTTTATAAATAGGATCCTCTTCATGCTTCTCTCGTTGTAATTGCGTAAATCCTTTTAATGAAGCGAGTGGATTTTTAATTTCATGTCCAACCGTCGCTGCCATTTTTCCGATTACTGCTAATTTCTGTGATTCGCTAGCAATCGCAATACTTTCCTTTACGGCTGAAAGATATTGTAAAAATCGATTTAAAATGATATATGCAGCTATTAACATAAGCGTACACATAATAAGGAACATAAATGCTTTTACTTCCTCTAATACAAATAAATAAATTAAATATTTTCCTACAATAGAGGAAAGTAAAAACACATAGAATTTTTTATTTAAAAATATAGGTACAAAGAAAATGAGAATAATTTCTATTATATTTGTCGCATCAAACGCCGCTTTATTATAAAAAACATATGCAAATATATTAGCGATTTCTATCGCTATGTATGCAAATATCCATGCATATTTAACAAGGTTTGCCTTCTCTTTTTTCATTAAATATATATTCACGCACAGTATTGCTACTCCGCAAATAACTTGCCATATTATGTTGTATCCCTTATCCATTATTGATTTCTCTTCTAATACGATTGCATAGAAAATTTGATATACAATAACAATGACATATAACACCCATAAAAGGATTTTTGCATTCTTTTCTTCTTCTTTATATGATAGAAAACTTTCTTTCACTTCAACACCCCTTCAAAATAATATCTCGAAGAATACCATTTATTATAATAAATGATTTTCATAGACAAACAAAGATAAATCGAACATTTGAGGAAAATCGTACCAAAAACGCAATATATTTAGACTATATACAGAGCATAAAATCTATGATCATTAATACGTATATTATGGAGGATGTTTTATATAGACGGCCTAAAAAGTAAAACAAAGCTTTTAGAATGGAGCCTATTGATAGAACAGGGGGAAATTTATGTTTATTACTGTCGAGAAAGATGTGCATATTTTTGTGCAAGACGTTAATCCTGGTCCAGGTAGTAAGACTGTTTTCTTCGTTCACGGATGGCCTTTAAATCATCAAATGTATCAATATCAACTCAATGTTTTACCAGAGCATGGCTTTCGCTGTATCGCCATGGATATACGAGGGAATGGACAATCTGATAAGCCATGGACTGGTTACACGTATGATCGATTAGCCGATGATATCGCAATTGTTCTAGAAGCACTCCAAGTAGAGAACGCTACGTTAGTCGGTTTCTCAGTTGGTGGTGCTCTTTCTATTCGATATATGTCTCGCTATAATGGGCGCCGCATTTCTAAGCTCGCATTAATTGACGCTGTCTCTCCCTCTTTCGTTAAAAATCAAGAGTCCCCTTACGGTGTACCAAAAGAACAAGCAGATGCTCTCATTAATCAAATGTATGCTAATTTACCAAAATTTTTAAATGATGTATCTTTATCCTTTTTCAATAGAAACTTAGGAGCTGCAACCCTTGAATGGTTTTCTTATCTCGGTATGCAGTCCGCTTCTTATGCCCTTATCAAAATTTTACAAGCAGCTGCAAATGAAGATGTAACGAAAGATTTAAATAAAATTAACGTCCCAACAAAAATCTTCCACGGCGTTCACGACCAACTAATTCCTTACAAAAGTGCTGAGCTTACGCAACAACGAATTAAAAATTCTCAGTTACATGCTCTTACAAATAGTGGTCATGGTTCACCAATCGATCACGCGGATGAATTAAATAAAGAACTGATAAAATTTTTACAAACATAACAACTGCAATATAAGAATGAACGTTAACATAATCGTTTTTTATAAAACATAAAATTCACACATTTCTCACAAATACACAAATAAAACGATTATATTTTCATATATACTAAATGTACAAGTAATACTCCCTAAACCCAGCTTGTCTGGTTACCCCGTTAAATACTATGAAAAAAGAACTTGTATCGTTATACAAGTTCTTTTTGTTTCTTTTATTTAAAGAGGATATCTTTACTATATTGATTTCCAACGAGTAAATCATATTGAAGCATTTTATATTGCTCTAACATTTCTTTTTGTTTCTTTGTTAAATCATTGATTACTTCTCCATTTTTATCAACTTTTAATTCATCTCTAAGCACTGGTATTTCCTTGTAAAGTTCCGATAAAAATTGATAAAATAAGGATTTATTTAATCCTGCATAATCAAAAATAAGATTAGAAAAATGAATTGGGCTTACTAAACCTAAATTATCATTTGGCATATCAAAGTTTGCATACATTAATAACGGAGTTTGCGCCATCGCTAAACGTTCGCTCGGTGTTTTTTCATTCGTTATATACCCATTTTCTTTATAAAAAGATTTATTTGTTCCTAATGATGGAAGATGATCTCCAAAGAATACTAATAATGTAGGTCTATCTAAATTATCTAGTTGCTCTATTAAATATTGAAGGGCCTCATCTGAACGTCTTAATCCTTCTGTATACGTCTCTAATTCTCCCTTTGATTCTTCATTTTCTAGACCGCTAATTTCTATTAGGTTTTCACCAAATCGGCCTTCTGTAAATGGAAAATGATTTTGCATCGTAACTGCATGAATAAATGTTGGCTGTTTTTGTTCCTCTAACTCAGCAATTATCTCTTTACTCATCGCTAAATCACTAATATAATCTCCATCAATATCCACATTTTCCATCGTGTCCTCTGCATTAAACTTATCAAATCCTAACACCTTATATACATCGTCACGTTTAAAGAATGTGCGACCAAATGAATGAATTGCACTTGTATAATAACCTTCTTTTTTCAACGCCGTAGGGATTGATGGAATTTCTTTCTTATTTGTAATAACCTGCTGATATGGTATAGAACCTGGCTTTAACAAACTCATTGAATAACTTGTTAATGCCTCAAATTCAACGTTCGCCGTATTTCCCCCAAATGTAGGAGAAATAGTTTGTCCACCAGGAAAGTTTTCTATATAATGATGTAAATTTGGTACAGGATCTTCACTAAAAGAAAGGTTAGTTACTTTCGTCGGATCCCAAAACGATTCACTCATTACAAAAATAATATTCGGTTTCTCTTTTTTCTTTTGGCTCCCTATATTTCCACTATATTGTTTTTTTATATCGTTTGCTATTTGAAGCATATTTTCTTTAGAATAATTTTTTGGTTTTTCCATAACTGTTGTATCTAAATTGCTAATAAACCCAAGTACAAAACCATTTGAAGCATAGTTCTCATTTTGATTCCACAAAACAAAATCTACACCTGATTTTTGAAATACTTTATTCATAAATGTATTCGCAAAATTACCATACGCATATAGAACAAAAATAGATCCTACTACTAATAAGGCTCTTATTCCTAGATGAATCTTTACATTTTGAATATACCTTCTCATATATATCCCTGCTACAATACAAGCTACGATACTTACGATAATGATAAAAATATAACTCCAACTAAAATAGTCCATCACCATCGGTATAACAGATTGCATATGCGTAATTTGTGTGAAATCAGAAGGATATAGCGGATCGCCTCTGAAAATAAGCTTTAAATAATTCACAATACCTAAAATGACTAACGTACAGCTCGTTAAAACCATACTTAGAAAAACCTTACCTATTAAATTATATACAAGAATATATATTGCATAAATTACTACAAAACTTAATATAAACTGCATATTATAAAAGTAAATCCAATTCATTGCCTCTATGAAAATCATATTAACTTGCATGACAATATAAAATAACGCCACTGTATGAGCTAGTAAAAGTAATATAAAATGCACTCGCAGGGATGCTCTAAGTATAGACATCTCTTTTTTATTGAAATGCGTAATATAAAACGTTATGCCCCATATGAAAATCATCATAACACTTAAAACAAACTTTTGATTTAAATGATCTTTCATCATGTCTAAATTAAAAACCTTTAAAATCATAAACAGCATAGTTATTACAAATAAAGTCACCATACTACTTATAATGCTAGAAATTAATATATTTCTTTTTGGAAGATGAAAAAGTGTAGAACCATACTTCAATTCATTCCCTCGTTTCTATGTCTTAATTTCCCCCGCATCGAAAGAACTATTTCTATTAAAATAACATATATTACATATTTCGTCTGCATACTTGCTTCTATCATAAATGTTTTGTCTTAATATTCCCTTAATCAACCGTTAAATTATGGCATACAAATTACTCATTCTTGAAAAACTTAATTTCAGCATTCCACTTTATGATACAATAACTATTTTTTAGAAGTCCTGCTATTAAAGATTTCACATGAAAATACGAAAGAATTAATAAAAAGGCGTTGCACGTTTTTAACAACTATTACTATAACGAAAAGAACCTGCCACAAGACAGGTTCTTTTCGTTATTTTATGATAAAAGAGAAAATGATTAGCATGTGTATTATATAAAAGGAAGCAGCCATATTTTCCATACGATACATACGAGTACTATAATTACAAAATCAAAAAAATCTAATCTCGGACCTTTTTCCATATTCATATGTAGCCACATATGAAACCATTTTATTTTTGTATATTTATGGATGTTTTTCTTTGCAAATCGGTAAATAAGCATTTGCATGATTAAAAATCCGGCCACAAAAATAAATAATAAGATGAGAAATCCAATCACAAAATTCCTCCTATTTTTGTAGCGCTTTTTCTACTATCCGATTTTTCAAAACCCACTCTTCAAACTGGGCACTTCCAAATTCCCAGCTAAGATCGCGAGCATGTACAGAAAAAACGTAATGGCCAGCATATTCATCCATAAATCTCCCTAACTTTACATCGTCTTTCTCAATACCGTATACTCCAAAATTAAAATACACATCCCATACGTCTTCATTCTTCCTCTTATAAGCAATCGATTCCATATCACATTCTGTCCCGAAATAATCAAGATGTAAATGTACGCTATCATCGTATTCGTACTCCATTTTATCACCCCTTATATTTGTACTTCTTTATCACCCAAAAAATTCCTGCTATCTACACTCACATATGGGCAATTACCTACATATCATGCTTGTAGAGTGACTTCTAGGAGGTGTTATATAGTGAAAAAATTAATCGCGATTTTTTGCATCATGTTACTAGCTGTTTTTACTTTTGCTGCTTGTAGTAGTAAAAAAGAAGGTACGAAAGAACAAACTCAAAACATTCGCGTCGGCGAAGTTACCCATTCTCTCTTCTATGCCCCATTATATGTTGGGATTGAAAAAGGATTTTTTAAAGATGAAGGACTAAATATTGACCTACAAACAACAGCTGGTGGCGATAAAACGATGACCGCCCTATTATCTGGCGGAATTGATATCGCTCTCGTCGGTTCTGAAACGTCTATTTACGTTCATCAACAAGGAGCGAAAGACCCTGTCATTAACTTTGCACAGCTTACACAAACAGATGGGACATTTTTAGTTTCACGTAAAAAACTAGACTCTTTTAATTGGAATGACGTAAAAGGTGTTACATTTTTAGGACAGCGTAAAGGCGGCATGCCGCAAATGGTTGGAGAATACGTTTTAAAGAAAAATGGCATTGATCCTCATAAAGATACAAACTTAATTCAAAATATCGAGTTTGCTAATATTGCAAATGCCTTCTCATCTGGTACTGGAGAGTTTGTACAGCTCTTTGAACCGACTGCAAGTATACTTGAGAAAGAAGGTAAAGGTTATATCGTCGCTTCATTCGGAAATGAATCTGGTACTGTTCCTTATACAACGTTCATGGCAAAAGAAAGTTTCTTAAAGAAAGATAAAGCTGCTGCTGAAAAGTTCACACGTGCTCTCTATAAAGCACAGCAATGGGTTGATACACATAGTCCAGAAGAGATTGCTGATACTGTTTCCCCGCTATTTAAAGACACTTCAAAAGACATAACAGTAAAAGTAATTGAACGGTACAAAAAACAGCATTCTTATGCGACAAATCCACTACTAGATGCGGAAGAATGGAAACAGCTCCAAACTATTATGAAAGACGCTGGTGAATTACAAAAAGAAGTCCCACATGAAGCGCTCGTCAATACAAAAATTGCCGAAAGCGTTATTAAGAAATAGAGGCGAAGTGTATGAGTTTTTTACAAATACGTAACGTTTCTCACTGCTTTTTTGCAAAAGAGAATGCCAAACTTATTCTCGAAGACATGAGCTTACAAGTGGAAGAAGGCGAATTTATTTCTATACTCGGTCCAAGTGGTTGCGGTAAAACAACGCTCCTCTCAATCATTGCTGGACTACTTGATCCAATTGACGGTATCGTCTTTTTAGATGGTGAACCGATTACAACGAAAACATCATCTATGGGATATATGTTGCAACAAGATTACTTATTCCCTTGGAAAACGATTGAAGAAAATATTATGCTCGGACTTCATATTAGAAAGATTTATGATGAGCAGATGAAAGAACATACTTTAAACCTTTTAAAACAAGTCGGTCTGCATGGTGTAGAAGAACAATATCCTCGTGAACTATCCGGCGGTATGCGTCAACGTGCCGCTCTCGTTCGAACATTAGCGACTGATCCGAAAATTTTATTACTAGATGAACCATTCTCCGCACTCGATTATCAAACGAAGTTAAAACTAGAAGAACTCGTTTTCAACTTACTAAATAAATATAAGAAAACATCACTACTTGTTACTCACGATATTGAAGAAGCGATTGCGATGAGTGATCGTATTTATTTACTGCAAGCGAATCCCGGAAAAATCGCAAAAACCTTTATCGTCCCGGAAAGTATCCGTTCTTTATCACCGTTAGAAGCACGCCATCACTACGATTTCCCAGCCCTCTTTCAAGATATATGGAAGGAGCTGGAACGACTTGGATAATATAAAACAACTACATGAACAATTTCGAAAGAACGAACGCAGACGCGCTTGGATTGCTCGCTCGCTACAACTTTTATTACTTATTCTTTTCTTTGCACTATGGGAAATAGCTAGCAAAAAAGAATGGATTGAGCCTTTACTCTTTAGCTCTCCTTCGAGTATTTGGGATCTCTTCTTAACGAAATGGATCGACGGTTCACTTTGGGTCCACATATGGACGACATTACTGGAAACAGGAGTAGGCTTCATTCTCGGAACAGTACTTGGTGCTATTATTGCCACGTTCCTTTGGTGGATGCCACTTCTAGCCCGCGTACTTGATCCTTATCTCGTCGTCCTAAATGCAATGCCAAAAGTTGCACTCGGTCCAATCATCATCGTTATTTTCGGTCCAAACATTTCATCTTCTATCGCAATGGGAGTAATCATTTCCATCATCATTACCATTCTCGTTATTTACAGTGCATTTCAAGAAGTCGATTCTAACTATATAAAAGTGATGGACACATTTGGTGCAAATAAATGGCAATGTTATAAGCAAGTCGTTCTCCCTGCATCCTTTCCAGCAATTATCTCAACGTTAAAAGTAAACGTTGGTTTATCCTGGGTCGGTGTTATTTTCGGAGAACTTCTCGTTTCCAAACAAGGACTTGGCTACTTAATTAGCTACGGATTCCAAGTCTTTAACTTCACACTCGTCTTACTTAGCGTACTACTCACATGTGTTCTTGCAACTCTTATGTATGTATTTGTTGAGGCATTTGAAAAAATTCTAATTGGAAAAAGAAAAAGAAGCTGACTCAAAACAGTGCGCTATAGTCAGCTTCTTTCTTTTACCTTTTATCACACATTTTCGTTTCATTTGTAATGTTTCCATCCGCAACCGTAACTGTATGGAAACAGTCTTTCACACGTACTGTAACGACATTATCTTTTCGATCTATCACATGATAATCATTAAACTTTTCATTCAAAGCACTACGAATTTGCTCCCCTTCAAAAATCGGAAAACCGTGAGACATTACCCAAATGAGACCAGCAACAGCAAGAATCGTTTTCATACGTTTCATTACCTCCTCGAGAGTAAACTTATAGTCCCTACAACACGCGCATTATAATTGTGTCTAAATTGTGACATTTTTATACTAATTCTATTTTATACCGCCAGTTCCTTCTTCTTTTAAAGAAAAATACAGAATTTTCAATTTTATCAACATAAAAAAACGCAAAGAATTAAAAATTCTTCACGCTTTACTTTAACGAAACTATATCGAACGCATAACTCACATTAGTCTCCACTTTGTTGTTCTATCGTTTTCGAAACATCATATAATCCTGACAGCACTTCCGCTCTCATTTTTACAAGCTCAGGGAACTGATAGAAGAAAGCAATTTTCTTATATTTTAACTCTGTTCCTTCTTTCATTTTTTTTGAATCTTGTAAAATGAACGCTGTAAATGTATCTGCGATATCTTCCGTTACATTTGTTGTTCCATACAACGATACAAACTCATCATGCTTTTCTTTATAAAATTTAATTTGTGCCTCTTCACTTTCTTCTACTTTCTTTTCTGTCCACTCTTGCTCAATTGGTTTCCAAAATTCATTATAAAATTGGTTAATATACGAAGTTTTTCTCGCACATCCATTTTTCAAGAACACCGTTTTACATTTATTTCGATATGATGAAATGTCTTTCTCTTCATCAAACGCCTCTAAATATTTCCTATCCACTGGTACTTGTTTATGCCCAATCGTTAATACGTGAGCCGTTTCATGAATTAATGTTTTCATCACTTCATCTATATTCACCCCAGAATCGAGCACGTCTAAACTAAGCAACCAATCTCTCGGGTCATCCATACTTGGCATGACATGAGCAACAACGCCATCATAACCATCCGTTATTAGATCAAACCCTGTTATATTCTCACGATATTTCACTGGAATGAGAGTGCGATACATGTCCCATAAAGTTTCATGATACTCTCTATCTTGCCTTTGGCTTAACAAATCATCTTTTGCTACTTCGTCATCTGCAAAAGCTTTATTCAACCTCTTACGATCCAATTTCTCAAAATAAGGATCTACAATTCCATCACCATCGATATAATAAGAAGCTAAAAAGAAATAATTGTCATCCTCTTCTTTTTTCTGTTCCGCCTCTTTCATATTCATACTTTCATACTCTCCTATGTCATAATCCTCTACTTTTTCAAGTTCTGAAAGTCCCTCTATCTTTTTATATACTTTTTGTAATGTTTTATCTCCTATTTGCGTGCACTCTTCTTCTGTTTTACAAATTTCTTTTTCTTTCGTAATCTCGATAGCACTATCGCATCCTGCAACTAAACTGCTTGCTATAATACAACACACTAACTTACCATACAGTTTCTTCATACAATCCCCCATTATTCCATTCTACAAAATATCATAATCATTTTTTTACGAATATGCGATAATTAATTATAAAAACTGCAAGGAGGCTTCTCATGATTCGTGCAATCTTATTCGACTTAGATGGAACACTATTAGATCGGCGCCAATCTTTAGAACAATTTATTTGTGAGCAATATAATCGCTTCTCCTCACATTTGATGAGTATAGAGAAATCAGAGTATTGTTCTCGATTTCTTGAACTCGATAATAATGGTTATACGTGGAAGGATAAAGTATATGCTACTCTCCTTTCCGAATACAACATTACTACTTTAACGCAAGAGCAACTGCTACACGACTATATTACAAACTTCCAACATCATTGTATTCCTTTCAAAAACACGCATGAACTACTTCAACAGTTAAAACAGCGAAACATTAAAATTGGTATTATCACAAATGGTTTTACTGAATTTCAGATGAGCAACCTTCGAGCACTACATATACATACGTATACAAACACCATTCTCGTTTCAGAAGCTGAAGGAATTAAAAAACCTCACCCTGAAATTTTCGAACGTGCTTTGCAAAGACTAGATGTTAAGGCAGAAGAATGTCTTTATGTTGGAGATCATCCAGAAAACGATGTGCTTGGTTCTGAACAAGTAGGGATTCTTGGTGTTTGGAAAAAAGATTCGTTTTGGGGTGATTTTAAGCATTCACGTATCGTAGATGATTTGTTGGAGGTGCTTTTGTTTTTAGAGGTGGAGATAAAAACACAATAATAGTAATTAAATTATATCAACAATTTTCACGATATCTTGATTCACCGACAAAAAATAATAAGAGGAGGCAGTTGTTCAAAAACGCCTCCTCTTCCTTTATTATTCATATACTGTAAACTGCGGTTTACTCGGATGATCTATCACTTGCGCATCATCTGGAAATTTTGAAACTTTTTGATATAAGACAATGTCGCCGATACAACCTGCTGTTAGTAGAATTCCTAAAAATGAGAGTGGCTCCAGATTCATAGCTAATCCCAATACAATTGGCAAAATTCCAGTTGGTAAAAACGGAAGCATTAACACTTTCTTCATTTGCTTTACTGTAACCGCCTGTTTAGAATGAGCATATGCAACACCTAATTTCCAATTAACGCCCCATTTTAGTTCACTCCACGGAACACCTCCGATATAGCGAAAGCCAATTAAATGTATCGCCTCATGAATACAAACGAGAACAATCATTGCGATAATAAAAAGAAACATCGTTAATAATGTAACTTCAACTTGAACCCCACCTGAAAGAAATATATGCAAATAACCAATTCCAAACGACAAAGCAATTATTATAAAAAATAAAGAAAAGTTTAATTTAACCATCGAAACAGTAACAGTCGTTTCTTTTCTTTTATCCATCTTCCCCCTCCTAAAATGTAAATATATCTTTACAAAATTGTATAATATACCCAAAATAATGTAAAGATATATTTACATTTATTCTTACATACAAAAAAAAGAAACCGGCCACTTTACTTCGTAAAACAGCCGATTTCTTCTATATGTTTCATCGTACGCGCTAATACGTCATCGCGCATTATAAAGCTAAATTTTCTATTCGTTTTAATGTTGTCAGGAATGTCTTTTAATAAAACAGACCCTTTCGTTTCTTCGTAATGCGTATGTTCTTCTACCGCACTAATTGTTGCAAAATAAATGTTTTTAATGATTATTTTGTCTTTTCCAGATACTTTGTATTGTCCTAAGTAAGTTAAATCAGAAACTATGCCGCCGGTTTCTTCATGAACCTCTCGAACTGCCGCTTCTTCCGGTGTTTCCCCTATTTCTACTTTACCACCTGGAAATTCAAGACCGCGACGTAAATGATGTGTTAATAACCATTGATCCCCGTACCGGCATACAACCCAAACATGCTTTGGCTCAGGAGAAAATGGATAACGTTCAAACGATAATTGTACAGTGTTGTGGTAATAATCTTTAAATTTGTACATGCCATTACTCCCCTATTGATGGTTACAAGTTTTTCCTACCACAAATTGTAGCATATTCTCGCTTTTCTGCATAATATTATCCAATTACAATCCATTGATTATTCCCATTTGCGCGACTAATTCTTTCGTCTCATGATTTCCTAAATCGTAAATCATTTTATATGCTTTTTGTAGTTGTTCATCATATCGGTCATTATTTGAATCGTGATGATACTCAACAAATGGAACGTGGGAGCGTACAAATGACCCTAAATCTTCTACATATGCTTGATCAAAGTGCTCTCTTAATTCCGTAATTTCCTCATCATTTGCGGAAATCTCAAAATTATACGTATCCGCCGTCTTCACTTGTGAAATTTGACCATTTCCTATTGATATATAATATGTTTTTTTCGTCTCCATGTAACACCCTTCTTTCATCCTTTTATTTTCTATTGTTTTCATCAATTACAAAATTATGTAAAATAAAGAAAAGGAGGGATTTTATGTTCAAAATATTAATTATCGGTATTATCATCGTCCTAATCATCCTCGTACTCTCCATCATGACAATTAATAAAGGCTATGCTTATAAACATTCCGTCGATAAACTAGAAGACAATCCTTATACAAAAAAGAATAAGGAGAATTCCTAATATGCTTCGTATACTTCGCATCATAGTAGCACTCACTGTGATCGTTATGTCGGCAATTGGATTATATACAGGTCAAAATAATTTTTTACCTCTTTCACAATTTCTATTAGGGGCTTTAATGTTTCTCATCGCATTTGAACAAATAAAGAAAAAGGAGGCAGCAACTGGATTTATTTGTATTATTGCCGGTGCTTTCATTTGGATTGTTCTCATCATTAGCTATATCAAATAAAAGGAGGTACATGCATGCTAAAAGGAGTACGGATTACTTTATCACTTATTGCTTTATGTATAGCAATCTATGGATTTTTTACTAGTAATAGAGAAATAATGCCGTATATGTTTATCTCTTTAGGAGTTATGGCCCTCACCATAAGTTTAGAGGAAATATTAAAAAGGCAAACAGGAGGTAGTGTGCTCGCTCTACTAGCAGGAGCCGCTGCTTTATTTATTGGTTTCACAGAAATATTCCGATAAATGGTCTAAAGGAGGCTATACAATGCTAACTATATTACGGAGTTTTTTAGCATTTCTCATGCTTCTCTTACTCATTCTAAGCACTTATATCCATGTTACCGATAATTTTTCACTTCTCCCATACGTACAATTTATTCTCAGTTGTTTCTTTATTCTTCTAGGAATTAATGAATTGAAATCCGGACGAAAATCAATGAGTATCCCGTATTTTTTCGTTTCCAGTCTCATATGCTTCTTTTTAATATCAAACTACTTTCGCTATATGTAGAATGAAATTTTGACCAATTTAGCATTTATAATTATTTTCTCTCAGTAACTATTTCTTTCTACTTAAGGGGGATTCCATGTTAAAAAACATTCAAATTATAATCGCCACTATCGCTCTTTCTCTCGCCCTATTTAGCTTCTTTGCAAACTTCACTATTCTTTTACCTTACGTGTTTATCCTTTTAAGTATTATGTGTATCCTTTTTGGAATCGATGAAATAAAGAAGCAGCAAAAAACGAAAGCATTTGTTTATTTTCTCTGTTCTGCCTTTATTTTATATGTTGGAGTGTCTAGTATACTTTCATAAAAAAAGAACATGTTCGCTCTTAATAAAATAAAAAACTGCCCTTTCACAGGCAGTTTTTTATTTTATCCAAACACTTTCTCAAGTTCATCTTTATCTTGGCTTAACCAGAAGTTCATTAAGCGTTGTGCTCCTTCTAAGTCGTGAAGCTTCGCTTGACCACATTGTGTTTCATTTGCAGCTGGAATTTCTGTAATTTGAACCGCATCTTTTAATGTTAATTCTAATAAATCAATGATTTCTCGTACTGTCGGTGTTCCGCTTACTACAAGATAATATCCTGTTTGGCAGCCCATGGGTGAAATATCGATAATATCAAAATGCGGATAACGATCAATATATTTACGTAAATTAAATGCTAATAAATGTTCTAACGTATGAATAACATCTGGTTTCATTGCTTGTTTATTCGGTTGGCAAAAACGAATATCGAATTTATTTACAATACCGTCACTACCTACATTGTGAACTCCGCAATGTCTTACATAAGGTGCCTTTACAATCGTATGATCTAATTCAAAGCTTTCTACTGATGGCATACAACATCTCTCCCGCTTTTAATTTAATTCCGTTATATCCAATATGATATAACGGAAATTCACATTAGTAAAGTATTATGTACAGTCGTGCTATAATACTTTAAGACTATGCTGAAAAGGAGACCATTATGAAACAGATTTTTATTGGGATTATACGCTTTTATCAAAAGTTCATTTCTCCGATGACACCACCAACTTGCCGCTTTTATCCGACTTGTTCTCATTACGGATTAGAGGCGTTTCAAAAACATGGTGCCCTCAAAGGCTTTTGGCTTACTTGTAAGCGTATATTAAAATGTCACCCTTTCCACCCGGGAGGATTTGATCCTGTCCCAGATAAAAAGGATGACAAAGTAAATTCTTAATTGTCGTAACCATTCACAACTAAATCTAATTTTCCTGTATCAGGATCTATAACAAGACCGTGAACAGGTACTTCTTCTGGAAGTAATGGATGGTTGCGAAGTATCGATACGCTATGTTCTACACTTTCTTCTACACTAGAGAACCCTTGTAGGAATCTTTCTAAATCGATTCCAGAATAACGGAGTGTATCTAATTTCTCATTTGTTATACCCCGCTCTTTCATCTTCTCAATTGTACTGCTTGCTTGAATTTTTGCCATACCGCAATCGTGGTGACCAACTACACAAACTTCATCAGCACCAAGTTCATATACAGCAACTAAAATACTACGCATAATACTTCCGAATGGATGTGAGATAACAGCTCCTGCTACTTTAATAATTTTCACATCACCGTTACGCATATTCATTGCTTTTGGTAATAATTCAACAAGACGAGTATCCATACAAGAGATAATTACCATTTTTTTATTCGGGAATTTTCCCGTTTCATACTCTTCGTATCTTTTCTCTTCAACAAATTTTTCATTGTATTGTAAAATCTCTTCTAATGACTTCATAGTAAAAAACCCTCTTTTCTCTCATTTACATTACTTATATAGTGTACCAAAATATGAAAAACTCAAAAAGTATATCGCTTTATAGTAAAAATAAGATATTTTCAGATAATCGACATAATTCTTTCAAAATATACACACAGCTTTGTAACAAGTCTCACATACTTTAAACGTTTTTTCACTATAAACTGATTGTAGATAATGTAAAAAAGGAGTGAATATTTATTATGTCCGACGTTCTGTTACTGAGTCGTTTTCAATTTGCAATTACTATTTTTTATCACTTTTTATTTGTACCTTTGACAATCGGACTTGTCATTTTAGTAGCATGTATGGAAACTCAATACGCCCGCACATTGAATCCAACATACCGTAAAATGGCAAATTTCTGGGGTAAATTATTTACAATTAACTTCGTAATGGGGATTATAACTGGGATTACGATGGAATTCCAATTTGGAACGAACTGGTCTGAGTACTCCAAATATATGGGAGATATTTTCGGATCACCTCTCGCAATCGAAGCACTCGTTGCCTTCTTCTTAGAATCTACTTTCATGGGAATATGGTTATTCGGTAAAGACAAAATTTCACCAAAGTTCCGTGCCTTCTGTATGTGGATGGTTGCACTTGGAACAAACATTTCCGCACTTTGGATTATTACAGCAAACGGATTTATGCAAAACCCTGTTGGCTACGTAGTACGTAATGGCCGCGCTGAATTAAATGATTTCTGGGCACTCGTTACAAATCCATATGCTTGGAATATGTTCTTCCATACTGTCATTGGTTGTTATATCGTAGGTGCTTTCTTCGTTATGGCAATTAGTGCCTATCACTTATTACGTAAAAATGAAGTGGAATTCTTCAAAAAATCATTTAAGTTTGGTTTAATATTAGGCTTATTCGCCGCAACAATTACACCGTTTATGGGACATCAATCTGGTGTATCAGCAGCTAAATATCAACCAGCAAAAGGAGCTGCGATGGAAGCAGTTTGGGAAACTGGAAAAGGACAAGGCTTCTCAATTGTTCAAATTCCTGATGTAAAAAATGAGAAAAACTTTGAATTCCTTACGATTCCAAAACTCGGAAGCTTCTTCTATACAAACTCATTTGATGGCGAAATTGTTGGTTTAAAAGATATTCCGAAAGATGAACGTCCAAATGTTAACCTCGTGTATTATAGCTTCCGCTTAATGGTTGCACTTGGTATGTTCTTTATGGCATTAACTTGGTATGGCTTCTATTTAAACCGAAAAGGAAAACTAGAGAACTCAAAACGTTATTTAAAAATTACAATATGGTCTGTCTTACTTCCATACATTGCGATTAATGCTGGCTGGATTGTCGCTGAAGTAGGTCGTCAACCTTGGACAGTATATAAACTAATGCGTACCGCGGAATCTGTATCACCTATATCTGTTCCACAAATTTGGTTCTCATTAATTAGTTTAATTTTGTTCTACACTTTACTTTTAATAGCAGACGTATACTTAATGCTGAAGTTCGCGAAAAAAGGACCTGCAGCATTAGAAGATCCTGCTACTGAGGGAGGCGTGGCTCATGTCTCATGATATGCTTGCAATCATCTGGTTTGGTTTATGGGGCGTGATTTGGACAGTTTACTTCATTCTTGACGGGTATGCACTTGGTAATGGAATGATTTTTCCTTTCGTTACGAAAGATCGACAAGAACGAAATCAATTACAAGAAGCAATTGGGCCATTCTGGGGCGGTAATGAAGTATGGTTAATTACAGCTGGTGGCGCAACATTTGCTGCCTTCCCAGTCACATATGCAAATATGTTTAGTTATCTATATACACCGTTATTCTTAGTATTACTTGCACTGTTTGCGCGTGCCGCTGGACTGGAATTCATGCATAAAGATGATTCACCGATTTGGCAAAAAACTTGTAAATGGGCATTTGCAATTGGCAGTTTTTTAATTGCTTTCCTATTCGGTGTTACGTTCGCTAATCTTTATTACGGACTACAAATCGGAAAAAATGGTTATGAAGGAAATTTACTTAGCTTACTAAACCATTACGGTATTTTAGGAGGGTTGTTCTTCACTGCTATATTTGTCGTATCCGGTGCCCTTTGGGTCATGATTAAAACGACTGGTGAAGTATCCGACCGCGCTTATAAAATCGCAAGACCATTTTCAATGGCAGCAGCTATTATTTTAGCTATCTTCTATGTAGCAACTGCTAATCGGACAAACTTATTCCAAAACTTTACGGAATATCCGGTACTATTCATTCTTCCAGTACTTGCAATGCTAATGAGTGTACTCGCACTTATTATGGTGTACAAACATAAAATTGGCCTTGCCTTCACATTCGTTTGCCTAACAATCGCAATGTTTATGACAACTGGCTTTGCAGGTATGTTCCCAAGAATGTTACCATCTCGTATTAACGATGCATACAGTACAACGTTATACAACGCAGCCGGTAGTCAATTAAACTTAAAAATTATGTTCTTCGTAGCAATGGTCATGGTACCAATCGTTATTGGATATCAGCTTTGGAGCTACAGTATCTTTAAAAATAAAATTCATAAAGACTCTGCTAAAGGATATCACTAAAATAAAAAAGACACTTCGTTTGAAGTGTCTTTTTTTGTACGTATGATTTTCGATAAGATGTTATATTTCTAATCTAACAACTACACTATAGAAGAATCATTAACAGCTCACAGCTAGATTGTATCATAGGGCAACTTCATCATTTTATGCAATTTTACATACTGTACTATAAAGTAAACTGTATCCCCTGATCATTCGCATCATTATCCCATACATCAGCTGTACTAATCCCGCTAAACGTTTGTACTTTCATTCCTGTATTTGAAGATCCCGATCCATTATAAGCCTTCGTCTTTTCAATCGGCTGTACGTTATATTTGTCACCTACATTAATTGTTCCATTGCAGTTTTCAATAATAACACCTTCCACAACTGCCGGCATTTTGTCACCCACTTTCATTTCTTTACTTTTATTTTATGAAAATCGCCTAGAAAAATAGCATGTTTCAATAAGAAAAAGCACTCAAATTGAGTGCTTTTTCTTTAAGCATAAAGACAAGTTTGGAGACAGTTGACTTCTTCAAAATTTTATTAGGGGTAATATTTTGAAAAAGAAAGCCTTTCATATGTAGGTTAACACCACTGGAATATATAGTAAATTGATAATATTTATACGGAAGATTGCTAATGTTTAGTATAGATAGTTTACACTATGCTAACAGTGAAAACTATCTATACTAATAAAAAAAAGGTGCCTTCAAAGAAGCCACCTTTCAAAAACAGACACTATAAAACAGAATTATTTATTGTTATACGATTGTTAGATACAAAAAGTAGAGGGAAATGTTTGTATGAAATTCTGCTTTATAAAGTCTGTCTACAACTTATATTGTAATCCTCTTCATTTGAAAAAAAATATAATATGCACAATTGCATACAAAAAGAAAAAGCACTCTACTGAGTGCCTTTTCAACCATTTTACTTTTAATATATCGCTTTGAATATATTGTAACATACGTATCTATATATTTTATTGAGAAAATTCAAAATCATTTTTTCTTTCATTTTTACTTATAAAATCATGTAATATAAAAGGTATGTCAAATTCTTATACAAATTGAGGTGTACTATATTTATGATGTATTTCGGAATTATTCCTCTTATACTATTTATTATTTTTCTTATTTCCTATTTAAAAGATCCGCGAAAAATAATAAACGGCTTTTTATTTAATTCCTTTGTCTGTTTTTTCCTTCTTTTTTGTGTGATTATATCTGTAAATTCAAGTAGTGATGTCCTACGCTATATTATAATTTTACCTATTTTAGCACTTCTTATTATGCTTCCTTTCGGTATTGTTGCTTTAATGTTTGGGCTATTTCTTAATGCTAGAATTTTAATGAAGCGAGAAGGAAGACGGTTCACTAACTGTTTAACACTCCTTGCTGCTTTAGGGATGTTATTCTTTATGTTACTCCCTATCATAAACCCAGCAAGTTTGGTCTCATCGCATTTAGAGCCTATTTTTGCAGCTATTTCTCTTATAAGCTTCTATTTCTTTATACACTTATCTAACTTCTTAAGCGCATATTTTTTATACCAATTCAACAGACCAAGACGTAATCAAGATTTCATTATCGTTCTCGGTAGCGGCTTAATTAATGATAAAGTACCACCTTTACTTGCAAGCCGAATTAATAAAGCTATCGACTTTTATTGGAAACAAGTTGCTGTGAATACACCACCAACAATTATTTTCTCTGGCGGTCAAGGTCCAGATGAAGGACTTCCTGAGGCAGAAGCAATGCAAAATTACGCTGTTGAAAAAGGCATTCCGATTGAACATACAGTGCAAGAAAATCGCTCTGTAAACACATATCAAAACATGTTGTTCTCTAAAGAAATTATGGATTCTTTAAAGCCTGAAGGTAAATATAAAAGTATTTTTACCACAAATAATTTTCACCTTTTCCGCGCTGGTATATATGCAAGACAAGCTGGTCTTAACAGCCAAGGGATCGGATCAAAAACTGCATTTTATTATTGGCCTAACGCAATGATCCGTGAATATGTTGCGATTGTCGTAATGGGACGTAAGCGCCATATGAAAATATGTGGAACTATTTTAGGCTTCGCTGTATTCGTATCAGTACTTAGTTTTATATTTTCTTAATAGCATCCCATCCTTTGAAAGGATGGGATTTCTTATACTTATTTCAAAAATATTTTAAAGATAATATGGTCATAATATTCCCTGCATACATCCATTAAAGGAGAAATTTTTCAAATTAAATGTTAAAATAAAATTTAGGTGTAAATTATGTAACAAACAAGAAACTAGTTTGAAACGAGGAAATTATATGGAGAAAAGTATCAAAAACAAGCCCAATAAGCTAAAAATTGCTTCGAAAGCTTTGATGATTATTATTGGGGCATTTATCACAGCGTACGGATTAGAAGCAGTATTAATTCCAAATAACGTATCAGACGGTGGTGTGACTGGTTTAAGTATCGTTAGTTCAAGATTATTTGGATTGCCATTAGGAGCTCTAATCGCAGTTATTAACATTCCTTTCGTTTGGTTAGGATATAAGCAAATCGGTAAAAGCTTTGCGATTTATTCTATTATTGGAATTGCTTCATTAGCAGTAGGTACCGTTGTCATGCACGGAATACCAGCTATTATTGAAGGCGATACATTATTAGTTACAGTTGTTGGTGGTATTATCATCGGTTTTGGTATGGGGCTAGCATTACGTAACGGTGGGGCATTAGATGGAATCGATATGCTTGCTGTATTGCTTTCTCGTAAGTTACCATTTGGAACGAGTGACCTTATTTTATTTTTAAACATGTTCGTATTTATTTTCGTATCAACGGTATTCGGTCTTCAAGGAGCTATCCTTTCGGCAATTGCTTACTTTATCGCTTCGAAAGTGATTCATATCGTTGAAGTTGGTTTAAGTGGTTCGAAAGCATTTAAAATCATCACAAAAGAGCCTGAATTGATGGTAGAAACCATTCGCGATCGTTTAGGCAGAAGTGCAACATATAACGAAGTATACGGTGGTTATTCAAGAGAGAAATTCAAAGAAATTTCTTGCGTAATTAACCGTTTAGAAGAAAGTAAAATGAAAGAACTTATTAATGAAATCGATCCTAATGCCTTTATTACCGTTTATGATGTAGCAGAAGTAAAAGGTGGTAATTTCAAGAAACGTGATATTCATTAATCATTATGAAAAAAGAGGGTGTGCTAACATTTTGGCACACCGCCTTTTTATTATTAAGTTGCTATCGTTGTCAGTTTTTTTCAGTAAGTAGATATATTTTTACTCGCCCCACCGACTCCCACGTTTAATCCACGCTACATACTTTTGAAAAGCCGTCACTTCATGTTGAAAACGCAGCGGGATATACAACAATAAAGTGCATGTACACAGTATCCATAGAATACCTACTACAAAATGAAATTTCATTGCCGTGCTAATAAACAAGCTGAGGAATAATACAAGGAACATAATTACACTAAATCTTTTATACGTAGTCACACGTGTTGATTAACCAAAATTATACAGTATTTATTTGGTTTATTTGCCGATAGAATGCTAGTATTTCTGTCAAATAAATTCTCCAATCAAACGGCAGAGTATCACAAAGAAACAGGCGTGTGAAACCTGCGAATGACAACGGTTTGATATGTTTTTTCTTACTACCTTTTACGTGAAGAAATTTTAGTAAAACGTAGGCAATCATAGCTACGAACAACTGATTGAACACCGCATTTGATGTTGTGCCAAATAGCACGGGAACGTTCAAATTCTGCTTAATCCAGCGGAAAAAGGACTCGATGGCCCAACGCGATTTGTACATGGCGGCGATTTCTTCAGCTGTCACGTTCATCAAACTGGTCACGACACGATGGCGTTTTTTCGTCTGTTTTTGTGGCGTACCGATTGTGCACGTGAAATCAGCTGTCACATTTGAATCCGTGGGACGTGTGCCTTTTAGTGATTTCTTGCGATTCAATTGAACATTGTCTTTTAATCGGATAACAAAATGTTGCTTTTCTTTTTCAGTCACGTAGCGATCCACTTTATCAATTGAAAAATACGCGCGATCACAAACGAGAATAAAGCGTTTATCCTCAAGGCTTACGCCGATGGGACCGTCATGTTTGAGCCCTGTTGTTTCAACGATTTGAAGAGGCATCACTGTTTCGTTTGTGAAGCTGACATACAGTTTTATGCCCGAACGTTCGCCGTGATAAACGGCCCATGGTAAACGTGTTTTACCGACAGTAATAGTCGTCGAATCAATTGAAAGAAGCGTTCTCGGCATCTTTAGCGTTCGACGTGTAGCTCGATTTAACTTGCCAACAATAACTTCGAAAATACGTTTCATAATGGCGTAATCTAGCGCTTTCATGTGTTTTGACAAGGATGAATGATCGACGGAAATGAGTCCAACACTCGGACCAACATCGGCTGCGTGACGCAAGCTTTTCCATTCATTTGTCGCAGCACTAATCAAATAAGAAATAACAGTAGAAACCGTGCATTTTCGGGCTGTATCGGTGTGGTTGAACTCCATTAAAATCGCCTGGAGCTCTGCTTCTGAAAAAAAGTTTTGAATCAATGTGTGGGACGTGGTATTCTTGTTCATGAGAGATTCCTCGTTTCGTCAATGTTGGGGTGGTAACTTACATTGTACAAGAGGAATCTCTCTTTTGCATTCATTTTTTGGTAGAATTTAGATAATCAACAGACGTGGCTTTACATAAAACTAAAGAAAAAATGATTGAGCCATTACAAACAAGCCCCTTATAATAAAACAGATAAAGACTGGTCTTCTATATCTCGCTCTGATAATTCAATTAATTCGATTTCTCGCATACCATTGCAAACAGAAATCACATATTCTGCTCGATTAACATTGTAAAAATAAGAGGGAATCTTATGATCTAATGAATTAAAAGAGTTTAAGTTCATTGATAATCCCTTTCCAATACACTTTATGTAGGCTTCCTTTTTGGTCCAAATTTCATAAAATCGCTTATCCTGATAAGAAGTGTTCTCAGTAATATATGAAATCTCATTATTGTTGAAAAATCTTTCTGCTATATTTAGCTCTGCATTTTTTATTAATTCTATATCTACTCCTATTGGATAGTCTGAAATAGCTACAGCAATAGCATTTCTCGTATGAGATATATTAAATTCAAATTTAGAAACACTTCTTAACATAGGTTTACCATAGTAAGTTATATCAAAAACAATATCTTTGTTCTCAATATCCATATTACGGCATATTATAGTTCTTGTAAGCAATTCGGCATATAGACTTAATTTTTTATCTATATCAAACCTATAACGTTTAATTTTTTCTTGTTTTTCATTAGACACAAACGTTTGCATTAATTCAAACTTTGGATTATCTATTCTATCTGTTACACTAGCAAAATATAATTTACACATTTTTAATCTGTACGTTTAAACTCTCAACTTTAGAGACTACATAATTTATTAATGACCCAATAGTAGGGAATTCCGATAATAGCAACATATCATCATCAAATTCAAAACCACATGTTTTTTCGATCGCTACAATAATTTTAATAAAAGTAATAGATTCTAAAATATCTGTCACTTCACTTTCAAATGTATTTTTTTGTTTTTAACAATACTTTCAATTTGTCTTAATAATTGTTCTTCCATTACTATATCCTCCGTTATACTTATACTAAAAGTCAATTGTAAGCACTTCCGGCCATGAATTTCACTTGTCCCCACCCGTGTATCCCACCGGCGTTCGCGGTATGCATTACGCTGATTCACACGTTCTGTATTCCGCTCATAGCGTTCTGCCCCAATGTCTTGAACTACTTCCGCCTCCATCTGGGGTTGCACCAGCACTTGCATTGCTTCTCTTAAAAAATCGACATTGCCTTCATTTCCGCTCTTGCGTAACAGCTCCAAAAGTGAGATTCTATCTATAGAAGCCACGGTTTTGATCCTCCTTCTAAAGTTGAGTCGCGTCACTTTAGTAGAATCATACCGTGGCTTCCCTTGTCAAAAGGCACAGTTCTTTTTTACACCACTACTTGAGACTTTAACGTTTCTCTCATTTGAATTAATTCAAAATAGAATTAATGGGGGAGATTACCCCCGTATTTCCAGGCGATCCAGGTGGGTGGCCTGGTAAATATTTTGAGTCTCTGTATCTTTAACAATAGTATTTACAATATCATTAGGATACCGATTCAAAAAAAAATGTTCTCCTTTAAACTTATGAAATTTCACGTTTCCTTCAACAACTTCACTCCATTTATGCATTTCATTGATATGAGTCGAAAAATCGCTATCCGCATAAAAAACGCTTACTCCACAACTTATTTTTTCTGCTTTGGGCTGAAACTTATAATTGTCCAAAATTATAAAATCTGCTCGCAAAATCGGAAGAAACATATCCATAATCTCTTTTGTATAAAACTCCTCTGGTATTCCCCCATATTGTTCCACCTTTGTCAAGAAAGTTTCATTAGTCATATTTTCAATGTCTTCTCTCTTTTCAAAAATATGTGGAGCATCTCGCCCAGAAAAAAACAGATGCCTTGGTTCCTTAGTTCCCATTTGCTTAAGTTTATAATATATCTCATAAGTCAATAAGGCTCCCATGCTGTGTCCAAATATAACATATTCATCGTCATATTCTAATTGTTCACTTATTCTTTTGGCGATATCTTCACTTGCTTCACCAACAGACTGGTAACAAGGCTCTGTGAATCGAGTTCCTCTTCCAGCCAATTCACATATACACAATTCATATCTATCCGGCAGTAGTTTTTTCCATTCATAATATGCATTTACCGACGCTCCAGCATATGGAATAGGAAATACTTTTATTTTATTTATTTCACTCACTCCTATGTTCAACTTGGGCCCACTATCATTACTATATAAACCTATAAGTATTCAAGATACATTTAATTGTACTTCTCTATCTCTCGCTGCTCTGCCAGCAACAAATTCACCATATCACTATAGCTATTCAAACCGTCTGTCTGATTATTTGCCTTCAGATATACATCATTTACATTTCTTGAAATACTTGAAATAACACCCTCATACTTATCCCGGTACTGCTCATTTTGTTCTATATCATGCTGCACCGCCTTGGACAGACTGGACATTATATCAGACGCCTGATCTGGATCCACTTTCTTTAGCTCAGATATAGAATAATCAAATGCTAGAAAAAAACCACTGTAAAGTATCATTGGATCATCCTGCTGCTTACATGCCAGATATGCTATAAAATTTGCCTCATCCTCATGCATGAAACCACTCTGATGTGCCAATTCATGTGCCATAGTAGCAGGCACCAAGAAAACGGGCACATTAACATTGATATTGGATTCATAAGTAAAAGGGACAAAGATACCATTTATCCCTGCATGCGACATTAGCTTTGACATCACAACTGGTTTTGGTGTTGAGTATAAAGAATGCTCCAAAATAGGATATTCCTTTGATAACATTTGCATCGAGAACACTGCGTGTTGTGCATAATAATCAAAAGCCTCTGGTACTTGAGCCAAAAGATCAGTGTCCGCTAACTTTTCCCTTGCCAACTCCATTTCAACGGCAAGCGACTTACTCAATTTGACCAGTTCCTCCTTGCTGTAGTTCTCTTCTTTATATTCGGTATAAGACAAAAAAGAATATCTGTGATAGTTTATTCCACCCAAAATAGTATAACAAAAATATATCACGCTACAGATCGTAACTATTCCTAGAGCACCACGATAAACTACCATCCTACGTACACCTTTACTCATGATAACCTTGCGCACATAATAAACGATATAAAATAGAAAAAGTAACACAACCAACACGACGAGCCATTCACTAACAGAAAACTTGACCCAAGAAGGTACAAATCCTACTATTTTTGACAATAACGGATATACAGACCTACTGTATTTTTCCGCCCAATCCTGATGGTTCTGCGCGTATTTTGTCAGTATGTAAGCTATAACTCCAAGTGAGATCAACGGTAATCTCTTAAGTAAAAACTTTTTTATAATGTACTCCCCCTATCCAATAAATATCGGATGTACGCCATGTAACCTAGTCATATCATTTCTTTATTTCAACATACTTTTCCTCATAAAAATCATGCTTATTAGAAAAAACATATTGATTCATAAAATCTATAGGAAGTACTTCATAAGCCCAGTAGGTACCATTAGGTCTATTACTTGAAATAACTTGTCGGGCGATTTCAGCAGCCACTGTACCCGTTAACTCTGAACTCGTTTCCATTTGTAAATTCAATCTGCACCTAACATCCTTTCCATTTTTCACTCCTGTAGCATCAATGACTAAAGCTATCCATTCCTCTTTAGGTTGCTCCTCTAAACTAATGTCTAGTTTTTTCAGGGCTTCTTCAACCGAAGACTCAAGTTGCATTTGATAAAATTGCATTGCTAAACGAAAAATATTATCATTTGCTGCTATATTGTACCAGTGGAGTTCTTGTACCGAACTAACTTCCAGAATATCAATGATCTCTTGACTTAAATACGGTTTCTTATAGACAGGGACATCCACTTCAGGTACAAATTCTTTCTTCATCATATTTATATTTTCCGTTTTAACACAATGATCACTCCAATAAGAATCTGTTTTTCCAATTACACTATGGCCACTCATTAATATATCTGAGATAGAAGTTTTCGTATAATGTTCCGCACCACCAATATAACAATTCACATACTTCGTTTCGTCTAATAAATGATTTATTACTCGTTTTAATAGCAGACCTGTAATTCCAGGACAAAAACCAGCTCCTATGTAATTTACACCGTTAGCTTTAAGCTCTATTTGCTCCTGACTCAATAATAAAGCATTGGAAGCATCGACATATTTTGCTCCTACTTCCATAGCTGCCTGAGCAACTCTATCTTTAATTATAAATTCAGGCCCTGCACAATTAATGACAACCGTACAATCAGTACAGAACGCAATCAAGTTCTCCCAGTCAGAAAAATCCAGGAATTGGTAGTTAAAATTATTAAGGTTCATTAATGCTGTAGGTTCACGCCGCTGTCCGCCCTTAACAATAAAGTCTTTACATAAGTTCTTACAGATGACTTCACCGATCATTCCGCCACACCCAACAACTGCGATTTGCTCCATCCGTACGACACCCCTTTCATCTTATACAAGATTTAAAATACAAGACTAGTTATACCTTTCTCTATTAAAAGATCATTATTATGTCTACTCAACATACTCAATGCATAAAATCTTTGTTTGGCTTCCATTAATTTATGATACGTGCCGTGTTCTTCAATTTTCCCATTATTCAATAAGACAATTTCATCATATCCACTAAGAATTGATTCATCCAGCCTATGAGTAATGGAAATTCTCGTAATGCCCTGCATTTCACTTAACATACACTCAAGGTCACTAGCTGTTTGATTGTCCAACGCTGAAGTCGCCTCGTCCATAAGTAATATAGGTGATTTTCTCAGGAGTGCTCTTGCTATAGAAATTCTCTGTTTTTCCCCACCTGAAAAATGGATTCCATTTTCTCCACATAATACATCAAAGCCGCCTCTGTCATGAATCAATTTCTGTAACATACTCTTCTTTATTACTTGCTCAAACTCATCTGTGTCACATTCACGAAACAATTTAATATTTTGTTCAATCGTATCATCAAAGATAAAACAGTCCTGATGAATAAAACTAACATTTTGGAAAATGGACTGATCACTTATTTTCTCAAGATCAACCCCGTCATACCTGATATTTCCTTCATACCCATCATAAAACCCAGTCAACATCTTTAATAAGGTTGTCTTTCCACTCCCACTTGTTCCTACAATGGCATAAGACTTTCCATATTCAAATTCAAAATTAATATCATCTAAAATTTTTTTCCCATCTACGCTTAACGAAAGCCCATTTAGAGAAATTTTATTACTGAATTTAGGGATATCAATTCTTTGAGTTTGATCCGTTTTTGCCTCTCCAATTTTATTGAAATTCATTAATAAAGCCCGACTGGCCTGCCTTTTGGTAAAACCGGTTATGAGTCTATTAATGGGAACTGTTACGCAATTTAACAATTGAATAAAAGCCATAATCTCTCCTACTGTAATTTCTCCTTTCATTAGCTGCTGAGTACCCACAATAAATATGACTACAGCAACAAGAAAAGTTGAAATATCAGTAAGTGACATAATGAGTGACAACAGATTTTCGTATACCATTTTTGCTTTTTCCTGCTTGTTCGCCTTTGCCTTTGCCCTTTCAAAAATCTCCTTTTCGATGTTAAAGCTCTTAACAACCTGATTTCCAGACAATATATCTTTAATGAAAGATACATAATTTTTATTTTGCTCAGCCACTTCACCTTGTGCTTTTTGCATACGATTATTAAATATACTCGAAACTACAAGTGGAATGATACAAGTGAGTAATATACTCAATGCAAGGAATGAATTAATGATAAACATCGCAAGCACTCCACCTACAAGCATAGCTAGCTGAACAAATATTTCCACGGTCCCTTTTATATAATCGTTTTGAATTACCGTTATATCATTTGACAATCGTGATATGTAGGTTCCATTACTCTCCTTGTTGAAACTTCTCATATCTAACCGCAAAATATTTTCAACAAGGGTATTTTTCAGGTTTAACGTTGCCCTTTTTGTATATAAATTTTTAACAGCATACCCCACATACATTCCCACTGCACCTAAAGGCAATAAAATAACGGAAACAGTAGTCACCTTAATGATATTGTCAATATCTTTATTAATAGAATAATCAATAAACTTTTGTAGTATAATTGCCAATGCAATAAACAGAATAGATGTCATGATACCAAGTAAGCAGGAAAAAATAAATAAGCCTATATTCTTTTTGTATATGCTTTTTGAAATTTTTTCATTCATACTATAAGCCCTCTTCTTGTTTCTAATTTCAATTAGAGCATGTTTAATTAACACTCCAATTGTTTATTGCTAGATCATGTGCTTATTGCTCTCGAATATATAGCGTACTTTCCCCTTTCAGATATTTTGGATGGGGTCGCCACGAGCATAAGCACATGATCCGGCATCATTAAATATTCTTCATGACATCCTTAAGGAGCTCTTCTTCAATTGTAATACCCGAAACACGGGCACTCAGAATATCGTTATGAGTGTAAAAGTGCATTCCAACTCCGAGGTCTTCACCATCTACAACCATTGTTTCTAAAGAAATCTCCTCTGATAATATGCTATCTTTACTTGCATATTTATGAAGTATTCCTTGATAGTTAATGATTGGAATTAGATTTATCATGTAATCAACACCATACTTTTGCGATATGAGCAACAGCTTCTCTGTAATTGCACGTTTATCAACACTATTTTTGCCTAATGCTAATAGAACTTGCGCTTGCGTTTTGGTATTAATATCAAATGTCAAATAATCCAAATTTAAAGATAATCCCAACATTTTCTTGTTTAGATCGTTTCTGTTATGTTCCATAATGGCAAATGGTATTCTAGGTAATTTTTCAAATAAATCACTGTACATAAGCCCTGATAAGAATTCCATTGCTGTTTCATTGGGATATTCGTTAAATTTCTGGATTTGTAAATCATTTAGTTTTATATCAATTTTTGTAACTATTTTAGAATCTCTTCGAGAGTTCAACCTAGATGCCTTCTTAGCAACTTCAAGATATTTTTCAATCTCCATCTCTTGCTCCCCAGAGATTTCTAAACTCTTAACTTGATTTTGAATTATTTTGCAATAATTTATATAAGAATACTCTTTTTGCGTGTTAAATCTGTTCGTTAAAGCTTCATAAATCATAGTCTGTAACAAATCTTGCGAAAATCCGTCCCATACAAGATGATGAATCGCACTAAGTACCAAGCAATTATTCTCATCTATTTCACAAATCAAAAATCTAGATAATAGCTTGCCATCTGCCAGAAAATCTAATTCATTAACAATTTTTTGGAGATTTCCAACAGATAATAACCCTAAACTACCTTTCATAATTGGAATTTCCCAATCATCAGTATATTCGTATTCTTCTAAATAACGCATTTTCTGATTGAGCTTTGTTCTTAATGCACCATGCATGGAAATTATCTTCTTTATTGCTAAATAAACACTTCTCGCACTGCTTTCTATGCTTATTATGTTAGTGATAGCCTCAGTATCTTGACGTAAAAACACTTCCTGACCCGCTAGTAATTGGCAATTTGAAAAACAACGTGCTTTAAGATAATTGTTTCCATAATGATTCAATTCCTTCTGGATGGCGATCCTCAAATCACTGTCACGGTTATCCTCAAGCCAATTATTATCGGTATATGTTACATCCGCTGAAGTTCTTGCTACTTCCTTAATATTTTCACAGATCAGCCTTGCTGTCTGTTGATTCATTAAATCCGCAACAGAAAGTTCATAGCCTTGTTGCCGCAACTTTGAAACCACCCTAATTGCTTTGATTGAGTCTCCTCCCAGTTCAAAGAAGCTGTCTTCAATGCTGATGGGTGACACGCCCAGAATCTCTTCGTATACCTCGACTACTGCTTGCTCTTTTTTAGTTCTAGGTGCTATATATTCACGTCCCGCCAAAACATCCGGTTCAGGCAATGCTTTCCTGTTCAGCTTCCCGTTCTGGTTCAGTGGTATTGTCTCAATCTGCATCATGAATGCTGGTATCATATAATCCGGCAGTTCTTTTCTCAGCTCATCCCTGATTTTAGAAATGTCCAGTTGCTGAGTTCCGTCTGTCGCTACTAGGTATGCGCATAAGCTCTTGCCACCTCTCGCTTCCAACGCAATGACTGCCACATTTGATATACCCGGCTGATTCCTTAGAACGCTCTCTATCTCGTACAACTCTATCCGATATCCTCGGATTTTAACCTGCTCATCTATTCTTCCCAGGTATTCTATATCCCCGTTAGGCAGCCATCTCGCCAAATCTCCGGAGCGGTATAACTTCCCCTCTCCATAGGGATTGTCGATAAACTTCTGCGCTGTTAATTCAGGCTGGTTTAGATATCCTTTGGCTACTCCGTCTCCTGCGATGCATAGCTCACCAGGAATCCCTACGCCACATAACTCCATCTCATTCAGTATATATAGCTGTATATTGGCAATGGGATGTCCGATTCCTACACTTAAACCCTTATCTTTTTCGCTGGAATAGACATAGTCACAGCATCCTACGGTAGTCTCTGTAGGGCCATATTCGTTATGAATCTTTACGCTGTCTCCCAATAGCTTCTGCGTTTTCCATGCAGTATCTGTTGTTAACTCTTCTCCACCGACAATCAGTGTTTCTAAATTCGGTACATCTACGCCGTCTGCATAGGTTTCCAGCATCTTTAAATGAGAAGGGGTAAGCTTCAGGAAGGTTACCCTGTTATCTTTTAATGCTGCCCTTAACCTTTCCTCCGTGTCTCCTCCCTTTAGTAGAAGACATCCACCACTGATAAGCGGTAAATACAAGGAAGTTATTGAGAGGTCGAAACTTAAGCTTGTAATTAATACCGTCGTACAAGCTTCTTTCAGGTACTCTTTATTCGCATATGACAGGTAATGATCCAAGTTACCTCGTGTAACCGCCACTCCTTTGGGCTTTCCTGTAGTTCCTGATGTGTAAATCACATAGGCTATGTCGTCTTTTTCAACGGCACGCTCTGGATTTTTCTCCTTCTCACCCAGATCTTCAAGATTCATAGAGATGAATGGGATTTCTGTTTCCAGATTCTTCTCTCTTGTTAATATGACTTTGGGTGCTGCATCGTTAAGGATATGCTCTATTCGTTCCTTCGGTGTTGCTGGATCAATCGGGACATAGGAGGCTCCACTCTTTAGCACGCCTAAAATTCCAATAATCGTTTCCACTTCCAGTGAAGTCATGATGGCAACTCTATCATTGGGCTGGACACCTAACGAAATCAGTTCCCATGCCAATGCATTTGCCTTTCGATTTACTTCTCCATAACTAAGTACTCCCGTTTCGTATTCGATTACCGTCTTCTCGGGTGTCTGTTCTGTATGTGTCTCGAATAACTCTACTACCGTATGATTCTGTGCATACTCCGTATGTGTATCATTGAAAGCGGTTAATATTCTTTGTTGTTCTTCCTCACTGACCATGTTTAAATCAGACAATTTCATTTCGGGGTTAGCTGCCATTATTTTAAGCAAAGTCGACATCCGAACAAGAAGGCATCTTACCTCGTCTAATGCATATTTCCCCGAATTATACATTACAGCAAGTTGTAAAGTTCCCTGTATAAACGCAGTCATGGATATATCATAATTGACCTCCTCCCTTTCACTCTCCAGTTCTATATTAAATCCAGATATTCCGTCATATGCCGATTTGTCAACATAATAATTCTCGAATACAAACAGCGTTTGTATCAAATTGTTTCCAATCCTACTACTGCTCTGCATTTCTGTCAGTGAACTGTACTCGTATTTCATGCTCTCGATTGCCTGTGCCTGCATCCCCTTGAGTAGTTCGCTCACTGTTTGCCCATCCTTACTCGTTATACGCGAAGGAATTGTATTAATGAACAACCCTACCGCTTGATCAATCCCTAGTAGATTAGCGTTCCTTCCCGAGACAACCTTACCAAAAACAACGTCTCTGCTTCCATTATATTTCTGTAACAACAGCCCCCATGCCGCCTCAACCACAGTACTTACCGTTACATTCAGTTGACTAGCCATTTTCTCTATCGCCTTTGTTGTTTCTCCCGACACCGCCAATTCCTCAAGTCGAGATTCAGCTTCTTGATTATTCTCGATTCCCAACGGTGGGACTGTTATCACGGAGTTGTAATCTTCCAGCAACCTGTTCCAATACATAAGAGCTTCTTTTTTGTTTTGTTTCTCAAACCATCTGATATACTCGCTGTATGGTAAAATTTGTTTCTTTTCTGCTTCCAACAGCTTTTCCATCTGTACCCTGCTGGCACCACCGTTTATCAGCTCGTAATACTTGATAAAGTCCCGAAACAGTAGTGACGTACACCATCCATCCATAATGATGTGATGTTTTGTCCACAAAAGCGTACATTGGTTTTCCCCCATACGCAAAACTGTAAGCCGCAGTAAGCTATCTTCTGTTAAATCAAACCCGCGTGCGATATCCGCCTTCTTTAACACTTCTTTTTCTTCCAGACTGTAAACATTGATTTCACGGAGTTCTATGGGCCGATCCCGTACGACTACCTGCAAAGGCCTTTCAGCCCTATCTGTCAATATTTTCGTCCGCAATACCTCATATTTTCCTGCTAGAATATCAAGACTTGTCCTCATATTTTCCATATTGAGATTTTTATGGATATTAAGTACTGTCTGCAGCACATAGCTTGTCGCACTTTTATCAACCAATTTATGGAATAAAATTCCTTCCTGTAGTGGCGTCATTCCGTATATTTTTTCAATTTCACCAGTCACCGCAAGTTCTTTCAATTCCCTATATGACATATCGGGTATTCCATAATCCGATGGTGTTTTTACCACACCTTGTTTTGATAAACTCGTCTCGACAACATCCATAATCGCTCTTTCATAAGCCAACACAAATGCCTGAACGTCTTCTTCTGCATACAGTCCCATATCATATGTCAAATCAAATCTTAATCGCCCATTCAAAATAGCTCCATTCAGAGACAGTCCTGTTTTTTCTGAATTTTTTTCAGATATATTTCGGCCTAATGACATTTCCGACATTGATATACCTTCATAGCTATCAAGTTCGTTATCCAGTGCTCCGAGATAATTGAACATTATTTCCGCACTCATACTAAGTATTTCCTTGTTACCCAGATGTTTCAATACCCCATATCCAAGTCCGTGGTTTGGAACCTGACGCAAGGCTTCTTTTGTCTCAATGATTGTTTCTTCTACCGTTGCCCCTGTCTTCAAGACCACATAATATACACTCGTAAACCATCCAACCGTGCGGTCTATGGCTATCTCTTTATCTATTGCCTCTCTACCGTGCCCTTCCATTTCTATGGTTATCTGTTTTGTGTTTTTCCATCGATTTACCGCAACTGCCAGTGATGCCAATAGTAAGTCATTTATTTCTGTTCCGTATGTCTTCCCTGCTTCAAACAGCAACTTCCTCGTCGTTTCAGAATTAATTTCCACTACTTTGGTTTTGTATCGGCCACTCGCTGTTCCAATGCTCAGTGCCTCGGTGTTCTCCGATTTTTTTGCTATATTCCCCCAATATTCAGCCTCATCCAAGAGTGTTTCACTCTCAGCATATTGCGTCAGAGCCTCCGCCCAGTCTTTGAACGAAGCAGTTTTCTTTGGCAATGTGATTTTCCCCGTTTCCTGCATCTGCCGATATCCGGTAAACAAATCTGCCAGTATAATCCTCCATGACACTCCATCTATTACCAGATGGTGTACACAGATCAGTAAATGATCACTACTATCTGTATGGAACAACCCTATTTTCACCAGAGGGCCTTCCGCAAGATCTATGCTTGCCTGTATTTTGTTACTTGCACACTTTATCTCTTTCGCTACATCTTCTGTGTTGGTATAATCATTCTCGTACCAGTCGTACAACTTGCTTTTTTCTATCGGTAGCGTGATTTGACGCTGTCCGTGGTACACATTCCTCAGCACATCATGATGTTTAACGACCTCAGCAATTGCCTCTTTCAAGTAAGGTACATAAAACCTTTCCTTACTTTTTAACATTAACGCTTGATTGAAATGACCTGAAACCGCATGATTCTTGCTGAAAAATTCATGTTGTATCGGAATTAATGGAATTTCCCCATTGACTTCTCCTTGTTCATACACTTGACTTACTTTGCTCACCTTCATATTTTCACAGATCAGCCTTGCTGTCTGTTGATTCATTAAATCCGCAACAGAAATTTCATAGCCTTGTTGCCGCAACTTTGAAACCACCCTAATTGCTTTGATTGAGTCTCCTCCCAGTTCAAAGAAGCTGTCTTCAATGCTGATGGGTGACACGCCCAGAATCTCTTCGTATACCTCGACTACTGCTTGCTCTTTTTTAGTTCTAGGTGCTATATATTCACGTCCCGCCAAAACATCCGGTTCAGGCAATGCTTTCCTGTCCAGCTTCCCGTTCTGGTTCAGTGGTATTGTCTCAATCTGCATCATGAATGCTGGTATCATATAATCCGGCAGTTCTTTTCTCAGCCCACCCCTGATTTTAGAAATGTCCAGTTGCTGAGTTCCGTCTGTCGCTACTAGGTATGCGCATAAGCTCTTGCCACCTCTCGTTTCCAACGCAATGACTGCCGCATTTGATATACCCGGCTGATTCCTTAGAACGCTCTCGATCTCGTACAACTCGATCCGATATCCTCGGATTTTAACCTGTTCATCTATTCTTCCCAGGTATTCCATCTCTCCGTTAGGCAGCCATCTCGCCAAATCTCCAGAGCGGTATAACTTCCCTTCGCCATATGGATTGTCGATAAACTTCTCCGCTGTTAATTCAGGCTGGTTTAGATAGCCTTTGGCTACTCCGTCTCCTGCGATGCATAGCTCACCAGGAACGCCTACACCACATAACTCCATCTCATTCAGTATATATAGCTGCATATTGGCAATGGGATGTCCGATTCCTACACTTAAACCCTTATCTTTTTCGCTGGAATAGACATAGTCACAGCATCCTACGGTAGTCTCTGTAGGGCCATATTCGTTATGAATCTTGACCCTGTCTCCTAATAGCTTCTGCGTTTTCCACGCCGTATCTGTGGTGAACTCCTCTCCACCGACAATTAGCGCTTCTAAATTTGGGACATCTACGCCGTCTGCATAGGTTTCCAGCATTTTTAGATGGGTAGGGGTAAGTTTAAGGAAGGTTACCCTGTTATCTTTGAATGCTGCACGCAGCCTTTCCTCCGCGTCTCCTCCCTTTAATAGAAGAGATCCACCACTAATCAGCGGTAAGAACAAGGACGTTACGGAAAGGTCGAAACTTAAGCTTGTAATTAATACCGTCGTACAAGCTTCCTTCTGGTATTCTTGATCTGCATACGACAAGTAATGATCCAGATTGCCTCGTGTCACCGCCACACCTTTGGGCTTTCCTGTCGTTCCTGATGTGTAAATCACATAGGCTATGTCACTTTTTTCAACAGCACACGCTGGATTTGTCTCCTTCTCACCCAGATCTTCAAGATTCATCGAGATGAATGGGACTTCCGTTTCCATAGTCTTCTCTCTTGTTAAAATGACCTTGGGTGCTGCATCGTTTAAGATATGCTCTATTCGTTCCTTCGGTGTTGCTGGATCAATCGGGACATAGGCGGCTCCACTCTTTAGCACGCCCAAAATGCCAATGATCGTTTCCGCTTCCAGGGTAGTCATGATGGCCACTCGATCATTGGGCTGAATACCTAACGAAATCAGTTCCCATGCCAATGCATTGGCCTTGCGGTTGACTTCTCCATAACGAAGTACTCCCGTTTCGTATTCGATTACCGTCTTCTCGGGTGTCTGTTCCGCATGTTTCTCGAATCGTTCCACTGCCGTATGATGCTGTGCATACTCCGTATGGGTATTATTGAAAACCGTTAGTATTCTTTGTTGCTCTACCTCACTGACCATGTGGAGTTCAGACAATTTCATTTCAGGGTTAGCAATCACCCTGTCCAGCAACACCTTAAAATGCTCCAGTATGACCTGTGCTGAAGTCTCGGTAAATAAATCACTGCAATATACCAGATCTAAAGCGTACCCCTCTTCATACGCTGTAGCTTGTAAATCCAAATCAAATTTGGCATCAATGAAAGGAATGCCCAGCATCTCTACCTGTGCTTCGCCCATCGTAAGATGGATTTCCTCGTTATTCTGCATGGTAAACATCACGTCAAACAGCGGATTGCGTGACAGATCACGGCGTACTTCTACTTCCTCTACCAATTCTTCAAACGGGTATTCTTGATTCTCATATGCATTCAATGCCAACTCTTTGATCTCGCTTAAAAATTCTAAGAACGTTTTTTCAGCCCTTGGATACCCTCTCATTGCCAGCGTATTGACAAACATGCCGGCTATTGTCTCGGTGTCCTGATGCACTCGGCCTGAGATGGGTGTTCCTACCACGATATCTTGTTGCCTGCTGTATTTATGCAGTTCTATCATAAATACAGCCAGTAAGGTCATGTAATCTGTCGTTCCCTGTTGTTTATTTATATTTTGAATGCCAGCTTTCTGCTCTTGGCTAAGCTGAACAGACACTTGGGCTCCTTTGTAGCTTTGGATTTTGGGACGTGGATAGTCCGTCACCAAATCCAAAACCGGTGCCTCTTCTTTGAATACTTCTTTCCAATAGTTTCTCTGACTCTCCAGGTTTCTGCCACGCATCCATTCACTATAATCCTTGTATTGGATTTCAAGTGGTTGTAATTCTTCACCGTTATACAATCGTGAGAAATCTTCGATTAATATATTTAGCGTCTGATGATCGGAAATAATATGGTGCATATCAAATAGTAAAATATAGTTGTTCTGATTTCTTTCTTTGACTACTTTAAAACGCATGAGCGGTGCTGTTCCGATGTCAAACGGGCGTACAAATTGTTCCCTGTCAGCGTCACTGTAGCTGTCGGTCTCTTCATATTCCACTTGGTAGAATACCTCGTCTGCAATGACTTGATATGCTCCTTCTTCGGTCATTACAAAACTTGTTCGCAGCGACTCATGACGCTTAATCAGACGATCTATGGCTTGTTGTATTTTTTCTAAATCAAGGTTACCCGTTACTTCTAGCGCTGACGCCATGTTATATGCAGTACTGTTGCCTTCCATCTGATCCAGAATAAACAATCGTTTCTGTGTAGAGGATGCTGGATAAGCTTCTCTCTGTTCTGCTTGTGGTATTGGACTATATTCGCCTTCTCCCGCGGCCTCAATCTTTCTCGCCAACATGACAGGAGTTGGTGAACTAAATATATCTTTGACTGGCAAACGAATCCCTGTCTTCTTCTCGATGGCATTAATGGCTGCCGTCGCTTTTAACGAATGTCCTCCCAGTTCAAAGAAACTATCCTCTATGCCGACTGGAGATATTCCTAGAATTTCCCCAAATACATCTACGATTGCCTGCTCCGTCTTATTACTTGGTGGTACGTAGTTCAAACTTTCTAACATATCTGGCTCTGGCAGCCTAGTTTTATCCAGCTTCCCATTTATGGTTATTGGAAATTCATCGATCTGGATCATAAAGGCAGGAATCATATACTCTGTTACTTCTTCTCTTACCGCTTCTTTAATTTGGGGTATACTTAGTTCCTGCCCCTTTTCTGCAATGAGATATGCACAGAGAATATCATCATTTCCAACTTCTTTTACAATAACGACAGCATCTGCAATATTACTCTGCTTTCTTAATACACTTTCAATTTCACCTAACTCTATCCTGTAACCACGGACTTTCACTTGTTCATCTATTCGACCTAAATACTCTATATTTCCATCTGGCTGCCAACGTGCTAAATCTCCTGTACGGTACAGTTTTCCTTCACCGAAGGGATTCTTAATAAACTTCTTATCTGTCAATTCTGGCTGATTTAAATAACCTCTTGCTAAACCATCTCCTGCAATACACAACTCACCAGGTATTCCAATCCCGCATAGCTCCATTTCATTTAGAAGATATACCTTTGTATTTGCAATCGGACGTCCAATGGAAATTGAAGTAGAGTCTGTATTCACTCTAAAACTAGTTGCATTTACAGTAGACTCCGTAGGCCCATATGTGTTAAGCACTTCTACTCTTTCCGCCCATTTTTTTAAGCTTTCTAGACTACCTGCCTCTCCACCTGACTCCAGCAAACGAAGCGTCGGTAATGCGTCAACACACAACCCGTCTATTAACTTAGGTGTCAATGAAGCTGTTGTAACATTATTTCGATCGATATATTTTTGTAGTTGCTCCATATCATAGGTTAAATGTTTTGGTACAATGCATAATGCCGCACCATTGCATAGTGCAGGGAAGATATCTCCCACCGCTTGGTCAAAAGATATATTTGCAAATTGCAGCACCGTATCCTTGTCGCTTAGTGCAAATGTCTCCTGATATGTGACCCACATATTGACCACATTTCGATGTTCAATTAAAACTCCTTTAGGATTTCCAGTTGTACCCGAGGTGTAGATACAATACACTAAATCATTAGACCTGTTAACGTGCAAAAGATTGTCCGTTTCATTAGCATAATTATTCTCATCTTCTAAATCTAATACTGGTATCTCTACCTTCCCTGGCAGCTTATTCTTATACGTCAATACAATCTTTGGACTACTGTCCTCCAGCATATAGTGAATTCTATTATCTGGATATTCAGGATTGATGGGTACATAAGCTCCCCCTGCCTTGATGATGGCTAATATCCCTACAATCATTTCCATGCTGCGTTCTGTCACTAGAGCCACTAGATCGTTTGGAGCCACTCCTAAATCCCGAAGAGTTCGCGCCAACTGATTTGCTCTTTCATTCAGCTCGGCATATGTCATCTTATTATCATCAAATTTAAGTGCAATATTTCCTGCTGTTTTCTCTACCTGATTCTCAAATAAGCTGACAGCTGTTTGTTCTCGAGAGTATTCTACATTCGTTGCATTGAAATCAACCAAGATCTTCTCTTGTTCTCTGAGATCAAGCATATGCAGATCTTTAAGTTTTTTGCCTGGATGTGTTATGGCTTCCTCAAGCAGCGTTACATAATGCCTTGCCATATATTCAATCGTTTCTTGTTTGAATAAATCTGTGCAATACTCAAAATCTATCTCATACCCTTCTGGCATACATTCAACCAGAACGGATAAGTCAAACTTTGAGACATTTCTTTTAATGAATGCACTTTTTCCGCCCAATAGGCCTTGCATTTCCGTCGGTTTTTTCTTTTCTTTTAATCCGAACATAAAATCAAAAATTGGATTTCTTGAGAGATCTCTTTTCTTCTCTACGGCTTCAACTAAATCTTCAAATTGGTATTCTTGGTTATCATAAGCCTGCAGACACTTCTCCTTCACAGCTAATATCAAATGCTCAAAGGTCTCATCCGGACTAACTTCTCCCTTGATCACCAGAGTATTGACAAACATCCCCAACATACCCTTAGTATCTGCATGAACTCGGCCTGACACGGTAGTTCCTACAATAATATCCTTTTGGCGACTATATTTGGCTAATAATAAAATGAACACAGATAGGGTAACCATAAATTCAGTAGCACCATGCTTTAGGGCTAGATTTTTAACCCCTGAGCTTAATGGCTCCTTTACCTTTGCTACAACATTGTCTCCCCTGAAAGACTGGATTTGAGGACGGAGGAAATCCGTCTTCAAATCCACCCTAGCAATTTCACCAGCGAATTCCCTCTTCCAATACTCTTCCTGTTTTGAGATGTCATAAAAATTCTGCCATACACTGAAATCTTTATATTGAACACGGTTAGAATTTTTATTCATAAGTTCTCCTCTTATTCATGATCAGTTCCATCATTTTCATAAAATTCGTTCACTTGTTGCAGTATAACTGGCAGGCTTTCTCCATCACATATAATGTGATGAATATCAACAAATAGATAGGAGGCCGTTGTTGTCTTCATTAATTTCACACGCATCAACGGTGCTTCGGATAAAACAAACGGTTGTATAAATTTATCGTATTCTGTTTGTATATCTATTTCGTCCACTTCGCTGTAGTCTATTAAAACCCTTGCGTCTGGAGAAATCGTTTGAATAGGCTCACCGTCCACAACATGGAAACTAGTTCGCAAGATTTCTTCTTGCTTTAACAGCTTATCCAAAGCCTTCTGTAATCTTTCTTTATCTAGCGGTTCTTCATAAGCATAAACGTCCGATACGTTGTAGTTAATATTAGGTCCGGTCATCTCGTCCAGAAGATAGAGTCGTTTCTGAGCTGAACTTGTAGGGTAGTATTCAGCTGCTGAAGCTTGTTCTATTGCCACAAACATCTCGCTCTCAATCGACTCGATATTTCCCGCTATCTGCTCGGGCGTACCCAAAGTAAAAACATCTCTAATTGACAATCTTACTCCTATGGCCTTCTCCAATTCATTGCACAAGAGCACTGCTTTCAGTGACGATCCCCCTAGATCAAAGAAGCTATCAGTTACACTGACTTTTTCAATATCTAGAATGTTCTCAAATGCCTGCACGATCAGAGTTTCATATTCATTTCGTGGTGCAATATATTCCTTTGACTTATACTGCGGCTGTGGTAATGAGGCTTTGTCAAGTTTCCCATTACTTGTAAGTGGAATCGCATCAACCGAAATAATATGTGCAGGCACCATGTAATCTGGTAATACTTTACTTAACTTGATCTTAACGTCCTTTTCTTCTATTTCTGTCTCAGTTATTACATAGGCACACAGGAATTTCTCATTCCTTTTGTCTTCTCGCACTATGACTACAGCTTCATTTATGCCTTCAAGCTCCAATAAACGGCTTTCTACTTCTCGTGGTTCAATACGATATCCTCTGATTTTTGCTTGGTCATCCATCCGTCCAATATATTCAATGTTTCCGTTAGGTAACCAACGTGCCAAATCACCTGTCCGATACATCTTTCCGGATCCAAATGGGTTGTGTACAAACTTCTCGTCTGTCAAGTCTTGTCGATTTAAATATCCTTGAGATACACCCTCACCTGTTATACATACCTCACCCGGAACTCCAATTCCACAAAGTTCATTTCCATTTAATATATAAATCTTTAATGTTGGAAGTGGCATTCCTATATCGCTAATTCCTCTCTCGATGGCTTCAGCATCAATATCGCGATAAGTAGCGTATACCGTCGTTTCTGTTGGCCCGTACATATTAACCAGACGACAATGTCTATTGTTCTCATGCCATTTCTTCAAATGTGCTGGATAAAGTGCCTCCCCTGCAAAAATAACATATCGTAAACTATTTATGGTTTGTCCTGTCGTTGCATCGATCAACGCATAGAATGGTGAAGGTACCTGGCATAAGATGGTTACCGCTTCTTTTTGGAGCAGCTCTCCGAAGGCATATCCATCTTTTACTGTATCCTCAGAAGGTATTACAAGCTTTGCTCCATTCAATAGACTTCCGAATATTTCCCAAACCGAAACATCAAAACAATAAGAATGGAATTGAACCCAAATATCATTTTCATATAAATCAAGCTTAAACTTGTCATTCTTGAGTAATCGCACTACATTTACATGCTGAACCATAACACCTTTTGGCCGGCCCGTCGTACCTGAGGTATAAATAACATACATCAAATCACTTGAGTGATTTACATGAACAAGGTTACTGCATTCCATTTGATAATTTGCCTCATCATGAAGATGCATGACAGGAATGTCAACTTCAGGTTCTTTTGTACTGCATAATACGACCTTTGGTTTACAGTCATTAATGATATAATTAATTCTTTCCTCTGGATAAGATGGATCAACCGGTACGTAAGCTGCTCCAGCCTTTAAAATAGCGTATATACCCACCACCATCTCCAAACACTTCTCTGTTGAGATCACCACAAAGTCATTGGGTTGAATGTTATAGTCCTCTCGAAGCTTTCTTGCCAGAGCATTCGCCCGTTCATTTAATTGTGCATAGGTCATCTGTTGTCCATTAAATGTGATGGCTATACTATTAGGTATTCTGGCGGCCTGCTCTTCAAGTAACTGCACAATCGTCATATTTTGAGGGAATTCTGCATCCGTCATATTGAACTCATCCAATATTTTTGCTTCTTCGTACAGATCTACCATGGCATGCTCCTGCAGCTTCTTTTCCGGAGACATTAAAACTCCTTCAATTAATGTTAAGAAGTGTTTTGCCATGTACTCGATCGTTTCTGGTTTGAATAAGTCTGTAGAATATTCAAAATCAATCTTATAGCCTTCTGAATCACTTATCATGGTTAAGGTAAGATCAAATTTAGAAATACTACCTTCAACGGATTCCCTTGTTCCAATATGAATACGATCCGAATAACTCTCTCTCTCATCGTCCTGCAATACAAACATCACATCAAATACTGGGTTTCTTGAGAAATCTCTCTTTACTCCCACTGCTTCAACTAAATCCTCGAACTGATAATCCTTGTTATCGTATGCCTGTAAACATTTCTCTTTTGTACGTAATAATACATCCTCAAATGTATCATCAGCGCACACATTCCCTTTGATTGCCAGAGTGTTTACAAACATGCCCAACATATTTTGGGTATCCGTATGGTTTCGGCCCGATATTGGCGTTCCTACTATAATTTCTTCCTGTCGACTGTATTTTCCTAACATAGAGAAAAAGGTGGATAACAACACCATAAACTCCGTTGCACCATACTTCTTCGCTAACTCTTTTACTTTAATACTCGTTTTTTCTTCTACCTGTGTTCGGAAATTAGCACCTCTAAAGCTTTGTTTATGAGGGCGTGGATAATCCATGATTAAATCCAGGACTGGTATATCACCGGAGAATTCTTTCTTCCAGTACGCTGCCTGTTCTGTGATATCTCTAGCATTTTGCCAAGCAGAAAAGCCTTTATACTGTACTCGTGGTGTTAACAATTCTCTTCCTTCATATAACTCTTGTATTTTGTAAAGCATAACTGGCATGCTTCCTGCATCACATAAAATATGGTGAATATCCAGGAATAAATATGAATCACTTGGAGTATTCAGTATTTTTGCACGCATTAGTGGTGATTTTGACAGGTCAAATGGTTGGACGAAAGTATTATATTCATCTTGGATATACTGTGAATCTGCTGTCTTTACTTCACTGTGCTCCAGCACAATTCTTGCATCTGAAGAAATTTTTTGAATTGGTTCACCATTCACGATATGGAAACTTGTCCTTAAAATTTCCTCATGCTCTACTAATTGATCCAATGCCCTCTGAAGTCGCTCATTGTCTGGTTTAACTTTAAGCTTGATTACTAAAGGAATATTATAAGTTATACCAGGGCCTGTTAGTTGGTCCAAAAGATAAAGTCTCTTTTGAGCTGAACTTATAGAATAGCTTTCTGCTTCTGCTATTTCTGGTATTTCTTCAAACGTATTCTCCTTTGAGTTTTTTATTTGTTCTGCAATATTTTTTGGTGTAACTAAATCAAAAATTTCTCTAAGTGGTAACCTTACCCCTGTGCTCTTCTCTAATTCATTACACAGCCGGATTACATTAAGCGAGTATCCACCCAAATCAAAGAAATTGTCATTTACACTTACTCTTTCCATACCAAGTACATGTTCAAATGCCTCTACTACCAATTTTTCCGTCTGGGTCTTTGGTGCCTCATAACCCCTTATCATCTTAGTTTCTTCAATAAACTGTTCCGGGTTCGGCAATAATTTACGATCTACTTTACCATTTGCAGATAGTGGAATCTCATCTACCTGTATGAATTGTGCCGGGATCATATAATCAGGCAGATGTTTGGCTAACTCTCTTTTTATTTCTGCCAATTCTACGGTCTCATCTGCAACAATATACCCACACAATTGCTTCTCTCCATGTGAATCACTGTAATCAGCGACGACGGACTGGTGAATACGTGGCAAATGATTGATACAGTGTTCTATTTCTCCTAGTTCCACACGATGTCCACGTATCTTAACTTGACTATCTTTTCTTCCCAGGAATTCTACATATCCTTCCGGACGCATGACACCATAATCACCTGTTTTGTACAGATAACCTAATCTATGGTTGATAAAGGCGGCCTTCGTCTTCTCTTCTTCATTGAGATAACCTACGGCGACTCCTTTTCCACCAATATGCAGTTCTCCTGGTACGCCTACTGGGCATTCTTCCCCACATTCATCCAGTACGTAAATTTGTTGATTTTTCAGCGGATATCCGTAAGGGATACTTTTCCATTCTGGCTTCACTTCTGTGATTGGGAAATATATGGACCATATAGAGCCTTCCGTTGCTCCACCTAACCCGATGACTTGTGCTTTTGGCATTCTTGTTTTGATTTTCGCTGGCAAACCAAGAGAAATCCAGTCTCCACTTAGCATTACCATACGTAAGCGCTCTGCTGAAGTGCTATGCACCGTGTCTTGCTTTGTGCTTTCTAGATATATATCCATAATTGCCGGAACCGAATTCCATATCGTGATTTCTTCTTCGATCATGATCTGATGAATACTGGCCATATCTAAAAGATCTGGAATTAATACTAACTGAGCTCCGCTAATGAGTGCTCCAAAAATATCATAGACGGATAAATCAAAGCTCATCGATGATAGGGCAATGATTTTATCTTCGCTATTTACTTGGAATTTCTCATTAATATCTAATAATGTATTCACTACTGCTTCATGGGTGATCACAACACCCTTAGGATGTCCAGTGCTTCCTGACGTATAGATAGCATAGGCTCTATCCTGCTGGCAGCCTTCTAACAGTTCTAAGGCGCCATCGTTATAGGTGGAAAGGTT
>NZ_JBXAHS010000001.1:1523768-1674092 GCF_058795355.1 Bacillus sp. GW823-FHT06A11 | reverse complement strand
TTCCGCAGTAGCTCAGTGGTAGAGCTATCGGCTGTTAACCGATCGGTCGTAGGTTCGAGTCCTACCTGCGGAGCCATGGCCCGTTGGTCAAGTGGTTAAGACACCGCCCTTTCACGGCGGTAACACGGGTTCGAATCCCGTACGGGTCATACAAAAAAGAGTCAGCATTATGCTGGCTCTTTTTTATTTTGTTGATCCTTTTTATCATGTTACTTTCCAGAAATAAATAAAGGAATTTTGGAAAAGCTATGGTATGTATAAAAAGGAGGAAATAAATAATGACACGAGTTAGAGACTTAATGAGTACCCATATTGTACATTGTACACCGCTAGACAATGTATATGAGGCAGCTGTAAAAATGAAGGAAGAATCGGTTGGGTTAATTCCTGTTGTTGAAAATGAGCAAGTTATTGGGCTTGTTACTGATCGAGATTTAGTTGTTCGAGGGATTGCTGAAAAACATCCTGGATCTAATAAAATTACAAATGTAATGACAACAAATATTATCTCAGTTTCTCCAAATGATTCTATTGAAAAAGCTACAGAGCTAATGGCACAGTATCAAATTAGACGGTTACCAGTAGTTGATAGTGGTCAGCTTATTGGCATGTTAGCACTAGGGGATTTAGCTATAAGGGAATCGGCAGATGGTCAAGCTAGATTTGCCTTGAGCGAAATCTCAGAGCGTACAGAGTAAATTGAAACTTTAATTAACCGAGAGTTTAATGGTCAATCATAAAGAGCTAAATTATATATAAAGTTCAGATACATTATTCTAGTATATATGGATTAAACTAATATGTTAGCGTGATGTATCTGAGACATTATATAATAAGGATATGGTTAATAATTTCCACAGTTTTTTTAAATTTGTTATTCTTCATTTTTAATAAGAGAAAAGATGATATACTGATAGATATAAGTATTATGAGAGATTTTGAATATAACAATATTAATTTTTAGTGGTACGATAATAAATTAATATTTCCTACATAGATGAAAAGGGAAGGGGAATTATATGAAGGCTGTACAGGGCGATCCAAATTGGAATTTGGTTACAGATACATATATAGAACCAAATAATTTTGCTGAATTATTTTCTTTGCTTGTACCTTGTCACCCAAAAGGTGAGGGGAAAGAACGAACTATATTAGTATGGAAAGAGAAAGAATTTTATAAAGAAGAAAATTTAGCGGCATTTATCGTATATGGCATGAATAAAGTAAAGAATTTACCGCAGTTTCATAAAGATGAAATTCCAACTTTAGTGCGTATTCTTCGCTTATGCCAAGAGATTGGTTGGTATGAAGAGGCAAATGCTTTTATGATAGCACAAGGATTAGCTGAGTTTGTTCATACTTCATTGGAATATGAAACATGGGATCTTTTGACGCAATCAGTTGCTTTAAACTATTTAATTATTAAATATCGTATAGGTGAATTGACAGATAGGGATATTGAAATTTGGGATAGAGTTAAATTTAATGAGAAATGTATAACCGATTGTAAACATTTATTATCTCATAAAGAAGTATTGGAATTTACATTCTTTTATATGTGCAAGAGAGCGAAATCATTATCAAAAGAGCAATTAAATAGTGATATGATGAGTTTAGCAATGTATTGTAATACTTTCGTATATGATTTATATACACATGATTTATTACGGAAATATCGTAAGTGTACAGATTTCCTATCATATTATGGACCTAGTCAGGCAGTTTTAGCATGTCAAAGAGCTGTATTATCTCAAATTTCCGATCGCTTAGACCCATTAAAGACAACACATGTAGATGATTATTTATATGTAATGAAAGAAATGATGGAGCATATGACGATAGGAGTAATGGATCGATACGGTCATTTTATTGGAAAGCTACTATCTTATGTGCCATTTTTCGAGATGATACAAGTTCCACAGCATGCATATTATTGTGAAGAATTACTGTATATTTGTAAGGGCATTGAATATAAAGAAGAAACACTACGCAATTATATATTTATACAATTACATGATTGTTTACCATCATTCTTTAGGCTATTTCTTAAAAATAAGCGTTACGCAACGATTCATGATATTCTTTTCTATTGGTGCGATGACGAACAACGAATGAGCTTAGAGAAAAAATATAATCTGAGCTTTATTTATGAAAAATATGCTTGTGGATAAACAATATTTTCGATATGAAAAATTAATATAAATTAAAAAGGATCTCCAGTTTATGTGAGATCCTTTTTTGTTAGTAAAACAAGGAGAAAGTGATTAAAACAAGAAACAACATTCCATATAGAAGAAGTTGTGCAGTATAACTTCCTTGTATACCAAAAAAAGTATTGGCTTTCTTATACAAATGCAATATGTATTTTATTGGAGTATCTTTGAAAGATTGGTACACAGTGTCTCCTCTTTCTAAGCTTCTTGTTCTTGTTTTTGTTTTTGGTTATAAGGGACATTAATATATCTAGCTACAAATAATAAAACAGCCATAAAGAATACTGGAAATACAGTAGATAAATAAAAGCCATTACTAATTATATTTGTTATGAGAGCACTCAAAAGAAATATAGCGTTATAAATATGGGCAATTTTTTGTTTTAGTTGCACTTGAAATGATTCCATCATAATTTCTAATGCAACAAAAGCAATAATAATAGATAAAAATACAATGTTTGTATTGTAAATGATTAAACAACAGATTAAACCTAAAAAGGCTGCGTATTCAATTATAAGAGGTATATTGCGTGGCATACAATTTACCTAACTAAATATGGCAGTGGATTTACTGCATTTGTTTTTTCAAAATTCCATTCTCCATTATGTAATTCAAAATGAAGATGTTGCCCGTATGAATGACCTGTGTTGCCCATATGACCTACTAATTGTCCAGCTTGTACTTGATCACCAGTTTGTACAGTACGATCCTTCATATGAGCATAAACAGTTGTATATAATTTCCCATTGATTTGATGCGCAATGAACACAACATTGCCATAGCTAGCTGAATAATAAGATTTCACAACTTTACCTGCAGCAGCAGCTTGGATAGAGACGTTCCCTGGAGCAGCAATATCTATACCATAATGCATTTGTTCCCAGCGTATATCAAAGGTTGAGCTAATTCTTCCTTGAGCAGGGAATTTGAAAGCAGCTGGAATAGATGAAGGCTGATCTGTTTTAGCCTGTGGTTGATTTTGTACTACATAGTGTTTTGCTACATATCCGTATCCTGTGCCAAAACGAATTTTATACCAAGTTCCTACAGTTTCTACTACTTGTACTTGTGTACCGTTTTGTAATGAACCGAGTAGAGCGCTACTTGTACTAGTGTTGCTACGTACATTCAGATTAGGTGTTGCAACAGTATATTTTGTATTATTTTGAACGGTGATTCCTTTTACTAAGGGTTGTGAACCATTAGAGATGAATGCTTTTTGTACGTAACCCGTTTGGCCATTATGTGATATTTTATACCATTCGCCTTGATCTTCTTGAACGGTAATAAACTTGCCATTTGGTAATACATCTAAAATGGAAGATTCTAAATTAGGTTCAGAGCGAACGTTTAATGCATTAGCATTGACGATGTATTGATCATTAGATTGAAGTTTGTTTTTTAGTAAAATAGCATCTTTTTGTACATAACCTACTTTATTATGAACAGATACTTTATACCAACCATTAGTTGTTTCAAGGATGTTCACTTTTGTATTAAAGCGAATTGTATCAATTGATGTGCTTTTTACGTTATCTTCTGTATGTAATGCTACTTGATCGACTTTGACATACCCAGTTTTAACATTAGATAATTGTTCAGCGTTTGCTTTTTGTACATTTGTTTCACCCATAGAAGGAAGTAAAGAAGCAATCGCTACAGTAGTTGCTGTTAAAGCCGTAGCTTTCATATTCATGGAATAGAGACCTCCTCTAGTTGTATAGTTGTAATTTTATTATAGTATAAAGATATAATATAGTGGGTGTATTCACATAAATGTAATATGAAATCAATATAAAAATAAATTTTTTGAGGATAATGATTCCTTTTTATACAATTAATTTGGGTTTTATTTTCTAAAATAGAATGTATGTATTGTATAACTTCAATATTTTGTTGATAATTAAGAAAATTAAAACAGTTGATGATGTCTTATTAGGGTGTTATACTGACAGTGATAATTTTATAGTTTGCTAGGAGAGCTGGTGTTGCCAGCTGAGAGTAGGCCGTAAGCCTTTGATCCTTTTTATTACCTGATCTAGATTATGCTAGCGTAGGGAAGCAATTCGGACACTAACAATGAGTCCCCGTTTCTTTGCGTATAGAAACGGGGCTTTTTTATTTGAAAATTTCATATTGAAACCACTAGGGGTGCTTGATTTGCTGAGAGAGGAATAATCCTTAACCCTTATAACACCTGATCTAGGTAATACTAGCGAAGGGAAGTGGAACATCGAATAAATGTATAATTTTATTTGCTGTAACCACTTCTTATATATAGAAGTGGTTTTTTATTTAGATACATATATTGAAAGGGGATAGAGAAATGAAATTTTGTGATAGATTATTAGAAACTGTGCAACCGGTTTGGGAGATGAGTCATAATCATCCGTTTGTAGTGGGTATGGGAGATGGCACGTTAGAAAAAGATAAATTCCAGTATTATATTATTCAAGATTATTTATATCTGCTAGATTATGCAAAGTTATATGCGATTGGTGTTGTAAAAGCAACGAATCCACAAGTAATGGGAAAGTTCGCTGAACAAATTGATGGGATATTAAATGGCGAAATGACAATCCATAAACAATATGCAAAAAGACTTGGAATTTCTATAGAGGATATAGAGTCTGCGAAACCATCTGCTAAAAATTTAGCTTATACAAATTACATGATGTCTGTATCTCAAAATGGCACACTTGCAGAATTAATAGCAGCGCTTCTTCCATGTATGTGGAGCTACTGGGAAATTGGAAAGCGTTTAAATGATATTCCTGGAGCAAGAGATCATGAGTTTTTTGGTGAGTGGATTCAAGGATATAGTTCGGAAGAATACGGTAATCTTTGTATTTGGTTAATAGATTTATTAAATGAAATGGCAGTTGGAAAGTCTGAGAAAGAACTAGATAGATTAGAGGAGATTTTCTTATATTCCAGTCGATTTGAATATTTATTCTGGGATATGTCCTATCGTAAGGAGATGTGGGGATTTGAGGAGCAAGAACATACTACAGTTTCATAATGTTTCTTTTCATTACGATGAGAAAGCAATCATCCATGAATTAAATGCTTCTATACATGAGAAAGAGTTTGTCAGTATTATCGGACCGAGTGGATGTGGGAAAAGTACTTTATTTCGCCTTATTACAGGCCTAGAGAAGGTAAGTATTGGAAAGATAGAACTGACAGAAACAAAGCACCATCCTGTAGGATATATGCCGCAAAAAGATATGCTTTTGCCGTGGAGAACAATTATTGAGAATGCTGCTCTGCCGCTAGAGTGCCAAGGTGTACAGAAGAAAGAAGCACAAGTAAAGGCAAAGGAACTGTTATATAAATTTGGTTTACAAGGATATGAGACAAAACATCCGAAAGATTTATCTGGTGGTATGAGGCAACGCGTATCTTTTATCCGAACTTTGTTAACGGGCGGGGAGATATTGTTATTAGATGAACCGTTTAGCGCGTTAGATGCTTTAACGAAGGCCTCTTTGCAAGAATGGCTGTTTGAACAATGGCAAGAGTGGGAAAAAACAATTTTATTCATTACTCATGATGTTGAAGAAGCGTTATTTCTTTCGAACCGAGTTTTAGTAGTGGAACAGCAGCCGATAACGACTTTGACTGAGCGGATTGTACCACTTGATCATAACAGAACACGAAAAGATTTATATAAACCGGAAGTATTAGCGCTGAAAGATGAGCTTCTTAGTATGTTACAAAGGCAGGTACTTGTGTGATGAACCGATTGAAAGAATTAGTTCCTGCTATTACACTTTCTAGTATTTTACTAGCTGTGTGGGAAATAGGAGCAAGAATTGTAGATGAGATGTACATTTTACCGTCACCGTCTGCGATTGTAATGAAGATATGGAAACTAAAAGACATATTATTTACGGTTCATTTACCTGCAACGTTATACGTCGTTTTAATAGGTGTTGTTATTTCTATCGTATTAGGTGTAGGGCTAGCGATGTTAATGAATGCGAGTACATGGATGGAAAGAGCATTTTATCCATTATTAGTTGCTTCACAAACGATTCCGATTACTGCGCTTGCTCCGCTATTTGTTTTATGGTTTGGATACACAATTTGGAGTAAGGTTGTTGTCACAGTTTTAATTACGTTTTTCCCGATTGCGGTCAATACGTATGATGGACTGCGTAGTACAAAAAAAGAATGGGAGGAGCTCTTAGTTACATATGGAGCAACGAAAAGAGATATTTTTCTTAAATTAAAGTTGCCGTCTGCTCTTCCTTATTTTTTCTCAGCTTTAAAAATTGCAGTTCCGCTTAGTGTTATCGGAGCAGCAATTGGAGAATGGCTCGGTGCACAAGCTGGACTTGGATATTTCAGTAAGAGAATGATGACGCAGTTAGATGGAGCTGGCGTATTTGCACCCATTGTATTGTTATCATTATTAGCTATTTTCTTCGTCGTACTTATTTCCATATTAGAAAAGAAATTCATTAGTTGGAGGAAGCATTCATGAAATTTTTAAAGCGCATCTTTGTGTTTACATTATTAATTGCAATGATTACAGGATGTTCGAGTAATTCAGCATCAGAAAAAAGTAAAAAAGAGAAAGAAATAACAGTCATGTTAGATTGGTATCCAAATGCGGTACATAGCTTTATTTATGCAGCAATTGAAAAAGGATACTTTAAAGAAGAAGGTGTAAAGGTAAATATTAAATTCCCTTCTAATCCGACTGATCCATTAACATTGGCAGCAGCAGGGAAGGTGACAGTTGGCTTGTATTATCAGCCAGATGTTGTTATGGCAAGAGCAAATGAGCAAATTCCAGTGAAATCAATTGGGGCTGTCGTACGTTCACCATTAAATCATGTCGTATCGCTGAAATCAGCGGGTATTCAATCACCGAAAGATTTAGAAGGAAAAACAGTAGGATATTCTGGAACACCTTTAAGTGAGATGTATTTAAAAACGATGGTAAAAGAAGCTGGTGGTAATCCTGATACAGTGAAAGTAGTTGATGTTGGATTTGATTTAGTACCAGCCTTAATTACGAAAAAAGTGGATGCGGTAACAGGGGCATACATTAATCATGAAGTACCGGTTATGCGTCATGAAGGCCATGAACCAGCTTACTTTAATCCAGCTGATTACGGAGTACCGAACTATCATGAACTTGTGTTTGTAACAGGTGATAAAACGTTGAAAAAAGATAAAGAAGCGTTGCAAGCTTTCTTACGTGGTACGAAAAAAGGCTATGATTTCATGAAGAAAAACCCAGATGAAGCATTGAATATTTTATTAAATCATCAAGAAAAAGAAAACTTCCCACTTGTGCCAGAAGTTGAAAAGGAAAGTATGAAAATTTTATTAGAGAAGATGGAAACGAAAGATGAGCCATTTTTATCAGATTCAAAAGAATCTTGGGAGAAACAAAATAAATGGCTGAAGGACAAAGGAATGACGAAAGAAACCGTTCCAGCCGATGAACTATTCGAAAATATTTTAAAGTAGGCGAATGAATATGAAAAATGAGCTCCACGTAATCTCAAATGGCCATATGCCATTCGAAGAGTTAGTGAATGTAGCGATGCAAATTGAGAGTGAGATTGATTATTTGCATATTCGTGAGCGTGAGAAGAGTACGAAGGAGTTATATGAAGGTGTGGAAAGTCTTTTAATGGAAGGCTTTCCGGCTTCTAAAATTGTCATAAATGATCGAATTGATATTGCAATTTTATTAAATATTCCTCGTGTTCAACTAGGGTATCGAAGCACAGATGTAAAGTCAGTGAAAGAAAAGTTTTCGTATTTGCATGTCGGTTATTCTGTGCATTCGCTAGATGAAGCGATAGTAGCATTTAAAAATGGAGCGGATTCACTCGTTTATGGTCATGTATTTCCGACAGATTGTAAAAAAGGTGTGCCAGCGAGAGGGCTTGAAGAAATTTCTGACATTGCAAGGTGTTTATCTATACCGATTACAGCAATTGGAGGAATTACTCCAGAAAACGCAGTGGATGTCCTTACTAACGGTGTAAGCGGTATAGCAGTTATGTCCGGAATTGTAAGTAGTAGTGACCCGTATAGCAAAGCGAAATCTTATAAGGAATCAATAAGAAAGTGGGCGGAAAAACATGTGTGAGAAGTATGATGTAGCGATTATTGGTGGTGGTGTAATTGGTAGTTCAGTTGCACATTTTCTAGCAGAAAGAGGACATAAAGTAGCGATTGTAGAGAAGCAAAGAATTGCATCGGAAGCTTCAAAAGCAGCTGCTGGTCTACTTGGTGTTCAGGCAGAATGGGATGCGTATGATCCGCTATTTGAACTTGCTAGAGAAAGCCGAGCTATATTTCCACAACTTGCAACAGTTTTACGTGAAAAGACGGGTATTGATATTGGATATGAAGAAAAAGGAATTTATCGTATTGCTCAAAATGGAGATGAGAAGAAAAGAATCCTTCACATTATGGATTGGCAGCAAAAAACAGGTGAAGATTCCTACTTTCTAACGGGAGACCATGTGCGGGAAAAAGAGCCGTATCTATCCGAATCCATTATAGGAGCAGTATATTATCCGAAAGACGGTCATGTTATTGCATCAGAGCTTACGAAAGCATTCGCACATTCTGCGGCAATGTCAGGTGCTGATATATATGAACAGACAGAAGTATTTGATATTCGTATTGAAAATAATAAAGTGACTGGAGTTATTACAAGTGAAGGTATTGTCACATGTGAGAAAGTCGTTATTGCAGGAGGTTCATGGAGCACGAAGTTACTCAATTATTTTCACCGCGATTGGGGTACATATCCAGTTAAAGGAGAAGTGGTTGCGGTAAGAAGTAGAAAACAACTTTTAAAAGCACCTATTTTTCAAGAAAGATTTTACATTACTCCAAAGCGCGGTGGACGTTACGTAATTGGGGCAACAATGAAGCACCATACGTTCAATAAAACTGTGCAGCCAGAAAGTATAACTTCTATATTAGAGCGTGCTTATACAATATTGCCAGCTTTAAAAGAAGCAGAATGGGAAAGCGCGTGGGCAGGATTAAGACCACAATCGAATCATGAAGCTCCTTATATGGGAGAGCATGAAGAAATAAAAGGTTTATATGCTTGTACGGGCCATTATCGGAACGGTATTTTATTAAGTCCTATTTCTGGCCAATATATGGCTGATTTAATAGAAGGAAAGCAAGAGAATCATTTGCTAGATTCCTTGCTTTCTAGAAGAGTTTAGAAAGGGGATGGAAGTTTGAATTTAAAAATTAATGGTAACCAAATTGAAGTGCCAGCGAGTGTAAAAACAGTAGCTGAGTTACTTACACATTTAGAGTTAGATAACAGAATTGTTGTAGTAGAGCGTAATAAAGATATTTTACAAAAAGATGATCATACAGATACATCTGTTTTTGATGGAGATCAAATTGAGATTGTAACTTTCGTAGGAGGCGGTTGATTATGTTGAACATTGGACCATTTTCATTTCATTCTAGACTTTTATTAGGTACAGGTAAATTCCCTGATTTTGACGTACAGCAAAAGGCAATTGACGTTTCTGAAGCTGAAATTTTAACGTTTGCAGTACGTCGTATGGATATCTTTGATGCAAAGCAACCTAATTTATTAGAGAAACTTGATGTGAAAAAATATACGTTATTACCAAATACAGCAGGGGCAAAAAATGCTGAAGAGGCTGTTCGCATTGCAAAATTAGCAAAAGCGTCTGGGCTTTGTGACATGATAAAGGTAGAAGTTATTGGTGATGATAGAACGTTATTACCGGATCCGGTAGAAACGTTAAAGGCATCTGAAATGTTACTGGAAGAAGGATTTATCGTACTTCCGTACACATCTGATGATGTTGTATTAGCACGTAAATTACAAGAGCTTGGCGTGCATGCGATTATGCCAGGAGCATCTCCAATCGGATCAGGACTTGGTATTGTAAATCCATTAAATTTGGGCTTCATTATTGAACAAGCGACAGTACCAGTTATCGTTGATGCTGGTATTGGTAGCCCAGCTGATGCGGCATTTGCAATGGAATTAGGAGCAGATGGCGTGTTATTAAATACAGCTGTATCAGGAGCAAAAGATCCTATTAAAATGGCGCAGGCAATGAAACTAAGTATTGAAGCAGGCCGTTTAGGATTTGAAGCAGGTCGTATTGCACGTAAGCGCTGTGCAACTGCAAGTAGTCCTTTAGAAGGAATGAGCGTAGTTGAATAATCGATATTCTCGCCAAGAACTATTTTCTCCAATTGGAGCAGAAGGGCAGCAAAGGATAAGAGAAAAGCATGTACTTATTATCGGTGCAGGTGCATTAGGTAGTGCAAATGCAGAGATGTTTGTAAGAGCGGGTGTTGGCAAGATAACAATTGTTGACCGTGATTATGTAGATTGGAGTAATTTACAAAGACAACAATTGTATGCAGAGAGCGACGTAAAGAATAATCTCCCAAAAGCTATAGCGGCTAAAAAACGTTTAGAAGAGATTAATAGCGATGTAACAATAAAAGCTCTCGTTCAAGATGTAACAGCTGAAGAGCTAGAAGAACTTGTTACAAACGTTGATGTAATTATTGATGCGACTGATAATTTCGAAACACGCTTTATTGTGAATGATATAGCACAAAAATATTCTATTCCATGGATTTACGGTGCATGTGTAGGTAGTTACGGTCTTTCTTACACAATCATTCCTAGTAAAACACCATGTTTATCATGTTTATTGCAGTCGATTCCGCTTGGCGGGGCAACATGTGATACAGCGGGTATTATATCACCTGCTGTATCTCTTGTCGTTTCTCATCAAGTAACAGAAGCTCTTAAACTGTTAGTAGAAGATTACGAATCACTTCGAGATGGGCTTGTATCGTTTGATATGTGGAAGAATGAGTATTCATGTATGAATGTGCAAAAGCTTCGCCAGCATAATTGTTCTTCATGCGGAGAGAATGTATTATATCCGTATTTAAATAAAGAGAACACATCAAAAACAGCAGTTTTATGCGGGCGAAATACAGTTCAAATTAGACCACCTCATAAAGAGGAAATGAATTTTGAACAATATAAAGAGTTGCTGGAAGGTCGCGTGAATGATTTAAATGTAAATCCATATTTACTATCATTTTCTGTTGAAGACAAGAGGTTAGTCGCCTTTAAAGATGGCCGTGTGCTCGTACATGGAACGAAAGATATAAGCGAAGCAAAAACGATTTATCATCGCTATTTTGGATAGAAAAGGATGAGTGGGATGAAAGTGAATAAAGCTTTAACAATTGCAGGGTCTGATAGCGGCGGCGGTGCTGGAATTCAGGCAGATTTAAAAACATTCCAAGAGCTTGGTGTATACGGAATGACGGCTATTACGGCAATTACTGCTCAAAACACGCTTGGCGTTCAAGGGGTATATCCTGTTCCGTTAGAAGGTATTACAGAACAGCTGAATTCAATTGGTACGGATTTAACACCAGATGCAGTGAAACTAGGAATGTTATTTAGTAGTGAAATAATTCAAATTGTTGCAGAACAAATTAAAAAATTTGGCTGGAATAATATTGTGCTAGATCCCGTTATGATTGCAAAAGGCGGTGCATCATTATTACAGCAAGAAGCAGTTCAAGCATTAAAAGAATATTTATTACCAGTAGCAACTGCTATAACACCGAATGTCCCAGAAGCAGAAGTGTTAACTGGGATGGAGATTCATAATGTTGAAGATAGTAAGGAAGCTGCAAAAGTATTGCACGAATTAGGTGCTAAATATGTGCTTATGAAGGGCGGACATGCAGAATATCAAGGTAATGAAGTAATTGATTTCCTCTTTGATGGAGAAAAATTTATTGAGTTTAGAAGCGAGCGAATTCCTTCAAAGCAAACGCACGGAAGTGGGTGTACATTTGCTTCAGCGGTTACAGCAGGACTTGCGAAAGGATACTCAATTGAAGATGCTGTTCAAGAAGCAAAACGATTTATTAGTATAGCAATTGAAGAGCCATTGAATATTGGTAGTGGTCATGGACCGACGAATCATTTTGCGTATAAAGTGAATAGAACGCGTGTATAGATAAGTGAAAAGCCAGTTTTATAACTGGCTTTTTTTCTGTTTACTTTTTCAAAATACAGGAGTAATATATCAGCCAGAATATATTTTTTTGTAAACGCTGAGTCCAATTATATGGAGCGGAGGAACCAATTTGTGCAGTGTCACTAGGGGTGAATCTTTCAAATTTGAAAGTAGGGCTACTCTCAAATCCCGAATCCGACAGCTAACTTCGTAAGCGTCTTGAGAGAGGACGGTGCCATGATGGATACATCACTTCATCGATCTGATTAGTATAGGGGAATATCAATCTATGTTTGATTTCTTTTATACTAAGGAGGATGAGGTACATGGAACTAACACTTATTTGTGTTGGAGAAGAAAGTAAGGTAAATAGTTTAAGAGATCTAGTTGCATTTCAACATGAGTTAGTTATTTTTACAGCAAATGAAGAGGTAGCGGCTGAAGTTAGGAATTGTGGGTTTGATTGGACTTATAGTTTTAGTAAGGAGCAGGATTTTACTAGTATTTGTGAGTGTATTAAGAAGGTCATTTTACTAGGGGATGAGCTTCCAATCGTTAGTTTCTTCACAGAACACATTCGTTTTTCTTTTCAAGCACCTATTACTGTTGTTACAAGGAATAAACGATATCCAGCGAGGCTCTATGAAACAATTGGAGCTAAGTTTGTCGTGTTTACAAATTGTGATAATATTTCTTTTTTATTTTCTGAATAGGGCGGGGGAAGAAATGATGAAGGTACTATTACTTGGAGATATAGCAAATCGTTGGGCAGTATCGGTAGAGCGAGTTCAAGAATTGGTTCAAATTGATCCTCTTTTTCCCGGGCCATATATTATATTACCGTCAAAAGATGCTTTGTATTTAGAGATGGATATTACCGAGTATGAGCAGCTACATGCAGAATTGACACAAGTTTATATTCGTGGGAGAAATTTACGTGCATTTTTAAGAGGAGAATAAAGGTTGAATAAAAAAGAGCGAATGCTGAGTGCAACAGGCTATGCACTTCATGTCATTCGCTCTTTTTATTTCATATTTAAAAGGTCATTTTTAAGAAAAGAAAAGAGAAATAAAGAAAATAGATGAAATAATAGTAATAATCTTCAATGTAAGCGTTTAAATGAATGTAAATATTATTATTTTCAGCAATTTCCCCCTTTACAAGTGAAATATAGAGGAGTATATTTACTCTCATAAATCATTCATAAAATTTCCAAAAAAACCTAAAATCGCTGAGTTCCAGAAATGGAGCGGGGGAACCAATTTTGTGCATCGTCACTTGGGGTGAATCTTTCAGTTTTGAAAGTAGGGCTACTCTTTAGGCCCGAATCCGACAGCTAACCTCGTAAGCGTTTAGAGAGGAGGTTTACTTTTTGTTGTTCATTTTTTGAACACTGAGTAGAGCTCAGTGTTCTTTTTTAATATTTAAATGGTAAATTTTAACAAAAGAAGAGAGGGATAGTTATGTTAGATGTTGTAATGGTCGGGATTTTTATTTTATTAGTTGCATCGATGGCAAGTCTTGCAAGTTGGTCAGATAAAGTTGTGAAAGAAGGAAAGCAATCATGATGATTGTCTTATCGGTTATTGTCGCAGCAATTACAGTGTATTTAGTGTATGCATTATTAAATCCAGAGAAGTTTTAATTAGGGGGAATCATTCATTATGATTTGGGTTGCAGTCATTATTACAATGCTCTTGTTTATTTTAGTAGCAAAGCCAACGGGGATTTATTTAGAAAAAGCTTTTCAAGGTAGCAAAACGTTAGATAAAGTATTCGGGCCTTTTGAAAAACTTATTTTTAAAATTACGGGTGTAAAAGCATACAATCAAACGTGGAAACAGTACGCATTATCATTAGTTTTATTAAATGGATTTATGATCGTTGTCGTATACTTCATTTTCAGATTACAAGGTGTGCTGCCACTAAATCCAGCGCATATTGAAGGGATGGAGCCTACGCTCGCTTTTAATACAGCAATTAGTTTTATGGCTGATACAAACTTACAGCATTATAGCGGTGAAAATGGTTTATCTTATTTATCACAATTAATCGGAATTACATTTTTAATGTTTGCGGCACCAGCAACGACATTAGCGCTCGTTATGGCTTTTATAAGAGGACTTGCTGGAAAAGAACTTGGTAACTTTTTCGTTGATTTTACGAGAGCGTTAACGAGAGTGTTTCTTCCTATCGCATTTATTGCGGCACTAGTTTTTGTCGCACTTGGCGTACCACAAACGTTAGATGGGGCGGTTACAGCACAAACGATTGATGGGGCAAAGCAAAGTATTTTACGTGGACCTGTTGCATCATTCGTTTCCATTAAGGAACTTGGAAATAACGGCGGTGGATTTTTCGGAGCAAACTCTACGCATCCTTTCGAAAATCCAGGACAAATGAGTAATATTTTGCAAATGATGCTTATGATGTTATTACCAACAGCACTTCCATTTACGTACGGACGAATGGTCGGAAATAAAAAACAAGGTCGCATCCTTTTCGTGTCACTATTTATGGTATTTTTACTAGGGTTTATAACGATTACGACATCTGAACTAAACGGGAACCCGGCATTAAATGGAATGGGTATCGAACATGTACAAGGAAGTACAGAAGGGAAAGAAGTACGATTTGGAACAGTATTTTCTTCACTATACGCAACAGTAACGACAGCTGCTGAAACAGGCGCTGTTAATACGATGCATGATACGTTAACACCAATTGGTGGTCTAGTTCCCCTCGTAAATATGATGTTAAATACAGTGTATGGCGGAGTTGGAGCAGGCTTTGTAAACATCATTATGTATGCAATTATCGCGGTGTTTATATCTGGGTTAATGGTTGGACGGACACCAGAGTTTTTAGGTAAGAAGATTGAAGGGAAGGAAATGAAATTAATCGCGGTCACGATTTTATTTCATCCATTGCTCATTTTAGGATTTTCGGCATTAGCTCTTTCAACAAATTTAGGGACGGATGCTATCTCTCATTCCGGTTTCCACGGTTTAACGCAAGTTGTATATGAATATACATCGTCAGCTGCGAATAACGGATCTGGATTTGAAGGATTAGGAGATAATACACCGTTTTGGAATATTACGACTGGTTTAGTTATGTTTTTAGGACGTTACTTTAGTTTAATTACGATGCTAGCTGTGGCAGCTTCGTTGAAAGAAAAAACGGTAGTGCCAGAAACAGTTGGAACGTTCCGTACAGATAATAGTTTATTTGGTGGCATCTTCATTGGAACAATTGTAATTGTCGGTGCATTAACATTTTTCCCGATGTTAGTACTCGGACCAATTGCAGAATTTCTTACATTGAAGTAATGGAGGGTAAATGATGAGACCGGTAGTAGTAAAAGAAAAACAAGTAAATGAGACACAAATACATGCTGTAGAAGATGAGGTTAGACAAGCGAAAACGATGGATCGTGATATCGTAACACATGCGATGAAGCAATCTATTGCGAAATTGAATCCGAAAGTCATGATAAAGAATCCGATTATGTTCGTTGTGGAAATTGGGTTTATCATTACGTTCATTTTATCTTTTCTTCCAAGCAGTTCTAGTAGTATACCAGGATGGTTTAATATAACAGTTTCTCTCATTCTATTATTTACAGTTTTATTTGCGAATTTTGCAGAAGCATTAGCAGAGGGTCGCGGTAAAGCGCAAGCCGATTCTTTAAAACAGTCGAAGAAAGATGTGTTTGCAAATGTTGTAAAAGAAAATGGAGACATTGTCCAAGTTTCAGCAACTGATCTTAGAAAAGGTGATGTTGTTATCGTAAAACAAGGAGAAATGATTCCGAATGATGGTGAAGTAATCAAAGGATTAGCGTCTGTAGATGAATCTGCAATTACAGGAGAATCAGCTCCTGTAATAAAAGAAGCGGGTGGTGATTTTTGTTCCGTAACAGGTGGAACGATGGTGGTAAGTGATGAAATTACAATTGTTATTACGAGTAATCCTGGTGAATCATTTATCGACAAAATGATTTCTTTAGTAGAAGGAGCTGCTCGTCAAAAAACGCCGAATGAGATTGCTTTAAATACAGTATTAACGAGCTTAACTCTTATCTTCTTGATCGTCGTTGTGACGTTGCCGATTTTTACAAATTATTTAGGTTTTCAAATTGATACAGCTGTACTCGTAGCATTGTTAGTATGTTTAATTCCAACGACAATTGGTGGTTTGCTATCAGCGATTGGTATTGCTGGGATGGACCGGGTGACAAAATTTAACGTGCTAGCGATGTCAGGGAAAGCAGTAGAAGCTGCGGGCGATATTAATACAATTATTTTAGATAAAACAGGTACAATTACTTTTGGGAACCGAATGGCTCATACATTATTACCTGTAGGAAATGAAACGATTGAGCAAGTTGGAAAGTGGGCCGCTATTAGTTCTGTTTTAGATGAAACACCAGAAGGTCGATCTGTTATCGAGTATGTGCAGGGAAAATCTATATCATATAATAGAGAACTTGCAGAACAAGGTGAGTTTGTTCCGTTTAAAGCAGAAACGAGAATGAGTGGTGTTGATTTACAAGACGGAACGAAAGTGAGAAAAGGTGCTGTAGGTGCCGTTATTGAATGGGTTGAGTCACAAGGTGGAACAATTCCGAAAGATGTAAATCAAAAAGCAGACTTAATTTCAAAAGAGGGCGGAACACCACTTGTAGTTGCAGTAGATAATCGTATTTATGGTTTAATTTATTTAAAGGATACAGTAAAACCGGGTATGCGTGAGCGTTTTGAACAGTTGCGCCAAATGGGGATTAAAACGGTTATGTGTACAGGTGATAATCCGTTAACAGCAGCAACGATTGCAAAAGAAGCAGGAGTAGATGAATTCGTTGCCGAGTGTAAACCAGAAGATAAAATTGCGGTTATTAAAGCAGAGCAAGATAAAGGGAAACTTGTAGCGATGACAGGTGATGGTACAAATGATGCTCCGGCATTAGCACAGGCTGACGTTGGATTAGCGATGAATAGTGGTACGACAGCTGCGAAAGAAGCAGCGAATATGATTGATTTAGACTCGAATCCAACGAAAATTATTGAGGTTGTAGGAATTGGTAAGCAATTGTTAATGACACGTGGTGCGTTAACGACGTTTAGTATTGCAAATGATATAGCGAAATACTTTGCGATTATTCCAGCGATGTTTACACTTGCAATTCCGCAAATGGAAGCATTGAACATTATGAAATTAACATCACCACTGTCAGCGATTTTATCAGCATTAATATTTAACGCTGTTATTATTCCATTACTCATTCCGTTAGCGATGAAAGGTATCGCATATAAACCGATGAGTTCTAATGCATTGCTTAGCCGAAACTTACTTATTTATGGGCTTGGTGGAGTTATCGTTCCGTTCATTGGAATTAAAGTAATTGATATAATTGTCGGCTTGTTCATATAAGGAAGAGGGGAAAAAGATGGAGAAGAAACAAAGTATACTATCACCAATTATCCGTATTACTTTTACATTTCTAGTGTTGTGCGGACTTGTATACCCGCTTATTGTTACTGGTATTGCACAAGCCGTGATGAAGGATAATGCGGATGGAAGTCTAATATATAATGATAAAAATGAAGTGATTGGTTCTAAATTAATCGGGCAAAACTTCACGGATCCACGTTATTTTCAAGGGCGTGTTTCTAGTATTGAATATAAGGCTGAAGCATCTGGTTCAAATAACTATGCACCATCTAATCCAGATTTAGAGAAACGAGTAGAGAAAAGTATTGAAGAGTGGAAGAAACAAAATCCGAGAGTTCCAGTAACAGAAGTACCGATAGATTTAGTGACAAATTCAGGTTCAGGGCTTGATCCTGATATTAGTCCAAAGGCGGCCTCGGTGCAGGTGGATCGCATTTCGAAATTAACGAATATTCCGAAAGAAACGCTAGATCAATTGATTAAAGATCAAACAGAAGGTGCTGCACTTGGTTTATTTGGAGAAAATCGAGTGAATGTCTTAAAGCTAAATTTAGCATTACAAAAATTAATGAAATAGTAACAGTGCTACCTCAATCTAATGGATTGAGGTAGCGTTGTTTCGAATGAAAGGCAGTGTTTATTTTGTATGCGGATGATTATGAACCGAAGTTTCAAAGGCGAACGCCAGAGGAATATTTAGAATATATTCGGCAACAAAATCGGGGAAAGTTAAAGTTATATGTAGGAGCAGCTCCAGGCGTAGGAAAAAGTTATAAAATGCTCTTTGATGCAAGGGAAATGAAAAAAGATGGAATTGATATTGTAATTGGTTTAATTGAAACGCATGGAAGAAAAGAGACGGAAGAAGCAATTGCTGATTTAGAAAAAGTTCCTTTGAAAGAAATACAGTATAAAGGAAAGGTATTTTATGAGCTTGATGTGGAAGGAATAAAAAAACGCGCGCCTCAAGTAGTCGTAGTGGATGAACTTGCGCATAGTAATGTTCCTGGTTCTAAATATAAGAAACGTTATATGGATGTGCAGGAATTGTTAGAGGCTGGTATATCGGTATTATCAGCTTTTAATATTCAACATTTAGAAAGTGTTCATGATATTGTAGCTCAAATTACGAATGTAAAAGTAAGAGAACGAATTCCAGATTTTATTTTACAAAAAGCAAATGAAATTCAGCTCGTTGATGCAACACCGGAAGTACTTCGGAAGAGGTTAATAGACGGAAAGATATATAAAGAAGAAAAAATTCAGCAAAGCTTACAAAATTTCTTTACGCTTAATAATTTAGGAGCACTCAGGGAATTATCGCTTCGTGAAGTCGCTGACGATATGGACGAAAAGATTAGTCAAACAGTGATAGAACCAATCGGAGTGAAAGAAAAAATTCTCGTTTGTGTACAATACAGTTCAACAGCGGAGAAATTAATAAGACGGGGATGGCGCATGGCTGATCGGTTAAATGCTGAATTGTATGTATTAAATGTTGAAAGAGAAAATATAGACTCTCTTTCAGCTGGTAAAAAACAAACAATTGAAGAGTGGAAGACGCTCACGAATCAATTTGATGCAAGTTTTGTATTAGAAGAAGCAAGAGGGAGAAAGCCAGCGGATGTTATTATTGAGGTTGCGAAAAGATTACAAGTAACGCAAATTTTACTTGGGCAATCGGCAAGAACTCGTTGGGAAGAAATACGAAAAGGTTCGATTGTAAATGAGATTATGAGGCAAACGAGGTATATTGATATTCATATTGTTGCGGATCAAAGAGGATAAATAGAGCCGACCTTTTTGGGGGCTCTATTTTGCTTTTTGTACAGAATGAAAACTTAGCATTTTCATTGCATATAAGATTACAAGTAAAAACATAATTGCGCCTAGGAAGAAAATCCAAAAGTAATTTTGGTTAAATAAAAGAAATCCACCTACAAGTGGCCCTGTGCTCATACCAAGATAGCGGATGAAGTTGTACATACCGATAGCTGTTGCACGTTCTTGCACGAATTCTTCTGTTAATAAAGTAGTGTGAGTTGGCATAGAAAGTCCCATACTAAAACCGTACAAAGATGTAACGATAATGATGAATGGGATATTGATGCTATATGTGAAAGAGAATAAAACGACACATATAATATTGAAGAAACTCGTAATAAATAAAGTTTGCTTTGTTGTGAGGCGTTTTTGCAAAAACTTGTAGCAAAAACTTCCTAGCATGATAGAAAGAGACATTGGTACAAACATAAGACCAATTTCATTTGCAGCTTGATGAAATGAATTTGCTAAAATGCTCGGTAAAAAAACGAGAAAGCAAAAGTAAATACAAAATTGAATGAAGCCAATAAGAGTAATAGAAAATCCAGTTTTATTTTTTAAGATAAGAGAGTAATTCTTTTGTGCTTTAGACTGCTTAATTACATTTGGCTTTGTTTCTGGAAGTAGTGAAATGTTTATAATTAATAAGATAATGCCAAGTGTAGATAAAAAGAGAAATACAGATAAGTGACCATTTATACTGCCAAGAAATCCACCTATGAGAGGAGCCATTGCAGGTGCGAGGGCAAGTAACATTTGGTATAGGCTCATCGCTTCTCCGCGTTCTTTTCCTTCAAATAAATCGCCGATAATCGTTGCTGAAACTACAGGTATAGCCGCTATTCCTATAGCTTGAACAGCTCTAAAAAAGAGAAATAAATAAATGTTTGCCGAAAAAGCACATCCGATTGAACCAATTGTACTAATGACTAAACTAGGGATAAGGACAGATTTTCTCCCTTTTGTATCAATTAAAGGTCCATATACGAGCTGCATAATTGCAAGAACGAATGTGAAAAGTGAAACTGTTACATTTACAAGATAAAGAGAAGTGTGAAAAGAATTTTGAATCATCGGTAAGATAGGTGTGTAAATATTTTGAGCGAAGGAACCGAGTAAGGCACTAATACAGACAACATATAAAATGAAAGTTAGTTTAGATTTTTTCATCTTGTTAACCCCCTTGTATTTTAGTTTCCTTGGAAATTAAATTTATTTTAACATGATTTTCTCACTTGTAAAGATGAAAAAATAATTTTAAAATGGTATATAGTTAAATTGTTTCTTTGGAAACTTAGGAGGCGAACGGATTGAAGCATACAACGAAGCAAATGGAAATACTGTCGGACATTCGTACACTTTTGCATAAAAAAGAAGAACATTTAAAACGACAAAACGAGAAGTTTCTTCGTGAGACAGGTGTAAGTAGTATGTCTTTATCTGAGTTACATGTAATCGAATGTATTGGAAAAAATGGTTTGATGAATGTAACGGCAATTACGACAGAAATGGGCATGACGAAGGGAGCAATCTCTAAAATTTGTACCAAGTTGTTTCAAAAGCAATTCGTTGAGAAGATGCAAATGTTAGATAATCAAAAAGAAATCTTCTTCAGCTTAACGGAAAGCGGAAATGAAATATATAAAGCTCATGAAAAATTGCATAAGCAAGCTGAAGAAAAGTGGTTGTTACTTTTAGATGGATATAGGAAAGAAGAGCAAGACTTTATTCAAAGGTTTATAAAGGATGTCTCCGATCATTTGGAAATATAATTGGAAGAAAAAACTCCTTTTTCTCAAGTCTTTTAAATATAATTTCTGAAAGAACTCATATATAATAGAAAAAGATAATTAACATGGTGAATAATTAAAGAGTCAATATATATAGAGGAGAGAGTAACATGCTTGAAAATACGGGGTTAGTATTAGAAGGCGGCGGTATGCGTGGTGTATATACGGGTGGGATATTAGAATACTTTATGGAACAAGATTTATATTTTCCATATGTAATCGGTGTATCAGCTGGTGCTTGTCATGCAGCGTCGTATCTTTCCAGACAAAGAAATAGAAATAAAACGGTCAATATTGATTATGCATCACATCCGAAATATTTATCGTATAAAAACTTATGGAGAAAACGTCAACTATTTGATATGGATTTCATTTTTCATGAAATCCCAGAAAAGCATGTTCCGTTTGATTTTGAAACATACTTTAATAGCCCAGAACGTTTCCTTGTAGGAACGACGGATTGTGAAACTGGGCAATCTGTTTATTTTGAAAAAGAAGGAACGAATGATGATGCGCTAAATTTATTACAAGCGTCTAGTTCATTGCCTTTCATTGCACCAGTAGTAAATTACCGTGGTAAGCAGTTATTAGATGGCGGGATTTCTGATCCAATTCCAGTTCGTAAAGCACAGGAAGATGGATTTAAAAAATCAGTCGTTATTTTAACGAGAAATCATGGTTACGCGAAGAAAAAATCAAAATTCGGATGGATTGCAGGAAAAGCTTATAAAAAATATCCGAATCTTGTTAACACGATGTTGAATCGTTATGAAGTGTATAATGAAACACTTCACTATATTGAAAAAGAAGAGCAAGCTGGTAATTTATTTGTTATTCGCCCAGAAGTGCCGCTTCAAGTAGATCGTATGGAAAAAGATACAGCAAAACTACAAAATTTATACGAGCAAGGCTATGAAGATGCAAAGAGACAATTTGCAGATTTGCAGGCGTTTTTGCAAAAATAATAATTAGGCTGTGGAGAAGAATTTCTCTGCAGCCTTTTTATATTGCTACTTATACGTTACTTTTTAAAAATGTATGAATGTTTAAGTGTTTAAAGAGTTTGTAAAACATCGGGGTTTCTTGTTGAGGAGAATTTATTTGAAGGATATTATGATGATGTAGCGCTACTAAAATATTAAATTTATGAGGTGATTGTTAATGAAAGGAAAAGTTTTTTCAATTACGACTTTAGTATTATTAGCAACATCAATCTCAACAAGTGCATTCTATCCAACTCTAAGCGGTCACAAAAGCGGTAACCTACTATCTTATAGAGCTCAAACTACTACGAATCAAAATGCATCTCGTTGTTCAGTAGCAATTTCTTTTATTAAATCAAATGGAAATAATTCATATATTGAAAGCGCTTCAGACAAATTAGGGTCCCATGAATCTGGAAGAGCATTAAACGCAACTGTGAGTAATGGTGCATATAACGCCTTTGGTGCAAAAGGACTATACTCGGAGCATTATGCAAATGAGAATAATGACTATCAAGAAGATACACACAAAGGTACTTTTGATAGTAACGGTAACTTACGATTACAGTGGTAAAAAGCATTAAACAGTTGTCTTTATAAATATTTGGATAAGGAGAAGGGGATGTTCATCATCTCCTTCTTATTTAAAAGGAGCACAGACATGTACCTAGCTTTTAAAAATATAAAAAGCAATAAACTGTTTTTCTTAATTCTCCTTATGTCATTTTTTATTTCTTTTCTTTCTATATCAATAGCCGCACTTTTAACAGAATCTAAACGAAACTTTATATCTGCTTTTCAAATCGGTTTTCCAGAGAAGAATCAAATTTTAACTGTTCCGATAGCGAATGCAACTGAATTGGAAGAGATAATTCCTTTCATACAAGATATTTTTGTTAAAAGTGATATTTATGTAGAGCATTTAAAAGCATTAAATAGTTCAGGGGCAACAAAGATTATAGCTGTGAACTTAAAAGATGATTATTATTGGAAGCCATATATTTCTGAAGGACAATATTTTCATCGTGAAAATGTAAACGATATGGTTGTTGGCGATCAAACGAATGTAGAGGAGTTATATGAATTTGATGATACATATAAAAAAATAGGAACTATATCAAGAAAAGACAGTGACGTCGGTGTAGCAGGTATATACGTTCCACTTCAAAACTTACCTACTATATCTAAAAAAGGTATTATCGCGAGTAAACAATTACAATTAACAGTTGTTAATCCTACATCATCTATTCATAACGAAATAAAAAAGTTTATGGATAGGAGTAAAGAAGTGCTTTCGGGAGATGTTCAAATACTGAATGAACGAGATCTTCAGGAACTACATGTGACACATATAGATCCAGCAAATAAGTATTATTATAAATTTATTCTTGTTGCAATTGTTTCTGGCATTTCTGCGGTTTTATTTTGGATTTATAAAAAAGAAAGAGAGATTTCATTAAAAAAAGCAGTAGGTGCTTCTAATATATCTATTTACTGCGAACTATATATTCAAATTTTGTTTATTTCTCTAGTGGCGATGCTGTTGGTTTTTCTGGTGTTAGAAATGTTTTCTGGAACAATTCATACGTATTTTCAGACATACTTATTAAAACCGTTAACACCATATGTATTGGTATGTAATATTGTTTTTATAATTTTTCTTACAATTTTTGTTACTGTAATTCCAATCAAGCACATTATAAATATATATCCCGGAAAACATTTAAGAACGTAGGAGGTCTTCATGTTTTTTATATTTGATTCTATACGGTCTGTGAAAAAACGGTTGTTACCAAGTTTGATTATAGTAATTTCTTTAATTATTGCATTTTCTTCAGCAATAGAATTTGTTAGTAATCTTTCGGGATATCGAAAAATGATGACGGTAGCAAATAATTTATCGACTCATAAAAATTTCTATGAACTTTATGCGACGCAAGATATAACATTGTTTAGCGAAGAAAAAGCAAAAAGTGATTATCAACATTTCATGCAAGGGTTATCTAATACGATACCAATAACAAATAAAACAAATTATTTGTTCCGTAACTATTCACTTAGTTTAAAAAAAGAAAATGGAACGATAAAGACTCTTATTGTTGATAAAGATATTAATAAGTACTTTCATATACGAATTTCACAAGGAAGATATTTTGAGGAATCGGAATTTCATAAATCAGTATTTGATATTAGACCTGTTATATTAGGGGCTAATTATATAGAAAAGGTATCTATTGGTGATGTTATACCATCTGGAAAAATGAAGCTAAAAGTAATTGGCTTTTTAGAAAAAAATTCACCATTTACATATCCTCGAAGTGGTGAAATATCGGATAATCGTATTACATTATTAGATGACATGGCGATTTTACCAATTGGAACAGAAGAAATAGAGTTCTATAGTGTAGAACTTTTATACAATGGGTTAATTATAGAAACAAAGGAGCAGATAAATATAAATGAATTTCAAAAGAAAGTATTAAAGGTAACGGAAGGTAAGGGTTATTCGTATTATGTTACAAATCCGAATAAATTGTTAGAAAATGAAAAACAAGGTATTGATAATATGTCATACCCCTTATTATTAAGCGGTACAGTCTTATTTTTTTCATTTCTATCTATTGTATTGACATCAATGGCAGCACTTTATATGGAGCGTAAAAATATTTCTATTAAATCAGCGTTAGGTGCAAGCACTTTTCAAATATGTCTTCCATTTATTATTGAGTATATGTTGCTATTCGTTTTAGCGATATGTATAGGAATAATGTATTTTCAATGGGAGAATAGCGGAGTAATTGAAATTCAGAAAGGGCTAGAAAATAGTATAGTATCTTTCTTTGGAACGTTAAAAGTCTCTATAGAATCATTGGTTGTTATAGGTGCTTTATCACTTGTAATGATCCTCGTTATATATGCAATCATTTATTTCAATGTACTAAAAATAAAAAATACATATATGAAAGAGGTGTTATAGATGATTCAGCTCGCAAATGTGGCTAAGGGCTTTGGAAAGAATAATTTTAGTGCTTTAAAAGATATTAATCTTACAATAGAAAAAGGCGAAATGATAGCCATTATGGGCCCCTCTGGTTCGGGGAAGTCTACTCTCCTTAACATTATTGGCTTAATCGATAGCCCCTCTGCTGGAAAGTATTTTTTAGATGGAATGGATACGAGTACATTAAAGCAAAACTATCATAAGTATAGAAACACGGAAGTTGGATTTGTGTTTCAGAACTTTTCGCTACTCGATGATTATACGATTATTGAAAATGTAATGCTGCCACTTATATATAGAAGAATTTCTCATAAGAAACGTATGCAAATATCAAAAGAAATGCTGAAAATGGTAGGGCTTGAGAGGCATATTAACAAATATCCTTACGAGTTATCAGGAGGAGAACAGCAAAGAACAGCAATAGCAAGGGCTTTAGCACAAGATACAAAAATTATACTTGCTGATGAACCGACTGGTGCTCTCGATCAAGAAAATGGGGAAAAAATTATGAGTATTTTACAAGAGATTAATAAAGAAGGAAAAACAGTGCTAGTTGTTACACATGATCAAAAGGTAGCTGCATATTGTCAGAGGACGATACGGTTACTTGATGGTTGTATGGTATAATATGGATGATATTGTGCGAAGAGGTGATACATATGGAAAATGTATATAAAGGACTTAGGCATACCGGATTTACTGCTATGCTTATTTTTGGAGGGGTATTTCTACTTCGCTGGCTCATACATGATGAGATGCTACTGGATCAGCTTATTGGATTTAGTGTAGGAATGGTAATGGTTGTTTCGTCAGTTTTCATTCAAAAGTATAGTAAAGAATTACAGATGAATGAGAAATATTAATAATTTTTAACTGCTGTTATCTTTTTCATAGTTTAGTAATCGTGGAGGCTTTCGTGTGATTTTCTTATTTGTAGTATATTTTGTTTTCATTATGACGTTGGTAATTACGTTTCTTCTTTCACAAAAGTCATATAAGAAGCCTGTTATTAAATATATACCAACGTTAGTATTGTTTATTTTGGCTTTCATTTCTTCTGCTATGTTTGTATTGAATAATGGAATGGGAGAGCTGATGATATCGGTCTCTTTAGGGGTTGCAGCGATAGTGAACGGTCTTTTACTTCTTGTTTTGAAAGTAGTTCGTGTGATTGTTGCAAAGGGAAAGTAGAGCATCGAATTCGATGCTCTACTTTTTATTTACGCTTCTTTTTAATAAATGAAAAGGCTAAAGCTGTAATTAAAATGCTGCCTTTAATGATATCTTGTGCATAATAAGGGACGTTCATCATTGTGAGTCCATTTAATATAATTCCAATTAATACCGAGCCGAGGAATGTTCCGACTATATTTGGTTTCTTGGCACCGAACATTGCGTAACCGATATAGGCAGCTGCGACTGCATCCATTAATAATGGAGCACCAGCTGAAACTTGTCCTGTTCCAACGCGGCTGCATAGAATAATGCCGCCAATAGAAGCTAGTAAACCACTAATCATATAAGCATATACACGGTAACGATCAGTAGGAATACCGGCTAATCTAGCAGCTTCTCGATTCCCACCAGTCATATAAAAGAAACGACCGTACGTTGTTTTTTCTAAAAATAGATGTGCAATTAAAACGACAGTAAGCATGATAATGACAGGGACTGGAATTCCTAAGACGGAACCTTGACCGATAAATAAAAAGGATGGAATAAAATGTCCTGTTGCACCGGACATTCCTTCATAAATTGAGGATCCTTTTGAAAATGTTAAGTGTAGTCCATTAACGATATACATGATACTTAATGTAGCTAGTAAATCGGGTAGTTTAATTCGGATAACGAGTAGTGCATTTAATAATCCAACTAATAATCCGCAAAGAATAGGAACAAGGAGTGTAACTAATAGTTCTTGTCGATATAAAACGAGACAAGAAGCAGCTGCAATTGTTGCTAAACTAGCGGTAGAGCCCACTGATAAATCAAATCCATCTACAATCAATGTAAAGGTAACGCCGATTGCAAGTAACGTTACGATGGAGATAGAACGTAAAATATCACTAATATTGTTATATGTTAAAAAAGAATCATTGACGATAGAGAAAAAAATTGTAACACCTATAATAATAGCAATTGTACTAAATTGATAAAAAAGATGAGTAGGTAAATATAGTTTCTTAGTTTTCGTTTTATGAACGAGATTCAATGGAATAGCTCCCTTCAGATAAATGTAAAAGCTGTTCAGGAGATAGTTCGCTTGGTAAGTATTCACCTACAAATTCTCCGTTTGCCAGTATAAGAATGCGATCAGCAATATGCAACGCTTCATCTTGTTCTCCTGTGAAATAAATTACGGAACTTCCGTTTTCTGTAATGTTGCGAATGAATTGAAAAATGTCTTGTTTCGCAGCGATGTCTACACCTTTAGTTGGCTCGTCTAAAAGAAATAGATTAGGTTTGAATCCACTCCACTTTGCAATTGAGACTTTTTGTTGGTTTCCACCGCTAAGTGAATGAATATGTGCCTTTGGGTCATTTGGTGAAATACCGAAAGAAGAAATTGCTGTAGTAGCATCATTTAATTCGGTTTGTTTTCGTTTCCAACCTGATTGATGTAAATTTGTGTGACTTATAATATCTTCCGAAAGAAATACGCCTTGTTTTCTTCTTTCTTCTGGTACAAGTGCGATTTTCGCTTTAATCGCATCTCGTGGTGTTTTAATCGTTAGTTTTTGACCGTCTATTTCTGCGTGATAAGTATGAAGAGCACCAAATAACGTTTCAGCAAGTGTTGTTTTTCCACTTCCAATTAATCCGTATATCACAACAGTTTCTCCTTTTCGTATTGTAAGAGAAAGGGGAGAATGACCTTCGTGTAATAGAAGCTCTTGTACTTTAAATAGTTCCTCGCTCCCGGTTTTTGGTGCGGTATTAATAGGAAGTGTAAGTTGTTTTCCAGTCATTGCTTCCACAATTTGTTGATCTGTAATCGTTGTAATGGTTTCAGAAAGGGCAACTTGACCGTTATGTAATACAGTTACATCATCCGCGAAATTTCGAATCTCTGATAAACGATGAGAAACTAAAAGGATGCCAATTCCTTTTGATGTTAAATCTTTTAATAGTTTCCCAAAGGTTTCAACTTCTTTTGGTCCAAGAGAAGAAGTAGGTTCATCTAATAAAAGGTAATTTGTATTGTTAGATAAAGCTCTTGCGATAAGAAGTAATTGTTTTTCATGTAATGAACAGTTTGAAACATCTTCCGAAACATTTAAATTTACCTGTACAGTTTGCAAATGTTGTTTAGCAAGTGCGATTAATTTGGACTTTGAAAATAGTACTTTATTTTGCATTGCTAAATGATCGATTAGTACATTTTCTAATACAGATAATCCGGGAATAAGTCCGTGATCTACTTCTTGTGTTACGAAAGAAATGCCATGCTTTTTTGCATCGCGCGGTGAAGTAAAGGAAACAGACTGAGTATCAATTTTTATATCGCCAACAACTGGTTGAATTTCACCAGTTGCTATTTTTAGTAAAGTACTTTTTCCCGCACCGTTCATGCCTAGTAAAGCGTGTACTTTTCCTTTTTGAATATGAATAGAAACATCTTCTAGAACAGGTGTAGCGACATGATAAGAATGTGTAATGTTTTGAAGAGAGAACGTCATCATTTTTTCTCCTTCTCTAATTTTTTCATCCAAGGGGAATATGCATCTTTTGAGTCTCCCCAACCGTTTATATATTTTGATAACTGATCCATTGTTATATTTTCTTTTGGTAAACTATTTTTCTTTACTAAATAAGGTTCTAGTGAATAAATATCTGGCGTTTGTTCACCAGCAATTTTTTTGTATAAAAATCGTACTTGAACCTTACCTACTTCAGCTGGATCAGTTGCAGCTGTAGCAGTCCAAGGTGAGTTTTCTTTTTGCATGAGTTGTAAATCCTCATTACTTAAGTCAATGCCATATACTTTTATATCTGTACGACCAGCTTGTTCAAGTGCTTTAACAGCCCCTTTAGCAAACTCATCCCACGAAGCGAAAATAGCTTGTAAATCGCCTTTTTTCGGATATTTCTTTAGTAAAGCTTCTACTTGTGTTTGTGTATCGAGCGGTGTGTTATTACTAGCAGTACCGAATCTTGCAACTTCTTTTATATTTGGATACCGTTTATAAAAAGCATCAATGATAACATTGCGACGTTCCATTGGAGCAAATCCGCCGACCCATACAACTGCGATATTTCCTTGTCCATTCAAATCTTCCGCTAACGTTTTTAATGATTTCCATGCAAGACTATAGTCATCTTGATCAATAATTGTCACACCTGGCAAGCGTAGATCGTTATCGAACGCAACTACGGGAATGTTCGCCTGTAACGCTTTTTCTACTCCAGGTTTTAGTGCTTCAGAACGGCCATGATCAATTAAAATACCATCCACTTTTGAATTAATAGCAGTATCTAAATTTGCAGCCATTTTTGCTAAATCGTTATCAGAATTGTAGACTTGTACACTGCCGCCAAATAGCTCAACTTGTTTTTTGACACCCTCAATATATTGAGAGGAAAAAGTTCCGATGGACATTTGCATAATTAATGCGATTTTTAATGGCTTCTTCATTTGGCTTGGAATTTCTGTATGTAATTGATTTTCTACCGTTGTAGTCGCCTTTCTCACAGTTTGTTGCTTTTGTGAAGAGATAGCATCTTGTTCATTTGTACAAGCCGCTAATGTAAATAAGAGAAAAATAAGTACGATGGAACATAATTTTTTCATAAAAAAATCCCTCCTAAACTAAGAAGAGAGAGGAGGGAGTGAAAATAAAAAACGCCTTTTCATATAGAAAAGACGCCTTATCATATTACTCTTATCTTTCAACACAATGTGTTGTAAGAATTAGCACCGTGCCCGTAAATGGGTCGGTTGCCGGGCTTCGTAGGGCTCATCCCTCCACCTGCTCTTGATAAGACATCGAATATTTAACTATTTTGAATTATTCCACAAACAAATGTTGTTGTCAAACAGTATTTATAAAAAAATCCCTCAGGAAGAGGGATTTTAATGTGGTAAGAATATCAATTGATAAGCAAACAAAATTCCAAATACATATACAAGTGGGTGAACAGCACGGAATTTACCTTTTGCTACTTTCATAAGTGGGTATGAAATAAATCCAAGTGCGATACCTGTTGCGATACTTGATGTAAGTGGCATGCTTAAGATTACTAAAAATGCTGGGAATGCTTCATCAAATGCGTCCCAATCGATGTGGCGAACTGAACCCATCATAAGACTACCAACGATAATTAATGATGGTGCAGTAATAGCTGATACACCAGAAACAGCACTTACTAATGGGCCGAAGAATGCTGTTAGTGCGAATAGAACAGCTACTGTAACAGTTGTTAAACCAGTACGACCACCAGCTGCAACACCAGCAGATGATTCAATGTAAGCTGTTGATGGTGTTGTTCCGAACATAGAACCAATAGTTGCTGAGAATGAGTCAGATAGAAGAGCTCGTCCTGCTTTTGGAAGCTTTCCGTCTTTCATAAATCCACCTTGTTGTGCAACGCCAAGTAATGTACCTGTTGTATCGAATAGTGTAACAAGGAAGAATGAGAATACAACGCCATATAATCCGTAGTTAATTACGTCAGATACAGCAGTAATTGGATTTGAAACGATAATTCCTTCTGGTAATCCAGGCATTGATGTAACACCGTTTGAGAATGTTAACTGTCCTGTGAAGAAAGCGATAATACCAGTTAAGAGCATACCGATAAATAGTGCGCCATTTACATTTAAAGACATAAGAACAATAGTAATTCCAAGTCCAGCTAGTGCCAGTAGAACTGGAGCAGAGTGAAGATCACCAAGTCCAACTAAGTTTGCATCATTTTTTGTAACGATACCTGTTAAACGTAAACCGATAAAGGCGATGAAAAGACCGATACCAGCAGTAATTGCATGTTTTAAGTTTTCAGGAATTGCTTCCATTAATTTTGTACGGAAAGATGTAAATGATAGCAAAATTAAAATCATACCTGCTACGAATACAGCAGAGAATGCAATTGCGAAAGTCATGCCTTCATGTGCTTTTACAACAGAGTAAGAGAAGTAAGCATTTAATCCCATACCTGGCGCGATTGCGATTGGTAAGTTTGTAAAGATTGCCATAAATAATGTTCCGACAACAGCAGCAATAATTGTTGCTGTAAATGCTTGTTCAAATGGAACACCTGCATCTCCAAGGATAACAGGGTTTACGACAATGATATATGCCATTGTTAAGAAGGTAATAATACCTGCCATAATTTCAGTTTTAATAGAAGTTTTATGTTTTGAAAGGTTAAACATATAAACATCCTTTCTGTTTACGAATAATTTTCACAACAGTTATATATAATATTCGTTTTTTAACTATTTTGCAATAGTTTTGCATAAAAAGTTTATAACAATTCATATTTTGTGTCTTAAATTCGAATATTAATCGTAAACCAATGTGTGAATTTCAGCTTTTTATTGTGCACATGCTAAGAAAAAGGAGTTGAAAGTAGTCTATGCCACAGCAAAAAAACTTTGTAACAATGCCAGCGCAACATCAAAATAAACAGCCGGGGATTGAATCATTAATGAATCCACTTCCGCAGTTTGAAGATCCAAATTATAAAGGAAGTGAAAAGTTAAAAGGAAAGAATGTGTTAATTACGGGAGGAGATAGCGGAATTGGACGCGCAGTTTCCATCGCTTTTGCAAAAGAGGGAGCAAATGTTGCGATTGCTTATTTAGATGAGGAAGAAGATGCTAATGAGACGAAGCAATATGTTGAGAAAGAAGGTGTAAAGTGTGTATTGTTGCCGGGTGATTTAAGTGATGAACAGCATTGTAAAGATGTTGTTCAAGAGACCGTCCAGCAGCTAGGTAGTTTACAGGTTTTAGTAAATAATGTCGCGCAGCAATATCCGCAGCAAGGACTAGAGTATATTACAGCAGAACAGCTAGAAAAGACTTTTCGTATTAATATTTTTTCTTATTTTCACGTTGCGAAAGCCGCACTTTCTCATTTAAAGCAAGGGGATGTCATTATAAATACCGCGTCTATCGTTGCATACGAAGGAAATGAAACTTTAATTGATTATTCCGCAACGAAAGGAGCAATCGTAGCTTTTACAAGATCACTTTCACAATCGTTAGTGCAAAAAGGGATTCGTGTAAATGGTGTTGCACCAGGACCGATTTGGACACCACTTATTCCATCGAGCTTTGATGAGAAGAAAGTCTCTCAGTTTGGGAGCAATGTCCCTATGCAAAGACCTGGTCAACCATATGAATTAGCGCCGGCATACGTATACTTAGCGTCTGGCGATTCATCTTATGTTACTGGACAAATGATACATGTAAATGGGGGCGTTATTGTAAATGGATAGTTTTCATTTATAAGAGCAAAGTAATGTTAATTCCACTTATTATAGTGAGCGCTAGGGGGGATATAGCTGAAAAAGTTATGTTTCGTCATACTATTATTTTTCATCCTACCGGTTAGTGCTTTTGCTAATACAGATCATTTAATATTAGTGAATCTTACGACAAATCAGTTGTCTTTTTTTGAGAATGGAAATTATACAAAAACATTTCCAGTAACGACTGGAAGAGATCGTACACCTACGCCTGAAGGTAACTTTTGTATTATAACTAAATTTAAAAATAAAGAATACCATCGAAAAAAAATACCTGGGGGTGCACCGAATAATCCTCTCGGTACGAGGTGGCTTGGACTAGATAAGAATGAATATGCGATTCACGGGACAAATCGGGAATGGACGATTGGAAGTAGGGAATCAAATGGTTGTATTCGCATGCATGACAGGGATATACAATGGTTATATGACAGAGTACAATTACAAACAAAAGTAATCATTTCTCGTTTTCATACGAGCCCCGAATATGAAGCGAATAAGCTTGGTTATCGCGTTGTGAGCTGGAATAGTCGGAAAATAGAAGAAGAACAAATTGGAGTACTTACGCTAGTAGACCGCGCGGATATATATTGGCAAGAACCAAATGGACAGTTAACAAAAGTGAAAACGGTATTGCCAAATGAAAGATATCCAGTGTACTCAAAACGAAAAGATGGAATATATTATATAGGAAACAATTTGTATATTATAGATGAAACAGGAGAGAAAATTCGTTACGAGCAAATTCCTTCTTCAATTTTAAGTAATATATATAAACGGAAATACAATGTTCCGTAATGGCTACCGTTTTATAGACGGTAGCTTATTTATACTTGGAGTTTAACTGCAACTATTATATTTTGCTGAATATAATACAGTACAGATAGGGGGCGGTTATATTATGAAAAGTGAATTTGCGTTTAAAGTTTTCTTAGTAACGACCTGTTTATTTATCGTGTATTTATATGCGTTTCTCGTCTTTTCTTTTTATGTTCCATATGTTGATTTAATATTGTTCTTCGGATTTATTTGGGCGTTTGTGAAAGCGAGGGAAGGAGAGAAGAGTATATATCGGCGCATTACCTTATGCGGGACGGCCGTTCTCGTTATTTTGTACTTTTTTATTATGCATGATTTTTGGAGGGGAATGTAAAAAGCATACGATTAATCGCATGCTTTTTTTGTTTAATATTTAGGCTTAAATGTATGACAACAAGTTTCTACACTCGTTGCTACAGGACTTTCTAGCGTCTCGTTTGTTAAAACAGCAGCTGTATATGAATCATTTTCAGTTTGACCAGTTTCATCTGCATCAGGCTGAACGATGATCGCACTTGCTTGACAAAAGTTACCTTGTCCCCAAAAAGAACAGTTGGAAACAGAACATCTTACTTCTGGCATAAAACCCCCTCCTTATACATTAGTGTGGGATTTTACACCCATTTCATGTGTAGAAGGAGTTTCCTTTTCTAGTTACTTTTTCGTTTGCTCAAGCCATTCTTTTAATTTATCTTTCGGCTGTTCACCGCTAATACGGCTCACTTCTTTGCCATCTTTAAAATGAATGATTGTTGGTGTTCCTTGAATTTTATATTCATCCCAAGGAGCATCTAATTTTTCAATATCCATAACTTTCATATCAACGTTTAAGTCTTTAGCCATTGGCACTAGGACAGGAGATAATTTTTGGCAATGAACGCAAGATGTTTGATAAAAGTATACTGTTTCTTCTTTTTTCTCTTTTAAGTTCTTTTGAAGATCTGAAAGAGAGATTTTATTTGTGTAGTAGTCAGGACCGTTTGTCTTACTTTCAGTAGGATTATCAATCTTTTGGCTAGTAGCATTTTTTTCTTCCATTTGTGTGACAGCGAAAATTGCTACGAACAAGGCGATAATAATACCACCAAATATAAGCATTTTTTTCATTCTTTCATCTCCTTATTTGTTTTTGATGACAATAAAGCTACAAACAGCGATTGTAATAAAGCCGATAAGTGCTAAAAACGGGATTGTAATAAAACCAAACCAGTTTATAAATTCTCCGGTGCAGGGTACACGACCGCAAGCTGCTCCAGCAGCTGAAAACGCTGGGACTTTTTGAATTGCATAGTGATATAAAGAAATACAAGCACCAATACTTGCAATTGGTAAAGAATAACTTGCGATGCGATAATCTTTTTTTGCTACAGCGATACCGAGCCATAAAACGAATGGATACATAAAAATACGTTGATACCAACAAAGTACACAAGGCTCAAATTTCATGATTTCGGAAAAATAAAGACTTCCCAGTGTAGCGATAAAAGAAGCTCCCCATGCGGTAAGTAAAGCATATTCTTGCTTTTTTTCTCGTCCCATATTTTATACCTCTCTTATAATAGTTACATACTAAATTATAGTATGAAGTGGTATGGAAAAGAAAGAAAAAATATGTTTATCAATAAAAGTTTTATGAGGAGAAACTTTTATTGATATAAAAATTTAAAAAAAGCGCCATTCTCCGGAAGAGAATAGCGCTATAGTTTACATTTGAATTTGTTCTACTTCTTCTACATGCGACTTTTGGGATGCGTGGTCAATATATTGAAATAGGAGCTGCAATTGTTTATCAACTTCTGGCAGTTCCTTGCTGTATTGATAAGCGTGTAAAAAATGCTCAATACGCTTAGAAAATAATTGATCGTTCGTTTGAACCATGAGAACGAGTAATTTATCCCAATTACAGCAATACGTGTAATAGAGAGCTTTATCATAGTCGTTATATGTTTGCACTGTGTACCCTCCTTACCGAGAGTTATATATAGTGTGTGATAAGTAAGGAGAAATACACTTGAAAGAATTTGTTAAGAAAAAATGAGAATGAAAAGAAAAAACGAGGAATTCCCTCGTTTTTTAAGCTTTTGGCATTGGCGTAGGTGTTGGTTTGCCATAGCCTTCTTTGTATTTATTATCGATATAGTTACGAATTTCAAGCGTTGATTTTCCTTTTTGTTTCATGGAAGCAGATTCAACTGCAATTTCTAGGCAATTGACGCAAGTCGTTGCATGGGAGTCCCAAACAACTTCACCATTCTTTTTAATTTCACGAATAAAGCAGTTTTTATTATTTTTATGTCCTACACTTTCACCGCAACCACAATAGCATGGAATCCAATCTAATAGCTCTGCATTTTGTCCAGCGACGGTGTAGATATCTTTCATTTGTGGATCAAGCTTATCTAGGAAGGTTGGAAGTGTGTCGACTCCTTTTGTTTTCTCTTGAATGTCAGCTTGCTGAGTGTGCGATGCGTGGTCATGTTCTTCTTGTTTTGATTCAGAAGATTTTTGGTCATTTGTACCAGTACTTCCGCATCCAGCAAGAATTAAGCTTAGTACTGCAAGTAAAGAAAATACATACTTTTTCATTCGCTTGTCCCCTTTACAAATGTATTAATCAAATTGTATCAGAGATTACGGTGTATCGGTTGAAGATTTTTTTGACTGATTTTTGAAGCGCCATCTTAGCGAATGGAATAGAAATAAAATTGGGATATAAGCGTATACAATATATAAACCCGCTTGAGATAGTACGGTATTTAATGTGTTGATACTTTCACGGTTTGTGAAAAGTAGAGAAGCTGAAAATATGATGAAAATAAAAAACGGTAATGTAAATTTAAATGAAATATGAAAGGAACGCTTCATCGTTTGACATGATGACCAAATGGTTAAGCAAAGGTTTGGTAAAATAATTAAAAACCAAACGAAAATAATAATATATTCAAAGCGCTGAATAAAAGGAACTTTAATTATTTTTAACATCGTTAAAGTAGGCCAAATAGTACGGTTTAATTGTCCCTCGCTGTAATACATAAAAGATACGATAGCTAAAACTACATAAATTAAGGTGCTAAAAGCAATTCCAGCATGGGCCCATCGCTTTAAAGATTTTCCTTTTTCAATAAAGGGATAAAAGATAAGAATTGTTTCAAACCCTAGAAATTCCAATGCAGAGTGTTTTGCAGATATAAGCATGTCAAAAGGTGAATGTGTAAAAATAGGTAAAATATTACGAAAATGTGCATACTTCATCGGATAGACTAAAAAGAATACAACGAACATAGGAAGAACAATACCCCAAAAACATATCCCTGTCACAGAACGGAAGCCACCTTTTATAATGTAGTAAGTGACTAATAAAAACATAAGCGTAAGTTTCCATAACTTAATGGTAGGGAAAATCCAAACTTGTATCACTTCTATATATGTACGAAGAACAGTAAGGCAAAATAATAAGCAATAAAGAGTGAAAATTACAGAAAATATAGAGCCAACCCATTTTCCAAAGGTTGTTGTATGAATACTAATTAAATCTCCGTCTTTTTCAAGCATTTTTAACATACAAAACAGTACAATATGAGTTGCAATACCTGTAATAATAAGAGAAATCCAAGCATCATAACCTGCATTTTTCAAAATTACACGTTGATATCCGAGAATTCCTATACCAACCTGGAGAGAATGCAATAAAATAAATGCAAAATATGGAGATACGGTCTTTGTTTTATTCATTGTATTCATTGCTTATTTCACCTCACTATTCTCCGATTCCAGATTGTACAATATTAAGATCTAAATTTATATCTACCGCTATATTTTTATACATATTTCGAATTTGTTTTATATTCCATTTTCTCGTATGGCTTCTAATTTCATCTCGTATTCCTAAAGGATCAATTTCTTTTTCTTGAAATTGTTTTATTAAATCTTCACAGTCTTTTTCGACATTTCGTTCAATTTGTTTTTTTATATAGTTGATATTTGTTTTTTTTCTTAGATCAATCCAATTAGGAGAGTTTTTAATTAATCCATTTAGTTTTAAATGGATTTTTACTTTTGGTATGTCGCCAGTTTGATCTATATCATACTTATTTTCCCCAGCTAAGTTTTGTATAACAACCATACCTTTATGTTTATCCTTTTTTATTGCTGCTTCGTAACGTCCATTTTTCGTAGGATTAATAAGTAATTTTGCTAAAACAGAATGTCTTTTATCCGTATACATGACGACTTTATCGCCTTTTAAAAAGGCAAGTCCTTTGACAGCGACAGAATGATTATCGTCCATTTTAATATAAGGAACATAGGCATCACATACAGAAGAGTAATAATTATATAAAAAAATGTTTAATTCAGTTTGTGGAATGTTCTCATTTCTTATATTTTGCTCGAGTAAATCAGCAATATATAAAGACCCATTTTTTTTTCCGTAATTTAAAAGCTCTTCAGCCGATCCATCTACAATTGCTAGTTGTACATCACGCCCGATATTTGGGTCACGTTGTAAGTTAGTAATAATCTCTCCCATTCCGCGTTCCCCTAGAGCCTTTCCAAATAGGACGACACGCATTTGACCTACAACAACATTGTGAGGAGATTTCGCATTTAATCGTGAAGCAATTGTTTCAAGTGAACGGGCAGATGTTGTTTGCGTCTCTGGTTTAGACTTTACACCATGTGTGTACTCTGGGAATAGAATAGTTCCTTGGAATTTTTTGTTTTTTGTGATGTCAAATCCAGCAATATGAATAATACGCTGTGCATCCACTATATACGTTTGTGTACAGCCAGTTTGTAAAACGAAGAAGATAATGATAAGGTGCAATAAAATTTTTTTCATTCATTCTCACCATCACGTTTTTGCTTCGATTTGTTTGGATTGTAGCGCCATTTTGATTTTGGTCTAAGAAAAGAAGGTCTTTGTGCCGTTTGACTAAATGGTAATCGAAGAAAACCTTCTGCTGTACCTAAACCACGAAATGGATATAAAGGTAATAAATAAGGTGATCCAAGTGATTTTAATTTAATTAAATGAGCTAAAATAAATACAAATCCGACAATAAGGCCTAATCCTCCGAATGCACCAGCTAAAAGAATAAGCGGAAAGCGTAACAACCGGATAGTAGAAGACATCTTTACAGTCGGTGTTGTGAAAGATGCAAGGGCGGATAAAGCAACTGCAATTAATAAAATTGTACTTGTTAAAGCTGCTTCAACAGATGCTTGTCCAATTACAATCCCCCCAACAATCCCAATCGTTTGTCCGACTTTTGTCGGTAAACGTGCTCCTGCTTCACGAAGCAATTCAATTGTAATTTCTAAAAAGAGTGCTTCTAGAATAGGAGGGAAAGGTACGTTAGCTCTCGAGAAAATAATAGGACCTAGTAAATCGGCAGGAATCATTTGATAATGATATGTTAAAGCCGCTGTATAAATAGCGGAGGAAAACAGAGAAAATATAGCTCCGAAAAAACGAATAATACGAAAGAACGATCCAATCATCCACGGTAAATAATAATCTTCTGGTGAAATGAAAAAATCCAGTAACGTTGTTGGTCCTGATAAAGCATATGGAGAGCCATCTGTTAAAATTAAAACTTCCCCGTTAATTAACGCAAATACAGCTCGATCTAATCGCTCTGTAGGTAATAGAACAGGAAAAGGTGAATTGCTATTATCACTAATAAATTGCTCAATCATAGTTGAATCAAATGGGACATCAAAGTCAATGTCTTCTAGCCGTTGAAGTGCGGTGTTGACAAATTGTTCATTTGTAATTCCTTCTATATAAGCAACTGCTACTTTCGTTTTTGATATAGATCCGACGGTAACTTCTTTAAAAATGAGTTGCTCCGTTACGATATTTCGGCGTAATAAGTGGATATTTGTATCAAGGTTTTCAACGAAACCGATTTTAGGCCCGATTACGCTATACTCATTTTCTGTATCGTTATATAATCGTTTTCCTAAAACAGTACTTTCGGCACGAATTAAAGCATATTGATCAGGATTCGAATTGTTTTTTAATCGTATTAAAATATATCCACCTAATAATTTTTCACGAATATCATCAATAGAAGGGGAGGTAATAATGTCTTCAATAGAGATGATATTACATAAATCAGAGATGTTTTGGATTTGTTCCGATTCCTTTTTTATAGGAGTTAAAATGAATTGTTTAATAATAAGTGCTTCCACGACAGATTTATAATAAAACAAGCACAACGTTTCATCTTTAAGTATGTTATAAGAGACAAAATCGCTTGATTCTTTCATGGTTTGTATAAATTCTGGGATAGAACAAAGTGTTTTTGTATTAGTCTTTTTTGATTTCTTAGATGATAAACCGAACATTTTCTCACCCCTAACTTACATCATTTACTTGTGTTAGTTTTTGGGAAAGACGGGAATTTATACTTGAAAATTGAAAGTTCATAAAGAAAAGGAAGAGTGGTGAATGGCTCTTCCTTTTTAGCATTTTAATTTGTTTTTTGTTCTTTAATAGACTTCACTAATTTCATCATTTCCGCTCGTATATCTTCTCTTTTTACATTTAATTTTTCGGCAATTTGTTTAATGTCCATTCCATCTTTTTTCATTTTTAATACATCATCAAGAGGGGTATTGCTTTTTTGAGAGATGATTGTTAACACAGTAAGATGACGCAATTTGATGTTATATTCTTTCATTTTTTGCTTTAGCTGATCAGGTGTGGATTTTTGCATAGTTGCTAACTGTTGTAGCAGTGCTTGCTTTGTTTCTTTATTCATATGATGCTTTTTCAGCTTACTTGGATCTACACCGAAATGCTCGGCTGTTTTCTCCCAAGATTTATTTTGCTTATAGTAAGCTAAAACATCTTTTATTTCTTTATTACTAATTCTTGCAATATGAGCAGCTTTCCAAATTTCATGTTTGTTATAGCCGAGTTTTTCTAGCGATTGCACTTCTTCTTCTGGAATTGGTTTATGGTGATGCATTGTTACTTCTTTTGGTGTGGCAGCGGAAGCGGGGAAGGTGGATATCCCGCATAATAATGCTGCCATAGTCATACAAACAGCGATTTTTTTGTACATGTAAACTCCTCCTAGATGGATAATGTAGAAAACTGTACACATATCATTTCCATAAAATGTGAAATACTTGTGAACAAATCAAGTTTTTTTATTCACAGTATGAAATGACGTTTTTAGAAGTTTTCCAACATAAAACATTGATTAATAGTAAAAAACTAAGGTATAATCGAAATTGAAAATCAATATCAATGATGACGATAAACTTATACATATAGATAAAAATAAGGGAGAGATAAATATGACTACATATACTTCCATCGCTAATGTGATTAAAGAAAGACGCTCTGTTCGTACATTTACAGACAAAGCAGTAGAAAAAGATTTATTAATTGAACTATTAAACGATGCAACATGGGCACCAAATCATAAGCACCGTGAACCATGGAATTGTAAACTATACATCGGAGAAGGCCGCAAGAAATTAGTAGATGCAGTATTAAACTCTTTCACGGAAGAAGAAAGAGCGAAACGCGGTAAAATTTTATCAGATCGTTTTTTAAGCACGCCTGCACAAATCGTTGTATATATAAATGAAGATCCGCGTCAAATTCAACGTGATGAAGATTATGCTGCAACATGTGCATTCATGCAAAACTTCCAACTTCTTGCTTGGGAACGCGGATTAGGTTGCGTTTGGAAATCAGGCGGATTAAACTACAATCCATTATTTATAGAAGGAATCGGTTTAACAAGAGGCCAACGTATCGTTGGAATTCTTCATATCGGCTATTTCGATAAAGCGCCAGAAGGAAAAGCACGTACTCCGATTACGGAGAAGATGGAGATTATTGAAGGTTAATAGATGAGACATTCTCGTTTTTGCGGGGGTGTCTTTTTATTATGCAATCAATCCTCATGAAAGCTTGTTCTTCATCATACACTTTCTTAAGGGAAAGTGTAAGGAGGGAAAATAATGAGAGCAAGTGACGATAAAGCACTGCAATATGCGATTGCGGAAATTACGGAAATTGCGACTGGATTTGGGCTTGATTTTTATCCGATGCGTTATGAAATATGTCCAGCGGAAATTATTTATACATTTGGTGCATATGGGATGCCGACAAGGTTTTCACATTGGAGTTTTGGAAAACAATTTTTCAGAATGAAATTACAATACGATTTAGGACTTAGTAAAATATACGAACTCGTTATTAACTCTGATCCATGTTACGCCTTTTTATTAGATACGAACTCTTTAATTCAAAACAAATTAATTGTAGCGCACGTTTTAGCACACTGTGACTTCTTCAAAAATAATATTCGTTTTTCAAATACGAAGCGAGATATGGTAGAGAGTATGTCAGCGACAGCTGAACGGGTGAAAGCATATGAGCATAAGTACGGAAAAGAAGAAGTAGAAACATTTTTAGATGCCGTACTTGCCATTCAAGAGCACATTGACCCGTCGCTCATGCGTCCCAAACTTGCGTGGAGTATTGATGATTTAGAAGAAGAAGTAGAAAAGAAAAAGGTATCACAATACGATGATCTATGGAATTTAGATGATCGAAACAAAAAGAGAGAACGATCCAATATACGCAAAAAGAAGAAGATCCCACCGCAACCAGAGAAAGACTTGCTCCTCTTTATTGAAGAATATAGCCGTGAGCTAGAAGATTGGCAGCGTGATATATTAACGATGATGCGTGAAGAAATGTTATATTTCTGGCCGCAGCTTGAAACGAAGATTATGAACGAAGGCTGGGCGTCCTATTGGCATCAACGCATACTTCGTGAAATGGACTTAACATCTGATGAAGCAATTGAATTTGCGAAATTAAATGCGGGTGTTGTACAGCCATCAAAAACAAGCATTAACCCATACTACCTTGGGATTAAAATGTTTGAAGATATTGAAGAACGTTACAATAACCCAACAGAAGAAATGAAACGCCGTGGTGTAAAACCTGGGTCTGGTCGTGACAAAATCTTTGAAGTACGCGAAATTGAATGGGATGTATCGTTCTTAAGAAACTACTTAAATAAAGATCTCGTTATGCGAGAAGATATGTACTTATTCCAGCGCCAAGGAAAAGAATATAAAGTAATAGATAAAGAGTGGGAACATGTGCGTGATCAACTCGTAAATATGCGTACAAATGGCGGCTTCCCGTACTTAGTAGTAGAAGACGGAGACTACTTAAAGAACGGAGAATTGTACATTAAACATAGTTACGAAGGAATCGAGCTCGATTTAAAATACTTAGAAAAAGTATTACCATATCTTCATCAACTATGGGGAAGAACGGTGCATATGGAGTCCATTGTGGAGAGTAAGGGTGTTGTGTTTTCTTATGATGGAAAGATGGTGCATCGGAAGTATGTGTGAGGGGAAGAACGGACATAGGATACTGTGTCCGTTCTTTTTTATTTGGAACAAGGTCAAATATGCTATTCTTTAAAAAAGGGAGTTACATAGAGAAATGGAGCGATTCAAATGAGCAAAATAGGGGTATGTAAGGTTGATATTACGCCGCCTGTAGGTATTGATTTTGTCGGATATCATAGAGAGGCAGGCATAAATAATGTTGAAGAACGTATTTACGGGACAGTTTTTGTATTTGAAAAAGATGAAATGAAGACCGTGTTTATAAGCATTGATAATATCGGTATGTTAGTAGAAGATACGAATATGATTCGTGAACGAGTAGCGAGTGAGGTTCATGTGCCAGTTGAGCGAATAACTGTTGTTTATACTCATACGCATTCCGGTCCAGAGACAGTCGGTGATGATCCGCTAGTGCAGTCGTATAAAATGATTTTAGTAAATAATGTAGTACATGGTGCTGTTACTGCAAATAACAATTTAAAGCGATGCGAAGTTGGATGGGGTGTTACGACAGGTGATATTGGTGTAAACCGACGAGAGAGAACATCTGATGGAAAAGCAAAGATGGGAACAAATATAGAAGGTGTTGTAGATAAGCGAATTGGCATGTTGGCAATAAGAGATGCTGAAACGAAGGAGCTATCTGGGATTATAGTATTTTGTACGGCGCATCCGAATGTTTTAAAAGGTGATAGCGATGAATTATCAGCAGATTATCCTGGAATAACGAGAGAGATTCTAGAGCAGATAGTGAACTGCCCTGTTATTATCGTTCAAGGTGCCGCTGGAAATGTGAATGCGAAGTATCGCGGTTCAAGTGAAGCCTTAAAACAAATGGCTTACATACTTAGTGGACATATATTAACGATGTTGCCAGCAGTTACATATAGCCCAATTTTAAATTTAAGGACAGTTTCAAGTATGATGCAAATGAAGTTGAATGATATTCCTGAAATTGATGAGATACGAAGCATGGCTCGATTAGCCGAGAAGCAGTGGGGCGTGAATACGGATGAATGGGTTGCTATCGTATTAGAGAAATATAGGCAAGGTATTCGGAAGTTACGTATAGATTTAGAAGTTCAACTGTTTCAAGTTAATGATGGTATGTTTTCAGGTATACCGATGGAACCTTTTTCAGAAACTGCCTTAGCAATGAAAGAGAGCCTTCAAAATGAATTGGCTTTCTTTGGTGGATATATGAACGGATATCTTGGTTATTTACCGACAAAAGACGAATATGCATATGGCGGATATGAAGTAGAATTAAGTCCTATTGTGTATGGAACAGTTACAAATTTGTTAATGCCACCGGGAGAGAATACTGCGGAGTTGATTGTGAAAAAGGTTATGGATTTATGTAATATGGTGAAACTTTAATGAGACAGGTTTTTGAACGCAGAGTAAAGAATATGACTCATTGTTTGATTTTGTTAAGTCAATGTAATTAATAATGATAATCATTATTAATTACATTGACTTCTAAAAAAAGAAAAACTAGAATTTATAAAGGGATCTTCAATTGTTCGCTATCATTTGTATAGGAGGTAAGTTATGTTGGATAGCTTTATTTCTATAAGATGTAGGTTGGCTCTTTATAGTTTTGGTGTTCTTTTTATCTTTTTTTGTACAGTATTTTTGGTGAATCAGAAGGTGTATGCAGAAGATGTACCGTGGACATCAGTTTCAAATGAGGGAGAACGTGTACTTTTTCAAGAACAATCTTTGTATAGTAATGATCGAAGGGGAGAAGATCTTGTTTCACCTTCATTTGAAGGGCGTAAACATGGTGGGGAAGATTGGGGAGCCTTCTTAGAAAATACGAAGTTAAATTATTCACCTAACATTCTTACCTATTCTGTTATAGGAATAGATGATCGAATACGGGTTAATGATACAACTTCATATCCGTATAGTGCTGTAGTCCATATAGCAACTCAGTATAATAGTGGAGAAATTTATGGATGTACAGGAGCACTAATTAGTAAAGATACAGTGCTGACAGCTGGACATTGTATTTACAATAAAGAAATTGGTGGATGGGCGACAAATGTTATTGTAACTCCAGGACGTAATGGAGGACAAGCACCGTATTTACCTTATAAAGGAACAAAACTTTACTCGGTAAGTGGATGGACTGATAACGAAAATTCAAATTATGATTATGGAACGATTAAATTAAATGGGTCTCCAGGAGATTATACGGGTTGGTTTGGATATAGAACTACCTATGTAGAATCACCAAAAGGTTTACTTGCGGTGATTCCTGGATATCCAGCTGATAAAATAGGAAATGAACGTTACACAATGTGGAGAGATTATGGTCCAATTGAAGGTGTTAATCCTAGCAGACTAACATACAAGATTGATACTTATGAAGGGCAAAGTGGATCACCTGTATATCATTATTTTGATACAGGTATCAAAATAATAGCCATTCATACAAGAGGAAATAAAAATATGAATTTTGGAAATCGGATAACAGACAATGTGTTTAATAATATTAAAAGATGGTCTGAATAAATATAGTAAATCCATTTGGAGTCATTTTCTTAGATTGTGGTATTTAAGAATTTTAAGCGAAATATATTTAACTTCAAGTGAAACTATTGAGTTTGGAAATTTAAATGTAGGTGTAGTTCAGTTATCTAAAACAAGTATTCCCTCATACTACACCATTTTTAGGTATTGATGTAATAGTAAAGAAAGTTATAGAACAGAACTATATGAAAAAGAACTTGGAAATATCTAAGTTCTTTTTTGTTTCAAATTTGTGAAAGAAAGACATATTGATTGAAATTAAATTTTTTATACCCTATTATATACCCATACAGGTATAGGTTTTTGTGTGATTCATGAAAAAATTAAATAATAAATAACATGGAGGTTTGAAATATGTCTAGAAAAATTGTTGTAGTAGGCGGAGTTGCTGGCGGGGCATCAGTAGCTGCAAGGCTTCGTCGTTTAAGTGAGGAAGATGAAATTATTATGGTTGAACGCGGTGAATACATTTCGTTCGCAAACTGTGGATTGCCATATTATATTGGCGGTGTCATTACAGAAAGACAAAAGTTATTAGTACAAACTGTTGAAAGGATGTCAAAACGTTTTAATTTAGATATACGTGTATTGAGTGAAGTTGTAAAGATTAATAAAGAAGAGAAAACAATTACGATAAAGAATGTAACTACAGATGAAACATATAACGAGGAATATGATGTTTTGATTCTTTCACCAGGGGCGAAACCAATTGTTCCACCTATTCCGGGCATTGAAGAAGCGAAGGCGTTGTTTACGTTACGAAATGTACCTGATACAGATCGTATAAAAGCGTATATTGATGAGAAGAAACCACGTCATGCGACGGTTATTGGTGGAGGATTTATTGGAGTGGAAATGGTTGAGAATTTAAGAGAACGCGGGATTGATGTTACTCTTGTAGAGATGGCGAATCAAGTAATGCCACCAATCGATTATGAAATGGCAGCATACGTACATGAACATATGAGAAATCACAATGTTGAGCTTGTTTTAGAAGATGGTGTAGATGCGTTAGAAGAAGACGGGGCTATTGTACGTTTAAAAAGTGGCTCAGTTATAAAAACAGATATGATTATTTTAGCAATTGGTGTACAACCAGAGAGTAGTTTAGCGAAAGAGGCAGGATTAGCATTGGGAGTTAGAGGAACGATAAAGGTAAATGAGAAATTTCAAACATCTGACCCATATGTATATGCAATTGGTGATGCGATTGAAGTGAAAGATTTTGTTACAGAAATAGAAACGATGATTCCTTTAGCGTGGCCAGCTAATCGTCAAGGTCGCATGTTAGCAGATATTATTCATGGTCATACGGATTCTTTATATAAAGGTACGATGGGAACTTCTGTGGCTAAAGTTTTTGATTTAACAGTTGCTTCGACTGGAGTGAATGAGAAAATATTAAAACGACTAAATATACCCTATGAGGTAGTACATGTACAGGCAAATTCTCATGCAGGATACTATCCGAATGCTACGCCAGTGCTAATAAAATTAATCTTTAATAAAGAAAGCGGAAAAATTTACGGAGCACAGGCTTTAGGGCGTGATGGGGTAGATAGGCGTATCGATGTTATTGCAACGGCAATGAAGGCAAATTTAACTGTAATCGATTTACCAGATTTAGAATTATCATATGCCCCGCCGTATTCTTCTGCAAAAGATCCAGTAAACATGGTGGGGTATGCTGCAAGTAATATAGTAGATGGTTTTGTGGACACAGTGCAATGGCATGAAATAGATCACATTGTTAAAAATGGTGGGTACCTTATTGATGTTCGAGAACCTAATGAACTAAAACAGGGAATGATTAAAGGCTCTATTAATATTCCATTAGATGAATTACGTGATCGATTGGAGGAAGTACCAATGGACAAAGAAATATATATCACTTGCCAACTTGGTATGAGAGGGTATGTTGCAGCGCGTATGTTAATGGAAAAGGGATATAAGGTAAAGAATGTAGATGGTGGTTTTAAGTTGTATGGGACAGTATTGCCAGAACGTGTTGTATATTGATATTTTTCATCTTCTACTTAAAAATTTAGTGGAAGATGAAAATCTATAGATTAAGGTTTTATTTTTTGGTTTGCGAACATATAAGACAAAAATTAAAAATAGGGGTTTACAAAATACCCTACAGGGTATAATATATTGTCATAGGTTATAAATGGTGACATAATGGTAATGAGGTGATTATAGAATGGAATATAATCAAGATATGAAAAATAGATTGAAACGTATTGAAGGTCAAGTTCGTGGTGTGCTTCGTATGATGGAAGAAGGAAAAGATTGCCGAGAAGTTATTACACAGTTAACAGCATCTCGTTCTGCACTTGATCGTACAATTGGACTCGTTGTTGGAACGAATTTAGAGCAATGTTTGCGTGAACAGTTTGAAAGTGGTAATGGTTCAAATGAAGAGTTAATTAAAGAAGCTGTTCAATTACTTGTAAAAAGCCGATAATCTGTCAAACGTAAGTGTTGACAGATTTTCAAAAACGTTTTAATATACCCCTACAGGTATACGTATATAAATTGTGGAGGAATCGATTATGAGTATAAAAGTGGATATGAGTTTAGATTGTAAAGGTTTGGCTTGTCCGATGCCTATTGTGAAAACGAAGAAGGCAATAGAAGGGTTAACACCAGGGCAGGTGATTGAAGTTAAGGCAACAGATAAAGGATCTACGGTAGATATAAAAAGTTGGGCGGGTAAAGTAGGACATCAATATATCGGGACGAAACACGAGGGTGATGTATTGGTGCATTATGTTAGGAAAGCAAACGAGCATGAAGTGAATGAAATTGTGAAATATCCTCATACAATTATGAATGCAGAATTACAGTCTATATTGTCTAATGGAGAAGAGAACATTGTATTAGATGTTCGCGAAGCAGCGGAATTTGCTTTTGGCCATATTCCATCCGCCATTTCGGTACCATTAGGTGAATTAGACAGCGCAGTATTAGATAAGACGAAGCAAATTTATGTTATTTGTCGAACTGGTAACCGTAGTGATGTAGCTTGCCAAATGTTGAATGAGAAAGGTTATTTAAATGTGAAAAATGTCATTCCAGGTATGGTAGAGTGGCAAGGGAATATAGAGAAGTAAATTTTTTTGAATAAAAATATACCTATGGGGGTAATGAAATGAATGTTAAACCGTTACAAGCAAAAGATGTGGCAGAGAAAATTTTATTCGGAGAGTTATTCATTTTAGATGTTCGTAATGAGACGGATTATGAAGATTGGAAAATTGAAGGGAAACAAGTTTCTTCTATTAATAGACCTTACTTTGACTTATTAGATGGTGTAGATCATATTGTAAGTGAATTACCTAAAGATAAAGATGTTTTAGTAGTATGTGCAAAAGAAGGGTCTTCTATATTTGTGGCAGAGCAATTAACAGAGGCGGGATTACAAAATATTTATTATTTAGCTGGTGGCATGAAAGCTTGGAGTGAATATGTGAAGCCGTTAAAAGTAGGGGATGTACAGGGCGGAGGAAGTATATATCAATTTAATCGCCTTGGAAAAGGCTGTTTATCTTATATGGTTGTTTCTAACGATGAAGCAGCAGTTATTGATGCAGTAAGAACGGTTGAAGCATATGAGGAGTTTGCGAAAGAGCATGGTGTTACGATTACGAATGTAATGGATACACATTTACATGCAGACCATATTTCTGGTGGGCGTAAGTTAGCAGAAAAGGTAGGTGGTACGTATTGGTTACCGCCAAAAGATGCCGAGGAAGTCGTTTTCTCATATGAACCACTTGTAGAAGGATCTGTTATTACGGTGGGGGGTACAAAGATTGAAATTGACGCGTTATACTCACCAGGGCATACGATTGGAAGTACGTCATTTATTGTAGATGATTCTTATTTATTATCAGGCGATATTTTATTTGTAGATTCAATTGGACGTCCTGATCTTGCTGGTAAGGCTGAAGATTGGGTGAGTGATTTAAGAAATACGTTATATACACTTTATAAGGAACTGTCTCAAGATTTAATTGTTTTACCAGCTCATTATTCAAAAATAAGTGAAATGGATGAAAGTGGTATTGTGAGTGCGAGCTTACAAGATCTATTTAAAGAGAATGTAGGGTTAAATATTGCTGATGAAATAGAGTTTCGTAAAACTGTGACAGAGAACTTACCGCCACAACCAAATGCATACGAAGAAATTCGTCAAACGAATATGGGGAAAATTCATCCGAGTGTGGAAGAAGAGCGTGAAATGGAGATTGGCCCAAATCGTTGTGCAGTGCATGAGTCATTATAAAAATAACAAATTGGAGGAATTGATGATGAATATAAAACAAGTATTAGATGCGAAAGGTTTAGCATGTCCAATGCCGATTGTAAGAACGAAGAAAGCGATGGATACTTTGCAAACTGGAGAAGTGTTAGAAGTACATGTAACGGATAAAGGATCAGTTAAGGATATTCCAGCGTGGGCAAATAAAGGTGGTCATGACATCGTAAAGCATGTAGAAGAAGCTGATGTGCTAAAATTTTGGATTAAGAAGGCGTAGGAAAAAATATTGTTATAAATGCAGAGAGGGTGGTTATATGAACACAATAGTAAGTACGCTTTTCATTGTACTTGCTACATGGTTTGTTATTTCACGATTTTTACCAGTGAAAGGTGTGCAAAATATCAGTGGAAAAGAATTAAAGAATATAGTGGAAAAAAAGGGGAAACAACTTATCGATGTTCGTACAGTAGGTGAATATAGAGGAAATCATATGAAAGGATTTCAGAATATCCCGTTAAATGAGTTAGCTAGTAGAGCAAGTCAGTTAGATAAAAATAAGGAAGTAATCGTTATTTGCCAAAGTGGAATGAGAAGTAAGCAAGCTGCAAAGATGTTGAAAAAACTAGGGTTTCAGCAAGTAATAAACGTTTCAGGTGGTATGAATGCTTTGTGAGGAGGGACTTTAAAATGAAAGAAATGACAGCAAAAGAATTAGAAGAAAAATTGTTACGTAAAGAAGCAGTAAATATCGTAGATGTCCGTGAAGTAGAAGAAGTAGCAGAAGGAAGAATTCCAGAAGCATGTAATATTCCGCTAAGGCTATTAGAGTTTCGAATGCATGAATTAAATAAAAATCAGGAATATATTATCGTTTGTCGTTCAGGCGGGAGAAGTGCAAGAGCTGTTCAATTTTTAGAAAGTTACGGTTTTCAAGTAATCAATGTGGTAGGTGGTATGTTAGCGTGGGAAGGTAAAGTCATATAGTGAAGTAAGTGATTTGGGCCTTTTTATAAACAGATAAATACCCCTATAGGTAATTGGAGGGAGAACAATATGGAACAACAGAAGAAAACGACAATCGTGTTATTTAGCGGAGATTACGATAAAGCAATGGCTGCTTATATTATTGCAAATGGTGCAGCGGCGTATGACCAAGAGGTAACTATTTTTCATACTTTCTGGGGATTAAATGCTTTAAGGAAAGATGAACATGTGAATGTAAAGAAAACATTTATAGAAAAAGTATTTGGAAAAATGATGCCACGCGGTGCCGATAAGATGGGATTATCCAAAATGAATTTTGCTGGCATGGGGCCAAAGATGATTAAAGGCATTATGAAAAAACATAACGCAATGCCTTTGCCAGATTTAATTGATTTGGCGAAAGAACAAGGAATTAAACTTGTAGCTTGTCAAATGACAGTAGATTTATTAGGGTTAAAAGAGGAAGAGATTATGGAAGGGGTAGAGTTTGCAGGCGTAGGGGCATATTTAGCAGATGCTTCGGATGGGAATGTAAACTTATTCATTTAAATCACCTTCTTTTTAGAAGGCGGGGGATGTAAGATGAGCTTAGTCGTATTACTTTTTATAATTGGGTTTATAGGATCGTTTATATCAGGAATGGTTGGGATTGGTGGCGCGATTATTAATTATCCAATGATCTTATACATTCCAGTATTGCTAGGATTTACTGGCTATACGTCACATGAAGTGAGCGGTATTACAGCGGTACAAGTATTCTTTGCAACTTTTGCAGGCGCGTGGGCATACCGGAAAAGTAATGACATGAATAAAACATTAGTTATGTATATGGGAGCTAGTATATTAATAGGAAGCTTCATAGGGAGTTTCGGTGCTAACATATTAGAGGAACATACAGTTAATGTTGTTTATGCAGCATTAGCTACAATTGCAGCTATTATGATGTTTGTACCGAAACAAAATAATAGTGGAGATGTGAAGTATAATAAATGGTTAGCAAGCTTGTTAGCGTTCGTTGTAGGGGGAGCTTCAGGCATTATAGGAGCTGGAGGTTCGTTCCTTTTAGTTCCCATTATGCTAGTTATTTTAAAATTACCACTGCGCATGACGATCGCAACATCTATCGCTATTACGTTTATTTCCTCAATAGGGATTACTACAGGAAAAGTGATTACTGGGCAAGTAGTTATCATTCCAGCTCTAATTATTGCGGTTGCCAGTATATTTGCTGCGCCACTTGGAGCACGAGTCGGGAAGAGGCTAAATCAAAAAGTACTGCAATATGTATTGTCCACTTTAATTGTAGGCACTGCTGTTAAAATGTGGATCGATATGATATCAAAATAAAAGGATGGTGCTGCTTACAGCCCATCCTTTTATTTATTGCCCGTAAACCTAACGGATTATAGTTTTACTTTATGCCCAAATAACTTTCATTAAGTTTTTATATTCGTCATTTGCTAATTTATATAGCATTCTCGTATGTTCAAAGACAAGTGCTGGATTAAAGTTTGGTTCTGAGAATGCAAGAGATGCTGAAATATCAATTGCATTTTGCTTGTTTAATGTGAATTTTGCAAAGCGATAAGATGTGTTTAATTCATTAATAACATGTAAAATATCATTTGTTGATGTTGCATCAGGCACGTGAGCAACATTGAAGCAGTATATATCTACCGTAGGATGTTCGTTTTGGAAAGCAGCGATAAGTTGAATTTTTGCGCCAGCTTCTGTCTCTAATCCTACTGAAAAATGAACAGAGCCATCATTTTCATCTATATTTTCTTCCATGTATATATCGTTGGATTTTAAGTAGTCTTTAAAATCTGAGATGTTATGTTTTACTGCAGCTTTCATATGTATGAGCCCCCTGATAATTGGAATAGATTGCTACTATTTATTATAATTTAAAAATATTAAAAAAGATAGTTAGAAAGTTCTGATTTTTGATTCTGAAGAAATAAAAAGAAGCAGTACTCTACCTCCATAGAGTACTGCTTCTTTACTATTCATTGTCGCTAGACGATGTTTCTGTATCTTCACTGCTATTTTTGTTTTTATTTTTCACTTCATTGTTACTTGATTCGCGTTCACTTGAATTTTCAGACTTAGATTCTTTTGTCTTTTTCGAATCAGAGTCTGAGTCAGACTTTGTATATGCAGGTAGCCCAAGATGAGTACGAAGTTCATTTGTAACATTAGCTAATTCTTTTTTATCTGGATTGTAGTAGTAAGTTCGACCACCACCAGCAGATTTGCTACATGTATCGTCACCTTTTGCCATATAGCAATCATCACCTTGGATTTGTAATTTCTCAATTTCCGAATCCGATCCATATTTATAGAATGAAAGCATATCATCAAATGTTAAGTTTGTAACGAATTGTCCGTTAATATCATCAATGATGTTGCCAACTTTTGTTACAGAACCAACACTTGTTAGTTTCTTTAAAATAGCCTCGATAACGAGTTGTTGACGTTGTCCACGCATTGCATCACTATCGATGTGTCTTGTTCTAGCAAGAGCAAGAGCTTCTTCGCCATTTAACTTTTGAACACCTTTTTCTAGGTGAATTGCCTCAGCATTATCATTGCTATCTTGCTCAGTAAATTCAACTGGTACATCAACTTCAACACCGCCCAAGTCATCGACGATTTTTATAAATGATTTAAAGTTAAATTTCACAAAATAATCGACAGGAACATTCATTAATTTTTCAACTGCATCAATGCTTGCTTGTGGTCCGCCATTTTTTCCGTTTTTAGCAGAACCGAATGCATGAGCGTGTGTAATTTTATCTTTTTTCTTTTCTATTGGAATATAAGTATATGTGTCACGTGGGATACTCAATAGTTTAACAGTTTTGCTATCTTTATTAAATGTTGCAAGTAAAAGCGCATCTGTTCTTATAGCTTCACCATATTCTTTTCCTCGGACATCGCTTTCATCAACACCCATTATTAAAACAGAGACGTTATTTGTAATAGGTTTTACAGCTTTATCTCGTAAATCAGATTTATCACCGCGTGCTAAATCGTGTGCGGCATTTCGAACAGCAGAAGATGCTTTATTTACTAAAAACCAAGTATAACCGCCGCCTATTAATAAAACGAATAGTATAGCGCTTATAATAATTTTTATTTTTTTCTTATTTTTTTTCGGTTTACTGCGTGTATTTTCTTGCAAAGATGGGTTTTGCTCCATTTCTTGTACTCCTTCATTTGGATTGAAATACGACACTCATATCCACTTATTATAATGAAATTTAGCGAAAAAAAACATTACAAATCATTTACATTTCGTAAAAATTCAATTTATTTATAAAAAGTCAGATTTTCTATATATTATTTTGTAGATGTAGAATAAGTATAAGGGCTATTAGTAGAAATGAAAATATATATTATGAGAAAGAGATAGGGAAGTAAGATTTGTTGAAATATAGCCAAGAAGAAATGAGTAAGCTTACTTATTTCTTCTATATAATAAAGAAGAATTTGACGGATAAAGGAGAGAGCATAATGAATCATACATCATTCCGAGCAATCGTTGTGAACGAAACGGGAAATCATCAGTTTGTAAGAAAAGTTGTTGAGAGAGAAGTAAGTAGTTTACCTGAGGGAGACGTACTCATACAAGTTCATTATTCTTCATTAAATTATAAAGATGCCCTTTCAGCTACTGGTAATAAAGGGGTTACGAGAACGTATCCCCATACGCCAGGAATTGATGCCGCAGGAGAAGTTGTGAGTAGTGAAGATAACTCCTTTAAGGTAGGAGATCAAGTTATTGTAACGGGATATGACTTAGGTATGAATACCTCTGGTGGTTTCGGAGAATATATTCGCGTCCCATCATCTTGGGTCGTGCCTTTACCAGAAGGAATGTCATTAAAGGAAAGTATGATGTATGGGACAGCGGGTTTTACTGCTGCTTTATCGGTATATAAGCTTATTGGAGCAGGAATCAAGCCTAGTATGGGAGATGTTTTAGTAACGGGTGCTACAGGCGGCGTAGGGAGTGTAGCTGTTAGTATATTAAGTAAGTTAGGGTTTAACGTAGTAGGAGCGACAGGGAAAATGGAAGAGGAACAGATGCTACTACGTCTAGGAGCGAAAAAAGTGATTCATCGCGCGGAATTGAATGATGAATCAGGAAGACCGATGTTAAAAGGGATATACGCCGGAGTTATCGATACTGTAGGTGGACATATGTTAGAAACAGCTTTAAAAACAGTAAAGTATGGTGGTTGTGTAACGACATGCGGTAATGTGGCAGGCCAGGAACTACAAACAACAGTATATCCATTTATTTTACGAGGCATAAGCCTTTTAGGGGTAGATTCCGTGCAATGTCCAGTGGATGTGAGAAGAGATGTGTGGACGCTTTTAGCGAAAGAATGGGGAAATAAAGAATTACTATCTTATACAGAAGAATGTACATTAGAAGAATTAGAGAAGAAGTTTACACTTATATTGCAAGGAAAGTTAAAAGGAAGAACAGTTGTTAAAATATAATGAAAAAAGAGACGCTTAAGTTAGCGTCTCTTTTTTCATTATAATGATTGTTTTAAATTGATTTTTCCTTGTTCGCCTAAAACACCGTCAGCGATATTTACAGCGTGATCGCCAATGCGCTCTAAGTTACTTACCATATCGACGAAGATGATACTTGCATCACCTGAACAGCTGCGTTCGTTTAGACGTAATACGTGACGTTTACGAAGAACACGTTCCATTTGGTCGATTTTGCGTTCTTTTGCAATAACAGTTTGAGCTAGTTCAGTATCGAAGTTTGTTAAAGCTTCAACTGAGTCTTGCAGTGTTGAAATTGTTAATTCAAGCATTTCGTTTAACTCAGCTAATGCTTCGTTTGATAGTGAAACACGATTTGAAATTTGGAAATCTACAAGTTCTACAAGGTTTTCTACATGATCACCGATACGTTCAATATCTCCAACAACACCTGCTAAAACAGAATGTTTTTCAGAATCCGTAGGTGAAAGTGGCTTTTCTGATAGTAAAACTAAATACTCGGTAATTTTTTTATCTAAATTGTTAATAGCTCCTTCTAATTGAGTAGCCATGTTTGCGTGTTTTTTGTCTTGTGTATTTAAAAATTGATTTGCTTCTTTTAATCCATGTAATGAGAACTCAGCCATACGGATAATCTCTTTTTGAGCTTCAGTTAAAGCGATGGCTGGAGATTGTTCAATAAAGATTGGATTTAAATGTTGCGGTTTGAAATTAATAGCAGAATCTTCGCCGCGGATAATTTTTGTTACAATCCATGCTAATACTGCAATGAATGGGAACTGAATGATTGTATTTGTTACGTTAAATGTTCCGTGTGCAAATGCAATAGTCATTTCTGGATTCAAGTTTAATGATGTTTGGAAATATTGAATTAAACTTGTAAATGGTACTAATAAAATTGTAAAGATAATTGTACCGATAATATTAAAGATAACGTGAACTAATGCTGCACGTCTTGCTGCAATTGAAGTACCGATTGCTGCTAATACTGCTGTAATTGTCGTACCGATGTTATCACCGAATAATACAGGAAGAGATGCTTGTAAATCGATTGCACCTTGACCGAATAGTTCTTGTAAAATACCGATTGTTGCACTTGAGCTTTGTACAATTAAAGTGAAGACTGTACCGACAACAATTCCTAAAATTGGATTATCACTCATGCTAATCATTAAATCTTGGAATGACTCTAAAGAACGAAGAGGTTTCATACCTGCGCTCATTAATTCTAAACCGAAGAATAGCATACCAAAACCGAATACAACTTGACCTACAGAATGTACTTTTTTATTTTTAAAGAAGAATAGTAAGATCGCTCCAACTGCCATAACTGGGAGAGCATATTCTCCGATTTTAATTCCGATAATAAATGCAGTAACTGTCGTACCGATGTTTGCACCCATAATAACACCGATTGCTTGTCTTAATGTCATAAATCCGGCACTTACAAGTCCGACTGTTAAAGCGGTTGTTCCTGAACTGGATTGGATTAATACAGTAACTAACATACCTGCTAGTACACCCATAAGTGGGTTTGTTGTAAAACGATCTAGAATATCACGAAGACGATCTCCAGCTGCTTGTTGCAGTCCATCGCCCATGTATTTAATCCCGAATAAGAAAATACCTAATCCACCAATGAACTGGAAGATCATATCTTGAACATTATATTCCACGCATTCCACTCCTTAAATTTCATGTACGATGTAATTATTAACTGAACCTTGAGGCACTGTAAACGGTTTGGTAGTAAAATTTACACTAATTTTACAAAGAGAAGAAAAGTTTACAATCCCTTAAAGAAACAGCTGTATTTTATTGGTTTTCATCTTGTATAAATCTTAATTTTGTAAAGAAATCACACTTTTTAGAATAATAATGTCCAGTTGAATATCAAGGAAAGCGTCTGCGAGTTCATCGTATATTTTTTGATGAAAGTTAAAAAAATATGTAGGAAAATGCATGTAGTTTTATAACAGCAAAACGAGGGGGAATAATTTTTTAACACGATAAAAAAGCCACTGATTTATCCAGCAGCTTTTTCCGTGTTTTTATCGCTATGCTTTTGTTTTCTTATGCTTGTAATGTAAATGAAGAGAAAAGCAATAAGTAATAGAGAGGAGTAACGATATACAGTTGCATAGTTTGTAAAATGAGCAATAAATCCAAATATAATAGCTCCAGCGCCGATTCCAAGGTCAAATGCGGAGAAGAATGTAGCCGTTGCTACGCCGCGTCGATGCGGTGCTACGCGGTCAATCATCCATGCTTGTAGTGCAGGTTGGATCGCTCCAAAACCACTTCCGTAACATGCTGCAGCAATAATTAAGCTCGGAATTGTCGTCGTATACGACAATAAAATAATACCTGTAAACGTTATAATAACTCCCGGAATAATGACGAATGTATGGCCTTTTGCATCATATAGCTTTCCAGAGAATGGACGAGTTACAGCGATTGCTAGTGCGTTACATAAAAAGAAGAGGCTAATATCAGCTATGCCCACTTCTGTAGCAAATAGTGTGATAAAACTTCCGATTCCTCCGTACATTAATGTAATACATAATATTAATAATGAAGGAAGTAAAGCTTTACGCTCAATAAATCCATCGAGAAAAGTACTAGATGATTGTTGTGGAGGCTGTTTCGTTTTTTGGATTTGAAGTAGTTTCGTTAATATTAATGAAACAATTGTGCACGATAATGCACATAAAAAAAGAATTGTGAAGTTATATGTTTGCATAAGCCATAGTCCGATAAGTGGACCGAGGGCCATTGCGATTGTTCCAGAAAGACCAAAATATCCCATGCCTTCTCCGCGGCGAGCTGAGGGAATTAAATCAGAAACGACAGTTCCATATGTAGTCGTTGTAATACCGAAACCAGCTCCGTGTAAAATACGAACAGCAAGCAAGAGAAAGATAGTTGAGGCGAAAAGGTAACTGCCCATAGCAAGTAAACAAATAGCAGTACCGATCATTAAAATGATTTTTTTATTGAATTTTTGCAAGGCATTCCCAGTTAGCGGTCTAACAAAAAGTGCCGCAACGGTAAACATGCCGACAACCAATCCGATATTGGAACTTGTGCCACCAATTTCTTTCACATAAACAGGTAAGGTTGGAATTAACATTTGAAACCCTAAAAACATACATAAGTTTGCAAAAATTAAAGCAACAAACTCTTTTGTCCATAACGGTTCTCGTTTTACGAGTATTGCTTCTCCCATATATTCATCCCCTATATAAAATTTTCTCTTTTCTTTCGAGTATATGTATTGGCCAATGAAACAGTCAAGGAAGGTGTCTTGAAAACGGATAACAATTTTTAAGATGAAAAACTGACAAATTTGTGTAAAAGCTACACAACTATGAAAAAAAGATGTAAAGTATAGATGTATAGACTTGTAGGTGTTAAGAATGATAGAAATTGTTTTTTCTTTAAAGAAAGCGGATTCAAAAGGGTAGTGAACAAGAAGGGGATATATACTTTTTCACTACATATATTTGAAAAGGTTTACAATATGATGAAGAAAGAGGCGTGTACATATGAGACGATTAGGTATTTCTATTTATCCAGAACATTCAACAGTAGAGAAAGATAAGGAGTATTTAACATTAGCAAGTAAATATGGATTTACACGTGTGTTCACATGTTTATTATCTGTGGATGGAGAAAAAGAGAAAATTATAGAAGAATTTAAAGAAACGATCTCTCATGCGAATGCATTAGGGTTCCAAGTATTAGTTGATATTAGTCCATCTGTTTTTGAACAATTAGGTATTTCGTATAATGATTTATCATTCTTCCATGAATTAGGTGCGTACGGTATTCGTTTAGATGTTGGTTTCTCAGGATTAGAAGAATCAATTATGACTTATAATCCGTATGGTTTGAAAATTGAGATTAATATGAGTAATGGTACGAAGTATGTAGATAACATTATGAGTCATAGACCAAATCGTGAAAATTTAATTGGTTGTCATAATTTTTATCCGCATCGTTATTCAGGGTTATCATACGATCATTTCATTAAATGCTCGAAACAATTTAAAGATTACGGTATGAGAACGGCTGCTTTTATTTCATCATTTGATGCAACATACGGACCTTGGCCAGTAACAGAAGGGTTATGTACATTAGAGCAGCATCGTGAATTACCGATGACAACACAGGCGAAGCATTTATTTGCGACGGAATTAATTGATGATATTATTATTGCAAACGCATATGCGTCAGAAGAAGAATTACAAGCACTAGGTGCATTAAATAAAGAGAAACAAACATTTGATATAGAACTATATGATACAACGACAGAATTAGAAAGAATTATCGTATTAGACGAACCACATTTTTATCGCGGAGATGTATCTGAATATATGATTCGTTCTACACAAAGTCGTGTGAAATATAAAAAAGAAGAGTTTAAACCTCATAATACGCGTGAAATTAAGCGTGGAGATTTATTAATTGATAATGAACAATATGGCCAGTATAAAGGCGAATTACAAATTGCATTAAAAGATATGGTGAATACAGGAAAAACAAATGTAGTTGGTCGAATTATAGAAGAAGAAATTTTCTTATTAGATTATTTACAAGCATGGGATAAATTCGGGTTCACATTAAAGAAATAGAGAGAATATAAAGGGGAAAAACTACTGATTTCAGCAGCTTTTCCCCATTTATATATAAAGAGCGAGAGGAAGAGCTATGACAAAGGTGCATCAGCGATTAATTTCTATTTTAGAGGAGTTTTTAGAAGAGAAATCGATGTTAAATCGAGCTTTTTTAGCGGGCCGTTTACATGTATCGACGAAGACGATTCAAAAGGATATAAAATTATTAAATGATATATTGGAAGAAAACGGAGCGAAAATCGAATCGCAAAGAGGGACTGGGTACGAATTAGAAATTATACAAATGAAGAAATTTGAAGAATTTTGTGTGAGTCTATTTCAAAAACAGACGGAAAAGATTCCAACTTCTTATGAAGAAAGAATAGCTTACATTCTGCAGCGTGTTTTAACGACAGAGGGATATGTGAAGCTTTCAGAATTAGCGGAAGAGATTTATGTGAGCAAATCAACGGTCAATTTAATTATGAAAGATGTTACAGATATATGTAGTCGCTATAAATTACAAATTGAGAAGAGACCGTATTATGGTATACGTATTGTTGGAGAGGAATTTAATATTCGTTCTTGTTTATCACAATATGGTTTACCGCGTTATGACCATACTCCGTTTCATGAGCAATTTGAGCAGACGGAGACGTATTTATCGCTACCTCATATATCACTCATTCGTTCAATTATATTAAAGTATATTGAAGGCGGAACAATATATTTATCTGATATAGAAATTGATAATTTAGTCATTCATATTGCAATCGCATTAAAGCGTTGTCAAAGTCAACATTATATGAAAGGACTGCATGCGGAGCAATCAGAACTTATAATAAAGAAAGAATATACAATTGCGAAGCAGATTTTAGGAGATTTAGAGAAAGAGTTAAAATTTTCATTTCCAGAAGAAGAAGTATTATATGTGACGATGCATTTATTAAGTACTGCTGTTACAACGAGAGATCGCTATGAAAATGTAGAAGAGCTATTAGGGAAAGATATATATGCATTTATGCAACATATTCTTTTTAAAGTAGCGGAAGAACGGAATCTTATTTTTTATTATGACGAAGAATTATTATTTGGATTTGGTATTCATTTAAAAACGTTATTAAATCGTTTGAAGTATAAGTTAAATACGAGAAATCCTCTTTTGGCAGAAGTGAAAAAGAATTATCCGTATGCTTTTGAAATTGCGGTTCTTGTTGGAGATATCATTGGTGAATATACGGGTGAATCGATCCCTGAAAGTGAAATTGGCTATATTGCAATTCACTTCGGCGGAGCGATGAGCCGTTTGCAGGAGCAAAATCAAAAGAAAAGATGCTTATTAGTTTGTGCGACTGGTCAAGGAAGTGCACAGCTATTAAAATATAAAATTTTATCACAGTTCCGAGATAAATTAGAGATTGTAGGTATTACAGGCTATTATCAATTGAAAGTAGAAGATCTTTATAAAGAAAAAATAGATTGTATTATTAGTACGATTCATATACCGAGTGGCTTGCCTGTTCCAGTTATAAAAGTGAATTCAATATTTGATGATAAAGAGATTAAATCGATTGGTCAGCGGTTGTTTACGCATGTAAATAATAGTGTGCGGCAATATATTAAGGAAGATTTAATCTTTTTAAATCATAGTGCTTCTACGAAAGAGGATGTTATTCAGTTTTTATGTGAGAAAGCTGCTGAGAAACATTATGTACAAGAAAACTTTTATGCTTCTGTTATGGAAAGAGAAAATACGTCTCCGACAGCGGTTGGGAATTCAGTTGCAATCCCGCATCCGATGCAGTTATTAAGTGAGGAAACTTTTTTGATGTTTTGCACACTTGAAAAAGCTGTTGATTGGGGAGATAAAAAAGTACAAGTAATTATTTTATTTAGTGTAAAGCGCAATAATAATGAAGATTTGCAAAGGCTTTATGATTTTTTATATGATATTATGTCTAGTCAAACTACGATAGAGAAACTTACTCAGACCGAGGTAATTGAAGATTTTCAAGAGATTTTATTATCATTTTGAAAAAGTATATAAAAACTTCCGTTACATAACGGAAGTTTTTTATGTTTAATTGTATGCGTTTTCATAATAAGATAAAAATATAGAAAACATATAGCTTGGGGGAATTTAAAATGGCTGATATGCAAACTCCATTTGCGTTAATTTTACATGGTGGCAATGCGAGAAGCGCGGCGCTTGAAGCAATTGCTTTTGCAAGACAAGGAGATTTTGAGAATGCCGGTGAAAAGATGAAACTTGCTAGTGAGGAAATTTCAGCAGCGCATCGTATTCAAACGGATTTAATTCAAGAAGAGGCAAGAGGAAATCATGCAGAAATCAGTTTACTGTTAGTGCACGCACAAGACCATTTAATGAATGCAATTACAGTGAAAGAACTAGCTGAAGAATTTATTACTCTTCATAAACGAGTGGAAGAGAAAGTGACAGTATAAGATGTATATTTTATTATGTTGTGCAGCAGGTATGTCAACGAGTATGGTCGTAAGAAAAATGCAAGAAGAGGCAAAGAAACAGGGGAAGAATTATAAAATTAAGGCGGTTGATTCAGAACTTGTGAAACTTGAAATTAAGGAAGCTGATGTCGTTTTAATTGGTCCACAAGTGAAATATTTATTTCCAGCTGTAGAGTTTCTTGCAAACTCATACAACATACCAGTTGCAATTATAGACCAACGAGATTATGGCATGTGTGATGGTTTGAAGGTGCTTAAGCAAGCAGAACAATTAGTTTTAACATAATTATATCTTTTTAAATATAAACATTATAATGTTATAAAGTTTATTTCATTCTTTTATAGTAGAGAGAAAGAGGAGGGCTATTGATGAATGGGTTTATGAGTTTTATGGAACAAAAGATTATGCCAACAACGCAAAAGATTGCAGGACAACGACATTTATTGGCAATTCGAAATGGGGTTATTTCTACATTACCGTTAACGATCGTCGGGTCATTTTTCGTTATCTTTTTAAATTTACCAATTGATGCATATATGGAATGGATTGCACCGTTTCGCCATATTTTAGATATTCCATTCCGATTTACAGTAGGACTAATGGCCTTATACGCAGCGTTTGGTGTAGGGGCTTCGCTCGCGAACTTTTATCAGCTCAATCAATTAAGTGCAGGGCTACTATCTGTACTCGCCTTTTTACTAGCATCAGTTGAACCAATTCAAATTACGAAAGCTGTACCAGGTGTTATTGATGCAGGTCGATATATTTCAGTAGGAACATTAAGTGCAACGTCTTTATTCGGCGCAATTGTTACAGCATTAATTGCAGTAGAAATTTATCATTTTATGATTAAGCATAATATTTCAATAAAATTACCAGACAGTGTACCACCAGCAGTTTCAAATTCGTTTGCAGCATTAATTCCAACATTAGTCGTTATTCTTTTATTCTGGGGCATTCGCTACGGTTTGAAATTCGATGTAAATACAACAATTACATACTTAATCGCACCATTAAAATCAGTACTAGTAGGAAATAACTTATTCGGTGGTTTATTAACAGTATTCTTAATCGTGTTCTTCTGGTCATTTGGTATACATGGACCGGCGATTTTAGGACCAATCATTCGTCCGATGTGGGATTCAGCAATTCTTGAAAATATGGAAGTGTTCACGGCTACAGGAAATGCACATCAGTTACCAAACTTATTTACAGAGCAATTCATTCAATGGTTCGTATGGATTGGCGGATCAGGCTCAACGTTAGCTTTAGTAATTATGTTTATGTTCTCTAAATCTAAGTTCCTAAAAGAGTTAGGTAGATTATCATTCGTACCAGGTTTATTCAATATTAACGAGCCAATTATTTTCGGAGCTCCGATTGTAATGAACCCAATCTTAATTATTCCGTTCGTTATTACACCGCTAGTGACAACGACAGTATCATATTTCGCAGTTGTTTCAGGTATGATTCCGCTGATGATGGCGAAACTGCCATTTACGATGTTAGCACCAATTGCAGCGGTAATTAGTACGGACTGGACAATTATGGCTGGTGTACTTGTACTTGTTAACTTTGTTATCTCGTTCGTTATTTACTATCCATTCTTCAAAATGTATGAGAAACAACAATTAGCAGGAGAGGAGAAAACAGAATGCTCGGAGCAATTATCATCTTAATTACATTCGTGGTTGGACAGTGTATTGCGCATTATTCAAAATGGGTACAAAGTAAATCTTTATTAGTTTTACTATTCGTATCAATTTTATTTATCGGTTGTTCAATGGGTGCTTATGTAATGTTAGGATTACAATCACCATACGTAATTATTGTACCGACAATTTTATGTGCAACGTGTTTATCTGCAAAATATAGATTTACGAGCATGGCATTAATACAACGTGTGAAGGAGATGCAAAAGCATGGAGCGTAAATTAGGAATTTCACTTTATCCAGAACATTCAACGAAAGAAAAAGATATGGCTTATATTTCCGCAGCGGCACGACACGGTTTTTCAAGAATATTTACATGTCTTTTATCTGTAAATCGTCCGAAAGAAGAAATTGTAGCTGAATTTAAAGAAATTATTAATCATGCAAAAGATCATAATATGGAAGTTATTTTAGATGTAGCTCCGGCGGTATTTGATCAACTTGGTATTAGTTATAGCGATCTATCATTTTTCGCAGAGTTAGGCGCAGACGGTATTCGTTTAGATGTAGGTTTTGACGGATTAACGGAAGCGAAAATGACGAATAATCCGTACGGTTTAAAAATTGAGTTAAATGTAAGTAACGATATTGCGTACTTAGAGAATATTCTTTCGCATCAAGCGAATAAATCAGCTTTAATTGGTTGCCATAACTTTTATCCGCAAAAATTCACTGGTCTTCCGTATGATTATTTCATTCGCTGTAGTGAACGCTTTAAAAAGCATGGTATTCGTAGTGCAGCCTTTATTACATCACATGCCGCAAACATCGGTCCATGGGATATTAACGACGGATTATGTACGTTAGAAGAGCATCGTAATTTACCAATTGAAGTACAAGCGAAGCATTTATGGGCAACAGGGCTAATCGATGATGTCATTATCGGAAATGCTTATGCGAGTGAGGAAGAGTTAGAGAAACTAGGAAACTTAAATCGCTACATGTTACAGCTAAAAGTGCACTTTGTAGACGAAGTGACTGAAGTAGAGAAGAGAGCTACGCTGCAAGAATTACACGTAAGACGCGGCGACATAACAGAGTATATGGTACGTTCTACAGAAGTACGTAAAAAGTACAAAGACTATGACTTCCCAGTGCGTGAAAGTGTGCTACAGGAAAGAGGGCAAGTTGTAATTGGTAATAACTCATTCGGAAAGTATAAAGGTGAACTGCAAATCATTCTAAAAGAAATGCCGATAGATGAACGGAAAAATATTGTCGGTACAATTGCGGAAGAGGAGTTGTTCTTACTAGATTATGTAGGGGCTTGGACGCAGTTTACTTGTGTGGAATAGGGAAGATAGGGGGCGTTCCAAATTTTGGACCGCCTTTTTAATATTAAAGTACTTTTAACGTCAAAATTTGTCGGTAAATCGATATCTCTTGTCGAATCGTTGATATATTATAAGTTACGATAGATATATTCGAAAAATCGTTGATATATTGTAGGTTACGATAGATATATTTGAAAAATCGTTGATATAATTTCATTTACTATGTCATTTTTCAGTAGTTTAATAGAGTAAAAAAAGAGCCAGCCTCAACGATGAGACTGACTCTTTTTTATAACTAGTTTAATACTTTAACTGTAACTGTTTTACGTCCCCAGCTACTTGATGTGCCTTTATCTGGCATTAAAACGTCGATTTTATTACCTTTAATAGCTCCACCAGTATCACCAGCGATTGCTACTCCGTAACCTTCAACCCATACTTTTGAACCTAATGGAATGACACTTGGATCAACTGCAATTAGTTTCATGTTTGGATTAGCTGTTAAGTTGTGGCCTAAAGCTGATTTTACTTGGTCGCCTGCTTTATAACCATTTTCAAGTGGATCTGCTGTATAAGCTGTTGCTACAACACGTAACTCACGAGAAGATGATGGTGCACTTGTTTCAGTTTCTTTTGCAGCAGGTTGTTGTGTAGCTGGTTTTTGAGCTTTAGCTGCTTCTTGAGCTTTAGCCGCTTCACGAGCTTCAGCTGCTTCTTGAGCCTTAGCCGCTTGAGCTTCAGCATCTGCTTGAGCTTTAGTCGCTTCACGAGCTTTAGCTGCTTCTTGAGCCTTAGCCGCTGCTTGAGCTTCAGCATCTGCTTGAGCTTTAGCTGCTTCACGAGCTTTAGCCGCCTCTTGAGCTTTAGCTTCTGCTTGAGCTTCAGCATCTGCCTGAGCTTTAGCCGCTTCTTGAGCTTTAACTTCTGCTTGAGCTTCAGCTGCTTCGCGAGCTTTAGTTGCTTCCACTGCTTTAGCTTTTGCTTGAGTTTCAGCTACTTCCTGAGCTTTAACAGCTTCACGAACTTTAGCTGTATCTTGAACTGTAGTTGTTTTTTCAGCTTTAACTACTGGTTGAACTTTAATTGGTGCTTTACCTGTTAAGTAAGGAACATGAACATAAGCTGTTTTTCCGTTATATTCAAATTGAATCCAATCATTTTGTACTTGGTGTGTTGTTTCGATTATATCATCTTTTTTCAACTTACCAAGAATCTCTGAGTCTGTGTTTGCACCAGCACGTACGTTTAATACGTTTGCTGTTACGTAGTAAGTGTCTTTTGTATAGTCAGCGTTTATGAAAGCTTCTTTACCGCTATTCAATTGAACTTTTGACCAACCATTTTCTGTATGTAAAACATTTACTTTATATCCATCTAATAATTTTCCTACAACTTTTGATTCAGTAGTTGGGTTTTCTCGTACGTTTAGTACGTCAGTCGTTACGATCGTTTCTGCTTTAGCAGATGTTGTGAAAATCCCAAGACCAAAAACCGCTGCTGTTGCTATACCCATAAATTTTTTCATAATAGCCTCCATTGCATTTGTTTTCGTTGACCTCATTATAGCAACCATTATTTTCTTATTTGCGAAAAACATATAATTACAAAGCTTTCGTAACGGGTCATTAATATTCTGTAACAATTCCATAAATATCCTGATAGCGCTTCCTTGTTGTTTTTTGGCGTATTAGGGCATGTAAAACACAAAATGAGTAGTATTTCAATTACTGTAACATTAATAATGTTACAGTAATGTTTCTTGCGGATATCTATAGTGTTACGAAAACAGCTTATTTTACTGTTTAAATGAAAAAATAGTTATGGGATAATAACCTTTTTAGATGTGAAAAGATATAAATGAGGTGAAATTTAATGAAATATCGATATAATTGTTACAAAATCAGTCGAAGCATGGAAAAAATTACGCCTTGATTTTCGTCTGTTACATAGTATTTTTGCAATAATAGGATTAGATAATAGCCTTAGTACCTATAAATAATGAAGAGTATTAGAATGATAGTTGTAACGTGAAACATATATAATAGAAGAAACTCGATTTAATAGGTAAATAAAAAACGTAGGAGTGTAAACTCCTACGTTTTTGTTTATTCATATCGTAAACATTCAATTGGATCAAGTTTTGCAGCTTTGTTAGCTGGTAATAGTCCGAATGCAATACCGATTAGCATTGAAATACCTACTGCAAGAAGTCCAAGTTCTTTTGAGACAACGAGTGGCCATCCAGCAAAGATTGAGACGATCCAAGCGAAGAAAATACCGAGCATGAATCCGATGAAACCACCAAGTCCTGTTAAAATACAAGATTCGATTAAGAATTGTGTTAATACTTTACCACGTGTTGCACCAAGTGCTTTACGAATACCAATCTCGCGCGTACGTTCTGTTACAGATACAAGCATAATGTTCATTACACCGATACCACCAACAAGTAAGGAGATAGCAGCAATACCACCGAATACCATTTTCATCATACCGATTGATTCGTCTAGTTGTTTCGTAAATTCACCTAAATCTTGTGCTTCGAATTTGTGCTCAAATTTAGGAGCTTTCATTTCGTTTAAGACAGAAACAGCTTGTTTTTCTACACTTTTACGTTCTGTCGGAGAGGTCATTGTTAATCTTACAGAGTCATACTCATTTACTCCTGAAATGACAGGCGCGTTTTCAAGTGACGTATAACCTTCAGGCATAGGCATTCCGAAGTCGTTTTTCGTTTCGTATACACCGACTATTTTATAAGGCTTTCCTTTTATATCTGTGTATTGGTTTGATTCCCAACCACTAAATAATTTGTTGAAAGCTTCTCCATTTAATATAACAGCAGGGATTGCTTGGTTTAGTTCACTGTCATTTAATTCACGACCGTGAACTAATTTTATTTTCGAATCTTTCATAAAGGCGCCTGTTCCACCTTTTAAATCAAGATTTACATCTTTTGAACCAGCAGCTGCTTTTACTTTCATACTTACGTCTGGATATACATCTTTAACGCCTGGTACAGTTTGCAGACGGTTTAGCATATCAGGTGTGATTTTGGCACTATCTGTTCCGTAATCAGGGTTGTTGTAGTAAATCGTTACTTCATTATCTTTTCCTTGGCCTAATTCTTTTTTAAACTTTGCGTTTGTACCATCACCCATTGAGATGATAGTAATAATGGCACTAATACCGATAATAATACCTAACATTGTTAAGATAGAACGCATCTTATGAGCAAAGATAGAGGAAAGGGCCATGCGTATATTTTCACTCGTATTCAAAATTAACCCCTCCAATCTTGGACGATATTTCCGTCACGAATTACAATTTGACGTGCTGCAGCTTCCCCGATTTCACGATCATGGGTAATCATAATAATTGTTGAGCCTTGTTTATTTAATTCGTAAAAGAGGTCCATAATTTGTGTGCTTGTTTTCGTATCAAGTGCTCCCGTCGGTTCATCGGCTAAAATGAATTTTGGGTTATTTACGATTGCACGTGCAACAGCGACACGCTGCTTTTGCCCACCGGACAATTCGTTCGGTAAGTGAGTAGCGCGATCAGCTAAGCCTACTTTTGTTAAAGCAGCTAACGAGCGCTCACGTCTTTCTTTTTTATCGACTCCAGCGTAAATAAGAGGTAGCTCTACATTTTGAAGTGCTGTAAGTCTAGGTAATAACATGAAGTTTTGGAATACGAATCCGATTTCTTTATTACGTACGTGTGCAAGTTCTGTTTCAGACATGTTTGAAATGTTTTGACCAGCTAGTTCGTACGTACCTGTCGTCGGTTTATCTAAGCAACCGATAATGTTCATTAATGTTGATTTACCAGAACCAGAAGGTCCCATAATTGAAGTGAATTCTCCTTGGTTCAGTGTTACATCAATTCCGTGTAATATTTGAACGGACTCTGCACCATTTTGGAAGGATTTCGTGATGCCTTTTAAGTTAATCACTGGGCGACAACCTCCATACCATCTTTTAAGTCTTTTTCAGGCTTAGAGATAATTTCCTCTCCTTTTTTCACTCCAGAAACTTTTGCTTCGCTATCAGTCTCGAATTCAACAGTAACTGCTTGTTCTTTCGCTTTACCGTCTTTTACAACGAAGACAACATTTTTGTCACCTTTTTTCACGATACTGCTTTTCGGAATAATTGTACCAGTTGCTTCGCCAGATTTACTTGTTACGTAAACGTGGAAGCCGTTTTGTAGTTCGTCACTATTATCTAATGTGACAGTGAATTGGTAATTAGAAACAGTTTTATTTTCATCCATGCTCTTTAAAGGTGTAGAACCGATTTCTGTTACTTTTCCTGTCCAAGTCTTACCAGCGACAGTTTTTGAGGAAACCGTTACTTCTTGCCCAACTTTCATACTAGCAAGCTCATATTCAGAAAGTTGACCTTTTACTTTAAATTGACCAGCGTGACGAAGAGTAATTCCGCTCATACCTGTTTTTTCGTCAGCAGTTTTTACGATATCATCAATTACGCCATCAGCAGGACTTGTTACAGAAAGATTGTTTGCTTTCTCTTTTGCTACTTTAATCATTTCATCAGCTTTTTCAACTTCAAACTTTTTCATTTCAATTTGTGATTCTAATTGCCCAACTTCGGCTTCTGATGCTTTTAATGCTTCAGCAGGAAGGCCTGCATTTTTATCTTTTTGTAATTTTTGTTTCGCTGCATCAATTTGTTTTTGGAGCAACGTTACTTCTTTTTGTGCGATTTTCTTTTGCATTTCTGCTTCTGTTACACCTTGTTTCGCAGTCGGATCATTGTATTTAAATAGAAGCTGACCCTTTTTCACTTCATCGCCTTTTTTCACAGCTAATTCATATGTTCCTTTTGTTGGATCGAATGAAATAGTTTCAATTCCGTTTGGAATAACTTCGCCACCAAATTTTTGCGCGTTTTGGATTTGTTTTTCAGTTACTTTATATCCGCTATATGCCATCGCTACATCTGAACCGCCCCCAGCAAATGCAAAGTATGATCCAGCTGCAATTCCGATTGCTACTACACTAGTAATTAACACTTTATTTTTCTTCTTCATCTATTTATCACCTTTTCGTTCGTTTTAGTATCTACATTAAGTATAGAAGAGGTGAAGAATCTGACAAATCGTTTTAGCTTACAATAACCTTACAGTTTTGTAAGGTATGAATATGTAAATGTAAGGTAGAGCTTGTCCAAGTGTAAGCAAATGAATTGACTCGTCGTTTCTTTCTTACAATAATATTGTATGAAGGAGAGGAGGAAGGAAGATGGAAGCTTATTTTAGTGCGCATCCATTAAAATCGTTTATTCCATACTCAAGGCAACATGCCATTATATTATTTATTATGTTGGTGGGGATATTTTTTCTGTATCAATACCAAGATGTATTACGTCAAAGTGAGTGGAATATAACGGTTCGATATGCAATTGCATTTTTATTTATAGGTAGTGAAATTGGGCTTCATATGTGGGAGTGGAAAGCGGGGATTTTTGAGCTAGCTACTTCATTACCGTTTGAATTATGTACGATTAGTTTATTATTAGCGTCGATTATGATCGTAACGAAAAGTTACCGCATATATGAGATTGTATTTTTCACGGGAATTATTGGTGCATCACAAGCTATTTTAACGCCAAACTTGCAGTATGCTTTTCCGCATTTTCGTTTCATTGAATATTTTATTGCGCATATATTGCTCATTTGGGCACCACTCTTTATGACTTGGGTGGAAGGATATCGTCCGACAGTACAATCTATTAAACGCACAATGATATTTTTAAACATATTGATTCCAATTGTTTCGTTTGTAAATTACAAAACAGGTGGTAATTATATGTTTTTAGCTCATAAGCCAGAAACAGCTTCATTACTTGATATGTTAGGGCCGCATCCTTACTATATTATTTCATTAGAAATAGCTGCGCTTATTGGATGTTTGGTTTTGTATATGCCGTTTGCGAAAAGAGAAAGGCATGCGCATAAGGAATCACTAGGATCATAGCCTAGTGATTTTTCGCTCTTAAAATATTTACAATTCAGAAAATTAAGAATAAAATTAAGGGGTAAATTATAGAGAGAGAAGGGCGAAAATGGTCAAAAAAGTATTTTTGAATGGAATGGAAGTGACGATTCAATTTCTTATTTCGATTTTGGGGATTATTATGTTAGGGGCTCTGCCGAAATTGTTTTATGGATTTAAGCTGGATGTATCAAAGTACATACAGAGTTTAAAAGAAGTGTTTGTGAACTTAATGGATATTTCCAATTTGCAATATGTGAGAGGTAAATTTTTATTTCCGCAGTTGTTCGTCCATTATAAAGAAACGATTATTATTTTTTTAGCTGCTTTTTTTATTTCATTATTTGTAGCATTTTGTATTGTTTATGTAATTATGAGTAGTTCACCGCGTATACAACATCGAATTAAATCATTTCTTATCTTCCTAGAATCCATTCCAGATATCCTTCTTATTTTAGTATCACAAATTTTAGTTGTATGGTTTTTTAAACAAACAGGTTTTTTACCTTTTCAAATTGCTTCAATTGGAGGCGAGTCGATTAGGGGGTTGCCAATATTGTGTTTGAGCATCCCGACTACGATTATGTTTGTAAAAATGGTCGTGCTTCGTTTTGAAAATGAACTAGAAAAAGATTATGTACTATTTGCTAAGGCGAAAGGGCTGGGGCGCTTTCATATTTTAAATCGTCATATTTTACGAAATGTGTTGCTTAGTACATTATTCTTTGCGAAAACGAATATCTTTTTTATGTTATCTAATTTATATATTATAGAATGGATTTTTAATACGGGTGGTATTTTTATGTTTTTGAAATCGTATTTCGGTATTAGAGTTGAGGTTTTCATAGTGAGTGTACTGCTTATATATATTCCGATTTTTATTTTATTTAAATTGTTTCATTATCTCATTCCGGCTGCGATGAAGGAGAGATTATAATATGTGGACGTATATAAAACGTGATAAAAGATTTTGGATAAGCATTGGTTTTCTTCTCCTATTAGTTCTTTTGAGCATCGGAAATACGTTATGGAATGATGGACATATTAGACAAGTTACATTGCAATATGATGCGGATGAAAATCCACAAGTGCCACCGTTTCCACCTTCATTACAATTTTTACTCGGGACAGACCGGAAAGGGTATGACCTGTTACATTTAGTCATTGAGGGCGCGAAGTGGACGATTGGTATATCTATTTTAATTGCGGCACTTAGAATGGTAATAGGTGTATTTTTCGGTGTCGTACTCGGAACGTACATAAAAAGAGGATTTTCAAAAATTGAGGCTTTTTTTGATAGTTTTACAGTTATTCCGACAGTTATGATTGCGTATTTTTTTCTTCAATCTGCAAATGCATTTGGAAGCGGAGAGGAGACAACAACCTTTTTTGAAAGGGCTTCGTTTCAAGTGGTATTACTTGTACTGCTTGTAATGCCAGTTATTGCACTGTATGTTGCGAAGGAAGTTCGTAAATTGCGAACGGAAGAATTTGTTGATGTCGCGCGCATATTAGGTGGATCGAGAAGACATATTGTTATAAAACATATTTTTCCGCATCTCTATATGCCGTTTATACTCGTATTTCTTCAGCAGTTTACGCAGACTCTTACTATTTTACTGCACTTAGGATTACTTGAAGTGTTCTTTGGTGGGACTGTAATGTTTGGTGGACAAATAAAAGAGGTGGAATCTTATACGCATGAATGGTCAGGTTTAATTGGAGTATACTTTAGGTCATTAACAGTGAATCCGTGGATCCCTCTCGTTCCGATTACATTTTTTGGACTTACTATTTTTTCAGGAAATATGATTGTAAAAAGTATCGAAGAGGCGATGATGAAAGTAAGGTTAGGAGGAGAGCTAAAGAAGGATGTTGTAGAAGAGGAACAATCTGTTGTGCAGTCGAAAGAAGAGTTATTTACTTTTAAGCATACGATGTGAAAATAAAGAAAAGAAGCAAGCATGTATTTCATGCTTGCTTCTTTTCTTTATTTTGTAGAGACTTCGCCTTCCGCTTCTGTTTGCGGAATAAAGTATCCGATTATACCACCGATTATTGCTGGAATGATCCAGCCAATTCCTAGGTTATAAAAAGGAATTGTGTGTACGATATTAGCGATAAAACTTGGTATCAATTCCACATTATCAAGTGCATGAATACAGCTAATAATGAATGCTGCGAGCATTGCTCCGATGTAGACAGAAGGTTTACGTTTCGTATATTTATCAATAAATGATACGAAAATTAAAATGATTGTAATTGGATACAAAATGATTAATACAGGTAATGTGATTTTAATTAATAAGCTTAATCCTAAGTTTGAAATCACGAAGCTAAAAATACAAACGTATAGTACGAGCTTCTTATATGAAACGTTTGTTAGTACTGTTGCGAAATAGTTGGCGAACGCACTTACAACGCCGATTGCTGTTGTTAAACAAGCGAAGATAATGGCGATACTTAATAAAACATTACCGCTTGTCCCAAAGAATTGATACATAACAGTAGCTAATAGCTGCCCACCGTTTTCGAATTGTCCTAAGTTTCCGTTTGAAGCTCCAATATAACCGAGTAAGAAGTAAACAATTGTTAAGAATAGAGCAGCGATACTTCCGCAAATGATTGTATATTTTGCGATAGATTTCTTCTCTTGTATACCATTTTGACGAATTGCATTTACAACAATTGTTGATAGTACGAGAGCCCCAATTGCATCTAACGTTAAAAATCCTTCAAGAAATCCTTTGAAAAACGGGATGTCTTTATAGTCACCGATAGGCTCTGCAAACGTTCCTGGTGAAAGAATCGCTTTTGTTGCCATAATTGCAATAATTACAAGTAAAATTGGCGTTAATATTTTACCGATATGATCTACTAGCTTGGATGGATTTAATGATAAGAAGTAAACGACTGTGAAGAAAATCGCACTAAAAACTAACATAGAATACCATTGATCTGGGAAAAGTGGTGCAATCCCGATTTCATAAGATACAGATCCAGTTCGTGGAATAACAAATAGTGGGCCGATTGAAAGATAAATAATGATAGCGAATACTGCTGCGAATTTTGGATGAACACGGCTCGCTAAAGTGTTAAAACTACCACCAGCAAGGGCAACAGCAACGATAGCAAGTAAAGATAAACCGACGTCTGTAATAATAAACCCTGTAATGGAAACCCACATATTTTCTCCGGAAGAAAGACCAAGAAGGGGCGGGAAAATCATATTACCAGCACCGAAGAAAACTGCGAATAGTAATAAACTAATCGAAAGTATTTGCGCTGGTTTTAAAGTTGTATGCATATAAAGAAAATCCTCCTAATGAGTGTTTTTGTCGAAAATTCAAATAATTTGTCGAGTAACTGTTATTATTTTAAAGGTCTGATGACTAGAAAGCAATAGGGAATTTTGAAAATATTAAAAAATAATGCATTAAATCGAATAAATATACTATTTATATGTTTAATAGGAAGGATTTAACTTTTAACATAAAAAAACACATATCGCTAGGATACGTGTTTTAAAAAAATATTTTTTTATCGCGTTCTTCTTTTAAAATTTCAACTGCTTCTCGGAAACGTTGTGAATGGACAATTTCTCGTTCACGTAAGAAGCGTAGGCTGTCATTTATATCTGGATCATCTGATAAGTTAATGAGCCATTGATATGTTGCGCGTGCTTTTTCTTCAGCTGCAATATCCTCGTATAGATCGGCAATTGGATCACCTTTAGCCTGTATATAGGTTGCAGTAAATGGAACACCAGCAGCGTTATGGTAATGAAGAGCACTGTCATGATCAGCGTAATGAGGGTCAAGACCAGCAGCTTTCATTTGTTCAGGGGTCGCATCTTTCGTCAGCTTATAAACCATCGTAGCAATCATTTCAAGGTGAGCAAATTCTTCTGTACCAATATCAGTAAGTAGGCCAATGACTTTATCAGGAATTGTATAACGTTGATTTAAGTAACGTAGTGCAGCAGCTAATTCTCCATCTGCACCACCGTATTGCTCGATTAATAATTTTGCAAGTGCGGGATTACAAGTTCCCACTTTAACTGGGTATTGTAATTTCTTTTCATAAATCCACATAGTTTCTCTCCTTTATATTTGCCATGGCCAAGGACCTTTGCTCCATTCCCAAGGGGCATTAGAATAGCTGTTTCCAAACTGTTGGAGTGGTCCGTATTTTTCTTCCATCTTTTGTTTTAATACTCTCCGCTTATAGGAAAAGTCATTAAATTGATTAATCGCGGCGGTGTCATCTGGATGTGTATCTAAATAAAGAGTGAGTTCAACTAGTACAAAGTCTAATTCTTGAAGCTCCAGTAAAAGCTGATAGTATTCTTCTGGTAGCGATTGATTCACGTCAGTAGTCACCGCCCTTTTTTATAAGGATTTTCATAATAGTCATAAAAAACAGGCCATAAAGTCCCTTTTTGTAGTGCTTCTTTTGGTGTGAATTGAGGCAAGTTTGGCGGTTGAAAGCCTAAAAATAAATTAGGAGGAGTAGAATAATATTTTTTTTCGATAGGAGGACAAGGATCGAGAGGACTATGATAGGGCACGAATGATCTCATATATTTATTCATGAATAAACCTCCTTACATGTTCATTACTACGTATTGTATTCAGACATAATGAGCATTTATGACACATATAAAAAAGTAATAAGTACAGGGGGAATGAATGTGGAGAATGTAAAGAATTTAATCGTGTTAGAAGTAAAGAACTTAAAGGAAACTCTGTATTTTTATGAAGGGATTTTAGGAATCAAGCCTAGTTTAGAAAGACCCCAATTAGATGTAACAGGGGTTTGGTATGATACTGATTCAACGAGAATTAGTTTTGTAATGAATCGTAGTTTGGGTGGGCGTGAGAAGAGTGTTACGGATGCGGTTGATGTTCTAATGTTTTCAATTTCTAACATAGAGAATTTAAAGAAGAGGTTAGTGTTTTATAAAATTGCATATACAGAAAACAAAAGTGAGAAGAGTATTGTAGTACAAGACCCAGATGGATATAAACTTCAAGTGATAGAGAAGGATGAATAAACGGAGGCGATTTAGTGGAGAGGAATTATGAAGAAAGTGCGTTGTTTGAGCATCAATTTTGGCTAAGGGTGCTTACTGATCATTCGCAATTTTTACTTGATGCATTAGCTCCGAAGGAAAAAGAAGATATAAAGAAGGCCACATATTTTCTTGAAACATTTACGAATCTTTTAAATAAAGTTCATAATGTGAATCTCATTGCATTTTCAAAAGAGGCAGAACGAGCCGCAAAGGAAATACGAACGTTTAAATTAAGTATTATACAGAAACAACTCGAGGGAAAAATCACTATTCATTTTACGCCAACTTTCATCAATCATATGGTAAACGAAGTAGAAGAATATATAACGGTGTTAGAATTTTTAAAGAAAGGAGAAGTTCCGCCTGTTTTTCATGAATTACATTACCATCTCGTTTGGTTAACGGATGCGGCTGGTCATGCAGGCTCTATTTCTGGTGGATTAGATCTTGTTGAAAAAAGATTGAAAGAGAAAAGTGAAGAATTTACGAAGCACTTTGAACAATTTTACTTAAAGGCAGTTGAGATGACAGGTTATTTACGGACAGAGCTTCATCATTTTCCTGCATTAAAGAAGTTTACAAAAGATGTTTCACTTGAGTTAAAATTATTTTCGCATTTTCTCCATGAGGTTGAAGAGATGGAGTTATCGAATGAAATATTAAGTGCATTATCTGCTAGAATGGCAGATCATATGGCAAGAGAAGAATGTTACTACTTATTAAAACTAGCTCAATCGTCTGGACTTGAAATGCCGAAATGTAATCCGCTTTAAAGAAAAAGAGGTCAATTTTATTTGGCCTCTTTTCCTGTTTTATTGTCTCTTTTTATTTTTGCTTGTTCAATACTTGCCTGTAATGTCTCCATAATATTGATGATGTTTGGAGCAGGAGAGATGGTTTCGGTTTTTTCCTGTTGTTCAATTTTGTTTTCGATTAGTTCGGTAAGGGCTTCTTTATACTCATCTGTATACATCTCTTGTTCAAAAGGATTTGTAAGATGGTGGATTAAATTGATTGCTGCTGTGAGTTCTTGTTTTTGAATCGGATAATTTTCGTTACTTGGTAAGTTAGGTGTATTTGTTATATCGCGAATTTCATTAGGGTAGTGAATAGTTTGTAATATAAGCCCATCTTCAAAGTTACGGATAATAGCTAAATGTTGTTTTTTTCTAATGGAAATATGGATAAGACCAAGTTTATTCGTACGTTCAAGAGCTTCTTTTAATAATAAATATGATTTTTCATGTCCTAGGGTAGGTCCTATAAAATAAGAGCGATCATAGAGAACAGAATCAATTTCGTTATTTTGGACAAAAGATATAATACGAATGGATCGTGGTTCATGAGCTTGTTGTAATTCAGCTAATTCTTTTTCATCCATAATAATATATTTATGAGGTGCGTATTCATAGGCTTTTACAATATCTTTATCATCAATTTCTTCATCCGTACAATCAGGAGCAAATTTTTTATATTTAATAGGTGTTAAGCATTCTTTATGAAGACTTAAAAATTTTATGTCGTTTTCTTCTACGGCACTATATAGTTTGATTCCTATATTTAATAGTCCAAGTGAAAGTGCACCTTTCCATACAGTATGCAAATGAAACATCTCCTTTCGTTCAAAAATGATTATGTATATTATGAGATAGTAAGAAATTTCCTATACGTTTTTTGTTTTTTACGAAAGGGATTGGGATATAAAATATATTGACAAGCCCTCTGAAATATTTTAATGTGAGTGTATAAAATTGTGTATAAAGGGGAGTAACTTATTACAGTAAAGTCGTCATTACAGGGAGAAACCCTCGGCTTTATTGGCAACGTTTCGTTGTTAGTGAGACCTTTACCAGCAATGGTAAAGGCCCCTTTCTGTCTTTTTGAGGACCCTTACCATATTTGGTAGGGTCCTTTTCGTATACAAAGAGAGGAGATATAAAAATGAAAAAACTTATTAGTAGATTAAGAGTTGTATTTCATGTTCGCCGATTTGTTCCATTCCTATTTGACTTTTTCACTTCAAAAGAGGTTTCAATAAAGAAGAAAATTTTATCTATTGCGTTTTTAGTTGGTTATGTTGCGATGCCGCTCGATTTAATTCCAGACTTCCTGCCGTTTATCGGTATTTTAGATGATATTGGAATTGTGTTATTTATTTTGAACCGAATTGTAAAAATGGCGCCAGTTCAATTACAAGAAAAGCATAACGTAAATGTAGGATAGGAGTTAAAAATATGGAGCAAATTATTTTAGATATAATCGAATTTTTAAAGCAGTTTTCTTATTTTGGAGTTGTGTTAGCATTAACGTTTGAATTTATTCCGGCAGAAGTAGTTTTGCCTATGGTTGGGTATTGGGTATACGAGGGTGATATGAATTTTTGGCTTGCTGTACTAGCCGGAACGCTTGGCGGAACGACAGGACCGTTAACGTTATACGCACTCGGTTATTACGGTGGTCGTCCGCTATTAATAAAATACGGAAAATACTTCTTTATTAAAGAAGAACAAATTCAAAAAGCAGATGATTTCTTTGAGAAATATGGACCAGTTGTAGCATTTGTTGGACGCTTTGTACCGGGAGTTAGAACGCTTATTTCTGTTCCATGCGGTATGGCGAAAATGAACATATGGAAATTCAGCATATATACATTTGTAGCAATGTTCCCGTTAACGACTTTGTATGTTTATTTTGGAATGAAATTAGGTCCGCATTGGGAAAAAGCAGCAGATGTTGTTGGGCAATATATGCTACCGATATTAGGGGGCGTTATTCTTATCGTTGCTAGTATCTTTGTCTATAAATATATGAAGAAAAGAAACAAAACGGAATCTATCTAGTCATTTGAATATTTTTTGAAAATAGATGAATAGTACAGGCAAAAGACTCTGAGGGACATACACATATAGGGAATATAAAAGAGAGAGGGGAAACAACTATGTCTTGTGAGTGCTCAGGGTCAGCATTAACTTGTTGTCCAGATAAAAATTATGTGCAAGATAAAGTGTGTAGTCCGTGGTCTGCTACTGTAGTTGCAACAGCAATTGATAATGTTCTCTATACAAATAATATTAACCAAAACGTAGTTGGTACTGGTTTTGTTAAATATGATGTTGGACCAGGCCCAATTACTGTAGAAGCGCTTGATTCTGCTGGGGGTACAATTGATACACAAACATTAAACCCAGGAACGAGTATTGCTTTTACGTATCGTCGCTTTGATAGTATACAAGTTGTGTTACCTGCAACACCTGCTGGAACGTATCAGGGAGAATTTTGTATTACAACACGTTATCCACTTTCATAGCAGAATAGGAGAGGATCGAAATGGGAATGAGAAGTTCCAGTTTGTCTTGTTGTTCTAATAAAACACTTGTGCAAGACCAAGTATGTACAGACTGGTCTATTACAGGTGCTGGTACTCAAATTGTATATACAAATAATATCACGCAAGAAGTATATGGTTCAGGTTACGTGAAATATGATGTAGGTGCGAACCCGATTACAGTTGATTTTTTAGTTGGTGCTACAGTAATTGATACAATTACTGTACAGCCGCAAAGTAGTGGTACTTTCACTGTACGATATTTTACGACTGTTCGAATTACTACGACAGGAACAACTGTTAATCAAGGAGAGTTTTGTATTACTGTACGTTATCCGATTTCATAAAAAAAGCATACCGTAAATGGTATGCTTTTTTTATTGAGAAAGTAATGAAATTGGTATTCTATAAGCAACATGTAAATTCGCAACAGTACTTGCCTTCTAAATATAGTGAAGGATTACTTGTTATATTGATAATATTGACCGACTGTAGGTTTTTTCCTGTGTACGATATTGTATTACCAGGAAACACAGTGAAAATATTGGTTACTGTTCCAACGATTTGAATTGTAATTGCTTCGGTGCTGCTAGTACTATTGTAAACCGAGACAGTACCTGATATAAGTAGTATCCCATCACTTTGCCATAGTATCATTGATTGTGATGCATCTTTGGCAGAGGGGATGGTGTTATTAGTTATGAGGAAATTCCCTGCAAATTCATTTGTTACTCGCTCGCAATTTGGATTTGGAGGAGGGGGCGGTGGACAAGGGTCTGGACAAATAATAGATAAAGGAGCGAAACAGCCGATATTTTTTTTATTCTTCAATACAACCCCTCCTTTTAAGTTGTTTTTTACTACTATTAAATGTAAAAGCATGGCCGATGTGTTAAAAAAGAAGGAAATATTAAAAATTAAGATTGTCTAATAGGCTTAAACCTTAACTTATCATTAGCGTTATAGAAAAGATTATATGTGAATAGTCATAGGAAAAGAATGATCAGACTCTTTTAGACAAAAGGTGGTTGTATACAATAGTATGAGGAATGTTGGACTTAATTTCTAATTAACTGTATATTTACAAAAATCTAATAAAGTTCATTTGTTATTTAAACGACATTAACATGTATTAGATAAAATAGCCCTTGTAATGAATCAATTATTATGAGGAGGATTCACGTGGACAGAAATGCTTTAAGAAAAGTAAAAGGCCTTATTGGATTATTAATGGTTTTTGTATTAGCGTTCGTATCATTTCCGTGGAGTACATCAGTCAAGGCAGAAGAGAAAAAGCAAGAAAAGGCATCAAGTGAGAAGAAGATAGTTTTTCCAGTTGTAAGTGATGTGCATATTAAAAATAGTGGAACGGATGATACGTTTCGCTGGAAAAGAGCGATTGAACAGTTTAATACATTAGCACCGAAGCAAGATGCGTTCGTAATTGTGGGAGATTTTACTGATTCAGGATCGGTACAACAGTATGATCGTTTCATGCAAGTATATAATGAAAATGCAAATAAAGATGCGGTACGAATGAACTCCCTAGGGAATCATGATTATTGGAACGGTTTATCAGAAGCTGGAGCACAAAAGAGGTTTTTAGAAAAAACAGGTATGGAATCAATTTATTATCATAAAGTGGTAAAAGGTTATCACTTCCTTGTTATGTCTCCAGAGAATGGAACAACTCATGGATATTATTCAGACAAGCAAATTAATTGGTTAAAAGAAGAAATGGCGAAAGCGCAAAAAGATGATCCAACAAAACCAATTTTCGTATTTTTACATCAACATATTAAAGATACAGTGTACGGTAGTCATGAATGGGGAACACAAGATAGCGCAAAAATTAATACAGTATTAAAGGAATATCCACAAGTTATTACATTTTCGGGTCATTCGCATTATCCGTTAGACGATCCAAGATCGATTCATCAAAAAGACTTTACATCAGTTGGTACTTCTTCAGTAAGTTATATGGAAGTTGAAGGTGGTAAAGTACAAGGGAATATCCCGCCAGGAGCTAGTACGTTAAGCCAAGGTTTATTAGTAGAAGTAGATGATGAAGAAGTAACGATTAATCGTCGTGATTTCCATACGAATTCTTGGACAGGCGAGCCTTGGAAAATTAAATTACCAGCAAAGAAAGAAACATTTACACATGTAGAAGATCGTGATAAAGAAAAGCCTTACTTTGCTAAGGATGCAAAGCTTGCTGTATCAAATGTAACAGAAAATGCGGCAACAGTAACATTCCCGCAAGCATTGGACAACCTTCTTGTTCATTCTTATCGTGTACAAGCTAGAGATAAGCAAACGGGAGAAATAAAGAATAAATTGTTAGCATTCTCAGAGTTTTATCGTGATCCAGTGCCAAAAGACCTTACATTTACACTTGCAGGATTAGATGGCGGGAAAACATATACACTTGAAGTCGTTGCAATTGATTCATTTGGCAATGAAACCGCACAGCCGTTAACTGCGGAAATTACTACGAAAAAAGATAATATTGACCCGAATGTGAAAGTACCAAAAGCTGATGTTTTCGATGTAAACTTTGCAGATGGTACATTTAAAGACAATTCACCATTTGGTACAAAAGGTGATGTGAAAGGCAATGTGACTATTGAATATGATAAAGCATTGAAAAAGAATGTGATGAAGTTAAACGGACAATCTAATACATTTGGATACCTTCCATTTTCAGCAGCACAAAAAGAGAAAGTAGCAAATACATTTACGCTAGAAACGGTATTTTCAATGAATCAAATCCGTGGCCAAGGTATTTTGCAAAATACAGAGAGCGGCGGAATTGGATTTGAGTCTACAGGAAGTGGATATGTTGAATTATGGGCTCACATTGGTGGTAGCTATAAACGTGTTGGCGTTCAATTAGAAGCAAACAAAACATATCACTTAACAGGAACGTATAACGGAAGCGAAGTGGCAATTTACGTAGATGGTAAAAAAGTAAATAGTCAGCCAGCTACTGGGAAAGTGTATCATCCAAACGTACCATTTGCATTTGGAGCGGATCCTGATAGTAACGGAAATGGTGGTATTCCGTTAAATGGACAAATCGCGCTTGCGAAATTATATAGTAAAGCGTTAAGTTCTTCAGAAGTATTAGCGGCGTACAATGAGTTCTCTAACCGTACGAAGTTAGAGCAAGTAAATGCGTTATTTGAAGAGCTTGGAAAAGTAAAGGAAGTGCTAGCTGGTACGTATGAATTTGGTGATAAACCAGGTCAATATTCAAAGGAAGCATTTCAAGAACTAGAGAAAAGCTATAATAATGCAAAACAAGTGTTTGAAAATGTAGGGAGTACGGGAGAGCAAATCGTTCAAACATATAACGAATTAAAAACAGCTAATGTAACATTTGTACAATCTAAAGTAGTAGAACAACCGAAAACACCGAAAGAAAAATTACAAATCAATATTGAATCTGCAAAAGTAGTAGTGAAAAAAGCGCAAGATGCAAATGTAACGGACGGTTCAGTGAAAGCATTGAGTCAAAAAATTACAGTGGCCGAAGCTGTAGTGAAAGATGTAAAAGTAAAAGATGCACAGGTAGAAACGATGAATCGTACATTAGAGTATACGATTTCACTTGTTGAAAAAAGTATAAACAAATAAGAGAGAAGAAAAGAAGCTTATCATGATAGGCTTCTTTTTTGTTATACTAAAAGTAGTATAGAATGAAGGAGCGAATAATTTGGAACAGAAAAAGCTAAAAAGAATTCTTGAATATGTATGGATTGCGGTTGTGCTCCTTGTAGGATATTATTTCTTAAAAGAGAAAAGTATTTGGGTTCTATTTTTAATGACGTTTTTATTAGCGGGTTTAGGCACGTTATTTATTAATTTCTTCTTTGATAGTTTAAATGCATGGAAGAAGAAAAAGAAGGGAACGAAGTAAAGGAGGGAATATATGCAAAAGTGGAAGCTCATATATCAGGTGATTATTTTCCTATTACTTGTAGGTATTGGAATTATTAAATACGCAACGCCAATAGGAAATTGGGCATGGTTTACAGCTTGCATTGGCATATTTTTCATTTTACAATCGTTAACGAAAAAATATAATAGTACAGAAAAATAGCTCGCCGCTAAAATGGCGAGCTATTTTGTTATGCTTTTTTCTTTTCATCATTCGTTTTTTCGGTAGCTAAATGACTATGTTTCCTAGAGTAGAAGAAATAGAAGCATAAGCCGACTATAAGCCAAACTGCAAAGCTAATCCATGTTGTTTTAGACAAATTGATCATTAAATATAAGCAGCAAAGAATCGCGACAACTGGTAATACAGGTACGAAAGGTGTACGGAATCCACGTTTTAAATCAGGATGTGTTTTTCGTAAAATAAGTACTGCGCAGCAAACGAATGTAAAGGCTGTTAACGTGCCGATGTTTACTAAATTCGCTAGCAAATGTAAATCTAAAAGTCCTGCTAATAAAGCGGCAACAACGCCAGTAATCCACGTATTTAATAAAGGGATTTTTACTCTTTTATTTACACGTGCTAACGCTTTTGGAAGTAGACCGTCACGGCTCATTGCATACGAAACGCGAACTTGTCCATACATAACGACTAAGAGAACGGTTGTCATTCCAGTCATCGCTCCGACAGCGAGTAGTCCTGCAATTGTATCCTCACCAACGAAATGCAATGCAAATGCAACTGGATCAGAGACGTCTAATTGCGTATAAGGAACCATACCTGTTAAAACGAAAGATACAATCATATATAAAACAGTACAAATAAGAAGAGAACCGATAATACCAATTGGTAAGTCACGCTGCGGTTTTTTCGTTTCTTCTGCAGCGGTTGCGATTGCATCAAAACCTAAAAAGGCGAAGAACACAGTGGCAGCCCCAGTAATAATACCGTCGTATCCGAATGGGATGAACGGTGTCCAATTTTCAGGTTTTACATATTTTGCACCTGCTACGATAAAGGCAATGATAACAGCTAGTTTAATAAGAACCATAATATTATTAATGCGTGCACTTTCACGTATACCAAAACTTAAAAGGCCAGTAATAAGAAGTAAAATGCAGACAGCTGGTAAATCGATGAGACCACCTTTTCCTACGCCGGGGGCCGAGGCGATTATGGCGGGCAGGTGTATATTGAACCCTTGTAGTAATGATTGCAAATAACCAGACCAACCGACAGCTACTGCTGCAACGGCAAGTAAATATTCGAGCATTAAACACCATCCGACGATGAAGGCGACGACTTCTCCGACTGTCATATATGCGTAAGTATACACACTTCCTGAGACAGGAATAGAAGAAGCAAATTCAGCATAACAAAAGGCTACACAAGCACAAGTAAATGCAGCAATAAGAAATGATAGCATAATACCAGGACCAGAATGTTTTGCTGCAACAATACCTGTTAATACAAAGATCCCTGTCCCAATTACGGCGCCGATCCCTAAAAACGTTAAATCGAGTGCAGTTAATGTTCTATCTAGCTGCTTTGGTGATTCAGTACTAAGCGCTTTTTTTCGTAATAATGACTTCACTGTGGACTCTCCCCCCGTTTTTTCATTTCCATAACTGCGACTATAGTATGAGCCCATTAAAAAAGAGTATGTAAGGAAATGGAGGTACAGTTATGGTATGTAGTTTTTTAAAATTGCTGGATTAATCTTAATATAATTCAGAATATTTTGTCAAATAAAAATATGAAAAATAAAATTCGGATCAATAGGGGAAACTACTTGCAGAAATGGACGGGGGTTAACGACCCACTGATTAAAGTTAAAGTAGGAGCAGATGCTATGTTATTTTATTTTGAACTTGTCGTCATTTTACTTTGTACGAAATTAGCTGGTGACATTAGTGTGAGACTTGGTCAGCCTTCTGTACTTGGTAAGTTAATTGTTGGTATTATTATCGGTCCGGCTGTACTCGGTATTATTAATAGTTCTGAACTGATTGATGAACTGAGTGAGATTGGTGTTTTGCTACTTATGTTTATGGCGGGACTTGAAACAGATTTAGAAGAGTTAAATCGGAATTTGAAATCGTCATTTGCAGTAGCGGCTGGTGGAATTATTTTTCCTTTCATCGGTGGTTATGTAACAGGGTTACTGTTTGGATTAATACAGTCCCATGCCATTTTTTTAGGGTTATTACTTTGCGCAACATCGGTTAGTATTACGGTGCAGACGCTACGTGATCTAGGAAAAATGAATACGAGAGAAAGTACAACAATTTTAGGTGCTGCCGTATTTGATGATGTCATTGTCGTTATTTTATTGGCATTTGTAATGAGTTTTTTAGGAACACAAGATGTGAATATAACACTTGTCATTGCAAAGAAAATTATTTTCTTTGTAAGTATTGTTTTTATTGCTTGGAAAGTCGTTCCTTGGATTATGAAAATGCTTGTCCCGCTTCGTGTAACAGAAGCGTTAATTAGCGCGGCTCTTATTATTTGCTTTTCTTTTTCTTATTACAGTGAAATGATGGGAATTGCAGGTATTATTGGAGCATTTGCAGCAGGAATTGCTATTTCTCAAACAGAGTATAAGCATGAAGTGGAACATAAAATTGAACCGATTGCTTATGCAATATTTGTTCCAGTATTCTTCGTAAGTATCGGAATGGAAATTACATTTCAAGGCATTGGAAGCCAGCTTTGGTTCATTATTATTATGACCCTCATTGCAATTTTCACAAAGTTAATTGGATCAGGTTTAGGAGCGAGATTGACAGGTTTTAATCTCCAATCTTCTATTAGTATTGGCGCGGGGATGGTATCACGTGGTGAAGTAGCGCTTATCATCGCAGCAAATGGACTTACGGCGAATTTATTAGCGAAAGAAAATTTCACAGCGATTGTTATTGTTGTTATATTGACGACGATTATTACACCGCCACTTTTGAAGAAATATTTTGTATAGAGAGGAAGGGCTTATCTGATGTAGGTAAGCTCTTTTTTTATTCCAAAAAGCAATGGTCATATAGCATGAAGGGTTTGTAATTATGGTAAAATCTATGTATGTGATATGACAAGGAGAGGGAAGTGTGAAGATTACGAAGGAGAAGGTTATCGGTGTAATCGTACTTATTGCAGTATGTATACCATTTACTGCATGGAAAGAATCAAAAGTGAAAGATTTTCCGGTTTCTATTTTTTCGGAAGAAGCAGATGGTGAGTACGGTCAGAAGCTGAAATATACTGCTTTTTTACCTGATGTTGCGATTTGGATGAACGGTTGGAAAGAGAAGTGGACAGAAGGAGAAAGAACTGTTTATCAAAAAGGGAATCGCATTGTAAATGTGTTTCATCCTCCTGGCGATGATGGTTTTTACCTTCTTGAAGCAAGAGAAAATAAGTGAACGCAACCGTAAGAAGTGGAGGTTAAATAGTGAAAGCTTCAACATTACTATTTAAAATTGAAAGTAATATGGATCAATTTTCACCAGCTGAAAAGAAGGTTGCCATGTACATAATGGAGAATGCAGAGATTGTTCCGAACTTAACGACGAAAGAAGTGTCAACGAATGCAGGCGCAAGTGAGGCGAGTGTCGTTCGTTTTTGTAAGTCGATTGGGATCGGAAGTTTTAAAGCATTTAAGATAGCACTCGTTCGTGAATTAACGATTGCTGATTATAATATTAACGATTTTTCAGTGATGAATACGGAAGATGGACCGTACGATTTGTTTAATAAAGTCACTTATGTGAATAAAGCTGCAATTGAGGCGAGCGTTACTGCGATAGATAAGAAGGAACTTGAGAAAGCTGTAGATCGTATTGTCAATGCGGGCAAAATTATATTTTACGGCGTAGGTGGATCAGCTACGCCAGCAATGGATGGGGCGTATAAATTTACACGGCTTGGATTTACAGCGATGATGCTATCTGATTTTCATATGATGTTGCCGCTTGTGACGAATTTAAAAGAAGGCGATATATTTGTTGCGATTTCAACATCTGGTCGAACGAGAGATGTGCTTGAAATGGCGCAGTATGCAAAGAGACAAGGTGCAACTGTTATTGGAATTACGAAGCTAGATCAATCATCCCCCTTATATAAAGAAGCGGACATTCGTCTTTGTATGCCAGATGTAGAACAAGATCATCGTATTGCAAGTATTGCGTCGAGAATGACGCAACTGAATATGATTGATGCTTTATATGTGATTACTTTCAACCGAATTGGTAATAAAGTATTGGATCAATTTATGGAGACGCGAGAAGAAGCGTTGCGGTTACGGAAGTTAAAGTAGAAGAAAAGATGAGGAGACTCATCTTTTTTATTATCTTTGACACAAATATGTCATGTTGTGAAATTTTATTTCATAAAATAAGAAAGAGTTATTGATTTTTAGTTTCTTAAAGTTATAATAAAAGTGTGAAATATAATTTCAAAGAGGGTGGCAATATGTTAGAAAATTTATCGACAGAACATCGTAATGAGAAAACAATGAATCTGGATGAAATGAGTATAAAAGAAGTGTTGCAAAGTATGAATGAAGAAGATCGAACTGTTGCGTTAGCAGTTGAAAAAGAGATAGAACAAATTGAAAAGGTTGTACAGACTGTTATTAAATCTTTTGAAGAAGAGGGACGTTTAATTTACATTGGTGCTGGTACGAGTGGTCGTTTAGGTATTCTAGATGCAGTGGAATGTCCGCCGACATTTGGCACGGATGATAAAATGGTGCAAGGATTTATAGCAGGTGGGTTGAAAGCGTTTACTAAAGCGGTGGAAGGTGCCGAAGATCGCGAAGAGTTAGCAGAAGAAGATTTAAAAAGTATTGGATTAAATGAGAAAGATACAGTGATTGGAATTGCTGCAAGTGGCAGAACTCCTTACGTAATTGGCGGCTTGAAATACGCACAGAGCGTAGGAGCGAGTACAGCGAGTATTTCTTGTAATAAAAATGCTGAAATAAGTAAATATGCAAAGTTAAATGTAGAAGTAGAGACAGGTGCAGAAATATTAACAGGATCAACGCGTTTAAAAGCTGGTACAGCACAAAAATTAGTGTTGAATATGATTTCAACAGCTTCGATGATTGGTGTAGGAAAAGTATATAAAAACTTGATGGTAGATGTTCAATCCACAAATGAAAAGTTAGTAGAACGGTCAAAACGAATTATTGTGGAAGCAACAGGCGCTAGTTATGAAGTAGCGACAGAGTATTATGAAAAGGCAGAACGTAACGTAAAAGCTGCCATTGTTATGGTGTTGTTGCAGTGCGAATATGGGGAAGCACTGGAGAAACTAAAATGCGCAAAAGGGTTTGTGAAGAAAGCACTATAAAATAATAGGGAGGGGGATTCTATTATGAAGAAAGAAGAGAGAATGGCCAAGGAAATTTCGGAGCAACTTGGAGGAATAAAAAATATTCGTAGTATTGCTCATTGTATGACGAGACTACGTTTAACGCTTCATGATGAAAGTAAAGTAAATATGGACCTTTTGAAAAAAGTTGAAGGCGTTATGGGTGTTATAGAAGATGAGACGCTTCAAGTTGTCGTTGGTCCAGGAACAGTAAATAAAGTAGCAGCTGAAATGGAAGGCTTAACAGGACTACGAATTGGTGAGGTAGCAGATCATCACCTTGAAGATATTGGGCAAGAGATGAAATCAGAGATTAAGAAGAAAAATAATACACCGGTGAAAAACTTTTTACGAAAAATAGGAAGTATTTTCATCCCATTAATTCCGGGGCTTGTTGCGTCAGGAATTATAAACGGGGTTGCTAACTTTGCGAAAAATGCTGGTGCTGATCCAAATGCAACGTGGTTACAAATGTTACTACTCATTGGCGGCGGTATCTTTACATTCTTAGGAATTTTAGTCGGCTGGAATACAGCGAAAGAATTTGGCGGGACACCGGTTCTTGGGGCAATTGCTGGTATTTTAATTTTCAACCCGGCGATGGCAAACGTAAAATTGTTTGGTGAAGCATTAGTGCCCGGACGGGGCGGATTGTTTGCAGTTATTTTTGCAGCATGGCTTATGGTTGTAGTGGAAAGACAAGTTCGAAAAGCAGTGCCAAATGCAGTTGATATTATCGTGACACCACTCATTACTGTATTAGTTGTAAGTATCGTAACGATGTTAGCCATTCAGCCATTAGCAGGTTTCTTATCAGATGGTATTACGAGCGGAATTAATGCTATTTTAAATATCGGCGGAGCATTTGCTGGCGCAGTACTTGCGGGAACATTTTTACCTCTCGTTATGGTCGGATTGCATCACGGTTTAACACCAATTCATATGGAATTCATTAATCAAACACACGTAACACCTTTATTACCAGTACTCGCAATGGCTGGTGCTGGCCAAGTGGGCGCAGCAATTGCGATTTATGTGAAAACAAAAAACAAACGACTTCGAAATGTAATTAAAGGTGGATTGCCAGTTGGCTTTTTAGGAATTGGTGAGCCGCTATTATACGGGGTTACATTACCACTTGGGAAACCGTTTATTACTGCTTGTTTAGGAGCAGCTGTCGGTGGTGCATTCCAAGCAGTTATGCAAACAGCTTCTCTTGGGATTGGCGTATCAGGGCTATCTTTAATTCCGTTAATTGCTGACAATAAATATTTACTATATTTCTTAGGTTTAGTAATTGCATATGCTTTCGGATTTATCTTTACGTACTTCTTCGGATTTAAAGAAGAAATGGCAGAAAACATATAGAGAAAGGGATTACTTTCTCTTTTTCTATTAATAGAAAGGGAGATTTATATGATCGGAGTTTCCATTTATCTTTCAAAAGAACGAGTAGAGAAACAAGAAGAGTGGCTAAAAGTAGCGAAGGAAAATGGGTTTACATCTATTTTTACATCACTGCACATTCCAGAAGATGATCCAAATACGTATAAAGAGTTAATTCAAATATTAGGGAAACAAGCTCTTGCACATGAAATGGAGTTAATGGTTGATGTTTCTCCAAAATCGTTACATCATTTAGGGCTAACATATGAAAATGTGGAAGAACTATTGGACTGGGGCATTACCGGTTTAAGAATGGATTACGGCATTGCGCCAAAAGAAATTGCAAGCGTATCTCATAAGATGAAAGTAGCTTTAAATGCGAGTACGATTACAAAGTCATTTTGGAAAGAGTTACTTACAGAACATATACGAGTAGAGAATGTAGAAGCGTGGCATAATTTTTACCCACGTCCAGAGACAGGACTAGCAAGGTCCTTCTTACAAAAGCAAAATCAATATTTACAGGAGTGTGGAATAAAAACGATGGCATTTATTCCAGGAGATGCGGAAAAGCGTGGTCCGTTATATGAAGGTTTACCGACGTTAGAGAAACACCGCAATATGCGCCCGCTTGAAGCGTATTTAGAACTGGTTCAAGATTGTGGCGTCGATAAAGTGTTGATTGGGGATATAAGCGCAGGTTTGGAAAGCATGCAAGAAGTAGCTAGTGCGAGTAGAGGGATTATTCCATTGCGTTACAAATCATTTATAACTGATAAAGAAGTATTAAAAGTGGTGGAGCAAGTGCATACAAATAGACTAGATCCGGCTCGTGATGTTATTCGATCTGTAGAATCAAGGGAAGGAAATAGAGTGGTGTTACAGCCGATGCATACAATTGTAAGAAAGAAAGGCAGCATTACAATTGATAATGAATTGTACGGTAGATATGCAGGGGAGATGCAAGTTGCTACACATGATTTACCTGTAGATGAGAAAGTGAATGTTGTTGGAATGGTTGTGGAAGAGGACGTTTCTTTACTACCTTATATTGGCGCTGGAAAAATGTTTCAACTTTTTCTATGCGATAGAATAAAAGCTTGAATTAGCGCTATTTTGTAGGAAAACATTATCCGTAAAACGGATAATGTTTTTTGTTTTCTTTAAAAAAGTAATTGACGAATGAAATAAAATACCGTATTGTTTTGACTTGTAAATAAAAGTTCACTATAACAAAACAAAAAGGAGAGTTCAAAATGAATCAATATATTGGGAATTTAATTATTCGTATCGTGTTAGGAGTTACGTTCTTTGCACACGGTTTAGCAAAGTTTCAATCAGGTATCGATAATGTAGCAGGATGGTTTACAAGCATCGGTTTACCAGGTGGCCTTGCATACGGCGTAGCAACTGTAGAATTAGTTGGTGGTATATTATTAATTATCGGTTTAGGTGTACGATATGTAGGATTGTTATTCGCTCTTATTTTAGCTGGAGCTATCGTAAAGGTAAATGGAGCAGCAGGTTTATTAGGAGATGGAAAGAATCCAGGATATGAATTAGATCTTGCATTATTATCAATGGGTGCGTATTTATTCGTAGTAAAAGCAGAAGGATATGTAGATCGTTTCTTAAAAGAGAAAGTAATGAAAACGAAGTAAATTTTATTTATAAATTGTTGACTTGAAGAATTATTGTAACTATAATGATTACAACTGATGAATTACGAATGAAACAATTTAAATATTTTTTTACACAAGATGTAACTGCATTGGTTACGTCTTGTGTAAAAATAAATAAACGGGAGGAAGTAATATGCCTAAATCAAATTTAGAAATTATTCAAAGCACGTATGAAGGATCAGCTTCTTCGAATGCAAAGCATTTAGCAGAAGCCCTCTCTGAAAAAGTGGAATGGACAGAGGCAGAAGGTTTCCCGTATGGCGGAACATATACAGGCGTAGAAGCTATAATGGAAAATGTATTTAGCCGTTTAGGATCAGAATGGGATGATTATAAAGCAAGTGTAAATACATATCATGAAGTAAACGGAAAAGATGTAATTATTGCTGAAGGTATGTATTCTGGAGTTTATAAAGAAACAGGAAAATCATTTGAAGCAGAATTTGTTCATATATGGCAGCTTGAAAATGGAAAAATTGTGAAGTTTAAGCAGTATGTAGATAGTCATATTGTTAGGGAAGCGATGAAGAGCTAATGCTTTTTAAATGGATTGTAGGTATATGTATTACCATTATGGTAATCATCTCTTCTATAGTTGGCGGAAAGAAATTGCTTGCATATGTGGAAAAAGAAAATACAAATATTCAAACCGAGCGAGCGGCAAACGAAAAAGAGAAAAAAGCTGCAGAAGAAGCTCCGCAAATTAGTGAAGGTGAAATTATTTCTACTATGCATAAAATGGTCCACCAAAAGGTAAAATCCTCTGAAAAATGGGGATTTGTAGAGATGACAAAAAAGGAAATTTCTAATGTAAAAAGAGATATTGAAAATAGTACAGGTTTTCAATATAAAATGAAGTTATTTTCTATTATAAATAGATGGGAAAAAGGAGATTTTTCTCAAACCGTTGAGGAACATAACTTTTTATGGAGCCTTCAAGGTGGAGATACTGGTAAGGCGACGGAACGTTTATTGCCAGAAGAGGAAAAGCAGTATATAAAAGAAATGAAGAGTAAATAAAAACATCGCCAACCCAGATGACGATGTTTTTTCATTAAGAATGTTTTCGCATTAAAGGTCTAACAGGCTGAACGGCAACAGTTTTGAAATGAGAAAATAAATAACATCCTGTTACAACGACAATTGTCCCTAAAATTTGTATCCACGTTAATTCTTCTCCGAGGAATATGAATGCTAAAATGGCTGTGAAAATTGGATTGAAGTTTAGAAAAATACCTGATGTAGTTGCACCTAATTTTTGTACACCAATATTCCAAAATACCATACAAAGAACTGTCGAAATAAGCCCGGTATATAAAAGTGATGTGATGAAAGAAGTATTTATATTTGAAACAGTGAAGCTACCTATGTTAAACGGTAGTAATAAAATAACGCCGAAAATACCAGAGTACAACGTTGCCATAAGTGGTGTAGTTGTTTTTGTTGCCCATTTACTACAAACAGAATAGATTCCCCAAATACAGACTGCTGCAATCATCCATAAATCACCGCTATTAAAATGTAGTGAAAATAAAAGCGAGAAATCACCTTTTAATAGGACGAGGATAACCCCGAAGAATGAAAGAATCATGGATAGGATTTGAAGTGTATTTACTTTTTCTTTTAGAAATAATACTGAAAATAATGCGATTGAAATTGCATTCAAAGTAGAGATAAGACCTACATTCGTAGCGGATGTTTTTTCTAATGCTAAAAATTGAAAGATGTTAAAAAGAGCGACCCCTGAAATTCCCATCAATATTAAAGGAAGTATTGCGGTACGTGGTGGAAGGATTTTCTTTTCTTTAAACCATACCATTGGTAATAAACAAACAATCGCAATCATCCATCTTAAATTTGTCAGTGTCATCGGCAATGCATGATCGACGAGTGATTTTCCAACGACAAAATTTCCTCCCCATAATAAGCTCGTTAGTAATAGTAAAAAGACGTAAAAATAAGGCATGCTAAAATCCCCTTTTTTATAATCAATACGAATTGTAAATAATTTTAGCATTTTTCTTTATTGTATAATATATTCTTTTGTATAATGGTAAAAACTCGATAAAATATTTATCTGTGAATGATATTTACGGAATGATATTCAGTTTTGGATAAATTATAAGGTGTTTTTTCGAATAATCATCGGTAAGAAAAAAGGGGGAATTGTAATGGAGTCGTCTGTTATTAAAGTGTTGGATGATTTGGATGTACAAATTTTAGATATATTGCAGAAGGAGTCACAAGTAAGTAATGCAGAGCTGGCACGTCGCGTTAATTTATCACCGGCTGCGATGCATGCAAGAATAAAAAGGTTAGATGGGGAAGGTTTCATCGATAAGCAAGTTGCGATTTTAAATCAAGAAAAGCTTGGGTTTGATTTATTATGTTTTATTTTTATGAGTACGAATATTCATCAATTTGACAAGTTAGAAGTGTTGGAGAAAGAATTAGAATCGATGCCGGAAGTGTTAGAATGTCACTGTTTAACAGGAGAATACGATTATTTATTAAAGGTTGCAAATCGTGATCGTAAAGAACTGGAGCAGTTTATTAGAAAGCTGAATAAGCTTGGTATTACAAGGATACAGACAAGTTTAGCACTTCGTGAAATTAAATATTCGACGGTATTGCCGATACGAGATGAGGAACCGAGCATCAATTAGATTGCTTGGTTTTTTGTTTGCATAAAGTGATTGACGAGGAGAAAAGAGAGCTGTATTATTATATAAAATTATGTATTAAAATTCATTTAAAGTTATAAATATTAATATCGAGGGCAAGGGGATGTAATATGAAAATCTGTAATGCGGTGACGAGTGATGTGAAAGAAATTTATAGTCTTATTGAGGTTTATGCAAAAGAGGGAGTGGTTTTACCACGTTCCCTTTTGTCTCTTTATCAATATTTGCAATGTTTATATGTTATGAAAGAAGACGAGAGAATTGTTGGAGTTGCTGGATTACATGTATTAGGGGAAGATCTTGCAGAAATACGATCGTTAGTAGTTTCGCATACATATGCAGGGAAAGGGATAGGGCGTATGCTCGTAAATCATGTAATGGAGGAAGCTACGAAAATAAATGTAAGAAGAGTAATTTCCTTAACATATGAAACAGTATTTTTTCAAAAGTGTGGATTTGATTTTATAAACAAAGAAGCGTTGCCAGAGAAAGTATGGATTGATTGTAGACATTGTCCAAAGGTGGATTATTGTGATGAAGTGGCGATGGTGCGGTATGTTGGATAAAAAATTTATAGGGAAAAAGTTCCCACTATTATTTACATATATAGTGGGAATATATATTTCCATAAGAAATGGACAGGTTATTAAGAATTTGAATTCTTTTGTCTCACGGCAAAATTATAAAGTGGATCTTTAAGTTCATAGTTATACGTTAAACCGTCGACAATTCCTACAACTTTATCATTATCATAAAGGTCGAGCATAAATTGTGCCATTTGTTTTGCAGTGTGGAATTTTGGTACAACATTATCGTATTGGAATTCATCAATATCAAATGAACGCTTCGCAAATTCTGTTTCAGTTGCAGCAGGAGCTAAAACTTTTGCTTGCAGTTTTGCGCCTTGTTCTTTCAGTTCGTGAGACAGCCCTTCTGTAAATGCACTTACATAGAATTTCGTAGCGCAATACGTAACAGCATCAGCAACAATCGTGTATCCGCCGCCCGATGAAACGTTAATAAGCTGTGTTCCATCAACCATTGAATAATCTCGAACGAAAAGAGAAGAGAGTATTGTTAGTGCTTCTATATTTACATGTAACATCGTTTCGATTTTATTTAAATTTTGTTCAGCAATTGAGGCGAAATTACCAAAACCTGCGTTGTTAATCCACGTTTCAATTTGAAAAGCTTGTAGGCTTTCATAAAGTTTATAAACATCTTCAGTAACAGATAAATCAGTTCTTCGAATGACAACATCCAACTCCGGATGCATTTCGTTAATTTTTAATTTTAATCCGTTTAATTCTTCTTGTCTTCGAGCTACAAGTACTAAATTTTTTCCGCGAGATGCAAATGCTAAAGCTGCTTCATAACCAATTCCGGAACTTGCGCCAGTAATAACAGTGTATTTCATATAAAATCCCCCTAAATTCAAATTCATTTATGGTTAGATTGTATTTGTTAGAGTATACTCTAAGTCAAATGTTTTTTATAAATTTGATACGGTCATAAAATATATGAGGGTAAGCATGTGGAGGGAGCTTTAGTATGTACACAATTAGTGAGGTAGCAAAATTATTAGGCGTGAGCACACATACACTACGTTATTATGAAAAGGAAAATATATTAATTGCAAATCGTGATACAAATGGAAATCGACTTTACGAAGAGTCACATATAAAGTGGTTGCAGTTTGTAATGAAATTAAAACAAACGCAAATGCCAATAGCGAAAATAAGAGAATACGCTAGATTATATACAGAAGGGGTGCATACAACAGAAGCTCGTTTACAGCTCCTAGAAGATCATAGGAAATCTATTCAGATTCAAAGAGAAAACTTAGAGGTTACAGAGAAGATGCTTGAGAATAAAATTCGTACATACAAAAGCTCATTGGAAAATAAATAGATGTTGTTATGTGATGAAAAATGGATTTGATCTATGAGTATTTCATCATAGTGTGCGGATAAATAAAAAAGAGCAGCTAGCAAAAGCTAACTGCTCCATTCAAGGGATCTCTCCAAGGGGGAGTGGAGAAAATATTATGTTACTAGCATTATTGACAGATTATTAGGAAATATACAAATCAGATGAAAGAAATTTTAAATAAACTTTCGGCATTGACAGTTTTTAAAATGTTCATGTACAATATATATGAATGACATTCAGTCATTTTGTATGACAGGATGCAGTTTACTTGGAAACGGAACAAATATAAATGGTAAATGAGGATGATATTTGTTTTTATATAGTATTGATGAAAGAGTATATTTTTTTAAAATAAAAATGACTGATAGTCAGTCATAAGAGGTGAGAGGTATGAAAAATAGAGCTTGGTTATATGTCATATTAACATGTATCTTTGAAATTTTTTGGGTGTTTGGTTTTAATACGGCTAATACTTGGTGGCATTGGATTATTATTTTAGGAGTTATCGCTGTTGATTTTCACTTCCTTTCTAAAGCGTGTGAACATCTTGCAACAGGAACTGTATATGCTGTTTTCGCTGGAGCTGGTACGGTAGGTACTTTCTTAATGGATGTATTTCTTTTCGGTGGAAGTTTCAGCGCAGGCAAACTATTCTTCATTCTTATGGTAGTAGCCGGCGTTATCGGTTTAAAGTTAGCTGACAATAAAGAAGAAACTGTGGAAGGAGCTGCTTAAAAATGGGTTGGTTTTTCGTATTTTGTGCTGCAATTAGTGAAATAGTCGGTGTGATAGGACTTAAAATGTATAGTAAAGATAAGACATTAGCCAATGGTGCGATTTATATAGGTGGGTTTGCTACATCCTTCGCATTTTTGTATACTTCCTTCTTATTTTTACAAGTAAGTGTCGCGTATGCGGTTTGGATTGGTATCGGAACAGCAGGTGCAGTTTTGTTAAACATGTTCTTGTTTGGTGAGTCGAAAAGTAAAGCGCGTATCATTAGTGTGTTTCTTATTGTATGTGGAGTGACAGGATTAAAGGCACTTTCTTAAAGGTATATTGTATTTTTATCTCCTAATTGTTTATTAGGAGATTTTATTATAAAAAAATGATTTCCTCTTAGAGTTCACTATCATTGACAGTACAATCGATTATCTTATAAAATGAGTGACAGTCATTCAATATGCGTGTGAAAGGGTTTAGATGATGAATAAAAAAGAGAAAATTGTCTATGCAGCTATTGAAGTGTTTCAGGAAAAGGGCGTCGAAAAAACGAAGATTTCTGATATCGTGAAATTAGCTGGCATTGCGCAAGGAACTTTCTATTTATATTTTCCTTCTAAGTTATCTGTTATGCCTGCAATAGCAGAAGTGATGGTTGAAAAGATGATACTTGCAGTGAAAGAAAAAGTGCAAAACGATGCGCCTTTCTCAAGTAAAGTGACGCAAGTAATAGATGCGGTGTTTCACTTTATAGCTGAATATCGTGAAATACAAGCTTTAATGTATGCTGGTCTTGCATCTACAGAACATATAAAAGAATGGGAAGCTGTGTATGAGCCCCTTTATATGTGGCTAAGTGAATTTTTAAATGAGGCAAAAGAAGCTGGTGAAATTCGTGATTCGGTTCACGCAGAGCGAACAGCGAAGTTATTTATCGCTCTAGTTGAATCAGCAGCGGAACAAGTGTATCTATATGATCATAAAGATGATGAGCAAGTGGATTTGCAAAAGGCAGAAGTACTAGATTTTTTAACACATGCACTACATATAAAGAAATAGTGAGATGAACCTGTCTGAAAAGGTAGGTTCATTTTTGAGGAAAACTGAATGATAGTCATTCACCTAATGCGTATGTATGTGTGGAAGGATAGTGTGAAATTCTAACGAGTAGGGGGCATCTCTACTCATGACTAGCCCACAAATAGAAGGATAGAGAAAAAGCTTCTTGGGCATTATTTTTTGAGAGGAACTTACGGGAAGAGGTGTTAAAAAGTGAAGAAACCGATAAAAGAACAAAAGATGGTATTGGTCATTCTTTTGAGTAATATATTTATCGCTTTTTTAGGGATTGGATTAATCATTCCGGTTATGCCGTCCTTTATGAATGATATGGGTTTAACAGGGAAGACGATGGGATATCTCGTTGCAGTGTTTGCAATGGCACAGCTCATTACTTCACCTATTACAGGCCGGTGGGTTGATCTTTACGGTAGAAAGAAAATGATAATCATTGGATTATTTATTTTTGGTGTTTCAGAGCTTCTTTTTGGATTAGGAAAAGATGTATGGATGCTTTATGTAGCAAGGGTATTAGGCGGAATTAGTGCTGCTTTTATTATGCCTGGTGTTACGGCATATGTTGCGGATATTACATCTATTCAGGAACGTCCAAAGGCGATGGGATACTTATCTGCGGCTATTAGTACTGGATTCATTATAGGGCCTGGAATCGGCGGATTTATTGCAGAATACGGTATACGTGTGCCGTTTTTCGTTGCAGCAGTAATTGCTTTTATAGCATGTGTGATTTCGATCTTTATTTTAAAAGAACCGTTAACGAAAGAAGAACTTGCAGAGATTTCTTCTAATACGAAAGAATCAAGTTTTATTGGGGATTTAAAGAAATCATTACATCCAATGTATGCAATTGCATTTATTATCGTATTTGTACTCGCATTCGGATTATCAGCGTATGAAACAGTGTTTAGCTTATTCTCTGATCATAAATTTGGTTTCTCGCCGAAAGATATTGCAGCAATTATTACAATTAGTTCAATCTTTGGGGTAGTTGTGCAAGTATTTATGTTTGGCAAATTGGTAGACATGTTCGGTGAGAAAGTGTTAATTCAAATATGTTTAATTGTAGGTGCAGTATTAGCATTCGTCTCAACTGTAGTCTTTAATTATTGGATTGTACTTCTCGTTACTTGCTTCATTTTCTTAGCATTTGATTTACTTCGTCCAGCTTTAACGACATTTTTATCAAAAGCAGCCGGAAAAGAGCAAGGATTCGTCGCTGGTATGAACTCGACTTATACGAGTTTAGGAAATATCGCAGGACCAGCGATGGGCGGAATATTATTTGATATGAATATTCATTATCCATATGCATTTTCAGGCGTTGTTTTAATAGTTGGTCTCGGCATTACATTTATGTGGAGAGAGAAACAGTTGGCTGAAAGTTTTGCGAAGTAATAAAACCCCTTACGACGTGAGGTAAAGTGACCCCCGACAACGGGACACATATCAAAACACCTAAACCATCTGTTCCTTAAATTCTTTAGGGGATAGGTGGTTTGATTTTCATTGAATTTTCACATAATTGTAGTAATGAATGTATTCTAGCACAATCTTTCGCACAGTTTGGATACTTTTGTTATCTTTTGTGAATGGAAAGCTTCACTTTTTAAATGGCCAAAGAAGCTTTCCATGACGGCATTATCATGGCAATTTCTTTTACGGGACATGCTGGTGATGATGCCGTTTTGTTTGGCATACGCTTGAAATTCCTTCGCAGTATAAATACTTCCTTGATATGAGTGAAGGATGACATTTTTTACTTTTCACCCTCTCATTGCTTGTTTCAATGTCTTCGTCGCTAATGTCAGTGTTTGTAATTCGTTGATGACACAACTAATAATTTCGCGATTAAGGGCATCCATGATCGTTGATAAATACAAGGTACGCTCTCCAAATAAGAGATACGTCACATCCGTAAACCTGGATGTATTGAATTGGCACTCCAATCGATGAGGGGCTACCATTGGTTCCGCACCATTGATATATTTCTTTTTTTCGACGTCCTTTACTTTCTCTTCTAAATGGGATACCACCCGCATTTTAACGAAAGTATACGCTAAGCAAATTTTGACATAAAAAAAGCCGATTTTTCTACTCTAAGAAATTTTCGGCTCTAATTCGTTATAGGTTAGTTGTTACTTTGTGTGCTTCATATTCTTTCACTATTTTATAAAATTATTTTTCTTCAGTTTTAATAATTTCATAAACTTAACTCCTGTTATTTCTCTATTTTTCTACCTTGGATAAATTTCTTCTGTAAATATTTTGCATATAAAATTATCTCTTTACATTTGCTACCATAATTATACCGCTACAAACTAATGTTGATTTCCCAATAATCTGTTTTAATATTAAAATCTTAAAAGTAATTAATCTTTTATAGGAAGATATTTTTAAGCACATTTATTTTGCTTAAAGGTATCTTTAAATAGCATAAGTGAACAAGACTTGCTGGAAGTAATGAAATAAGAGCAATATTTAAAATAAGATTGCAAAATGCAGAGAGTTTAAAAATTTAATGAAAAATTTATATTTGCCCTACATTTTATTTAATTAATTTTCTCTATCTTATATATGTTGGAATTCATATAATACCTTTCTGTTAAAGAAGGAATTGTACTAAGTTACGCATTAGATAAAAAGTGATAATGAAAGGTAAATGTATAATGAAAAAAATAAAAAAGTTAATTGTTCCAATTAGCTTCAGTTTATTGCTAATTGGATGTAGCGGTAAAGAATTGAATGGGAATTGGAGATTAGCGGATAATGACACTACTTGTCCGGTTTCTTACCAGTTTGATAAAAAAATCGAAGTTAATCCAGAAAATAAAAAAAAGAAAACTATATGGTTAATAGAGATGCATACTCAAAAAATATCAAATGAATATAAAAATGCAGGGACATACACTTGGCTTGATAATGAATGGATAAATATTGATTACGGCAACAATTTTACTCAAAAACAAAAAATGGTACAAAATAAAGACAAATTGACAATTTATTTTCCATGGGTAGAAAAAGTATGTACGTATAAAAAAACAAATTAAGATGCCTTCAAAATTATAGAAGAAACTATGGATTGATAAAGAAACTTTAGATGGATGGCTAAAAAGTAATCTAGATATTATATATATTTGATATGTATGTAATGGAATACGAGCTGGTTTTGCTTGTTATCTATTCAATGATACTTTATTCCAAACTTGACTGTATGCGATAAGTTCTATTTATAATGGAGCTACATTTTCAATGAAGGAAAATATTAGAATGACGCTAGTAAGGTATTTAAAAATATTCTTTATTAGAGACATTCTGCGCTTTCCTCCTGAAAATGATAAGATTTCAATGTAGAGACGTGGAATTTTATAGCCATTCAAAAAATACTAAAAGAATTTGTCTTTTTAAGGGAATGATAGGAATTCAAACTATTTTCAAAAAGAATGAATTACACATTAGTAATTTTGCAGATGAAATTAATAGAGTGATCAATTTTTTTATTTGAATATAAGGAAGAAAAAGAAGAGGTAGGATAAAATGAAGCCGATTACAATTCTAATAGCTGATGATGACTTGAAGATTGCTGAATTAATTGAAATACATTTAAAAAAAGAAGGATACCAGGTTGTAAAAGCAACTGATGGAGAAGCCGCAATTGAAATTATTCAATCGCAGGCAATTGATTTAGTGGTTTTAGACATCATGATGCCAAAAATGGATGGTTATGAGGTGACGCGTCAAATCCGTACTAAACAAAATATGCCAATTATTTTCTTAAGCGCGAAAACATCTGATTTTGATAAAGTGACGGGTCTTGTACTAGGTGCAGATGATTATATGACGAAACCTTTTACACCAATTGAATTAGTTGCACGTGTGAATGCTCAACTTCGCCGATTTTTTACGTTAAATCAGCCGAAAGTAGAAGAAACATCTGTTTTAGAGGCTGGAGGCATTGTTATTGATTTTGAGAAAAGAACGGTACATGTATACGGAGAACGAATTGATTTGACACCAAAAGAGTTTGATATTTTATGTTTATTGGCAAGTCATCCGAAAAAAGTATATAGCCTTGAAAATATTTTTCAGCAGATATGGACAAATGATTATTATGATGATAACAATAATACAGTTACGGTGCATATTCGTACTTTACGAAAGAAACTTGGAGAAGATAAAAGGAAGAACAAGTTAATAAAAACGATATGGGGAGTAGGTTATACTTTCAATGGCTAAAATAGTAAAAAGTTTTAGGTTTAAAATGATTGCCTTGTTTGCACTAAGTATGATGTTAGCAGCTTTCGGAACATATATAATTTATAAAACATTAGGGTTCTCTTTTAGAATGATGGTTAGTCATGAAGACTATGTAGCAAATAGAGTGGTTGGGGGAAGTATTTATTTCTCTTTCCTTTCCTTCACTTTGCTATCTATTTTATTCTTTTTCTTTTTAACGAAACCTTATTTAAAGTATTTTGATGAAATTTCTAATGGCATTCATCATCTCTCTAAAGGAGATTTCACACATAAAGTTTATATTTCATCAAATGATGAATTCAGCGATATTGCACGCGCAATTAATATTGCAAGTGAAAAATTAAAAGAGGCGGTTGAACGAGGAGACTTTGCAGAAAGTAGTAAAGATCAACTTGTTGTTAACTTAGCTCATGATTTAAGAACACCATTAACATCTGTCCTAGGTTATTTAGATTTAATTCTCAATGAGAAAAACTTAACTGCGGAACAAATTAAATATTATTCTACAATTGCATTCGCAAAATCACAACGACTTGAAAGTTTAATTGATGAGTTATTTGAAATTACACGAATGAACTATGGTGTACAACAAATAGATAAAAAAAACATTAATATAAGTGAATTGCTCGTGCAATTAGATTTGGAATTATATCCATTATTAGAGAAAAATCAATTAGAGGCTAGATTACATGTTGCACCAAATTTAACTATCAACGGTGACGGGAATTTGTTAGCACGAGTATTTGAAAATCTTCTAACAAATGCGGTTCGATATGGAAATAATGGGAAGTTTGTTGATATGAATGGATACATTGAAGATGGAGACGTTGTTGTACAGATTATTAATTATGGAGAAAGTATACCAGAAGAAGAGTTACCTTATCTTTTTGATATGTTTTATACAGGTGATAAAGCAAGAACAGTACAGAAAAATAGTACGGGTCTTGGATTATTTATTGCTAAAAATATTGTTGAGAAACATAATGGGAAGATTTCTGCAGAAAGTAATGTAGTGAGAACAATTTTTGAAGTGAAATTACCAAAAGAAGAGAATTGAAAAATTTAATAAATATTTAATTATTACCCCACTTTTTATTTAATTAATTTCTTCTATCCTATTTATAGGTTAGGCCAAAGAGAAATTACTAATAAAAGGTGGGGCTTTTTATATTGCGAAAAGTATACGCCTAGATTTTTATCACAATTTGATTTTAAAAGAGATATGTTAATACTTTGAAATCTAATTTATATATAATTTCTAAAAATGTTAACTAATTATACAAACGGAAATAATGGTCTCCAAAAATAAAGTACAAGAAATAGTGAGGATAATATGAAGACAGTAAATAAGGTAGTCATTGTTGGTGTATTAACAGTTGGTTTAGGAGCTGGGGCTTATATGAATTTTGCCGGAAGTTCTGAACCAGTTATGACCTATAAAACATCTGAAGTACTAGAAAAACAAATCGAAAATCAGCAAAAGTTTGCTGGTGAAGTGATTCCAAATGGAATGGAGATCATTTCATTTGATCCAACAAAAGGTACGAATGAACTAGCTGTTAAAAAAGGCGATGAAGTAAAGAAAGGACAGCTTCTGTTTAAATACAATGATCCAACTGTTAAACAAGGTGTAACAGAAGTGGAAATGCAAAAGAAAATTGCACAAAAAGAAGTAACATTACAACAAAAACAAATTGATGCAGCAAAACAAAAGCTACAAAAAGATAAAAATGCTGGTCTTCCTGCAGAAGCAGTAAAAGCGTCAGAGATTGAAATTCAACAATTAGAATCACAGCTTGAAATGAAGAAGTTTGAAGTAGAAAAAGCGGATGAAATGATTAAAGTAGCAAAAGAGAAAGTAAACACACTTTCTGTTATGAGTCCTGCTGACGGTGTAATTGATGATATTATTACAGCTTCTAATGAAAGAAACGGTATGAGCGGAATTACACTTCGCCATGCAGGTCCATTTAAAGTAGCAGGTCAAATGTCTGAATTTGAACTTGCTAATGTAAAAATTGGACAAGAAATAACAGTTTCATCAAAAACTGTAGCGGGTAAAACATGGACAGGAAAAGTAACAGAAATTGGTTCTACACCATTAAAAAGTATGGATGAAAACAAAACAGTTTCTAGTTATCCATTTACTGTGACGTTAGACAATAGTGAAGGCTTACAAAATGGTTTCCACGTATACGTAGAAACTAAATCAGGCGAAGCAAAGGGTACAGTCATTCCAAAGACCAGTATTTTAAAAAAAGGTGATAAAAACGTTGTCTTTGTTGTAAAAGACGGAAAAGCAAAAGAACAAGTTGTTACGGTTGAATTTGAAACAAGTAATGAAGCAAAAATTTCCGGAGTGAAAAAAGGAGAAAAAATTATCTCTAGACCTACTGTAAATCTAAAAGATGGTATGGAGGTTGCCACGCAATGATTAATTTACAAGGCATTACAAAATCTTTTCAAAATGGTGAAGAATCCATTCAAATATTGCACGGAATTGATGTAACGCTAAATCAGGGAGATTTCACTTCTATCATGGGGCCTTCTGGTTCTGGTAAATCAACATTAATGAATATTATTGGGTGTTTAGATAAGCCTACGACAGGTTCCTATGAATTAGCTGGACAAAATATTTCAAACATGTCTGAAACCGAGCTTGCGCATGTTCGTAATAAAGAGATTGGATTCGTATTTCAAAACTTCATGTTACTGCCACGACTTACAGCGTTGCAAAACATTGAATTACCACTTATTTATGCGGGAGTCGATAAAAAGGAAAGACAAGAGCGTTCATTAGCAGCCTTAACAAAAGTTGGTTTAGCTGATCGCGCTACCCACTTTCCAAATGAATTGTCAGGTGGACAAAAACAACGCGTTGCAGTTGCACGCGCAATTGTAAATAACCCGAAATTTATTTTGGCAGATGAACCAACAGGTGCACTAGATACGAAAACAAGTGAACAAATTGTAAATCTATTTTATGAATTAAACAAGCAAGGTTCAACGATTATTATGATTACTCACGATCGTGAAATCGGGGAAGCCGCAGCACGTCAAATCGTTATTCGTGACGGAAACATTGTTCAGGATTGGAGAGAATAAAATTGAATATACATGAAAATATACGTATGGCTATCTCTTCTATCTTTGCCCATAAAATGAGATCTATTTTAACGATGCTGGGAATTATTATTGGAATCAGTGCGATTATTACAATTCTCGCAACGGGGGATGGAAATACTGCAAAGATGCAAAAAGAGATTGAAGAGAGCCGCCATATGGATGAAATTAATATAGAGTATATCAACCCAGATTTTCCGCTGGAAATAGCAAAGATTACACCAGATATGGTAAAGCAATTAGAAGTAATACCAGGTGTAAAGGATGTGTACCCACATGTGAATATGGACGTAAAAGCATATGTAGGTTCAAAAGAAGCTTCTCTTAATTTAAATGTGGGAACAGGTAATTTTATGCAGGATCACAAACTACGAATGATACACGGGCGTGAGTTAACAGAGACTGAGCTGGAAAAACCAATTCCTGTTTTGATTATCAGTGAAGCTCTATTTAAAAAACTATATGATACATGGGAAAATGATTTATATATAGATATAAAAGGAAAACCATATAATATTGTCGGGGTGTACAAATATGATAATATATGGCAATCAAATGTGTATGCAGGATATACCTCGGTTGACAATGCACCGTTGATCTCAGGTGTTGAGGAATATAATGCAGTGACCATTAAGTTATCTTCTTCTAGCGAGCGAGAAATTGTAGGGAAACAAGCTGTATCTGTATTAAATGGATTGAAACCACCAGAATTTGAGCATCTATTTACAGTAGAGGATGAGACAAAAAACGATTTGGTCGTAGAAGAATCATTAGATACGATGAAAATGGTATTCACTGGTGTTGCTGGAATCTCTTTAATCGTAGGTGGTATTGGTGTGATGAATATCATGCTTGTATCTGTTACAGAGCGTACACGTGAAATAGGTGTTCGAAAAGCACTTGGTGCAACGAGAAGGGAAATATTAATGCAATTTCTTATTGAAGCTTGTATTTTAACAGCATTAGGTGGAGTAATTGGTTTTGTGTTAGGTATTTTCTTTGCTTGGGTATCGGCAATCGTAGGTGGATGGCCACTTGTTATTTCAGTAAATCTAGGTCTACTATCTGTTGGAATATCTATATTGATTGGCATTGTCTCTGGTATACTTCCAGCAAATAAAGCAGCTAAACTAGACCCAATTGATTGTCTACGATATGAATAATAGTTGTAGGTGAAAGATAAGATATTCTAGAAAAGAGTAAATACCCATATGGGTATTTACTCTTTTTGAAAATAAGGATTTTCATGGTATAAGCAAAAATCTAAACAATCTTAACTCTAATTTTATATAGATTTCTTGGCTGTAAATACTAAGAGGAGAGAGGAATATAAAATGAAAACAGTGCTAGAAGCAAAAAATATTAAAAAAGTATATGACACAGGTGGAAATACATTTGAAGCGTTAAAAGGGATTAACTTACAAGTACAAGAAGGAGAATTTGTTGGGATTATGGGCCCTTCTGGTTCAGGTAAGACAACTCTATTAAATGTTCTTTCGACAATTGATCATGTGACGAGTGGTGAGATTTTAATAGATGGAAAAGATATTGTAAAAATGAGTGATGATACGTTGGCATTATTTCGGCGCAATCATTTAGGTTTTATTTTTCAAGATTATAACTTATTAGATACGTTAACGTTCAAAGAAAATATCGCATTGCCTCTCGCTTTATCAAAGGTGAAGGTTAGTGAAATTGATCGGCTTGTTCTTGAAATCTCTAAGAAGTTTGGCATGGATCATATCTTAAGTCAATACCCATATCAAGTATCTGGGGGACAGAAACAACGCTGCGCAGCATCACGTGCCATGGTTACGAATCCGAGTATGATTTTTGGGGATGAGCCAACTGGGGCGCTTGACTCTAAATCAGCAACGGATTTATTAGAAAGTATGAAGTCATTAAATGAATATGATAACTCAACCATATTAATGGTAACGCATGATGCGTTTGCGGCAAGTTATTGTAAACGAGTGATTATGATTAAAGATGGTGAATTATATAAAGAATTACACCGTGGAGAATTAACACGTAAGCAATTCTTCCAACAAGTCATTGATGTAATGTCTTCCATTTCTGAAGATAAGGCTGATGATCTTATCTAATATGGCCATTTATAACATAATGTGTGATTAAAACAATGTATATTTTGTAGAAATAGTTTTTAGGAGGTTAAAATAAATGACTTTAATTGAAATCGTTCAACGAAATATAAGGCGAAATTTTAAGGAGTATATACTTTATTTTGTATCTTTAGCTTCGAGTATGCTGATTTATTTTATATTTGCGTCACTTCGATATAGTACGCAAATAAAAAAAGAAATGCTTAATAATGTAATGATTAATAGTGTTCTTCAGTCTTCAAAAGTGATACTTATTATTTTTATAGCCATATTTATTATTTACTCTACTAATTTTTTTATAAGAAAACGTAAAAAAGAGATAGGGTTATATTCTTTACTAGGTATTACTAAAAAACAAATTGGTACGATGTTATTTTGTGAAACATTAATAATGGGGGGCGTAGCTTTAATAGTTGGGATATTGATTGGCAGTATAAGTTTTAAGTTATTTTTAGAACTTCTAATGAGTTTGATGAAATTAAATGTGCCAATTACGTTCGAGTTATCTATAAAGGCCATAATAGACACAATTATTGTTTTTTTATCGATTCTATTATATACAGCTTGGAAAAACTCGCGCTTAATTTATCAATTTCCATTAATTGAAATGTTCCAAGCGAATCATAAAGGAGAGAGTATGCCAAAAGGATCTAAATATTTGGCATATATAGGTCTTATTTTAATTGGCTTTGGTTATGTTTTAGCATTCTTTTTTCGCGAAGTCGTAAAATTTGTGCAGAACCCTGAGGACCCTATGCGTCCGCTAATGGATCCTAAAATAATTCCGTTATGTATTTTGATTGCGATTGTTCTTGCAACCTACTGTCTATTCACTTCTTATACAGTTATTGTATTAAAGAAAATTAAAAGTAAGAGCAATATCTATTTTAACGGTATGAATATACTAAATATTTCACAGTTGTTATATCGAGTAAAAGGAAATGCCAAATTACTTGCGACTATTGCTATCTTAAGTGCCACAGCTTTAACGGCAGTTAGTACAGTTGTATCAGGATATTATGTAGGGCAATCTGAAACAAATGAAGATTTTATGCAACTGTATGGAGTTACATTATTTATTGGAAGCTTTTTGGGAATTATATTTGTACTAGCAACTGGTTCTATTATTTATTATAAACAACTATCTGAAGCACATGCTAATCAGAAATACTATGAGGTTCTTCGTAAGATAGGTGTTACGAAAAAAGAAGTAAGAACGTCAATTTCGAAACAAGTTAGCTTTAGTTTTATTTCACCTATAATAGTCGGACTTACTCATAGCTTATTTGCTTTACCAATAATAAACAACATGCCTATATACAGTATTATGATTCCTATTTCCATTAGTTCTATTGCATATTGCATAATCTATTTTGGATATTATATATTAACTGTTAATTCGTATTTTAGAATTGTGTATAAATAATAAATTCTTTTGATATTGCGTAATAAAATTAGGAAATACAACCTATCAAGTTCTAAAGAATAATGAAATGAACAAAAGCCGATACCCTTAACGTGTAGGGAATCGGTTTTTTCTATATGGGGTACCGCCACATCGCTATCAAGCTAAGAAAACAAAATTCCTCCTAAAATGAAAAAATAAGCTATTCTTTCTGTAGAATCGTAGGAAAGGATGGCGTTTTTTAATTTTTATAGATACTTTGTGGTAACCTCAAGTAGGAGGATTTAGCACAGTCAAATAATAATATCTTTTGTCTAGAAAGGAGAATGTTTTTTGAAATATAAATTAAGAAAAAAATTAAGCGTGTTTTTTATAGGATTACTAGTACTAGTACTAATCGCTTCTATTTTCGTTTATTATAAGTTTCTAACACCTTCAGCAGATATTCAACAATACAAGGCATATTATGCTCCAAAAACAACACAAAAAGTATTGAATCACGGTGAGGTAAAGGTCACATTCTTAGGAACATCATCTTTACTATTTGATGATGGAAATACGCAATTAATGATTGATGGTTTTATTTCTAGGCCATCCTTACCAAAAATATTGTTCAGCAATATAAAAACAGATGAAGATACTGTGGATAAAATTTTTAATCAAATAGGGGCTGATAATAATAAACTTAAGGGATTATTTATTGCACATACACATTATGATCATGCGTTTGATTTAGCTTACATAGCTAAACGAACTGGAACACATGTATATGGTTCAGAGTCAGCAATTAACATAGGTATTGGTGGTGATATAAATAAGAACCAGATGTCTGTATATGAAGTAAATAAGGCTATGAAGTTTGGTGATTTTACTGTTACTGTCCTTCCATCGAAACATTCACCAACCTTTGATGAAGGAGAAAAAATAAAAAAGCCACTTAAACAACCAACTAAAGCACTAGATTATCATGAAGACTCTTCATATGATTACTTGATTACGTATAATAATAAAACTTTCCTTGTTAAACCAAGTGCTAACTATATAGAAGGTGTATTAGATGATATTCGAGCTGATGTCCTGTTTTTAGGAATAGGGGGATTAGGAAAGCAGGAAAGTAATTTCCAAAATATGTATTACGAGCAAGCTGTACGAAAAGTACAACCGAAGCTTGTTATTCCAATACACTGGGACGATTTCACCAAACCATTGACAGATACACTTGAAGCAATGCCTAAATATGCGGACAATACTAAAAATGGATTAGATTTTATAATTCAAAGGACAAAAGCAGATAAAATTGATCTTCAAATACTACAAGGTGTTAGAAGTATTTACTTCTAAAAAAGGGATCCACCACACCTCTATCAAGTTAAGAAACATAAAAAACGATAATAATGAACTTCCGTGCTAAAAAAGCTACAAAATTTTCGTTTAGGGACAATCTGTTCTGTTAGCTTGATGGCGATGTGTCTGTACCCCTATATCATCTTTCAGATCTTCCGTTCATTGTAATCAACGATAAAATGTGGAAGGGGTAATTCTAATACGTTACGCAATTCTTTTACCGTTATTTTTGTTTTTAAATTTTTCCATAAAGTAACTACAGTTTCTGATTTCAGCCCCTTTCGATTTCCAGATAATTTCTCCATACAAGTAATTTTGTTTTTAGGTGTTTATTTTCTATACGTAGCTATTCTAATTCACTGAGCTCTTTTGGTCTTTTTCCATAAGAATACTGTTTTCCTACAGGTTGTTGAAACTGATACGTTCGATCTGTACGATACCATTTCATCTATATCTTAATTTGGGAAACATTTTTAATCCCGAGTTTCTCCATAATGGTCCAATTGGAATACCCATCCTTTTTCATTTCAATCACTTTCCACTTTACTTCTTCTGGGTAATGAACTCTTATTTTTTTCATGTACCACTATTCGGGTTCACTTCACTTTAACGGTAAGGCTTTTTTGTTTTATAAGCTTAATCCAAACCGTTTTAATTCAATAAAAATCCCCTCTAATTGCTTTCCTTTATCCGTTAATGTGTACTCTACACGAGGCGGAACTTCTGGATATACTTTTCTCGTTATAATGCCTTGAGACTCTAATTCTTTTAGTCGAAGCGATAATGTTTTTGGACTAATACCATCCATTGATTTTTGTAAATCACTAAAGCGTAATGTTCCTTCGATAAGAAGATCACGAATGATTAAAAACGTCCATTTTGTACTAATTACATCAAGCGTTTTAGCGATGGGACAAGGTATGCCAGGTAAACCTTTCGTTAATTCAACTGGATTTATATCGTTCATGGAACTAGCCTCCATAAAATTTTTTTGGATGAATTTGCTTTATAGTATCACAAAACTATACTTTTGGTAACTATATGAAAAAAATATCACTACTTCCATAAAGGAAGTTAGTGCATATACAATAGCAATACGAAACAAAAAGGATTTATATAAGGAGGTGGTGATTTCCATGGGGATAAAAAAGTTATTTAGATTTCTTAGTTTGTTTGTTATTTGTATTGTGCTTGTAGCATGTGGTGTGGAACAAAAAACTGAAGTTCAGTTATTAAAAGAAATGCCAAAGCCAAAAGCAATGACAATTGATCCCTCACTAAGTAAAAAAGAAGCGACAGAAATGGTTCATGCGGCGCAGCGTTTTTATGCATTTTGGGATACAGGTAAGGAGGAACTTATTCCGCAGACTGTTACTAAAGATTTCTTCGATAATACATTGCCGAAAGGGCGACCACAAGGCATTGAAGGATTAAAGTTTGCAGCGCAAAATTTTCGTAAAGTTGTGCCTGATATACATTGCGAGATTGAAGACTTATTAGTTGTTGGTGATAAAGTAACGGCCCGTCTTTCTTTTACAGGAACGCATAATGGTAAGAAAATTAATTTTTTTGCAATTGATATTTTACATGTGAAAGACGGAAAGATAACAGAAGATTGGCATTTAGAAGATAATCTTACACTACAGCAGCAACTCGGCTTAATAGCTGAAGAGTAGATCATATAAGGGAGAGGAAAGCGATGAAAAATATATTTATTATAAATGGACATGAAAAATACGGTACAAAGGAAGGACGATTAAATAAAACGTTAGTAGATTATATGGTAACTGTATTAGGCGAGAATCATTATGTGAAAACAACAACGATTCAAGATGGTTACAATATTAAAGAAGAACAGGATAAATTTTTATGGGCCGATGTTGTTATTTATCAAACACCAATTTACTGGTTTAGTGTTCCAGGCTTATTTAAAACGTATATGGATGAAGTATATGAATACGGTTTGTTCTTTAAAGGTGCAGATGAATATGGAACAGGTGGTTTATTAAAAGAGAAAGAGTATATGTTCTCTACAACTTGGAATGCACCTGAAAAAGCATTTGGAGATAAGACGAAGTTCTTTGAAGGAGAAAGTTTAGAATCAGCGCTTAGTCATTTACACCGCGTGCAAAAGTTTCTCGGTATGAGTCCGTTAAAGAGTTTTGCTTGTTATGATGTGGTGAAGAATCCGGATATAGAGAAGTTTTTAGTGAACTTGAAAGATCACTTAGATGGAGTAATTAAATAATAGTATGTGAAGAAGGTACTGCTAAGGATGTAGTACCTTCTCCTTTTATAATGACTCACATTTTAAGACATGGATGGCTGTATCCATAACTTCGCAAAATTTGCCCAACCGAATGAATCAATTGTTACGTTTTTTAAAGAAGAAGGGTATGTTTTTCTTTTTAGAACGTGATAGTTAAATAAAATGATGTGTTCTGCTTGTAAAAACTCTTCAATCTCATACATGAGTTCATAGCGCTTTTCTTTATTTTCTTCTAGTAAAAATGTATCTAGTAAACAGTTAATTTGTTTTTCGTAGTGCGGGTCCATGAACCGATTTACGAAGCAACTTTTATTTTTAAATACATTTAAGAATGCAATTTCATGATTGGCAGCAAATACTTCTCCCATGAAAATAATATCAGCATGTTTATCAATAGAGCGATTCATATAATCTGAAACGGGAAATGGGTGAAGCTCTACTTGTATACCTAAACTTTCACATCGTTCTTTTAAGAAATATGCATCATTTGCACTATCTTTAAATGCGAAGAAGTAAATATGTATCGTTTCTCCATTATATGTACTCTTTTTCAAATACTCTTTTGCCTTTTCTAAAGAGTAGGATCTTCTTGTTGCAAGGCGGCTTCTATCAGGGAAAAAGCTTGATGCAGCAATTGTCCGTCTACCCTCTATGTTACGAAGTATCATTTCAACATCATATAGTTCTCTCCAAGCTTTTCGAAAGTAAATGTCGTGATGAGGACCAGGTTTTTTAAAGTTGAAGCTAGCATAAATACAACCTATTTCTTCTATTTGTATATCATGCCTTTCATTTTCCTCTTCGTTTGGTAGTTCATAATCAGCATCTATTTGCACATGGTCAGGAATACCCCAAAATTCAATACGGTCTAATAACGCGCGCTCTTTAAAATAATGGGTGAACGCTTCGAGTATGATATTATCTTCAGAGTAATGAGCAAGTTTGAAAGGTCCAGTACCTATATAATGATGATTTTGAATACTCGTATCACGCGGTAAAATTGCGAGCTGCATTGAACTTACATAGTGTAAGAAAAATAAATTTGGTTTCGCTAAATGGAATCGAATTTGTAGTGGTGATGGCGTTTCAATTTGAACGATTTCTTCTGTTAACCATTCGAAAGGAGAGTAAACTTCTTTTAGTCTTTCAAATGAAAATTGTACATCTTTAGAAGTTAAAACTGTTTCGTTATGAAAATATACATCCTTTCGTAAATAAAAAGTCCACGTAAGCCCGTCTTCACTTAATTCCCACGTATGCGCAATGTGAGGCTCCATTTTTTCAGTAACATCGTTATAGACGACTAATGTATCAAAAATTTGACTCGTAAGATGGCTCTCTGTAGTTACAGCCACAAAAGCCGGATCTAATGGGAATATCTTTCTCGATATAGGAATCTTTAATACGTCGTACATATCATTTGAAGGTTCGTATCCAAAATGATGATGTAGTTTATTTTCTATCTTTTTTTGAAGTGCGAGGGGGAGGGGTTCTTTTAAAAGAAGAAAGATATCTTTTAATTTTTCTTGCGCTAACAGTTCATCTGTATAGGACTCAATCGCTTCTACGAAATTATGTATAAATAGAATTTCCGTTTTATTTCCGCGGCCTCGCCCTGGAGTCCAGCTAATTAATTGCTCCTCGCTCATTTTCTTTAATAAAATCTTTACGTTTTTCGTACTGCAATATAAAACATCCGCTAATTCTTGTAAGCTATTTCGCATATGTTGTTGATCTTGTGCATGTAGTCTTAGTCTAATGTAATAGTCCATAATTTTCATATATACACTTCCTTCTATCATAAAAGGGGAAACTCTTTAGAATATTCTAACCTTTTTCTTCCTTTTTTTCAAAGTAAAATAAGTAAGCATAAGGAGGGGAAACAATGGGATTTTGGAGTATGCATCGAAATATAAAAATTAGAATTATAACATCGTTTTTAACACGTACTGTGTCCACGATGATTTTTCCATTTATGGCGATTTATTTTTCCGTAAAGTTAGGTAGCGCGATTGCTGGTGCGTTACTACTTATTAATGTCATAGCTTCATTAGTAATTGGTTTATACGGTGGATATGTTGGAGACCGGCTTGGGCGTAAAAAGGTTATGATTATCGGTCAAAGTATACAAGTCATTTCCATTGCTTGTATGGGAGTTGCGAATTCGGATTACGTTGACTCACCGTGGTTAACATTTATCTTTATGCTAGTGAATAGTTTAGGATCGGGACTTATGAATCCTGCGACAGAAGCGATGTTAATTGATGTGAGTACACCTGAAAATCGAAAAGTGATGTACAGCATTAATTACTGGGCTATTAACTTATCCATTGCGATTGGAGCGATATTTGGAGGATTACTATTTGAAAACTATAGACTACAATTGTTTATCGTATTAACGCTTGTTGCCATTATGACTTTATATGTGATGGCTGTGTATATGGAAGAAGTGTATGTAGCACGAAAAACGATGGAGAAGAAAAATGTATTAAAAGATATGGCAGATAGTTATAAAGTCGTGATGAAAGATAAAGCATTTTTAATTTTTTGTGCAGCGAGTATATGTACATTATCGTTAGAGTTTCAAATTAATAATTATTTAGGGGTACGTTTGCAGAAGGAATTTGAAACGGTGCACTTTTTATTCGGGAATGGTTTTACGTTTGATTTAACAGGTATTCGCATGCTGAGCTGGATTTCTGCAGAGAATACAATTTTAGTTGTGTTATGTTCAGCACTTCTTATTAAAATGCTGAAAAGCTTCAACGATTTGAAGATCTTATATGTAGGCTTATTTATTTACACGATTGGATTTACAATACTCGGAACGAGCAATGGCTTATGGATTTTATTAATTGCAGGGCTTTTCCAAACAGTAGGCGAGATGATGTATGTGCCAGTGCGTCAATCTATTATGGCAGATATGGTGCCAAATGAGGCAAGAGGTTCTTATATGGCGATTAACGGAATGGTCTTTCAAGTGGCAAAAATGAACGGGGCATTAGGTGTTATGCTAGGTTCATTTATTGCATCTTGGGGTATGAGTGCTCTGTACTTTATCGTTGGTATGAGCAGTATTTTATTATTTATGAAGGCGATAGGGAAAGAGAAGTATGAGGGGGAGGTTTCTCAGATTGGATAAAACGATATAAAAAGCGATGCTAGAAATCGCTTTTCATATGGCTTTTAAAACGGATCAACTTCAGCTAAATCAGGATTGCTATTTGGGTTTGTTAATAAGACTTTCAGCTCACCTACTTCAGAGAGCGCAACGAGGATATAACCACTAATAAGGACGACGAGTCCGATGACCCTTAATGTTTGCAGTGTAATATCACGGCTATTGTTTTCGGAGTTGTCTTGGGGCGTTGAAGGTGGATTGTTATTCATAAATAAGGCTCCCATCTTTTGTATTTATATATGTGCGAAATCATTATTTAACTTATGGATAGGAATTATATAGTCATTTTCACTATATGAGAACTGCCTATGAAAAGTGATAAGGAATTTTGGGGCGAGAAAAGGGGGGAATCCAAAAGATTATTAAAACTGAACTTTTGGATTCCCCCCCTTTTTTATTTATCCTGCTATTTGTGGTGGTCGGATTTCCTGCAAACGACCAGTTGGTGAGGGATAATTAATCAGTGGTGGATGAATAAAACCCCACTGATTAATTATTTTCATGTAAATAAAAGGAGGTTAGTTAACCGAAGTAGTTATCCTAATATACGCAACGATTCTTCAATAAACGCTGGGATGTCCTCTGGCTGTCTACTTGTTACTAGCTGATTTTGACATACGACAACCTCTTTGTCATGAAAGTTCCCGCCGGCATTTTTCAAATCGACTTCAATAGATTTATATCCAGTTACATCGCGTCCTTCAAGTGTTTGTGCAGTGATGAGTAGCTGAGGTCCGTGACAAATAGCGAAAACAGGTTTTTCCGCATCCATAAATGCTTTACTAAAGCGAACAAAACGTTCATCGGCACGAAGTATATCTGGAGAAAATCCACCCGGTATGAAGAGGGCATCAAAGTTCTCTGGAGAAACATCATCAATACTTTTATCAATCACGACTTCACTTTTTCCTTGCTTACCGTGTACCGTTTTACCTTTTTCTGCTTCAATAGTTGTTAATTCATATCCCTTTTGTTTAAAAGCTTCTGCTGGCTCTGTGTATTCTGTGTCCTCGAAATAATCCGTTATTAAAATAGCAATTTTTTTACTCATTCTAATCCGCTCCTTATATTATATTATCGGCTCCAGAATCTTCCTTGGGCAATGCCTTCTATAAATGATTCAATTGAAGTATTTGTTAAGTTGTAAACTCCTGCTCCATCCAGTTTAATCTTACTATGGTCCAAAGCATGAGGATTACTAAGGACATGAGCTATCGGTTTAAAATGTTTAAAAGTAGTTTCTGCAAATTCTAAAACAGGGGGTTGAATGACAGACTCACTACTAAACACTAATACTGCATCAAAAAGGGAGGAGTCTGTTGTTGTATAAGTATCAGTTACTTTAATGGAATCATTGAACTGATAAATTTTATTATCTATGATGCTATAGTTAATTCGGTGTTGTACAAAAGCTTGAATCCATTCGGACAGAAGTGAGACGCTTGGGTCACCATTTAATAGAATTGCAACATTTTTGGAATCAGATTTAAAAATAGTATTGGACATACTTAGTGCAGGTGATTTTGCATCTGAATTTACTTCGTGATTTACCTTAGGTAAAGGAGCTCCAATAATGTTAGCGACTTCTTGTGCTAATTGACGATCGACGTGGTTTAGAAGAGCAATTACATTTGCCTTCACCATGTCTGATTTACACTTCCCAACTTCAAAGCAAAAAGCTTCTTTTATGTGCTGCTTTTCAATAGGGCTCATACTATTGTAGAAAAGTTTAGCCTGAGAATAGAAGTTAAGAAAGCTTTTACTGCGACCTCTAATTTTATGCCCATCAATCTTTTCTTGATAATGTTCATATCCTCCTTGTTCGGCTTGGACGGTTGCAGGTTGATTGTTATTTAATCCATTAGGATGATAGCTTGTTTGACCGCGATGAATCTGCATTTGATGCATACCATCACGTTGATTATTATGAAAAGGACATACAGGCGGATTAATAGGAATTTGATGGAAATTAGGGCCCCCTAAACGAGATAATTGTGTATCTGTATAGGAGAATAATCTTCCTTGCAGAAGAGGGTCATTTGAAAAATCAATACCTGGTACGACATGACCAGGGTGAAAAGCTACCTGCTCTGTTTCAGCAAAGAAGTTATCAACATTTTTGTTCAGTGTCATTTTACCAACTAATTTTACGGGAACTTCTTCTTCTGGCCATAATTTCGTTGGATCTAAAATATCAAAATCAAATTTATGTTCATCTTCTTCTGGAATTAGCTGTAATCCAAGCTCCCATTCAGGATAATCCCCTTTTTCAATTGCTTCGTATAAATCTTGACGATGAAAATCAGGATTTTTCCCGGCAATCTTTTGAGCTTCATCCCATACTAATGAATGAACCCCGAGGGTAGGTTTCCAGTGAAACTTTACGAAATGGGCTTTTCCTTCTGCGTTAATGAGTCGAAATGTGTGAACTCCAAAACCTTCCATCATTCGTAAACTACGCGGAATAGCTCGGTCGCTCATTTGCCACATGACCATATGAGTGGACTCAGGATTATGCGCAACAAAGTCCCAAAAGGTATCATGAGCGCTAGCTCCTTGAGGAATATCATTATGTGGTTCTGGTTTAACTGCATGGACAAAATCAGGAAATTTAATAGCATCTTGGATAAAGAATACTGGCATATTATTACCCACTAAATCATAGTTTCCTTCATCTGTATAAAATTTTGTGGCGAATCCGCGTACATCTCTTACTGTGTCATTGGATCCTTTAGAACCTTGAACGGTTGAGAACCGTACAAATACAGGTGTTTTCTTTGAAGGATTAGTAAGAAAATCTGCTTTCGTATATGCTTCTAACGATTCATAAAGCTGAAAATAACCATGAGCACCAACTCCGCGTGCATGAACAATCCTTTCGGGAATTCGTTCGTGATCAAAATGGGTCATTTTCTCGCGAAAGTGGAAATCCTCCATTAAGGTTGGGCCTCTTAAGCCCATCTTTAAAGAAAATTCATCTTCAGCTATTTTTACCCCTTGATTTGTTGTTAAAGCATGTTTGCATTGATTGTCAGTAACGTGATGCTTCAATTGTTCCGTTTTTTTATTCACAATATAGGCCCCTCCTTTACTCTGTTAATTAATAGATACCCTTTTTATTAGTATGTAAACATGTATTATGATTTTTGTATGTAAAAATCATAATTAAACCCTAAAACATCAAGGGGAAGACAGGGAGTTTGTATAGCACTCTATGCTTAAGAAAAACAGGAGTAACATACCTAAAGTTTTTAATTAAGTATGAACGATAGGTTTAAAATTAAAAAATAAAAAAGCCAAGGAGATAATTTATTTGCTCCTTGGCTTTTAAGATATTTCTTTTCGTTAAAACGAAGAAACGCGTTGCTTTGTTTTTGGTACAATAATAAATTTGATCCAGAGTAACCCGACAATCATAATGATAAGGCTATGTAAAAATTGACCTGTAGCAATGAGTATAACAATTGAAAATACAATGAGTTGAATACTTAGCAATATAAAGATTAAGCGAAGAAATTGCTTCATTCTTTCTTCAGTACCAATCGGATATAATGCTACAATAATATTTCCTGAAAAATATTTCCACAGTGAACGGAGCTGCATAGAAATCATATATAGAACGATGTAAGCGATAGCGCCTTTTACGTATATATTTGGTATGAAATATAAGGCGAAAGCACCGATCAATCCTAAGCGAATATATATGCCGAAATAATCATTTCCACGTAAAAATGCTAGTGTATACAAGTAGAAGAAAGTTTCTCGTTTTTTATGTAATAAAGGTTCAATCCAATTTGTAAGCCATTTTCTTTTATTTACTTGTTTATTCAGTTGCGGAACATCTGTAAAAATGCTAGCAAATTGATAAAAACGAACGTTCATTTTTTCTTCTTGCTCGATTATGTAATCCCAAGGTATTCGTTTTGTAGGCTGTTTTTTCGTATATAGAAGTAGGAAAGCAAGTAGTAAAAGTAGTCCGCCTAATATGAGAACATTTGCGGAATAAAACAGCATGTAAATGATTAAGGCATTACAAGTAATACGGATGATCAGCCATATGTTTTTGTCGTGACTATCACGCCACATCCAATGTATGTACATGTTCCAAGCTTTCGTAATCATTAATACGATAAAGATTGTACACAAAAAAGGTACAGTTAATTGCAATGATTGCATAGCAAGTGGAACGAGAATAAGGAACGTAAATAACAATGGGAAAAGCTGAATGATGTAATTGTATAGAAGAGATTTTTTGAAATAAGATGTTAATTTCTCTTCTAGTGCTAGTAAATAGACAGCATCAGGTTTTTGAATAAATGTACGGATAGGGCATCTCGTTATAATGAATGTAAGTACAATCGTGATGAGTAGTAAAGATATTCCTTTAGAAGGAGATGTTTTTAGAAACTGAGCATAGTAGTATGCGCCAACGCATGAAATAAAGATAAAGCTATATAGTAAACCGTTAATCATACGTGCAAAGTATGTAATGATATTTTGAATATGTTGTTGGAAGCGACTGCTCCATAGCGATTCGATTGACATGTTTTTCACCTCTTTGTTCTATTATATATGTTTTACAAAAGAAAAAACGAGCAAATTGCGTTATGCAACTTGCCCGTTTTTCTTTTCGTTATTTTTTTTCTGATCACGATTCATTAATGGATAGAAAGCAAATCCGATTACGAATAAACCAATTCCGAGAAGGAACGTTTTTATATCGGATGCGCCGGTTTTAATAACCCACAGTGCGTAGCAAAGTGCGATAACTGCGACTATGCCATCTGTAATTCTTGCCCGCATTTCATTTTTATATGTTTCACCAGTTGCGACTAGTTTTAACTGGAAGATTGGTGAAACGAGATATGGAATGAGGTAGGCCAGTGTCGATACGGTAATAACGAATGTATAAGCTTCCGCAATGGTTCCTGATAATGTTGAGAATAGGAATACTTGCGACATAATGTTTGTTAATCGTAATGAGTAAATTGGACTTCCTTTTTTATTTGTTTTCGTGAAGAAGGAAGGGAAGAAACCTTCTTTTGCTGCTTGATAAGGTACTTCTGAGCTTAATAAAATCCAGCCTAAGATAGAACCGAACAGGGAAGTAAGAGCAAGTAATGCCATCAGTTTCCCGCCGCCATGACCCATTGCAGCGTTTAGTGCATCTGCTAATGGACGTTCAGAAGTTTGTAATTTATCAACGTGAAGTACACCCATTGTTAAAATTGTAATTCCTAAGTAAATCGCAACTGTAATAAGTAATCCCGCAACTGTTGCACGTTTTACCGTTTTTGGAGAAACAGCACGGTTTGATAAAAGAACGGCTGATTCAATTCCGATAAACGCCCAAAGCGTTGTAAGAGCAGCTAAATTTACTTGTGAAAGAAGACCATGTGATACACCTGATTTATCAATCATCGGCGTGTACCATTGTCCAAACTTAGAAGCTTCGAATGCAAATAACGTAACGACGATGAATAAAAGGAATCCAGTTACTTTCGTTGTTGTTGCTAAGAAGTTTAGTTTTCCAGCTCCGCTTACACCATTTGTTAATATAATATGAGTTCCCCAAAGTAAGATGGAACAAATCGTAAATGTAATTAGTTTTCCGACTTCTATGTTAAAAGAACCGATTGAAAATAGTAGTCGCGTATCTTTCATAATTGGGAAGAAGAGTGATAAATATCCCGCAAATGATGTAATGATGGCAACGTTACTTGCCCAGTTTGCAACCCAATATCCCCATACCATACTGAATCCAGCCATTTTTTTCTTTTTTGGTGTTGAGAATAAAGCATATGCATGACTTTGTGGTCCTGTCGTTAAATCAGGACGACGAATTGCTAAATTACCGAAAACAAGAGCTAGCATTAAAACACCAAACCCTGTTGTTAACCAAGCTAAAGTGACACCGAGTGGGCTTGCTGTTTGTGCCAACGTACTTGGCACCATGAAAATACCAGCGCCAACCATGTTACCGACAACGAAAGCTGTTAGTACCCAAAAGCCCCATTTTTTTTGTTGCATAGAAAATACCTCCAAAGTTAGTATAACCAAGTCAAGCGAGGAGATATGTATGTCTTCCTGAGTCAGGAAGAGAAGTCCCAAACAAAACAAAAAAAGCACGTAATCTGCCGCTACATGCTTTCTATCTTATAAGAAACCCACGACATACCTCTCGATAGCTCTCCACAAACGAAACGTTTGTGACAGTTCTGCACTTATTAAATGCAGACCCAGCAAGCGTGCATGGTGGACACGACTTACTTCGGCAACCATTCCTTTCTCATTCCTTCATCAATGCCACTACATCTCCTGAAATGATACTCTTAATGATTGCAACCTCTACCTCACCGAGATACGAATGAGGATTTAAATATTAAATTAACGTCTTTAAGAGTAACAAATGTATTTTTATACGTCAATGGATATAGTAATAATCAGATTATAGGGAAGAGTTTGTGATTAAAAAGGGGGTTAGGAGAAGATGTAACGATTATTAGTTCTGCAGAAGAAACAGCGATAGAGTTAAGTACCATTTTACAGCACAAAGGAATTTTGTCTGACAATCTGAATCCGAAGCATCGTTTTTTTACAACGGGATCTGTTTTATCATTTGAACATATTGCTGAGCGATGGCTAGGATATCACATTTCTGTAGAATGTGTGGATTTACCCGTAAAGAATGCTCGTATCTGTAATTAGACTGTATTAAAGTACTTTTTGTTCAATAAATTAGGTTAGTTGCATAAGAAGGAAAAAATGCATTTTTAATTGAAAGGATTAAGGTCATTTCAATTAAAGGGGAGATTGGATTATGGAATTATCAAGATCTCAATTATTTGCTTTAGAGTATATTTCAAAATATGCAGAGAACGAAAAACGTGAGGCTAAAGCAACGATTAATCATATACTTAAAATGTCTAATATTACAGATGAAATATTTGAAGAAGCTGTCGCTAATTTAAAATCTCATGCAAGGATTGCTTTACACTTTCATCCAGACAGACTTGATTCCAGTATAAAAAGTGTTGCTGAAGCACTGTTTGAGCAAGGAGTATATAAAAGTCAATTTGAAACATTACTATCTAATGGAAGTGTATCTGCTTACCCTGGTGGTGAACGTGACCTTTGGGAAAAGAGAATATTTGGAGGGGCATATCAATTAGAAGGCGTAACGAATGAGCAACGGCCAAAATACGGAGCGCTAAATTTAATGTTACATCCAGATGGGCCGGCTCCGCGTTTTGGTTCATGTTATTTTCTTTTATCTCCAAAAGTTTCTTCGCGCTCTACATATACGTATTTAGATTCGCATCAAGATCCGAAAGAAAAGGGGACTTATGAGGAGTTTGATATGATTTTAGCTGCTCTTTTGGAAGAGACATTTGTCAGAGATTTTGCAATTGGTGAAGGAAATTTGACTCCAACAATATTAATTAATCATTTACTGGCTAATCTGAAAAGGCCGTTTATAGATTTAGTAAGCAAAGAGCCAGCCCGTAATCTTAATCATTATATTGAAGCGCAGATTCATGGAGAGATTTCTCTTAAAGAAGACGTGGAGGTACTTGTTGCAGATCCTTCATTTAAGGGTACGGATATAGGAAGAGTTTTAGAAGAAATTTGCCTGAAGTATGCTATTGATTTGTATTGGCACATCGGTTTTGTACTTATGGTAGACGAAGTTCCGATGGATTTTAGAGGTTCAAAAATGCCATCTTTAGCAAGACGCATTGCAAGTAATCATTGTATCGATGCAAATATAATTGGCTCTGCTGTAGTGGATTTGAAACGCAATCCATTATCTTGGAGTGATCGTGGCACTTATGAAGAAGTGCTTCAGGAATTAAAATTATTATGGCATGTTTTAGTTCGATTTGGAAAACCAAATCGGAAGTAGAATGAAATACTCCGTTTTTCGGAAGTATTTATATAGAAAAGAAGCTGATTTAAAAATAAACCAGCTTCTTTTTATAAGATTAAACTAAGTTTAATACAGTTACTTTTTCACGTGTCATAGACTCAAGGCTCTTACGAATACCTTGTGCGCCCATACCTGAACCTTTTACACCGATGAATGGGAAGTGATCAGGGCCGCGCTCTGTACGTCCGTTAATTTGAACAGAACCAGTTTCGATTTTGTTAGCAATTGCAAATGCTTTGTTAATGTCTTTTGTGAAGACACTTGCTTGTAAGCCGAACTCTGATTTGTTAGCAATTTCAATTGCTTGCTCGTCTGAAGAAACACGGATGATTGGAAGGATTGGGCCAAATGGCTCTTCCCAAGCAACTTTCATTTCTTCTGTTACGTGGTCGATTAATGTTGGGTAAATTAAGTTACGCTCACGTTTGTTACCGATAACGATTGTAGCACCTTTTTCAACAGCATCGTCAACTAAGCCTTGAACGAAGTCAGCAGACTTGTCGTCGATTAATGGAACGATTGTGCTGTCTTGTTCTGGAGATCCAACTGATAGTTCAGCTACTTGCGCTTTTAATAAGCTAACAAGCTCGTCCGCTACGTTTTCGTGTACAAGTACACGTTTAATAGCTGTACAACGTTGACCAGAGTAAGAGAATGCACCGCTTACGATATGGTTTGCAGCATCTTGTAAGTCAGCATCTTCACGAACGATACCAGGATCTTTACCACCAAGTTCTAATACAAGTGGAATCATTGAAGCTTTTTTCGCTAAATGTTTACCTGTGTTTGTACCACCTGTGAACGATACCATATTGATACCTTCGTGTTCTACTAAGTAGTCACCAATTACAGAACCGCGTCCTGTAGCTACGTTTACAAGACCTTTTGGAAGGCCAGCTTTGTGAAGTGCTTCAACCATTTTAATACCACTAATTGCACCTTGAGTTGCTGGTTTGAAAATAACAGCGTTACCCATAATTAATGCTGGTGCAAGTTTTGCAGCAGATAAGTTTACTGGGTAGTTAAATGGTGCGATTGCTAATACAACACCAAGTGGTGCGCGTTGGATGATCGCAAGTTTCGATTTCGTTCCGCCAGGGAAGCTATCGCCCATCATGCTTTCTCCGTGCATATGTAAAGCTTCTTCGATCGTGTAACGAATGAAGTCAGCTGTACGAACAACTTCTTTCTTCGCATCTTTATAGCCTTTACCGACTTCTTTCATAATGATATCGGCAATTTCATCCTGCATATTTACGAGCTCATCAGCCCATTTATATAAGTATTTTGCGCGATCTTGTAGGGAAGCTTCAGCCCATGATTTTTGAGCTTCTTTTGCAGATGCAATTGCTTCATCTACTTCTCCGCGAGTAATTGCTTGTACTTGTCCAATTACTTCGTGTAAGTATGGAGATGGAATTTCGATTGTTTCTCCTGAAGAGCTTTCTCTCCATTCTCCGTCTAAATAAAATTTGTACGTATTGCTAGTTGTCATGATTAGTCCTCCTAAAATAGCAACTTGTAAGAGTGAGTATAAGGTGATTGTAGGGGGTTTGATAACATTTTTCAAATGAAATGTTTGTGAAAACGATTTCTTATTCTTTTTTTATTTTGTATGCCCTTTCTTACAGAACATTCTTTTATTTCAAACTGGTTTATTATGTCATGAACCATTTGCATTTTCGTGCATTTTACTTTATGTGTAAAAAAACAATTGACAGAATACTCAATAAAGTTGTAAGATTATAAATGGAAAATAAATGAAGGGGGTGTGCGTAATGATTGTAATCGTAAATGTAATGAGCTTAGCTCTGTTAAATGGCAGAAAACATTTATATCATTACGCAACCCGTGCGGATATATAGGGCATCTTTGTCTTATAAAAAGCGTACGTTGCGTATATCGTAACGTACGCTTTTTATGCATTCCTGTGCATATCGTCAAGCGGCGGTATGCTTTTTTTTGTTTATTTTCCATGTTACTATATAAAATTTTGGAAGGTGGAAAAATGTGATGAGATTGTATGGGTTACGAAATGTAAATGTGATGGGTTTGGATAGCGGATAAAGAAATGAGAGTTAAACGAGAACGAGAAGGGAGAGGTTACATTGTTATCAGTATTACTAAAGTTAAAGTGGTTTTTTAAAGAGCACTGGAAGAGATATAGTATCGCCATTGGAGCTCTTTTAATTGTAAATATAGTTGAAGTTATTCCCCCGAAAGTGTTAGGGGTTACGATAGATAACATAAAAACAGGAACGTTATCGAACGAAGCAATTATGCAATCTATTCTTATTTTAATAGGGGTTACGATTGTTGGATATGGTCTTACTTTCGTTTGGCAACATCAGTTGTTTGGGGGAGCATTCGTACTTGAGAAAACGATGCGGTCTAAATTTATGGGGCATTTACTTAAAATGACACCGACGTTTTATCAAAAAAATCGTACTGGTGATTTAATGGCGAGAGCGACAAATGATTTAAAAGCAATCGCTATGACAGCTGGTTTCGGTATATTAACGCTCGTGGATTCGAGTTTATATATGCTTACGATCGTTTTTATGATGGGATTTACAATTAGTTGGGAGCTTACACTTGCGGCACTTATACCGCTTCCGATTATGGCGTATGCGATGAATATATATGGAAAGAAATTGCATGAAAGATTTACAGTTGCGCAAGATGCATTCGGTGATATGAACGATAAAGTGCTTGAATCAATCGCTGGTGTGCGCGTTATTCGTGCATACGTACAAGAGAATGCAGATCAGGAAAGATTTCATCATTTAGGAGATGGCGTCTACGAAAAAAATATGAAGGTAGCAAGAATTGATGCATTATTCCAACCAACTGTGAAAATGCTTGTCGGTCTTAGTTATTTAATCGGCTTAGTGTACGGTGCATACCTTGTGTTCCAGTCAAAGGTGACGCTTGGTGAACTCGTTTCTTTTAACGTGTATTTAGGGATGATGATTTGGCCGATGTTTGCAATTGGTGAATTAATTAATGTTATGCAAAGAGGAAACGCTTCGCTTGACCGTGTGAATGAAACGTTAGCGTATGAGCCAGATGTAAAGAGTCCAAAACATCCAAAGCTTGTGCAAGAGCCGGATTATATTCAGTTTGATGATGTGTCTTTCTCATATCCTTCATCAACTGAAGAAAATTTAAAAAAGGTTTCTTTCACATTAAAGCAAGGAGAAACGCTAGGGGTTGTCGGAAAAACAGGAAGTGGGAAAACGACGCTTGTACGTCAGCTTCTTCGCCAATATCCGCTTGGAGATGGAGATATTGCAGTTTCTGATGTGACATTAGATAAAATGACGAATGAAAATGTACTCGGCTGGATTGGTTATGTACCGCAGGAGCATATTTTGTTCTCAAAAACAGCGCGAGAAAATATTTTATTCGGAAATAGGGAAGCGACTGAAGAAGAACTAGAGAAAGCAATTGAAATTGCTGCGTTTAAAAAGGATTTAGAGTTTTTACCAGAAGGGTTAGAAACGCTCGTTGGAGAGAAAGGTGTTTCTTTATCAGGAGGGCAAAAACAAAGGATCTCGATTGCACGAGCTGTTATTCAAAATCCAGAAATTTTAATTTTGGACGATTCTTTATCAGCTGTAGATGCTCGTACGGAAGCAGCGATCATTGAAAATATAAGAACGGAAAGAAGCGGAAAGACGACGATTATTACGACGCATCGTTTATCTGCAGTGCAACATGCGGATTGGATTCTCGTTATGGATGAAGGTGCAGTTATAGAAGAAGGTACGCATGCTCAGCTTATCCAGAGCGGAGGCTGGTATGCTGAACAGTTTGAAAGACAACAAGGTGAAAGTGAAAGTGAAAGTGAAAGTGCGGATAGTGGGGTGAAAATATGAGCGTTTCAAAACGATTGTTTCAATACGCTATGAAAGTGAAAGGGACGATTTTTGCTGCGATGTTAATGTTATTTATTTTCGTCATCGCAGAGCTTGCTGGTCCTTTCGTCGCTAAAACGATGATTGACGATCATATCGTCGGGATAGAGAAACCTTGGTATGAAACAGAACAGAGTGAAGATGCTGTTTCGTATAATGGGGCTTTTTATAAGCGAAGTGATCGCTTTGAACAAGGCGAGAAAAAAGGAAAAGAAGTACGCGTGATGCAAGTCGGTTTTCAATATTATTTTGTACCGAATAAAGTAAATGCGGAAGGATCACGTACTGTAAAAGGGGATATGATTACCGTTCAAAATGGTAAGGCGGTGCAAGTGTATAAAGCGAAAGCATTAACAAAGGAAGAAGTATTTGCATTTTATAAGCCAGAAATAAACCGTCTATTATTACTTGGTGGTGGCTATTTCGCTTTATTAGTAGTCGTATCATTATTTGCATACGGAAAGCAGTTCTTTTTGCAGAAGGCAGCGAACAAAATTATTCAAATTATGAGGGAAGATGTTTTTTCTCATATTCAAACGTTGCCGATTCGGTACTTTGATCATTTACCGGCGGGGAAAATTGTTTCGCGCGTGACGAATGATACAGAGGCCATTCGTGATTTATATGTAACGGTGCTGGCAACATTCGTTTCTAGTATCATCTATATTATTGGGATATTCGCTGCGCTATTTTTACTAGATGTGAAGCTCGCTTCATTATGTTTATTAATTATCCCAATTTTAATTGTTTGGGCGATTCTTTATAGAAAATATGCGTCTGTATATAATCATAAAATGCGCTCTCGTTTATCTGATATTAATGGAACGGTGAATGAATCCATTCAAGGGATGCCGATTATTCAAGCGTTCCGTCAAGAGCGTGAAACGAAAAAAGAGTTTGAAGAATTAAATGGCGATTATTTTAAGTATCAAAATAAAATTTTAAATTTAAATGCAGCAACTTCACACAATTTGGTATCCGTATTAAGAAATATCGCTTTCACAGGAGTGATTTGGTATTTTGGCGGTGCGTCATTAAGTGCTACAGGTATTATTTCACTTGGGGTACTGTATGCGTTCGTCGATTATTTAACACGATTATTCTCGCCAATTACGAATATGGTGAACCAGCTTGCCAATTTAGAGCAAGCGCGCGTTGCATCAGAACGTGTCTTTGAATTGTTAGAGGAAAAAGGGGAAGCGGTAGAAGAAGAACGTATGCCTCGTTTAAAAGGAAATGTAAAATTTGATAATGTATCATTTTCTTATAATGGAAAAGATGAGGTGTTAAAAAATATTTCTTTTGAAGCGAAACAAGGCGAGACAGTGGCACTTGTCGGTCATACTGGATCAGGAAAAAGTTCTATCATGAATGTACTCTTTCAATTTTATGAGTTTGAAAAAGGAAGGCTTACGATTGATGGTCACGATGTAAGAGAAATGCCGAAACAAGCAACTCGTGAGCATATGGGAATCGTATTGCAAGACCCGTTTTTATTTAGCGGGACGGTCGCTTCCAATGTAAGCTTAGAGAACGAAAAAATTTCAAAAGAGCGTATCATAAAAGCATTGCATGATGTTGGTGCTGAAAGATTTGCAAACAATATAAATGAAGAAATTACAGAAAAGGGAAGTACGCTTTCCACTGGAGAACGTCAGCTTATTTCGTTTGCTAGGGCGCTTGCTTTTGATCCAGCTATCTTAATACTAGATGAAGCAACGTCTAGTATTGATACAGAAACAGAGGCGATGATTCAACAAGCACTAGAAGTTGTGAAAAAAGGAAGAACGACATTTATTATTGCTCATCGTCTTTCAACGATTAAAAGCGCAGACCAAATTATTGTGCTCGATAGAGGAACCATTTTAGAAAAAGGCTCTCATGATGAACTCATGAAAAAGCGCGGGCGTTATTATGATATGTATAAAACGCAAATGGAAGGAAACCAGAGCGCTTAATGCGGGGAAGAACTTGCGATTGTTGCAAGTTCTTTTTTGTTGGCAAAATGTCGGCGATAAAGGTACATAATAAGAAGTATTATTTTACCTTTCCTACAATTGATGCTATATTAAAAAATGTTACTTATTTTTTGTATGTGGCGTTATTTTTCCCTTTTGTTTGATTATGAAGAAAAAGGATAAACTAAATAAGAACATTTTCATTGAAAAATTGTTCAAGATTGCATACAATCAATATAGTTTTTAAATTCCTATCAGAATACTTGGAGGATTACAATCATGAAGAAATTATTTTCAGTGCTTGCAGTAACTACATTAGCGATCGGGATTGTAGCCGGCTGCGGTAAAGAAGAGAAAAAAGATACAGCTAGTCAAGATGCGTTACAAAAGATTAAACAAAGCGGTGAACTTGTAATTGGTACAGAAGGTACATACCCACCATTTACGTTCCACGATTCAAGCAATAAATTAACTGGATTCGATGTTGAACTATCAGAAGAAGTTGCAAAACGTTTAGGTGTAAAGCCTGTATTTAAAGAAACACAATGGGATAGCTTACTTGCTGGTCTTGATGCAAAACGTTTCGATATGGTTGCAAACGAAGTTGGTATTCGTGAAGATCGTCAAAAGAAATACGATTTCTCTAAGCCATACGTTTCATCTTCAGCGGCATTAGTTATTGCAAAAGATAAAGATAAGCCTGCTACATTTGCTGATGTAAAAGGATTAAAAGGAGCACAATCTTTAACGAGTAACTATGCAGATATCGCTAAGAAAAATGGTGCGGAAATTATTGGTGTAGAAGGATTTAGCCAAGCAGCAGAATTATTAGCTTCAGGACGCGTTGATTTTACAATTAATGATAAGTTATCAGTATTAAATTATTTAGAAACGAAAAAAGATGCGAAAATTAAAATTGTAGATACTGAAAAAGAAGCTTCAGAAAGTGGATTCTTATTCCGTAAAGGTAGCGATAAGCTTGTACAAGAAGTAGATAAAGCGTTAGAAGATATGAAAAAAGACGGTACGTATGACAAAATAACGAAAAAATGGTTCGGTGAAAATGTATCTAAGTAGTGCATTGGTTTCAGATCGATTGTCTACTTGGATAGATATTATGCAGACTTCCTTCATGCCTATGCTGAAGGAAGCTGTTTTTACAACAATTCCATTAACGCTTATTACATTTATTATCGGGATTATACTGGCAACGTTAACAGCGCTCGCACGTATTTCTGGTAGTCGTATTTTACAATGGATTGCTCGTATCTATGTATCTATCATTCGCGGAACGCCACTTCTTGTACAATTATTTATTATTTTCTATGGACTTCCAACTCTTAATATTGAAGTTGAGCCATATACAGCAGCAGTTGTTGGATTTTCATTAAATGTCGGTGCATATGCATCGGAAATTATTCGTGCTTCTATCCTTTCCATTCCGAAAGGGCAGTGGGAAGCAGCTTACACAATTGGGATGACATACCCGCAAGCGTTAAAACGTGTTATTTTACCACAAGCAACGCGTGTATCAATCCCGCCGCTTTCGAATACATTTATTAGCTTAGTGAAGGATACTTCATTAGCATCGTTAATTTTAGTAACAGAAATGTTCCGAAAAGCGCAGGAAATTGCGGCAATGAACTATGAGTTTTTAATTGTTTATTTCGAAGCAGGTCTTATTTATTGGGTTATTTGTTTCTTATTATCAATCGTACAACAGATGTTAGAAAAGCGTTCAGAACGCTATACGTTAAAATAATCCTTTTACAAAAGGAGTTTTTGTTTTTATGATTTCAATTCAGCACTTACAAAAAAGTTTCGGAGATAATACCGTACTAAAGCATATAGATTTATCAGTTGAGAAGGGCGAGGTTGTTGTTATTATTGGGCCGTCTGGATCTGGTAAAACGACATTCTTGCGTTGTCTCAACGTACTAGAAACACCGGATGCTGGTAATATTAGCATCGGTAATAAAGAGCTTAATTTCGCTCAAAAAGTATCGAAGAAAGATATTGTAAATCTTCGTACACAAACAGGTATGGTCTTCCAGCACCATAACTTATTCCCTCATTTAACAGCACTTCAGAATGTAATGGAAGGGCTCATTACAGTGAAAAAAGTAGGGAAAGAAGAAGCAAAGAAAAAAGCAAACTATTTCCTTGAAAAAGTTGGTTTAGCAGATAAAGTGGATTTATATCCATTCCAATTATCAGGTGGACAACAACAGCGCGTTGGAATTGCGCGTGCGCTTGCGATGGAGCCAGAAGTGTTACTATTTGATGAGCCGACTTCAGCGCTTGATCCTGAACTCGTTCAAGAAGTTTTGAAAGTAATGAAAGAACTTGCTAAAGAAGGCATGACGATGGTTATTGTAACGCACGAAATGCGTTTTGCACATCAAATTGCCAACCGTGTTATTTTCATGGATGGTGGTGTCGTTGTCGAACAAGGTACACCAGAAGAAGTATTTACAAATCCAAAAGAAGAACGTACGAAGAAGTTTTTACAAATGTTGCAATAAATTAAGGAAGGTCTCAAGGCATATGCCTTGAGACCTTTTTGCCATATATATTTATTTGTGGAATCCGCCAAGGCTTTGCTCAGCCATTGCAACTAGACGTTTTGTAATTTCTCCACCAACTGAACCGTTAGCGCGAGCCGTAGAATCTGCTCCTAATTGTACACCAAATTCTTGAGCGATTTCGTACTTCATTTGATCGATTGCAGCTGTTGCACCTGGTACTACTAATTGATTTGAAGAATTTTGGTTTGCCATAGGAATATATCCTCCTTAGAGTTATAAAAATTTTTTTTGGTTGGACTAGCTGGAGTTGAACCAGATTATCGCCCCGGTTGGCGCTAATCCATCGGTAATTAAGTTTGTACTCATAGTATGGATGTTACCTAGAAAGATATACAAAATAATAATTTGTAAATTTTGTCAAAAAAACGTATTGATTTCGTAAATTATGAAATAAGAGTAATCGTTGTATTTTTAAGAAAACAGGCCAAACTAAGGAGGATATTAAATATAATTTTCTCATTGTAGCCTGCTACTTGTAGGCTAATTATTAGCTTCTTATTTATGATTTATTGAAATGAAATCGGTAGCGACTTCATAGTTCTATTTTTAAGTAGGGATGGAGTGACCGCTCCTATGCATGGGTAGGTGCTCTCTTCAATCTAAAAAAGAGAGGCTTTAAACGATAACGTATGGAGGAATCATGATGGGGATTTGCCCGCTTTGCAACGCATTAGAATCACAAACATATTCTTGTCAAAATTGCCAAAGTATACTCCAAGATTATGGGAAGTCTGTAGATTACATAGACGATTATAGTGCCTATATGGATCAAGAATTATTAAGTGCAGTAGATGGTTTAACGCATAATAATTCAAATGAATATTGCAATCATATTTTTTATTGCGGAGTATGTAACGTGGAAACTGAGGTTGTAGTGAAACTTGTGTAAATAGAAAACTTCCACCTTATTATCTAGGTGGAAGTTTTTGTTTTTGTATTTGTGAGTGAATCATAGGAGAAGGGATATGTTCGGTGTTTGATGAAGTCCCTGATTTTATTTGAGACATTTTTTCTTTTGTATCACGTAAAGAATGTTCAGTTAAGTAGACGGCATATTCGTAAAATAATTGGCGCGTCATTTCACTTTGTTCTTTTAATTTTTCATCTTGGAATACAGTTCGCCCAGGTTTAGAGTTAGCTTCAAAGAGCCACGGATTTTCCTTTGTGTCTAAACCGATATCAAAACCGATTTCTCCAATATTTCCGGTTACTTGTTCATCGAGCGCGTAACTTATTTGTAAGGCAGTATGTTTTAATTTATTTTCAATTTGAACTTGTTTCGTTGAATCTGGAAAAAGCTCTTGTAGCAATTTTGTATCACCGCCGCTATTTACGTGCGTTGTTAAACTGCCTTTGCCGGCGATTTTGGCGACGATTGCACTAACTATCCAATTACCGAAATGGTTTTTATTTGTATGAATGCGGAAATCAACAGGTTGCCCATCGAAGCGAAGTAATGAAATACCTTGCTGTACGATAAACTTTTTTAAATCATGTCCTTTTAATACGTGGTTTAGAAGAGTTTCTAATGATTGATACTTTCTCAGTTTATTTTTTTCATTTTCGCGATAACGACAGTAGTAGCAATTCTCTGTTTGAGAATAAAATATTTGATGAATATTTCTACCAAAGCTCCCGTGTATTGGTTTCATGTACACAGATTTATACGTGCCAAGAAACCGTTCTACTTGTTCAAAATGCTGAAATGCTTCTGTGTTTGGTAATAAGTGTCTAATTGATTCGTCTTTTATAAGAAGTTGATGAACGTCCCATTTATTGAAAAATCCTGGGTTAAACCATGGAATGGAGTAGTCATGTTCTAACTTTCTTTTTGCTCTGACGATCGGTTTGTAATTTTCTGCTTGTCGATTCGGTAATCGATCGTAAATAACATTTGGTAAAGGGACCTTTTTCTTTATCCATTGTTTCTCTTGAAAGAAATATCCTTCAATCGTTTCTTCTTCCCAGTTTATATGCTGAACGCCAAAGACGAATACGAACGGTCGTAATGAGAATGGTGGTGTTAACAACTCACTGAGAGCAATTGAACGATTTCCTAAAGGGTTAGAAGAATCATCGTTAAAGCCAGTTGTAAAAATGCCGATTAATGGTCCGAAAATAATTGTTTGGTTTTGTGTGAATGCATGAATAGTAGTGGATTGAGGTAGTAAAAGTTTTTCGGCAATATGTTTTCCGATAATAATTTCGCGAGTAAAGGAATAATGAATTTTCACCTCTTCACTTGCAATGTGACGTATACCGAAGGAGAGGGATGTAATAGGTGGCGTAATAGAAAAAACGTAAGGTAAAGTAATACTATTTGGATGTTCATCTGAAATGTTTAATGTATATATATGTTCTTTCAAAATAGGTTTACCTCCTTTCATTATGGTGTAAAGCGACTGAATTTAAGTGGTCCGTGAAATATCTTTTCAGCTAATGAATCACTATGACGAATGTATTGTTCGTAAGGGGGAATTGTGTTGACATACATAAGCCAAATTGCGCCTTTTTGATCCATAATTGTGGAAAGTTCTAGTTCAAATAACGAAGAATAAGACTGATCTAGTGTTTGGAATACTTCATTTACAATGTCGTGTAAAGCATCTTGCAATAGTTGCACACCCGTACTAGATAGTACGTATTTAATTTTTGAAAATGAATGTAATGAATCATCGTCCGTTGTTGAGGGTAAAAGTTGATTAGGAAATGAGCTTTTTTGTATAAATTGACCTATAACATTCCAGGTTTGTTCTTTGTTTTTTTGCAAAATGGTTCGAATGTGGAGTGGATATGTTAATTGGTTTGGTGGTTGTAGCATAGTGTGTGCTATGTAACGGGATGAACGTATGTTAGATTTACACCAAGATATAAATTCGTCTGTCCGTTTGTTTGTAATAGAAGTATGGTATTTTTCATTTACTGTATCGATATGAAACGTTTTATTTTTGTAAGCAATTCGATATAAGTTATCCTTAGAATGTATATTAGTGGGGCGTATAATAATATCTTTAGTTTTTAACAACAGTTTGAAAATGTTTTGTATCGTTGCAATTTCAAATTTTGGTATATAAGGAGACAGTTTTTTATTAGTGAGAAATAAATCATGTAGTTCACTTAAATTAATAAGTGTGTTATTTAAAAAGGTAGTGGAAGGACGATTGTGCAAAGAGTGAATAATTGATTTTGCTTTTTCAAAGTCTGTTTCCTCGTGAAAAGAATAACGATCATATATATAAGAAGGAATAGGGAATGTTTGCTCTTTCCATTTTCCTGTATCTGTATCGTAAATAAGACCAGAAATAAGGTCTGTTTTAGAATCAATACAAAATGGCGTAAACTGGGCAACGACATTATGATAAAGCCGAGCGCGTTTAGCGATTTCGGTGTAATACGTTTGTTCGTAATGAAGTTTAGAAGCTAAAAGACCGAGAACCAACGAAATCACTCCTTTACTACTATTTGCATAATAGGCGAAGCTATATATTGCAAATACGTTTTTATACCATTATACTTTTGTCCGTATGATGATATGCTATAGTTTTGGAGAAGTGAAAGGTTGATTGTAATGAATATATGGTTAAATATGTTAACGACGACAGGACTCGGAGCAATTATTGGGGGATATACGAATCATTTAGCGATAAAAATGTTATTTCGTCCTCATCGTCCTATTTATATCGGAAAGTTTCAAGTTCCATTTACACCAGGGTTAATTCCGAAGCGTCGTGATGAACTTGCTGTTCAATTAGGAAATATGGTTGTAGAACATTTGTTAACACCAGAAGGAATTGGAAAAAAGCTAACAAATGAAGAGTTTCAAAAAGGTTTAATTCACTGGGCGCAAGTGGAAGTGGATAAAGTAATTACGAATGAACAATCACTGCGACATATGTTAGAAAAATGGAATGTAGCGCATGTAGAAGAAGAAGCGACTCGAAAAATCGAACATGTTATTACAGAAAAAATTCATGCATTTTTAGCAGAGTATTATACATATACATGGGAACAGGCTTTACCTCATTCTGTAAATGAAAAAGTAGAGAATGCGATTCCGAATGTCTCGGCGTTTATTTTAGAGCGAGGAATTAGCTTTTTTGAAAGTGAAGAAGGGAAAGCACGTCTTTCAAAAATGATTGATGATTTCTTTGCTTCTCGCGGAACGCTACTTAACTTAGTCGGAATGTTTTTAGGAAATGTAAGTGTAGTGGATCGTGTGCAGCCAGAAGTTATTAAGTTTTTAGGTCAAGATGGTACAAAGCAGCTTTTAACTGACGTACTGCAAAAAGAGTGGGAAAAGTTAAAAGGAAGAGATGTAAAAGAATTAGAAGCATTTGTAGAGAAAGAAATGATTGTAAGCTCCGTGCTGTCAGCAGTTAAAGTAGAGGAAACAGTGAGTAAGTTTTTAAATCAATCTGTTCAGCAAGTATGTGAGCCGGTTCGAGAAACAATTATTGAAAAAGTGGTTCCGAGTGCAGTAAAGAAAGGCTTGAAGTGGGGAACAGAAAACGTAGAGAGTATACTAAATAATCTACACCTTGCGGAAATTGTTCAGCAAGAAGTGTCTACATTCTCAACAGAAAGATTAGAAGACTTAGTTCTGTCTATTACGAAAAACGAATTGAAAATGATTACGTATTTAGGAGCATTATTAGGTGGAATGATCGGTCTCATGCAAGGATTGTTACTATTGTTTCTTAGATAATAAGGTGAGTACATAGAAATAAAAGTGAAATTTCTTCACATCTCTTGCATAGTTTGATATGGTAAGAAGAGGTGCGTATGTAAATGCACTGAAAAGGCAGTGCGTATGAAAAGCGCTAGCCTTCTAAAGGAGGAAAAATAAAATGACAAAGAACATTCATGATGTTGCATATGAATTACAAAAAGCAATCGCTGAAAACGAAGACTTCAAAACTTTAAAAGAGAGCTACACAGCAGTTCAAGCTGACACAGCTTCAAAGAATTTATTCGATGAGTTCCGTACAATGCAACTTAGCCTACAACAAAAAATGATGCAAGGCCAAGAAATCACTGAAGAAGACAACCAACAAGCACAAGAAGTTGTAGCTCGCATTCAACAAGATGCTAAAATTACAAAATTAATGGAAACTGAGCAACGCCTAAACGTTGTAATCGGTGACGTTAACAAAATTATCATGAAGCCACTTGAAGAATTATATAGCGCGCAACAACAAGCTTAATAGTGGAAGACGCTCCTAGTTTAGGAGCGTCTTTTTTGTTGTAGAAAAAGGCTTATATTTGGAATAAGGGGAACTGTACGTTTTATATTATATATCCGAATAATTCATGTTCGGTAAAGCGTAATCAATTTTTGATGAAATATGAATAAACTTTCATTAGTATTAACTAAGGTTTTTCTTTAAAATTACATATTAGGACAAGGAGGAAGGTGAACTGTGAGGCGTTGTATCGAGTTATATCACTTTAAATATGAAATATCATTAAAAAAGTTGGTACATGTGATGATGGAAAGTGATTTTTTATCAAAATTCTCAGCTATTAGGAATTTTACTTATAAATGAGTCTGAAATTAGGATAAATAATATTAGTATTACAACTAACAAAGTAGAGATTTATTGAATGAATGATAAATTCTATCTAACAAATGTGAATGATAATGTGAAAGTTATTCTATATTAGAGGATAACTATATTTTTTGTGCTTATAACCGTTAAATGAAATGTGTATGCTTTAATTTATGATGACAAAATGTGGAAAATGGAGTTATTGCTGTAGTTAAAAAGGAGTTTTGTACAAAAGTGATTCGAGTATTTAAGTATGAATATCAATTGATTGTAACGTTACTATCGCTTAGTTTATTTAGTTATTTTGCAATCGAAATTATGTTATATCCTAGGATAGGGATTGAGATAGAGCATCAAGAAAATCATTTGGTGATTAATAATATTGTGAAAAATAGCTGGGCAGCAGAACAAGATCTAGCAGTCGGGGATATTATTGAAAAAATAGATGGGATTCTCCCTGATGATAACTCTAATATTTCATTATATGGTGCTACTGAAAGGGTAAAGAAAATTACAATGAAGAAAGGGGGAACAATAGAAGAATATAAAGTAGAGTATAATCCGTACGATAAGCAATTGGTTTATCATCTTTTTTTACCAACTGTGTTTTATCTAACGTGTTTTTTTGTGGCTACATATATTTTAATACGTGCTCCATACTTGAATGCAGGAACGAAAGATTTAATCTATTTTCTGCATTGTTTAGGAATGAGTTACATTAGTATTATGGCGGGGTTACGAAAAGATTCAATAGCGTATATTGTAGTTGCTATTTCTTTAACGTACTCAGTTGTCTTTTTTATAAAATTTATGGACATGTTTACGAAAAACTTGAAGATAAGGTTTATAACAAAAACAAAATTAATCTACATAAATATAATAGCGTTTATTTTAGTTTGTTTAACCATTTTTATTTATTTAAAATATAATGATTTATCGACGAGTTATATTATATTGTTAAGTTCTGTTTTGTTTTTATTAACAGTATATGTATTGTTTAGATTTTATTTTAAAAGTAGAAAAAGTTATTATTTTAAGTTTATAAGAGTTATTATTATGAGCACAATCATATCAGCCATGCCATTTATATTCTTATTTTTAATTCCTAATTTGATAAATTACAAAGAAATAATAAGTGTCGAGACGACAGCGATCTTTTTTTTATTGGTTCCAATTTGTATTTTTTATATGATTATTGAAGGGAAAATATTTGATTATAATTTTGTTATTCATAGAGTTCAATATTATGCTTTACTGTCGATATGTCTAACGGGTTTCATCGTTATACTAGGGATTTTAATTTTCCACAATACTAGCGATAACATATTAGATGTTATTCGATTTGCTGGTATCTTGTTTGTTTCGTTAATGCTTTCTTGCTTTATAAAGGATTATTTGGATTTTAAATTAAGGAAAAAATTATATCATTCTCAGAAAAATTATCAGTTTAGTTTACATAGATTTTTACATCAGGCAAAAAATGAATATAAGTTTTCAAACTTAATTGTTAGCATAAAGAGAGAAATCAATGATGTATTAAGAATAGAAGAAATATGCTGTATTGAAGTGAGTAAAGGGGATAATTCGCTCCAAATTATTGGGGATGGATATGTTTCTGAAGATGTGCTAAAGCAATTGAATGGATATCAGTTAGAGACATATACTGTTGGTTCCATTATACAATTAGAAGATCATTTCGTGTTTGTTTTGTCCATTTCAGCAAAAACAATGATTATATTGTTATGTAAATCTAATAATAGGAGAGGTTTGAACATTCAAGAAATTGGATGGTTAGAGACATTGTGTAGTTATGCTGATTTATTATTAGAATGCTCATATCAAGTGGAAGAATTAGTGAATCAGTTGCAAACGATAAATGAACCGAAACAGCCTCCAATTTGGCTTTCAAAGTTACTATTTAATTTGTCTGAAAAAGAGCGGACAAATTTGGCGAGTGATATTCATGATGGTGTATTACAAGACCAAATACGCTTGTCTAGGAAATTAGAGGAATATCATAAAGATATTCCAGATGTCGATATGAAAAAAATAATTAACGAAGTGTATGAAGATGTCTTAGATCATATTTATGTCATTCGTGAAACATGTAATAACTTACGTCCTCCATTTTTATATGAATTAGGTTTGAAAAAAGCATTATTAGATTTATTTAAACAAGTAAATCTTAAAGCTACATTTTTCTTCTATTATGAAATTCAAGATAATATTATTCTACCTAATGTAGAATATGAACAAGCAATTTATAGAATTATTCAGGAGTTATTAAATAATGCACTAAAGCATTCAAAAGCTTCTAAAGTTACAATTCGATTATATGAGCAAAATGGATATTTGAATTTAACTTATGATGATGATGGGATAGGAATGGGGATAGATTTAGACGAGTTAAATCATTCTTATAGTAGTTTAGGTTTATCCGGGATTGTAGCTAGAATTCATAGTTTAGGTGGAGAAATGTCAATAGATTCAAAGGTGAATAATGGATTAAAGATTAAAGTTAGTATGAAAATTGATTAATTGATTCAATCTTTAGATGTGGAAGGGATGAAAAAATGATTTCTGTTCTTGTTGTAGATGATCACGTTGCAGTTGGCCTAGGGACTAAAGCATTAATTGAAAGATATGATGATATAGAGGCTGATGTTTTCCATGATAGTGAAGAAATAAGAGAAGTTATGCATAATAAACAGTATGATGTATATTTAATAGATTTACAAATGCCAAAAATAAATGGTTTAGAGCTTTCTAAATATATACTTAGTGTGCAACCAGAAGCAGCTATTCTTATTTTTACAGGATTTGATGTGCTTGCACATTATAATTTATTAATAGATAACGGAGTACTTGGTGTATTAAGTAAAACTTCTTCTGAGAAAGAAGTGGTAAACGCAATCCGCCATGCAGTGAAAAAAGAAGTAGTTCTTTCTCATCAACTTGTAAGACAGTTAAGGATAGTAGAAAATGCATCTAATATAAATGTAGAAGGCGAAATGAAAAATATAATTTCTTTAAATGATGAAGAGAAGATGATTCTAGTTGAAGTTGGTAAAGGAAAAACAAATAGAGAGCTTGCCGAAATATTAAACTTAAGTCAAAGATCGGTAGAATATAAATTGACCGACATATTTCATAAGTTACAAGTTTCATCAAGAATGGAAGCAGTACAAAAGGCGAAAGAACTATGGTTTATTCCAACTATAAATTTTTAATGTAGCTCTTTATTAAGTTGCGGTATTCACGCAAGAAAAATGCGTGAATACGAGAGGAATGTTCGGTGATATAAATGGAAGAATATAGTATAGTTACATTAAAGGCAAAATAAACTCGCGAGGACTAACAGCTTAATATATTGCCTTTTATTAGGATGTATAGTCGTATTCAAGTATATACTAATTAATAACAATCAATATAAATAGAATTATTTGAAAGACAGTCAATTATTTAAGACACGGTAAAAAATTGCTGTAATAAGTTATTAGTATTGCATTGTTAAAAGAGTAATTTAGGGTTGAGTTACTCCAATTGATAAAAATCCTATACTTTGTCAATATAGTGATTTTATCGTCCATTATTTGTTGTTATTTTGCGTTTGTTGTTTTTGCTTGGGCCTCCTTTAAGGAGGCCTTTTTTTATAGGAAACGGATGAAGTGCATCCTTACACATAATAAAGTCTCTTTGAAATTTCCATATGTTGGTGAATGTTTTAAAGAGGAATGTATGATCTAACATGTATTATCACTTACTGAAATACTCAGTTTTAATGTTTTTTTCCTTCAAAAACTCTTCAATTTCTTTTTGCTTCCTGCCATTAACTTTCTCAAAGCGCTTTGTAAAAGAGAAATCAGTTTTGAATAAGTTACCATCTTGAGCGAGTTTGTCTAACTCTTGCTCTAGTTCTACTGAAAGTGCTGTAGATGATGAAATAAATTCATATATTTCTTTTGAAGGCTTTTTGTAATCATCGGGGATCGTATTGTTGCTAATAAAATTATGGAAGTTCGCGTCGTTTTGTTGTGCTAAATCTACTAGTTGTTTTAATTTCTCTCGGTCAGATTTCGTGGCATTCTCATCAGACATGGCTGATGAAAGTGGAACGATATTTTCGTCTAACTCTCCGCTATAATTTAAATAACTTTTTATATTTTGTTTCATTTCGTCTTCACTAATATTTTCATTTTTCTTTGAGGAACTAAATATATTTTCTGGAACTTTAATAGCAACATCTTTAATAGATTGTACATCGTTTTCTTCCTTAGGTTGTACACTGTTTGAACAAGCTGATAGAAATAAAAGAGTAAGTAGCATGAGTGAATATAAAGTATATTTCTTCATTTTAATCTCCTTTTACATTCATTAGTGTCTTTGTAAAATAGCAATATTCCATTTCAAATACTTTACTAAAAGTGCATATAGATGTTTTACCATTTGATAAGATATGACGGATATGAGTAAACCGACGCAAAAAGCGATGAACACATTATAAACATCGGAATAACTAATTTGATGAAACCCTTTAAAGAATCCTAATCCTATTAATAAAATAGACGAAATAATTAATACTGGCGTGGCAATGATAAGTGCTAGAAGAATCGGTAATAAAAAGAGTAGTACGAAAAAGGCGATAATGATACATATAAAGTTTAAAATACTTAAGCTCATAACAGAAAACAGTGCTGTCATAATATTTTTTAGGCTACGCCTATTGTCAGCGTTACTTATTACATATGAAATATTAAGTTCTTTAGCGATAGTTTTAGGATTTCCTAGCTTTTTAGAAATTTCCTCTTCAGATATTCCATCTTGTTTACCACTAATAAAATGAGTTTCGTACTCCGAGATAATATCCTCCTTTTCTGAATTAGGCATATTCCGTAGGGAAGAACTAAGTTGTTCTAAAAATTCACTTTTGTTCATAACGATCACTTTCCTTTATAAAATGATGAATTATGGCTGAAAATCCTATCTTTTTTCTAAACAGCACACACAATCTATATCTACTTTTTGAAAGGAGATATACTAATTGCGAATAACATTCCAAATAATGGGTATTCCATTATTTACAAATATATCACTTACTATTATTCTTTGCAAGGTACTATAAATTTGTTAATAATGTGAATAGGTGGAAGTATTTTTGTACATTTTTAGAAGAGATATAAAAATGTTATTTTAAGATAAACAAAAGGTTGTAAGCGTATTCTTTAAATCTTGTCAAAATAATGTCGAATTCATATTGTTGGAAAAATAATGCATTTGTAATATAATGATAAATGATACTTCACCAGCTTAATTAACTAGGTGAAATTAAAATCTTTATTACACACATTATGAAATAAAGGGATGATTAGTTTTGAGTACAGGTGTAAAAGCAAACGACGTGAAGACAAAAACAAAAGGAGCAGATCTTGTTGTTGATTGTTTAATTAAACAAGGTGTTACACATGTTTTCGGTATTCCAGGAGCAAAGATTGACTCTGTATTTGATGTATTGCAAGAAAGAGGACCAGAGTTAATCGTTTGTCGTCATGAACAAAATGCAGCATTTATGGCAGCTGCTATTGGTAGATTAACAGGGAAACCGGGCGTATGTCTTGTAACTTCAGGACCAGGGACATCAAATTTAGCGACAGGTCTTGTTACTGCGAATGCGGAGAGTGATCCCGTTGTTGCTTTAGCTGGTGCAGTACCGCGTACGGATCGATTAAAACGTACGCATCAATCTATGGATAATGCTGCACTATTCGAACCAATCACAAAATATAGCGTAGAAGTAGAGCATCCTGATAATGTGCCAGAAGCACTTAGTAATGCATTTCGAAGTGCGACTTCCACAAATCCGGGAGCTACTTTAGTAAGTCTTCCGCAAGACGTTATGACTGCGGAAACAACTGTAGAGTCTATCGGTGCGCTTTCTAAGCCACAGCTTGGAATCGCTCCCACACATGATATTACATATGTAGTAGAAAAAATAAAATCAGCGAAATTACCAGTTATTCTACTTGGTATGAGAGCGAGCACAAATGAAGTGACGAAAGCTGTTCGTAAATTAATTGCGGATACAGAACTTCCTGTTGTTGAAACATATCAAGCAGCTGGTGCGATTTCACGTGAGTTAGAAGATCATTTCTTCGGCCGCGTTGGATTATTCCGTAACCAACCAGGTGATATTTTACTAGAAGAAGCAGACCTTGTTATTTCTATCGGTTATGATCCAATCGAGTATGATCCAAAATTCTGGAATAAACTTGGCGACAGAACGATTATTCATCTTGACGACCATCAAGCAGATATCGACCATGATTACCAACCAGAGCGTGAATTAATTGGTGATATTGCCTTAACGGTAAATAGCATCGCGGAGAAATTACCGAAACTTGTATTAAGTACGAAATCAGAAGCGGTATTAGAACGATTACGCGCGAAATTATCAGAACAAGCAGAAGTTCCGAACCGTGCTTCGGAGGGTGTTACGCATCCACTTCAAGTGATTCGTACACTTCGTTCTTTAATTAGTGACGATACAACTGTTACATGTGACATCGGTTCCCATTCTATTTGGATGGCGAGATGTTTCCGTTCTTATGAACCACGTAGATTATTATTTAGTAACGGTATGCAAACGTTAGGTGTTGCACTTCCTTGGGCAATCGCAGCTACTTTAGTAGAACCAGGTAAAAAAGTAGTTTCCGTATCAGGTGACGGTGGTTTCTTATTCTCAGCGATGGAGTTAGAAACGGCGGTACGTTTAAATTCTCCAATCGTCCATCTTGTTTGGAGAGACGGCACATATGATATGGTTGCATTCCAACAAATGATGAAATACGGTAGAACATCAGCTACAGAGTTTGGTGATGTTGATCTTGTGAAATATGCGGAAAGTTTCGGAGCGTTAGGTCTTCGTGTTAACACGCCTGATGAATTAGAAGGGGTATTAAAAGAAGCATTAGCAGCAGATGGTCCTGTCATTATTGATATTCCAATTGACTATCGTGACAATATTAAATTAAGCGAAAAATTATTACCAAACCAATTAAACTAATGGAGGCAGATTTGAGATGACTGTTGCGCAATTAATTGATATTGATGCAAAAAAAACGAAAACGAGTAATGAAGTATATCAAACATCTACAATGCTTGCGCTATTAGATGGTATATATGATGGTGTGATTAGCTTTGAAGATTTGAAAAAACATGGTGATTTTGGCATCGGCACATTTGATCAATTAGATGGTGAAATGATTGCATTTGATAATGAATTTTATCATTTACGTTCAGACGGTTCAGCGGAAAAAGTAGAGCCAGAAGAAACAACGCCATTTGCGACTGTAACGTTTTTTGAAAAAGAAATGAGTTATACGGTAGAGCATCCGATGAATCGTGAAGAAGTTGAAGCGTTATTACATGAATTAATGCCAAGTAAAAACTTATTTTACGGTATTCGAATGGACGGTACGTTCCGTGAAGTAAGAACGAGAACTGTTCCAAGACAAGAAAAACCGTATACACCGCTCGTTGAAGTGACGAAATCACAACCAATCTTTTCATTTGAAAATACAGAAGGTACGCTTGCTGGATTTTGGACACCAGATTATGCGCAAGGTATTGGTGTAGCTGGATTCCACTTACATTATATTGATGATGAAAGAAGCGGAGGTGGACATGTTTTCGACTATGTTATAGAAAACTGTACGATCCAAATTTGTCAAAAAGCTCATATGCATTTAGCACTTCCAGAAACAGCTGATTTTATGGCGGCTGAATTATCAAGAGAAAACTTAGAGGATAATATTGCAACTGCGGAAGGTGCAGAGTAAAAAGGGAAGCCAATTCGGCTTCTCTTTTATTTTGAGTTACTCCCGATATGCGGAATAATGCTCATCAGAAATAGAATAGTTCTCTTTACCAGTTAAGGCTGATACTTCTACTAATTGATGTCCAAGCCCATCCCATACTGTAACAGTATATAAGGATGACCATTTAATATTCCCACGAGCGAGTCGGAAAGAATAATAGTCGTTATCTGTTGTTACTAAAACTTTGTTATAAATAATATTTTTCGTTTTTTTATTTTGTAAAATAATGACAAAGTCTAGTTTATCTTCTTGTTTCGGAATTTGTAGTATTCTTGCTATAAACATTCCATTTGGATTTTTCTTCGTTTTATATACTTTTTCTGATTCTATTTTTAGTTCAGGTTTGCCTCTCATAGTCTCTCCCTTTACATATGTTTATTTCTTTGAAACAAACGGATGCCCGTCATAATAAAAACGCCACGGATAATGTACAGCTTCTTCTGCATAGTCGATATTAATACGAGGTCCTGCTGCTGTTTTATATTGTGATGATATATGTTCATCTTTTGGGACCAGTTCAATATGCAATGTGTCACTTTGTAATGATAAGCCTCGTTCTTTTAAAGTAATTCCGAGTGCACGGCATAGTTTGCCAGGACCGCTTGTTAAGTTTTTATATTGCGCTTTTGTAATGTCTGTTTTGTTGTAGCGCGCTAGTTTTATTTCTTCAATACCGTCTACTGGCTCAAGGGCTCGAATGAGAACACCTTGCGGGGTGCCAACTGGTGCTGTAATAACGTTAAAACAATGGTACATACCGTAAATTAAATATACGTAAGCATGCCCTGGTGCGCCAAACATAACTTCTGTGCGATCTGTCCGTCTGCCGCCGTAACTATGTGCGGCCTTATCATCTGGGCCTTTATATGCTTCTACTTCTACAATGATTCCGCTTCGCTTTATTCCGTCTACAATATGAACAAGTTTTTGCCCGAGTAATTTTTTTGCGACTTCTAACGTATCGCCTTCATAAAAAGAAGGAGGTGCCTGCATTGTACTATCTCCTTTACTAAGTGTATATGTATATAGTAAACCAAATTTTCAGTAGTAATTCTAACTCGTTCTATTTGCTACATTTATTTCATAAATTATGGATAGAGTACAACAGCGAAGAGGGGGAGTGCGACATGATTTATCGCTTACTAGCTCTTAATATAGATGGGACACTACTATACAACAATGGAAAAATTGCAAAAGGATTAAGAGAAACAATTGAATTTGTGAAAAGAAAAGATGTATACGTTACGTTATTTACGAGCCGTAATTTTCAATCCGCTCATAAAGTAGCAAAGGCGTTAAAATTAGATTCTATATTAGTGACACATGGTGGTGCTTTCGTTTCAGCAACGTTAGATAAGCCGTACGTTCAAAGAAGATTGTCCGAAGAGAAGACTTTTAACATTGTGCAAGTGTTAGAGCACTTTGATTGTAACGTACGTATTTCTCATGAACGGTTTTCGATAGGAAATCGTGAGAGAAATACACCAAACTTAATTGCGCGCACTGTATTATCAAGCGCAGATCCGTTATTTTATCCAGTTCAATTTGTAGATTCGTTAGGTGACGCGCTTCGTGACCATCCGGTAGCGGCGCCAAAAATTGATGTTCTTTTCCAAAGTAAAGGTGAAAAAGAACGCGGGCTAAACACATTAAGAAAAGCATTCCAAGATGTAGAGTATGTTGAATGTGATTCAAAACGAATAGAAATCTTGCCGCAAAATGTATCAAAGTTACGCGGATTACAATTGCTTGGAGAGCATTTAAATATTTCGCTAAATGAAATGGTTGCGATTGGAGATAGTATGGAAGATTTAGAGGTTATTGAAAACGTGGGACTTGGTGTAGCGATGGGGAACGCACCTGTAGAGTTAAAGCAAGCAGCAGATTGGATTACACGTTCAAATAGTGAGAACGGTGTAGAGTACATGATTAAAGAGCATTTCCGTAAGCAATTCCCGCTTCCGTTTTTGAAGAATCATAAAAATACACCGAAACGATGACAGAAAAACGTAGCTTTTTGGCTACGTTTTTTTGTTTATCTTATTAAAAATAGTGAAAGCGTTTTAAAATATGAATTGTGTATGAAATCTATACAATTCACTTGAATCCTTTAGAAAACTAATGTAAAGTGGATGATGTTGCCAAAACAGTTACACCACATGAAATATTCTTCAGATTAATTTTATTGGGCTCCCATACGTAAAAGTATTTCCGCATGACAGTTTAGTTCACGTATTATTTCAAAAATGAATTGTAGCAATCTTATTAAGTAGTTGTAGTGTTTCTTTGTTTTATTTAAATGGATTATTTTAAGTTAATGTGAGTAAGGTTTGGTACATATGATATGTACTTCTTTTTGTGGTTTTAGGAAGTTTAAAAGGGGGAATGAATTTCTTGAGGAAATCATTTAATCAAAAAATTAAAAAGTTAAGTAGTAGTTTAATAGTTGTATTACTAATATGTATGAATTTTTTAATCCATTTACCATTAAAAGCAGAGGCAGCTACAACAGAATTAAAAGGTTTAGGTGATGTATCTTATTACAACGCCATCATTTTTGGAGATCATAGTGCAACGAGTGCGGATATTGAAGGTGCGATGGCTGTTCAGAAAAATATGAACGCATCAAGTTATACAGTCGTAGCGGCTGCAACTGGAGCAAATAACTTAGCTGGAGCAACTTGGGTAGATGAAGGATATCCATCATTATTACTAGGCGGTCAATTTACGAAAGCGGGAGCAGGACAGGTAATTATTCAAGATGGAACAGTGGCGATGACAAAAGACGGTGACCCAGATGGAGCAATGAAAACGTCATATGACCGTATCTCTTATAAAGAGCAAGCGGAGATTGATGCTAAGTTTAAAGAATTTAGAAAAGACGTTGATGGTGTAATTGGGGATGCAAGTAAACTATACACTGATAAGCCAAAACCTAATATGAGCTTTGGAATCGGTGAAGATGTAAACAACCCTAATATTTATGTCTCTTCAGGCCAGACGGGAAAGAAAGCATTTGATGTAAAAGACGTTTTTCTTCCGAATGTAGAGAATAAAGACTTTATTGTTATTTATTCAGATGCAGAAGAAGTGAGTTTTGGTGGCGGTGCAATTTTGTATGATACAAGAAATACTGGGATGGCGACGGATTTAATTAATACATCTCAAGCATACGATCCTAATTCATCTTTTACTGAGTTAGCTAGTAAGGTAATTTGGGTATTTCCTAATGCTACAAAGATAACAACTAAAGGTTATGGTGTAGTAGGTAGTGTGTTTGCACCTAATGCAGTTGTAGAAACAAAAGGTGGTTCTATTAATGGACAAGCCTATGTTGGAGGATTACACCAAAGAGATGGTTTTGAGGTTCATAACTTTAAATTTAACTGGCCAAAGTGGAATAAACCAGCAGTTGAAAAAGGACATTTACAAATTAAAAAAGTTGATGAAAACGATGAAAACATTGTTTTAAAAGACGCAAAATTTGATGTTATAGACAAAGATAATAACGTTGTGGCTACTGTTACAACAAACGAAAAGGGTATTGCGGAAGTTAAAGATTTACCACTTGGTGACTATTTTGTAAAAGAAATAAATGCACCAGAAGGATATATAAAAGTTGATACACCAGTCAAAGTAACAATTGATAATACAAACGTAATTGAACTTGTTATGAAGAATACGAAAAAAGTAGAGAATGGCCAATTTAAATTATTGAAAAAAGATAGTGAATCTGGTCAACTTCTACCAGGTGCAAAATTTGATGTTCTCGATAAAGATGGGAAAGTTGTGGAAAAAATTGTTACAGATGATAAAGGTGAAGCCTTATCGAAACGACTTCCAGTTGGAAGCTATACATTAAAAGAAGTAGAAGCACCGAAAGGATATGAATTATCATCTAGTTCAGTTTCTGTTGATGTAGAGGCTAATAAAGTATTGACTGTAGATGTGGTGAATAAAAAGATCCCCGAAAAAGTAACAGGTCAATTTGAAATTGTGAAAGTAGATGCGGAAGATAAAACGAAAGTATTATCAGATGCAGAATTCGAAGTATATAAAGATGGTAAAAAAGTAGATACGTTACGAACAGATAAAACTGGTAAAGTAATTTCTCAGAAATTAGAACCAGGA
>NZ_JBXAHS010000001.1:1067985-1523670 GCF_058795355.1 Bacillus sp. GW823-FHT06A11 | reverse complement strand
AGTTACGAATGAAAAAGTAACGGGTCAATTCGAAATCGTGAAAGTAGATGCGGAAGATAAAACGAAAGTATTATCAGACGCAGAATTCGAAGTGTATAAAGATGGTAAAAAGGTAGCGGAACTGAAAACAGATGAGAGTGGAAAAGTGATGTCACCAAAATTACCGCTAGGTGAATACACAGTGAAAGAAACGAAAGCACCAGCGGGCTACAAGCTTTCAAATAAAGAATGGAAAGTAACAATTCAAAACGAGAAAGAAGTAGTAAAAGTAGAGGCAGAAAACGAAAAAATCTTAGGTTCTCTACAAATTATTAAAATGGATGATAAAGATCAAACGAAACGCTTAGCAGGCGCAGAATTTACATTGAAAGATGCGAAAGGAAATGTTGTAAAAGAAGGAATTACAACAGATAAGTCTGGAACGGTTAAAGTAGACGGACTTGTGCCAGGTGAATATACGTTAGAAGAAACAAAAGCACCAGAAGGTTATGAGTTAACAAAACAAATAATTCATGTAACAGTTGACGGTGAAAAAGTTGTTGATGTAAAAGTAACGAACAGTAAGAGTCTTGGTCAATTCGAAATTGTAAAAGTAGATGCGGAAGATAAAACGAAAGTATTATCAGACGCAGAATTCGAAGTGTATAAAGATGGTAAAAAAGTAGATACGTTACGAACAGATAAAACTGGTAAAGTAGTTTCACAGAAATTAGAACCAGGAAAGTACACATTAAAAGAAACGAAAGCACCACAAGGATATAAATTGCTAAAAGAAGAAATTGAAGTCGTTGTGGAAGCGGACAAAGTAGTAGAAGTACAAGTAGAAAATGCAAAAGAACTAGGAAGCTTACAAGTAATCAAAAAGGATGCAGAGAATGGAAAAGTTCTAGCGGGTGCGGAATTTAAATTAAAGAACGAAGCTGGTCAAGTAGTTGGAGAAGCGAAAACAACGAATAAAGACGGCGTTGTGAAATTCGAAAGCTTAGTGCCAGGAAAGTATACGTTAGAAGAAACGAAAGCACCAGAAGGTTATAAAGCGTTAGAAGTAACAGTAGAAGTAAATGTTGTAGCAAATGAAGTAGTAAAACAAGAAGTTATGAATGAAAAAGTGAAAGAAGAAATTACAGGTCAATTAGAAATTACAAAGGTAGACGCTAATAATACAAATAAAATATTAGCAGGCGCAGTGTTTGAAATTTGGAAAGACGGAACAAAAATCGACACATTAACAACAAATAAGAGCGGTAAAGCGACTTCTAAGAAGTTAGAACCAGGAGATTACACTTTAAAAGAAATCCAAGCGCCAGAAGGATATACTTTATCCGATAAGGAAATGAAATTTACGATTTCTAATGAAAAAATTGAATTTGTAAAACTTCAAATTACAAATAAAAAAGATACAGAAAAAGGTCCGGAAAAACCAGGGTGAAGGAACAGAAAAACCAGGTGAAGGAACAGAAAAACCAGGTGAAGGAACAGAAAAACCAGGTGAAGGAACAGAAAAACCAGGTGAAGGAACAGAGAAGCCAGGTGAAGGAACAGAGAAGCCAGGTGAAGGAACAGAGAAGCCAGGTGAAGGAACAGAGAAGCCGGGTGAAGGAACAGAAAAACCAGGTGAGGGAGTAGAAAAACCTAATTTACCAGAAAAAGGACAAGGTTCTTCTAATAATCAACAACTTCCAGCTACAGGACACAATACGAATTACGTTCCATTCATCGGTTTTATGCTTCTGTTACTAGGAATACGTTTAAGATTCATGGCTAAAAATAGTTAAAAGATGTATAAAAGGCATCAGAGATTATACAATCTCTGATGCCTTTTAAATTAATACAGATAAATATTTTAAGCTTCAATTACGCTAAGCATTCTGTTTATAAATGCAGCTGCGTGTGCACGTTGTGATGGTCCTTTTGGTACGAATTGATTAAATTCATTACCTTTTACAATTCCATATCCATACACTCTTTGTACTTCTTCTTTAGCGTAAATTAAGTTTTGGTCTACGAATGGTAGTTCAACTTGTTTTGCAAAAATACCAGCGTGTTTTAGAGAACGATCAATCATAATAACAGCTTCTTCGCGTGTAATTGTAGTATTTGGATCAAATGTATTATCACCACGTCCGCGGATTATGCCTGCGCTTGCTGCACGATTAATACCGTCTCTTAAAGATGGGTGTACTTGTTCTAAGTCTGTGAACTTAGCGTTTCCACTTGGTAATTGTAAAGCACGAGTAATTAGTGTAGCAAATTCAGCACGCGTTACAAGACGTTCTGGGAAGTACTTGCCGTTCCCTTCTCCTTGCATAATGCCTCTAGCTGCTAATTGACGAATGTCTTGTTCATACCATCCACCTGTAATGTCATCAGTTACGGGATTTTTTTGGTTTTCCTTATAGTATGTTTCAGTTCCTTTTAAGAAAGCATTCCATTGTCCGCGTTGAATCATAAACGCAGGGCAGTTTTTTCCTGACCAAAATTGGTGTTTTTGGACCTTATCTAGAGAAATATTTAAGTCGTTCATTAAATAAGCTGCCAATTTACGGGCATTTTCTACCGCTTTTTCATAGTTTCCATCTTGATTAACGGCAATTTCAATTCCGATAGATTCATAGTTTCCAGTTTTATTTCCAGCATGCCATCCAACTTCATTTACTGGAAGATGTTGATAAATTTCTTTATCATCTACTGTGAAATGCCAAGATGCGGCGCGATCAGCTGTTCCGCGTGCTTGATTATCTAAGAATTTTGCATGATTTAGAGCATTGGCACCTTTCGCTGTATTAGCCGTTTCGTGAATCGTAATATATTTAGGTACCATCGGGTAGCCAGGGCGAATATCGTCATTTCCTTTTGGGACAATCATTTCTTTAAATGTAACGCCATAAATATTGTTTGTTTGTAGAGCTTCCGGAGCTCTCAATAAACTATTTTTAGCAGTACGACTGTTTTTTAATAATGAAGCTTTTGTACCTTCAAATGTAGCAGAAGGTGCATAAATCCATTTTGCTGTTTCGTTTATTTGGACTTTAAACCAATTTCCAGCTTGTTCAGTAGGAGTAATGACTTGTGGTTGTAGTTTCCCTTCTTCTTTAAACGATTGGAACGGAAGGGCATGTATGGAAGCTTCTTCTTTTACGATTAATTTTTGGTTAGATAGTTTATGAATCTCTTGAACTTCTAAGCTATTATCATTGTTATCTATCCATCCAGCGCCAGTTGGCGTCGTTATGTAGTAAGCATTTCCTTTTTTCTTTGTCGCCGTTACGACTTGTTCTGTAATCTCGATATTCGATTTGTTTTTTAAATCATTCGCGGTATATAATGAATGTTTTTTTGAAGTGTATAGTAGGAATTGGCCAGTAACCTCGATATCTTCTTCATGAGTACTATGCTCATTAACATGCTCTTTAATACTTTTAAAAACTTGATCCTCCGTATATACTTCGGCGGATTTTTCAGCACTCTCTGCAAATGAATAAGTAGGTGCAAGAACAGTTTGTAATGCAAGAGAGAGAGTTAAAACACTATAAAATTTCTTTTTCATATTTTTTTTAACACATTAGATTATAGAATCTAGTGTTAACATTCCTCCTTTTTATATTGTATTTTCACTATGTATCGATTTTAACACTAATAAATTTTAACAAGAGAAAATCAGGATGTCTATATACATGAGCGATATTCATAAAAAGAATTATTTGAAAAAATGTAAGAGAAACAGGTAAAACCTTCTGTATTGACCTGTAAACGCCCTTCAAGTAAACTAAAGAGAGTTTGCAAATGAAAAGGTGATAATGTGTTAATTTCAATTAAAACGTTACAAGATGATCGTTTTTTACGTCCGCTACAAAATATTGGCGGCTTATTTTTTGAAGATAGTACGATTGGATTTGAACAAGAGGAAGCGAATCTGATCGTTGATATACACATTGAGGATAATGTGAAAGCATCCGCTCGATTAACGGATGTTAGCACAGGAAATGTGTATGAAGAAACATTCTCGAAAGATTTATCTGCTTTCACAGATGAAAAAGAGCGTATGAAGCAAGTGAAGCATGTTGTTTCTTATGTATATCTTTCTGTTCTTCAGCAGTTAACTGGACTTGAACAAAGCTGGGGTATTTTAACGGGAGTACGTCCGACGAAACTTCTTCATAAAATGCTTCAAAATGGTATGTCAAAAGAAGAAGCGCATCAAGAACTTCGTGAAAGTTATTTAATTCATGAAGAGAAAATTGAACTTCTTCAGCGTATTGTTGATTGCCAATTAGCAGTTGTTCCGGATTTATACCGTTTGAAAGAAGAAGTAAGTATTTATATCGGTATTCCGTTCTGCCCAACGAAATGTGCATACTGTACATTCCCGGCTTATGCGATTAATGGACGCCAAGGGTCTGTTGATTCGTTCTTAGGTGGTTTACATTATGAAGTTCGTGAAATTGGTAAGTTTTTAAAAGAAAAAGGTGTGAAAGTTACGACGATTTATTATGGCGGCGGTACACCTACAAGTATTACAGCAGAAGAGATGGATATGCTGTATGAAGAAATGTACGAAGCGTTCCCAGACGTGAAAAATGTACGTGAAGTTACAGTTGAGGCAGGTCGTCCAGATACAATCACGCCAGCAAAGCTAGAAGTGTTAAATAAATGGAACATTGACCGTATTAGTATTAATCCGCAGTCATACCATCAAGAGACACTAAAAGCAATTGGACGTCATCATACTGTAGAAGAAACAATTGAGAAATACCATTTAGCTCGTGAAATGGGAATGAACAATATTAATATGGACTTAATTATTGGTCTTCCTGGTGAAGGGTTAGATATCTTCAAGCATACGTTAGATGAAACAGAAAAGTTAATGCCAGAATCATTAACAGTTCATACGTTATCATTTAAACGTGCTTCTGAAATGACGCAAAACAAACGTAAATATAAAGTAGCAGGTCGCGAAGAAATTACAGCGATGATGCACGAAGCAGAAGAATGGACGCAAAAGCATAATTACGTACCATATTACCTATATCGTCAAAAGAATATTTTAGGTAACTTAGAGAACGTTGGTTATGCAATGCCGACGCAAGAAAGTATTTACAACATTGTCATTATGGAAGAAGTACAATCAATTATCGGACTTGGTTGCGGTGCATCAAGTAAATTTGTTCATCCGAAGACGGGGGCAATTACGCACTTCGCGAATCCGAAAGATCCAAAATCATATAACGATGGCTTCGTAAAATATACAGAAGATAAATTGAAAATTTTAGAAGAGCTATTCGCATAAGAAGAAAGAGGTTGTTCCGAGTCGGAACAACCTCTTTTTATCCTGCAGTAACGGGGGCCGATTATATCTTGTCAGTTTTTGTCGGTAAGTCGATATATTCGAAAAATCGCCGATATAATTTCATTTACCGTCTAGCGGTACCGTATGTAAAACTATGTCGATAATAATCAGAAAAATTAGTCAAAACATTGAAGGACAATGTCTACTTATAGACGAAATGATAGATTTATGAAAGAGAAAAGGGGGAAATTGTTGGCATGTACATGACGATAGGGAGAATTTTTGATTTATCTGTTGGTAAGTATACGAATAAAGAGGCGTTAGTGGAACCTGAAAAAAATATTCGCTGGACATATAAACAGTGGGATGAACAAATAAATAAAACGGCACACGCTTTATTAGAAGACGGAGTAAGAAAGGGAGATACAGTATCTGTTTACTTATATAACTGCCATGAATTTGTAAACGTTTACTTAGCTTGTGCGAAAATTGGTGCGATTTTTAACCCGATTAACTTCCGCTTAAAGGCGAAAGAAGTATCTTATATTCTTCAGGACGCATCCTCGAAAGTCGTTGTCTTTGAAAAAGCAGTTGATTCAACTGTTGCTATCATTGAACGAGATTTTCCAAATACATCTTTTTGGTCTATAGAAAACGATAAACCTTCCTATGCAAGTTCCTACCATGAAAAAGTGAATGCAGCATCTTCTGAGAAAGTAAATATCGAAATTGATGAAATGGATTATTGTTCAATGCTTTATACGAGCGGTACGACAGGTCATCCGAAAGGCGTATTACATCGTCATCGTGAAATGGCTGAGCATAGTATGATTTGTACGTATTTCCTAAAATATAATAGAGATAGCGTTGGGCTTGTTGTTGCACCTTTATATCACTGTGGTGAATTAAATGCCGGAATCATACCACGCATTCAAGTTGGCGGAAAGAATGTCATTTTGCATCATTTTGATACAGAAACAGTATTACATACGATTCAAGAAGAAAAGATTACGACGTTCTTTGCAGCACCGACGATGTGGAATATGTTGTTGCAAAAAGATTTAATTCAGTATGATTTAACTTCAATGAAAATCGGTATATATGGCGGAGCGGCAATGGCACCGGCGTTAGTGAAGGAATGTAAAGAACGTCTTTATATTGACCTTGTTCAAATATACGGAATGACAGAAATGGGACCAGTTGTGGCGTTTCTCGTAGAGGAGGATCAAATTACGAAAGCTGGTTCAGCAGGCACGCCATGCTTTAGTCATGAAGTTCGTATTGTGAAACCGAACGAGGATGCACCGGCAGAACCAGATGATGTATTACCTCCATATGAAGTAGGAGAAATTATTTTACGCGGCCCAACTATGATGGCTGGCTATCATAATCGCGAAGAGGCAAATAAAAAATCGATGTATAAAGGATGGTATCATTCTGGTGATTTAGGATACTTTGATAAGGATGGTTATTTATTCGTTGCAGATCGTGTTGATGATATGGTAATTAGCGGTGGCGTAAATATTTACCCTCGTGAAATTGAAGATTTCCTTCATAGTCATCCCGGTATATTAGATGTGGCGGTACTTGGTGAGCCAGATGAATTATGGGGAGAGCGTGTTGTAGCAGTTATTGTGAAGAAAGATGAAACAATAACAGAAGCTGATTTAGAAACGTATTGCAAAGAAAGTGACGAATTAGCAGATTATAAGCGTCCACGTCATTATTTATTTGTAGATGAACTTCCACGTAATGCGAGCGGGAAGTTGCAGAAGTTTGTGCTGAGGGAGTCACTGAAAGGTGCGAAAAAATAGAAAATGAAGGATGCCCCATATCTATGGGGTATCCTTCATTTTTCTGTATTAAACAGAAGAAACAATATCTTTTTCAATTCTCATTTCTTCTTGGTGAAGGTTAATTAGCGCATTTGAAATAAGGTGGAAAAACAAAATGGATGTAATGTCCAAAAAGAAAAGACACCTTAAGGTGCCTCTCTCCGACTTGAACCATTTCATTTCATACGAATCGGAATCTATCCGTATTACCATTACCCCTTTGTTATGAGTGTAAACACACACTATAAAGCAGAATCGTCTATATACACTAGATTGTTAGTTCACAAAAGACAAGAGATTTGAGATCAATATCGAAGTGACGCCACATCCCCTATAATAATTGATATGTTACGCCTTTTAAAAGAATCTGCTTTATAGAACGTGCCCACAAGTTATATTTTACTACATGTAATATTCATTTAGTGTATTTTTTAATGAATATGTATAATTACATAAACTGTATGAAAAAAAAGAGAGTATACTCTAACATTTTGTAATAAAGATAAAGCCCGCTTACGGAATAGGGGGCTTTTCTTACTTTTTATAGATATTTATTCCAATTATATTATCAGATGAATCTAAACGAATATAAACGTCAGCTGATAAAAGGTGTGCATTATATATTCGTTGTTTATATGTTGATATCTCGAAGCGTTTTCCATTTAATTCACATTCTAGAATAATCATATCGCCATGTTCTTTCCAATTTATTAATTTAGCAGTTGTATTCATATAAACCTCCTCTGAATCATTTTATGAAAATTAATAGAGATAGTGTGAGAAAGGAGTTTATATAACAAAAAAAGACACCTTAAGTGTCTTTTTTGATTACTATAAAAGTCGTTGGATGAAATAGGTTTCTATTTTTATTTACGTGAAAACCCTTCTTCATCAAGGTATTCCGCAGCTTCTGGATAAGAGTTGAATGTACCGTCTAAGTTTACACCAGCGTACACGTTCCACATGTCATCCTCTGAAATAAGAGTAAGAATATGACCATCTTCGTTCTGCCATTCTTCTTCTTTTGCAGGTTCTACAGGTGCTACTACTTCTTCTTGTGATAGAAGGTCAATTGATTTCTCAATTACTGAACGTAACTCTTCTGCTGAAAACTCACGGATGTTAACCATACCCTTATCATCCGTTTTGTAACCTTTAATACCGCTTGCATACACAAATCCATTTCCATTTGGGTGTAAATGAAATACAACGTTCTTTTTATCTAAACGACTTTCTTCAAAGTGGAAGTTTACACGTTTTAATGATACGTTCTTTCTTTCTAGTTCTGGGAAAGATTCAATAATCGATAATTTTTCTTCAAAAGTTAGCATAGTGCCTCCAAGTATATAGTAAAAGATTTAATTTGTTCATTATAGCATAGTTGCAATTGTTTCCAAAGATAAGGGGGAAACTTTTCATTGAATACGTTTACGTCACGAGAATGTAAAAAGTGAGCTAACGAATGTATCTTTTTAGGTGTACAATGGAACATGGACTTTATACAAAGGTGGTTTTTTTATGTTTCAAAAAATAGTAAAGGAATGTTTAGCAGGATTTACTGTTGCGATTGTTGCGTTACCACTTGCGATTGCATTTGGTATTGCCGCGACAGGAACGTCTGAGGGAGCGCTTGTTGGATTGTATGGTGCGATTTTTGCAGGTTTATTCGCAGCGTTATTTGGCGGGACACCTGGGCAAGTAACGGGGCCAACTGGACCAATTACCGTTATCGCAACAGGAGTTATTGCGACGCACGGGTTAGAGGCAAGTTTTATTGCCTTTATGATGGCAGGGTTATTTCAAATTTTATTCGGTGTATGTAAGCTCGGTTCTTACGTTCGATATATTCCGTATCCTGTCGTTTCGGGATTTATGAATGGTATTGCATTAATCATTATTTTAGGTGAAATAAAGCACGTACAAAATAGTTTTCTACTTGTTGTGTTAACGATTATTGTAATGATTGTTTCTGGTAAGTGGATTAAGGCGATTCCGTCTAGTTTAGTAGCACTAGTCGGTGTGACAGCTTTGCTACCTTTATTTTCTTCCCTACTCGAAGGACTTACAGTAAATTTACCGATTATCGGAAATCTTTCATTAAATAAAGTAATTGAAAAGATTGGAACCATTCCAGAAGCGATGCCTACGCTTCATATTCCATCTTTAAGTGGAACAGGAATAGCAGCACTTATTTTACCAGCGCTTAGTATTGCTTTATTAGGATCGATTGACTCGTTGTTAACATCGGTCGTAATGGATAATGTGACAGGTACACGTCATAAAAGTAATAAAGAGCTCGTTGGACAAGGTATCGGTAATATGATGAGCGGATTGTTTGGCGGATTAGCAGGTGCAGGTGCGACTGTAAGGTCTATCGTGAATATAAGAAGTGGCGGTAAAACGGCACTTTCGGCATGTATGCATAGTGTTATCTTATTCATTTTTATTATGGGTCTTGGTTCGGTCGTACAATATATTCCACTTGCTGTACTATCAGGTATTTTAATTTTAACTGGTATTGGAATGTTCGATTGGGAAAGCATGAAAAAGATGCATGTCACTCCTAAAGGTGATGTCGTTGTTATGCTCGTAACGATGATTGTAACGGTGAAGTTCGATTTAATGATTGCTGTTGCATTCGGTATTATTCTTTCGTTCATCATATATATGGTGAAATGTAAAGAACGTAAAACTTCTATCGTAAAAGAAAGAGAAGAAACGTATACAATTCAAGGACCGCTCTCTTTCTTATCAGTAGATCGTATTTTCTCTACTTTACAAGATGTGAAGTCACCGGTTGTTTTACGTATGAAAGATGTGCGTTATATGGATGTATCAGGAGCTATGGCATTATTAAATTTTGTTGAGCAATCAAATAAAGCAGGGGCAAGTGTAAAGCTTGAGCAAGTACACCCGAGTATTGAAAAAACAATCGTAGTAATGGCAAGCGATGAACAGAAAGAGCAATTGAAAATCTTAAGTGTTTAGATGGTAATTGGAATATCTCACAATCTTACATACATTATAATGTAGAGTTGTGGGATATTCTTATAATGTTTTTAGTAATATGTACCGCAGTGATAGAGAAGAGCTCTTTTTGAGTAACGAAAACAGTTATAATGTGCACATATAATGGAAGGTATTGGAAATTAGAGTGTGAAGAGATAGGCGTGAATTGGTTCTCTTTTCTATTTTGTAAAAAAAACCAAGTATTCAACCTATAATAAATTTGTTATGATAACCAATGGGATAAAGTGAATCCCTATCGTTTAAAACAATATGTTTGAGAGTATATGTATAAAAGAAAAGAGAAAAAATATGAATAAAACATTTGTAAAAGGAGCAGCGATTTTAACAATTACAACCTTTTTGTCAAAATTGCTTGGTAGTTTTTTTCAAATTCCATTACAAAATATTGCAGGAGATGAAGTGCTCGGTATTTTCCGCCTTGTTTTTCCTGTATATATGATTGCTCTTACATTATCGGTAGCCGGAGTTCCACTTGCAATTTCGAAATTAATTGCAGAGTTGAACGAAAAAAATAAGCAAAAGGAAATTGCGAAATTATTTACATCAGCGTCAATTATAGGGATAGCATTTGGCGTTTTCGGCTGTTTAGTCATTGTATTATTTTCTATTGAAATTGCAAATATGCTTGGTGGACAAGAAACTAGAATGCCGTTGCTTATTACTTCATTAGCATTACTCATTGCTCCATACATGGCAGTTTATAGAGGGTATTTTCAAGGTTTCGGTGATATGAAACCAACAGGGGTATCACAGGTCATTGAGCAATTTGTACGTGTGTTTTTTATGTTAATAATTGCTTACATACTAGTATCATGGGATAAGAGTAATACTGTTATTACTAGTGGTGCGATGGTTGGCTCTTTTCTTGGAGTCATTAGTTCCCTTATATATTTGCGTATAAAATATAATAGAAGTCCATACTACAATAAAAGCAATTCCTATTCACTCCGAGATTTAAGAGAAAACGGCAAAAAGATATTGCGGGTATCGATCCCAATCGCTATCGGAGCTTTATCAATGCCACTTTTAAATTTAGTAGACTCGCTTACAATACCGCATGTATTACAAGGATCATCAACAGAAATTCAAGAACAATTTGGAATATACAGTCGCGGTTTTGCATTCACGCAAATAATTGTTATTTTTGCAAGTGCAATTGTATTTCCGTTAATACCACTCTTAACTTCCGCATTGGCCAAAAGAGATATAAATTTGGCGAAAATAACAATTCAAAATACAAATCGACTAGCGCATGTTTTGACAGCACCGTTAACAATATGGTTGATGGCATTAACAGTACCGTTAAATGTCGGATTGTTCACAGACGTAAAAGGCAGTAGTATGTTAACAGTTATGATTGGCAGTTCGTATTTTACTGCGGTTATGGTATTATCAATAGGTGTTTTACAGGGCATTAATCGTTCTGCACAAGCTGCATGGATTGTTATTGGTGCGAGTTGTGTGAAAGTCGTGTTAAACATAATGTTCGTGCAGAAGTTTGGCATAGATGGAGCGGCGTATAGTACATTCATTACTTACGTATTGATTTGTATTGTAAATCATTTGTATATTCGAAGCTATATTGCCTATTCTATTCATTTAAAAAGCTTTTTTGGTGTGCTAGCAATAGCATCTATTTTAGGACTAGGATTGTATGAACTATTTAATGTGATAGATGTTACATTTTCAAGAATTATGACGTTATTATTCAGTGGTATAGCATTAAGTATTACAACCATTTTGTATGGTGTATGTGCTTTGAAATTAAAATGGATATCAATAAAAAAAATACCATTTTTGAAAAGATAAATATAAAAATTTAATTTTTTATTAAAATTCATATGAGCTGATAAAGAGGAAACTATGTAGGGTATTAAGTGTTTAGGTAAGGAATGGGTACCAGTTTATGTTAGATGAAATAAACGGTTACCTAGTTTTGGAGGAGATTTAGGGTGCGTTTAGTCTTATCAGGATATTATGGTTTTTATAATGTTGGAGACGAGGCGATTCTACAATCAATTATTGAATCGTTAAGTAAAGAGAACCCGGATATAGAACTAGTAGTACTATCAAATGATTCTAAATATACAAAGGAAATGTATGGTGTAGAATCGGTAGATCGCTGGGATATAAAAGCTGTTTATCATGCGATCAAAAACAGTGATGGAGTTATTAGTGGTGGCGGGAGCCTTCTTCAAGATCAGACAAGTACGAAGAGTATTCTATATTATACGGGTATTATGGGACTCGCTCGATTATTAAAAAAGCCGTATTATATTTATTCACAAGGAATAGGTCCAATTACAAAAGGATATAATCGTCTATTAGTAAAATGGAACTTGTCAAAAGCTTCCTATGTATCAGTTCGAGATGAGGATTCGTTTTTATATTTAAAAGGACTTGGCATAAAAAACGATATTGAAATTGTTCCAGACCCTGTTTTAACATGGAAACGGACAAAACAATCGGATTGGTTGCAAAAGCATTCGATACATGGAAAAGTAATCGCGGTTAGTGTGCGTTATTGGAATGCAAAAGAAGATTATATAAAAAAATTAGCTGCGGCATTAAAAAAATTAAAGCAAGAAGGATATCAAATTCTATTTGTTCCAATGCATGAGCCATTTGATCAAAAAGCTTCGCGTGAAGTAGTAGACTTAATGGGAGAAGAGACGTATATGCTTCCATATAAAATGGATATCGACGAGAAAATATTCATTTTATCACAATGTTCATTACTAATTGGTATGCGTCTTCATGCACTAGTTTTTTCTGCTGTAGCCAAAACTCCAATGGTCGGGATTTCATACGATCCGAAAATTGATTCGTTTTTAAGTCAAGTGAATCAGCCAGTTATAGGAAGTGTGGATGGCGAATGGAGTGCTGAATATTTATATGAAATTGCGAAAAAGCAATTAATGCAACAAGGAACTGTGCAGCAAGAGTTACAATTGACAATAGATGAGCTTCGGTTGCAAGGCAAACAGGCAACAAAGAAACTCATTGATCATATGGAAAAAGGCACTTTATTAAAAAAGTAAAGTGTCTTTTATTTTGTTTTGAATGTAATGAAAATTCTAATTAAAAAACGTTTTATTTTAATTCCTATTTATTATGCTAAAATGATTGTGAGTATTATATAATCAAATTTGTGATAATAAATTCGTAGATTACGAGGAGGATAACCTTGAAGACTTTTTCAAAAGGTATAACAGCAGTGGCATTAACGGGATCATTACTTTTAACTCCTATTTCAAGTTATGCGGCAAATGATGATATTACAGGACATATGTTTGAGACGCATATGCGCTCACTTATTACTAAAGGAGTTTTAATGGGGTATGGAGACAATGTATATGCGCCTGATAAATTAGTAACAAGAGCAGAGTTTGCTACATTCATAGCAAGGGCTTTAAATTTACCGAAAGCTGATTCGAATTTTGAGGATGTGCCGAAGACTTACGGTTTATATGATGGTGTAAGTAGAGCATATGGAGCGAAAATTATTAATGGTCGTACGAACGAGACATTCTCACCAAATGATGTGATTACACGTGAAGAAATGTCGATAATGGTAAAGCGAGCGTTAGACTATAAAAATATTAAAGTAGCTGTAAGTCCGCTTACCTTTACTGATAAAGATAGTATTAACTATAAAGAGCATGTGCAAGTTATGGTGGCTACTCAAATTATTAAAGGGTATCCAGAAGATAATACATTTAGACCACATTTATCAGCTACAAGAGGGATGGCTTCAGCTATGTTGGATCGTATGCTTCAGACGATTGAAAAAAACGGAAATAGCAATCCTGTAGAAACTAAGAAATATGTTGTGACAAATGTAAGAGAAAACGGAACAGAGCAAGAAGTAGAGCGCTATAATACGTATAAAGAAGCGGTTACGGCTGCTCAAAATAAAGGTATGAATGCGGTAAAATACGAGAACGAATTTTTATGGATTAAAGATGGTTTTGCAAGTGCGAAAAGAATAACTGGGCAAAACATCATTAATATTTATGATGAGAATTTATCAACAGTATATACGTATATTCAGTATGGAACAGAATTGAAAGTGTTAGAAGTTGGCGAAGATCGTGTGAAAGTTCAACTTTCTGGTTTGACAGGTTATGTGAAGAAGAATGAAATCACTTTAATTCCTACAAATGAAATGAAACAGTCGTCTTATTATGTGAAATCAGATGGATATTTATACCATAAATATTATACATATAATACAAGTTCACCTGGATATACAGAATTTAGATATGGTGTGGCACCTTCTTTCATGAAGCAAGGACAGCAAATGTATAGTGTAGATGGAAAGACATTTGGAGACGAAACTTTCTATCAATATTTCAATTATTTATCATTACGTTCGAAAACAGATTATACAGCTGAACAACTAGATAGTTATGTGAAATCGATTAAGCCAGACTCTCCATTAATTGGTTTAGGAAAGAAATTTAAAGAAGTAGAAAGCAAGTATAATGTAAATGCATTATTCTTATATTCATTAGCAATTCATGAAAGTTATTATGGAACAAGCGCTCTTGCAAAAGACAAAAATAATTTATTTGGTTTAAAAGCAACAGACGATAGTCCATATGGCAACGGAGAAGCATTCAATTCAAAAGAAGATTGTATTGAACATGCAGCACAATTATACATGAATGAAGGATATTTAAATCCAGGACATTGGCGTTATACAGCAACATATACAGGTGATAAAGCTGCTGGTTTAAATGCGAAATATGCATCTGATGCGAACTGGGGTAAAAAAGTAGCGGGGCATATGAACCGTTTTGATTCTTATTTAGGTAAAAAAGAATACAACAAGTACAAACTTGCACGTGTGATGAATAACGTGGAAGTGAAAAAGAATCCTAGTATATCAAATGAGCGACTGTATCGTTTAAATACAAATGTAGTTGTTACAGTTACTGGTGAAGAAATAATAAATGGAAAAGCGTGGGTTAAAGTTATTTCAGATAATCCTACTGTAACAGAAGCGTATATTGCGAAAGAAAGCTTAGAATACGTAAAACATTAATTAAATAAAAAAGAAGGTGCTACTGACATTTCGTAGCACCTTCTTTTTTATTCAATTTCAAAATCAACAATGATATAAGCGAGAATAACAACGAAGAAAATGCTAACGGCTGGCGCTGTTAATACGTGGCCAGACATAAAGCCAATGCCAAGTGATAGAATGAGTGTGCTCGCTAATAGCATATACTTTACAGTCATGATTTTCTTAAAGTTTGTGATCATGCGGATGAATAATTTAATACCAAAGTATAGAAGTGGTATTAAGTAAATAAGGAAACCGACAATTCCAAAGGCGAAAAATAGGTCATGGAAGTCCATTTCAATTAATTTAATTTTATCTGTGTAGTTACCAGCGTAACCCATTCCGAATAGTTTTTGTGAAAGCGGTGCGTCTTTATAGTACTGTTTGTATGTTTTTAAGAATTTGTCGCGATCACTGTAAATTAAACTTTTCACTTCAGAATCTGTAAGTTCACCTTTTGCATGTTTTTTTGCATCTTCTGGATCTTCTTTAATTACTTTTCCTTCTTTTCGATCTTTCTCTTCTTGTACTGATTTTTTGTATTCGTATATTTGCATGTGAATGCCCATATTTTTTGCGATAGGAGTATGCGGTGTAAGAGCAATTAAACCTCCTAGTATAACAGCTGCAACAACGGTATTTACAATATGTGTGAATCCTTTTCCTTCTTTTTTACGATTTATCATGTACTCAATGAATGAGAAGAAAAGTGCTACGCCTAATGTAATAACAATTGCGCCATATCCGACTTTCGTTCCGACCATAATACTTGCATACATCGCAAGTATTGTTGGAATCCAGTAATATATTTTCGAGAAAGAAGTTGTTTTATGAATTGAATATAAGACAATGATTGGGAACATAATGGCGAAAAGAGAACTTAAATCATTTCCAGCGAAGAACCAACCTCTTGAACCGATTTTTGAATGAGGATAGCTTGGGAAATCCGTTCCAGTTTGCATTGCGACAATCATTGTGATGCTTAAAATTAAAGTTGCATATAAGAAATATGTAATGATTTTATGAAATACATACTCTTTATTTTTTAGCTCTTTAAAGGCGATAATATATCCAAACAGTAGCACAATTGGATATACGCTCTTTAAAATGAATTTAACTTCTTCTCCAAATGAAACTGGAGATTTAACCATCATATTATTTACAAGACCGATTGCGAGTGCGATTCCGAGTAAACATAAATAGAGGATGTACTTTTTCGCATCTTGTTGTTTGTGATGAAGAAGTAGGTATCCTAATGCAAGAAGCATAAAGGCGAAACGGACTACAACTCCAACTGTTGCGCTCATGTGTAATATATAGATTGAAAAAGATGTTAATAAATCTAAAATTGGTTGAAACACAATGAATAGCAATAGGAAATGTGGGAAGTAGTTATCCGTTTGTTTCAACTTATTAACCATATGTTCCTCCAGTTCTTCATTCCTTTATTACAACACCCAAAAGATGGGTATAAAGCCTTTTTTACATAGTAAGGCGAATGAATTTCAATATTTGTTTTTTTATCAAACTTAAGAATACACCATTTCATTGTAATGGTAAATAGATGAAAAGCATGGATAAACCGACTTTAATTTCTATATTTTTCAACGGAATTGTATGTTTTATACGGTATATGTACAAATTGCGAGATTATTAGACAGAAAATTGAGAAAAAAGAAGGATTTTTCAATGGTTCTCTATAATTATATAAGTATAATCTTTATGGAGAAAAGAGGGGTATATATAATGGAAATAACAAGTAAAACAGAATCTGTCGTTGTGAAATATGAAGGCCACGTTGCAACGGTTATGGTCAATCGCCCAGAGGTGTTAAATGCGTTAGATGAGCCGACATTAAAAGAGTTATTACAAAAGTTGAAAGAAGTAGCGGAAAGTTCTGCGCATATCGTTGTGTTATGTGGGAACGGCCGTGGTTTTTCTGCGGGTGGGGATATTAAATCGATGCTTTCAAGTAATGATGAAAGTAAGTTTGATGGCATTATGAATACTATTTCTGAAGTTGTCGTGACGTTATATACGATGCCAAAGCTTGTTATTAGTGCAATTCATGGACCAACTGCAGGTCTTGGGTTAAGTATTGCGTTAACAGCTGATTATGTAATGGCGGATATATCATCTGTTATTGCGATGAACTTTATTGGAATCGCTTTAATTCCAGATGGAGGCGGTCATTTCTTCCTTCAAAAGCGCGTCGGTGAAAATATGACGAAGCAAATTATTTGGGAAGGTAAGAAATTATCAGCGACAGAAGCGCTTGATATCGGCTTAATTGATGAAGTAATCGGCGAAGATTTCCAAACGGCTGTGAAGCAAAAAATTAATGAATGGTCACAAAAACCGATTAAAGCAATGATTCAAACGAAGCAAATTTTATGTGAAGTAAATCGCTCTAATTTAGAGCAAACATTGCAATTAGAGAAGCGTGGTCAATATGCAATGAGACAAACAGCGGATCATAAAGAAGGAATTGCTGCGTTTTTAGAGAAACGTTTACCAGCATTTAAAGGGGAATAAAGTGAAGTGAGGATTTTGTCCATTCCTCACTGATTATTAGCTCGTTAATTCGGGATAAAGGGGAGAAAGTGCTAACACATTTTAGTATAATTGTGTTAGCACTTTTTTTAAGGAGTAATACATGAAGAAAATGATCGGTGTTATTACTATTATTTTGCTTACATATTCTGCTTTGCATAGTACACCATCTTTGGCAGTTCGGACTGCGTTGTTTTTTGAGGGACATCCAAGTGTTGCATTTTCTGATGGGGTGACGAAAGAAAAAGATGTGAAAAAAGAAGCGATTCTAGATGAGTATCAAACTCTATATGGTAAGGACGAAGACTTAGAGCACTATTTCTTTCCACATGTAAGAGCACATGGATCAGGAATTGATATGTTAAGTGCGTGCGTGAAGAAAAAATGGTTTTTCTATAAAGCAGAGCTCGGATGTTATTAAATATAGGAGGATGAATGATGTCAGCATATAACAAGTTAGTAAGAGATCGTGTTCCAGAGAAGATTTTAATGTCTGGAAAAACGTATACAGCACAAAAATTAACAGGGCAAGCATACATACAGGCTTTAGCGAAAATTGGAACGGAAGAAATTCGTGAATTTGCTTCTATGAAAGAACGCGAACATGCGCTAGATTCTCTTGCGGATGCGCTAGAAGTTATCATTTCATTAGCACGTGCAGAAGGTGCATCGATTGAAGATGTAGAACGCCTTCGTAAGAAAAAAGAAGTAGAGCGCGGTGGATTTGAAAGAGGTATTTATTTATTAGACGTTTCAGAAGAATAGTTTTATAGGAAAAGCATAGCGTTAATGAGTAACGCTATGCTTTTTTGTTGCAATGAAGCTAATAATGAAGAAGATAGCTGTTAATATCCAGCCGATTGTAATAGAAGTAGTAGTATGAATGGCATAAGAGATTTGTAAACAAAATAATGATGCTAAAAACCAAATGAGTGCAATGTGTATATATTTTTTTGATATATTCATATTTCAGGACTCCTTTTTGTATACTAAAAAGAATTTTACTACAATTTAGAAAATTAAGCTATATAAGTAGAGGTTTTCTGGCGAATTTTGTATACTGAATAGTAGAGAAAATGAGGAGGAAACGACAATGGCACATCATACGAAAGAAACGATGGAATTGATCAAGGAGCTTGTCTCTATTCCGAGTCCATCTGGAAATACAGCAAAAATTATTAATTTCATTGAAAACTATGTAAGTGAGTGGAACGTAGAAACGAAACGTAATAATAAGGGTGCTCTTATTTTAACGGTAAAAGGGAAGAATGATGCGCAGCACCGCTTATTAACGGCACACGTTGATACGTTAGGTGCGATGGTGAAAGAAATTAAGCCTGATGGTCGCCTGAGTCTTTCTATGATTGGTGGATTTCGTTGGAACTCTGTAGAAGGAGAATATTGCGAAATTGAAACATCAAGTGGCAAGACGTATACAGGAACGATTTTAATGCATCAAACATCTGTACATGTATATAAAGATGCAGGTGAAGCAAAACGCGATGAGAAAAATATTGAAGTTCGTATTGATGAGCGCGTATTTTCAGCTGATGAAGTACGCGAATTAGGAATTGAAGTAGGAGACTTCGTGTCATTTGATCCACGCGTTCAAATTACAGAGAGTGGATACATAAAATCACGTCATTTAGATGACAAAGTAAGTGTTGCGATTTTATTAAAATTAATTAAAAGATTACAAGATGAAAACGTAACATTACCATATACGACGCATTTCTTAATTTCTAATAATGAAGAGATTGGATACGGTGGTAATTCTAACATTCCAGAAGAAACTGTTGAATACTTAGCAGTTGATATGGGAGCGTTAGGTGATGGACAAACATCTGATGAATATACAGTATCTATTTGTGCAAAAGACTCTAGCGGCCCGTATCATTACGCACTGCGTAAACATTTAGTAGAGCTTGCGAAAACGAATCATATTGAATATAAAGTAGATATCTATCCATACTACGGATCTGATGCATCAGCTGCGATTCGCGCGGGATTTGATGTGAAACATGCTTTAATTGGAGCGGGTATTGATTCTTCTCACGCATTTGAACGTACACATGAAAGTTCTATTGCGCATACAGAAGCATTAGTGTATGCATATGTAATGTCTAATTTAATTGAAGAATAATTTCATAGATAATAAAAAGCGATTAGGAGACATGTCCTAATCGTTTTTTTTATCCTGCTATTTGTGGGTTGATTAAAATTTTATTTTATATACATTCATTATAAGTTATATATATGCGATTTTTGTTATACGGCCGGAAACGTATTTACTATAGATATATAATGTTATACACTATGAAAGGAATTAATTAATAGTTAATATTTTTTAGTTAGCTTGAATAAAAAAATTGTATGAATATGAAGTTTTGAGAGGAGATTTATTTTTCATGAAGTACAAAGCAATAGCCGCAGGTTTATTAGCAGCAAATTTACTAGCACATCCAATTAGTAGTTTAGCAGAAACGAAGAAATTTCCTGATGTTTCAGATAGTGCGTGGTCGAAAGACGCAATTTATTATTTAGTAGAGAGAAATGTAATTAACGGTATGCCAGATGGTAACTTTATGCCATACGGAAATTTAACACGTGCCCAGGCAGCAAAGATTATCGCAACAGCAATTGGTGCTAAAGTAGATCCGAATGCAAAGCCGTCTTATAATGATGCAAAAAATAATTGGGCAGCTTCATTTATTGCAGCCATGGAAAAAGAGAATATTATTAAAGGGCGAGAACCAGGAGTATTTGATCCTGAAGGAAAAGTAACTCGTGCTGAAATGGCAGCTATGCTTGTAAGAGCATATAATCTGAAAAGCAAAGTAACAGGACCAGTTCCTACAAAATTCGCTGATTTAGAGAATCATTGGGGTAAAGAAGAAGTTAATATTTTAGTAGAATTAAAACTTTCTTTAGGTACAGAGAATGGCTGGAAACCGAATGATTCTATTACGCGTGAACAAGCAGCTCAGCTTACTGCGCAAACAGATAAATTTAGCAAGAATAGTGATCGTCCAGTAGAAACAAAGAAAATGTACATAGATAGAAAATTCATTACATATCACGCACCATCATTAAGTTCTGGGATTAGTGCGAATCAGCATAATCCACAAACGGTAGAAATTAAAGAAGAACGAGATGGATGGATCAAAATTGCAACAAGTAACGGTGATAAATGGACACCTTTAGTAGAGAAAACGGAAGTTATTAATGAAGGATTCACTACTTATGCAGAAGCTTCTTCTTCGTCAAAAGTAATGGGAACACATAACGCACAGCAAGTAACTGTTATTGAAGAGAATGGCAGCTGGATTCGTATCCGCATGGGCGCTGGTTTCCAATGGGTTAATAAAAATCAATTAAATCCAGTGAAGCAAGGTAACTTCTTAGAAGGAAAAGCGATTATCATTGATCCAGGTCATGGTGGAGCAGATTCAGGTAATCCAGGTTATTATGAGAAAGAAAGTGAAACTGTATTAGATGTATCATTACGATTACAGAAAATATTTGAGAAAAAGACACCATTTACTGTGTTATTCACTCGTACAGATGATACACGTCCAGGAACAAGTGCTTCTGATTCTTTAAAGAAACGTGTAGAATTTGCTCAAAAAAATAATGGGGATATTTTTGTAAGTATTCATGGTAATGGCACGGAAGAGAAAAATGGACAAGGTACAGAAACATTCTACTATGAATCAGCGACAGCAAGAGGAACAAATCCTAACGTATCAGAAAGTCGTTTATTAGCAGAAAAAATTCAAGAGCGTCTTGTAGATGCACTGGGAACAAAAGATCGTGGTGTGAAAAAAGGCGATTTATACGTAATTAGAGAAAATACAATGCCAGCTGTATTAGCAGAATTAGCATTTGTAGATAATAAAAGTGATGCAGATAAAATAGCTACACCAGCGCAAAGACAAAATGCAGCGGAAGCTATTTATCAAGGTATTTTAGATTACTATGAAGAAATGGGTAACAACGTGTCTTCTTTCCGTTAATAAATAATAAGAGATTGCCATTGGCAGTCTCTTTTATTTATTAACGTTTCTCTTTATTTCCGGCATATGATATCATTTAATTTTATATACAAAAAAGTATTTGAGTAATTGTAATCATAACAATTTTAAACGATAGAGGATGATAATAGATTGAATAATCATAGTAAAACACCTGCCTGTATATATACGTATGCATTTCGTGAGGAGGAGCGTGCTTTATGTTACTTGGAAATGCGCTCGTTCTTTGGAATGGAGTCGCACGTTAATATTTTAAAAAGTGATGTAAAAATTGACCCAAGTAGAAGTGCGTTTATGAAAGAGCGCGTTGAGGTTATGTATGAAGGGGACGACTTAGAAAGCATTTTAAAACAAGTGGAACAAATTGATTTAGCGGGGGCGTCGTTTAAAGTTATCTTCGTTAAAATCAATGACCTCGTTGGAGAAAATAAAATTGAATATGGAGAAAGACGTCTTATTGAACGAGACCTTGGCATGCATATTGAAGGAGAAGCGGATGTTCGTAATCCAGAGCGTGTATTCGGGATTGTTCCTCTTGGAGGACGCTGGTACTTCGGGCACTATGTAGAAAGCGAACCAGTTTGGTATCATCACATAAAAAAACCGCATAGTTATTCGACATCACTTAGCACACGTGTTGCGAGATCGGTTGCAAATATCGCTGTACCAAATCCAGAGGGAGTACGAGCAATTGACCCGTGCTGCGGTATTGGAACAGTAGTAGTAGAAGCACTTTCTATGGGGATTAACATCGTTGGTAGAGATATAAATCCACTTGTAGTTCTTGGAACAAGAAAAAATATCGCACATTTCGGATTTGAAGGAACAGTAACAAAAGGACCAATCGAGGAAATTACTGAGAACTACGACGTTGCCATTATCGATATGCCGTACGATCTATTTACGCACGCCACACCAGAAGATCAACTATCAATTCTTTCAAGTGCACGCCGCATCGCGAAAAAAGTAGTCGTTGTCACGATGGAAACAATGGACGACATGATCCATGAAGCAGGATTTGAAATTACAGATCGCTGTATTACAAGAAAAGGATCATTTACTAGACAAATTCTTGTTTGTGAATAAGAAAGGAAGGTCACCCGTTTGGGTGACCTTTTTCTATTGTAGTTTGATGTGTGATTGATTGGTGGTGTAGATAGATGAATTAGCGGAATTTGTCGGTAAGTCGATATTCCATGGCGAATCGCCGATATCGTTACATTAGAATATTACTGTTCTTTTAATTTTTCTTGTTGTGCGATTAATAAATTGCGTAATACGTGTCCGCGGTAACTTTCTAGTTTTCGTCCTTCATGATAGCGTACGCCTAATTTTTTTAGTTCAGCTACGTACCAGCCCTTTGTTCCGTAATACATGGGATCACTTCCTTTTTGCTTTTGAACAGTATATGTATGGGAGCGAAGTAACTTTACATTGAAAATAATAATGATAAAGGGAATTTTGCATGTGTGTACGAGAGGAATTGCAAAGTTATCGAGGTGTTTTATAACGTAACGTCCAAGCCGTGTATAAAAAAGTAGACAGTTGTATATGAATTTGTTGAAAAAAGAATACACATTACTGAGGGGATTTGAAAAAAGTAATGCTATACGATTTGGCATGATACTTGCGTTGGAAATAGTATCAACGTATAGGGGAGAGATAGAAATGAAGGTTAGTAAAATATATACAACGATTGATGCACACGTAGCTGGGGAACCGCTTCGAATTATTACGGGCGGCGTGCCAGAAATAAAAGGGGAAACGCAGCTGGAAAGACGCGCATACTGTATGGAACATTTGGATTACCTTCGTGAAATTCTGATGTATGAACCGAGAGGGCATCACGGAATGTACGGTTGTATCATTACACCGCCAGCAAGTGCCCACGCTGATTTTGGTGTTTTATTTATGCACAATGAAGGATGGAGTACGATGTGTGGTCATGGCATTATTGCTGTCATTACAGTTGGAATTGAAACAGGCATGTTTGAAGTAAAGGGTGAAAAACAAAAGTTCATTATTGATAGCCCAGCCGGAGAAGTTATTGCGTATGCAAAATATAACGGGAGTGAAGTAGAATCTGTATCATTTGAAAATGTTCCTTCATTTGTATACAAAAAAGACGTTTCTATTAAAATAGATAACTATGAATTCCAAGTAGATATCGCGTTTGGAGGAGCATTTTACGCTGTTGTAGACTGTAAAGAATTTGGTTTGAAAGTTGATTTTAAAGACTTGCCCGCTATTCAAACGTGGGGCGGTAAAATTAAACATTATTTAGAGAGCAAAATGGAAGTGAAACATCCACTTGAAGAAGGATTGAAAGGAATATACGGCGTTATCTTTTCAGATGAACCGAAAGACAAAGGTGCTACGCTACGAAATGTAACGATTTTTGCTGATGGGCAAGTAGATCGTTCTCCTTGCGGTACAGGAACTTCCGCAAGAATCGCAACTCTTTTTGAAAAAGATGCTTTACAAAAGGGAGAAATTTTCGTCCATGAATGCATTACTGACGGGAAATTCGAGGGGGAAGTATTGTCGGTAACCGCAGTAGATACATATGAAGCTGTCGTTCCAAAAGTAACGGGGAATGCCTTTATTACAGGATTTCATCAGTTCGTTGTAGACCCGAGAGATGATTTGAAACGGGGATTTTTGTTAGGATAGAAGGAGGAGGTGGAAAGATATGCTAGTTATAAGCGCGAACGAACAAAGAAACTTAGTAAATATGAATGAAGTTATTGAATACGCGGCGCTTGCTTTAAAAGAATTTTCCGCAGAAAGAACGATTACACCAATAAGAGGCTCATTACCATTTGCGAACGAGCAAAATACGGCATTAATTATGCCTTCAGTAGCGGAAGGACTTGAGGCACTTGGAGTAAAAATAGTAACGGTAGTCCCGCAAAATAAACAGATAGGAAAGAAAACGATCAATGGGATTGTGATGCTATCAGACTTTCAAACGGGAGAACCGCTCGCACTTCTAGAAGGATCGTACTTAACGATGATCCGAACGGGCGCCTTATCAGGAGTAGCGACAAAATATTTAGCTCGTCATAATGCAAAAACTTTATGCATTATCGGCACGGGCGAACAAGCGAAAGGAATTGCCGAAGCAATATTTGCAGTTAGAGATATCGAAAAAGTCATCTTATACAATCGAACAGAAGAAAAAGCGTATGCATTTGCGCAACATATACAAGAGAAATTTGGTAAACCTGCTTACGTTTACAGGGATCCAAATGAAGCAATACGTGAAGCAGACATTATCGTCACAACTACGAACGCAACCACACCAGTCTTCTCAGAAACACTACAAAAAGGCGTCCACGTAAACGCCGTCGGCTCATTCAGACCGAGCATGCAAGAACTACCCTCACATGCCATAGCTGAAGCAAACAAAGTAGTAGTCGAATCAAAAGAAGCAGCACTAGACGAAACAGGAGACCTTCAAGTTCCGATAAAAGAAGGTCTATTCAAAGCAAACGCCATTCACGCTGAACTTGGTCAAATTATAAGCAAAGAAAAAGCTGGCCGCGAAAATGATGAAGAGATTACTATTTTCAAATCAGTTGGTTTGGCGGTAGTAGATATTATCGTTGCGAAGTATTTGTATGAGAAAGCGGTGGAGCAAGGAGTAGGGAATAAGATTGAGTTTTGAGACTGCCTTTTGGTGGTCTTTTTGTCAGGATGGGTGTGCTAGTATTTATAATTGAAGCCTTTTAATATTATGTTGAAATATATGAATTCTGCGCGGACATCAAATCATTCATTCAATTGGTATATGAAAAAGTTGCACCTCTAATTATTAGAGATGCAACTTTTTACCATTCACGCCATTCTTCTGTTATATCTTCCTCGGATTCTAAGCCAGCTATTCGTGCTGCTGTATCGATAAATTCATAGAGATCTTCTCTTTCCATTGTTTCGATAAAATGGTCATGTTCGATATTTAATTCATTTAATTTAATAACTACCTCTTTAACAACTTGCATTACTTCGACTTCGGTTGGATTCTCTCCTAATCGCTGTAAATTGTTAATGTAAGTGTCAAGAACTGTATTTGTTGCACTTATATTTTCTTCAGTAAAAAATTCCCCATCTTCATCATACTCAACCCATGAGGTTGTTGGTTTATTTTTTTTCAATTCATCAAATGTCATGATAACCTCCTAAATGTGTTTTTTGTCTTTAATCCCATTCTACATTTTCGATCATATAAAACAATCATTTTAGAGGGATTTTCTGTAAGTTGATAGTTTTTTAACTCATTTTATGAGGCTACTTATTCGTGGTCTTTTTATTTTCTTCTCCGCATAAATATAGTTTATCGCAAGAATGCATTAATAGATTACAAACTTTCTACCTTTGCGAAAAAGTTTGACAATACATACGGGTAGTGGTAATTTAAAACCTATAAGAAAACTCGGTATTAATTCCGAGTTTTCTTATAGGTGTAAATAGTCGAGAGGGGTCGAAATATGAAGAAGAAGTTGTTTATATTACCATTTGTCCTACTATTATTTATTGCATTAGCTGCTTGTTCAGGGGAAAAAGATTCGAAGCAAGCGAGCACTAGTAAATCAGGGACTCCGAAAGACGGAGGGGCGTTAACGATTGGTGTTAGCGATAATCCAGATACGATGAATCCGCTTTATGCGAATGATCGTGTGTCATTAACTGTGCAGCAAGCTTTATATGCGCCGCTATATCATATGGAAGACGGTAAGAAAAAGTTTGTTCTTGCTGAGAGCTTTACGCCTTCAGAAGATCAATTAACGTGGACACTGAAGTTAAAAGATAATTTGAAATGGCATGATGGTAAGAAAATTACATCAGACGATATAGCATTTACATTCCAATCTATTTTAGATGAGAAGCAAAATAGCTCAAGTCGTGAAAACTTTATTTTTAAAGGAAAGCCGCTTGAGGTGAAAAAGGTAGATGAGTTAACAACTCAATTCGTTTTACCACAAGTAAGCGCATCTTTCGAAGGTGTGATGAATGATTTCTTCCCGATTCCGAAACATGTATTTGAAGGGGAAGCAGATTTAGCGAAGAGTAAGAAAAACTTACAACCTGTAGGGTCAGGTCCGTTTAAGTTTAAAGAATATAAATCAGATGAGTACGTTGCATTAGATCGATTCGATGATTATGTAGGTGGGAAAGCTAAATTAGACTCTATCGTATACCGAGTTGTAAAAGACCGTAATACAGCAAATGTTTCACTGCAAAATGGTCAAATCAACATGAAAATGATTGAGCCGCAAGACTTTAAGAAACTAGATAGTACTGGGAACTTCTCAATGGTGACATTCCCTGAAGGTAGATTATTCTACTTATCTTATAACATGAATACTGATCTTATGAAGAAAAAAGAAGTGCGTCAAGCAATTGCGCATGCGTTAGATAAAAAAGAAATGATTAACTCAGCATTCGTTTCAGGTGAATTTGCAGAACCAGCAAATTCAATCTTAACGCCAGACGCTATGTATTATGCGAAAGATATTAAAGACTATAAGTATGATAAAAAAGAAGCGAAAGATTTATTAGCAAAAGCTGGCGTGAAAGATAAGGAAAAAGTACGTGTGATGTATGTAACGAATAATAAAATTATGGAAAGCTTAGCGTTATATACACAACAAAAATTAAAAGAAGTTGGCTTAGAAGTTGAACTAAATGCATTAGATGCTAGTGCGGCAAGTGAAAAAGGCTTAGATAAAGAGAATAAAGAATATGACATTACATTTGGTGGTTACATAATGGGACCTGAGCCAGATTCATATAAGAGCTTATTCTTAAGCAATGCTGAATACAACTATGCACGTTATAAAAACGCTGATTTCGATAAGTTATGGGAAGAAGCTGCAGTTGAAACAGATAAAACAAAACGTGCAGAGCTATACCATAAAATTCAAGAAACAGCTAGAGAAGATGTACCTTATCTACCAATCGCATATCCGAAAGCAGTTATTGCAGTAGATAAAAAGTTTGATGGATTAAAAGAAGCAAAAGCAATTCCTGTCACAATGTTTGAAGATCTATCTAAGATTTATGAAGTGAAATAAGAAACAATAAAGAAGCTGGTGGAAATCAGCTTCTTTAGCTTGAGGGGGGAAGTTTGTGTATAAAGTAATTGCGAAGAGGCTTTTAAATGCAATTCCGCTTTTATTTGTTATTTCTATTATTTCTTTTCTATTAATAAAGCTAGCGCCGGGGGATCCTGTTCGAAACTTTGTTACGCCAAATATGAGTCCAATTGATGTTGAGCGTATTCGCAAAAGTTTAGGACTAGATCAACCAATTTACGTGCAGTATTTTTTATGGTTAAAAAACATTTTAACAGGAAACTTTGGTTACTCACTTCAAAATCATCGTCCTGTTTTGGAACTTATCACAGAAAGATTACCTGCAACAATTGGGTTAATGGGATCATCTTTACTCGTCTCATTCGTAATCGCAATACCGCTTGGACTATTTACAGGTGTGAAAAAGAATTCATTCTTTGACCGCATTGTAAACTTTATTTCATATGTTGGTATTTCTATGCCGGTTTTCTGGTTTGCACTACTATTAGTCTACTTATTCTCTTTAAAATGGAACCTACTTCCGAGTATGGGTATGCGCACCGTTGGTAAAGATTCTGTTTGGGATATTGTGCAACACGGCATTTTACCTTGCATGGTGCTAGCGTTCCAAAACGTATCTGTTTATATGAGATATATTCGTTCAAGTACGATTCAGCAATTAGAAGAAGAATATGTACAAATTCAATATGCGTACGGCGCTTCAAAGAAAACGGTGTTATTTAATCACGTACTTCGAAATGTATTAATACCGATCATTACAATTTTCGGATTATCGATTCCAAGTTTAGTAGGCGGAGCATTTATTACGGAAACAGTATTTTCATGGCCGGGTCTTGGTTCACTTGGGGTAAATGCTATTTTTAGATTTGATTATCCGATTATCATGGCAATTACATTACTATCATCATTCATGTTAATTCTCGGTAACTTAATTGCTGATATTTTATATGGCGTAGTAGATCCGCGCATTCGAATGAGGGGGTGATTTGGAATGAATAATAGGAGATTTCAAACGATAAAACATAGCTTTACGAAAAATAAGTTTGTTGCAATGGGAGTTATTATACTTGCGATTTTAACGGTCGCATCAATTTTCGCATTCGTATCGCCGTACGATCCTAGCAAAATGTCGATTCCAGATCGCTTACAAGAACCAAGTATGAGTCATCCTTTCGGAACGGATGATTACGGAAGAGATTACTTAACGAGAGCGTTATATGGCGGACGAGTTTCACTTGCGGTCGGTTTTCTTGCGATGGTTGTTTCTATTACAATCGGTACCGCAGTTGGAACAATTAGCGGATATTTTGGCGGAAAGTTAGACAACTTTTTAATGCGAGTTGTTGAAGTGCTTATGTCAATTCCATCATTCTTTTTAATGCTACTATTAAATGCGTATTTAAAACCAGGAATTACGACGTTAGTTCTTATTATCGGATTACTAACATGGATGGACACCGCCCGTATTGTAAGGGCAGAAACGTTATCTGTAAAAGAGCGTGAGTACGTTTTATACGCAAAAGTATCAGGACAAAAATCACTTATGATTATTGTAAGACATATCATTCCTAACATTTTATCAACCATTATTATCGCTGCGACATTAACAATTGCGACATCGATTTTAATGGAATCATCACTTAGTTTTTTAGGTTTAGGTATTAGAGAACCAGATTCTTCTTGGGGCAGCATGTTAAACAATGCGCAAGGATATATTGGTGAAGCTTGGTATTTAACACTCTTCCCAGGATTCCTTATCCTTTTAACGGTACTTAGTTTTAACGTAATTGGTGAAGCATTGAAGAAAGCTTTCGCACCAAAAGGAGCCGGACATGAAAACTAAAGTGTTAAGCGAAAGGAGTGAGAAGCGTGTCTGAAAAACTACTAGAAGTGAAAAATTTAAAGACTTCTTTTTTCATAGAAAGTGGCGAAGTTGAAGCGGTTCGCGGCGTTACATTTCGCTTAAATAAAGGAGAAGTAGTCGGTATCGTTGGGGAATCTGGAAGCGGAAAGAGTGTAATGGCGAAGTCTGTTATGTCTCTCGTTACGTCACCAGGAAAAGTGAAAGAAGGGGAAATCCTTTTTCATAATGAAAACATACTTTCTAAATCTGAAAAAGAATTACGTTCTATTAGAGGAAATCAAATTTCACTTATCTCTCAAGACCCAATGTCAGCGCTAAATCCAGTCGTGAAAATTGGGAAACAAATGACGGAAGTAATTATACGTCATCAAAAAGTGAAAAAGAAAGAAGCAGAGCAAATCGCGATTAACTTGTTAAAACAAGTCGGCCTTTCGTCACCAGAAGAAAGGGTAAAACAATATCCGCATGAACTAAGCGGTGGTATGAAGCAGCGGGTTATGATCGCAATGGCGATGTCTTGTAACCCAGACCTTCTTATTGCTGACGAACCGACGACTGCACTTGATGTAACGATACAAGCACAAATACTAGATTTAATGAAAAACTTAAAGAACGAAACGAATATGGCGTTACTTCTTATTACGCATGACTTAGGAATTGTCGCGCAAAACTGTACGCGCGTCATCGTTATGTACGGCGGGCTTATTATGGAAGAAGGATCTGTACTTGATATTTTCCAATCGCCGAATCATCCATATACGAAAGGGCTATTAAACTCTCTGCCAAAAATAGCGAACGGCGTAAAAGAAAGACTCGCTCCTATTCAAGGGGTAACACCAAACTTATTAAACCCGCCACAAGGTTGCCCATTCGCAGAGCGTTGCCCGCATGCGATGGATATTTGTGAAAAAGAACGTCCACCATATTTTGAAATCGGAAACGAAAGACGTTCCATGTGTTGGTTAAATGATAGGGCGGTAGGTGATTTCCATGCATGAAGAAAACTTAATTGAAGTTCGGAACTTAAAAAAGTATTTTCCTATTAAAAAAGGACTATTTGGCAGGAAAACAGAGCAACTAAAAGCAGTCGATGACCTTAGCTTCACCATTAAAAAAGGTGAAACATTCGGATTAGTAGGAGAATCAGGTTGCGGAAAATCAACGACAGGAAGAAGCATCATTCGTTTACACGATGTCACTTCAGGTAACGTTTTATTCGACGGAAAAGATATCGCAAGTTTAAAAGAAAGTGAACTAAAAGAATATAGAAAACGAATGCAAATTATTTTCCAAGATCCATACGCATCATTAAACCCGGCAATGAACGTATTCCAAATTATTAGCGAACCGATGAACATTCACGGTTCCTACGAAAAAGAAGAACAAAAAGAAATCATTTTAGACCTTCTGAAAAAGGTAGGCTTAAAAGAAGAACATTTATATCGCTACCCGCACGAATTTAGTGGAGGCCAGCGCCAGCGCATTAGCATCGCGCGCGCACTATCTGTAAAACCAGACTTTATCCTATGTGACGAACCAATCTCAGCACTTGATGTCTCAGTCCAAGCACAAGTCGTAAACATGCTGCAAGACATCCAAGAAGAAACAGGCGTCACATACTTATTCATCGCACATGACCTATCTATGGTAAGACACATATCAGACCGAATCGGAGTCATGTACCTAGGAAACATAGTAGAAATTGCCGACAGCGAAGACCTATACACAAAACCGGCACATCCATACACACAAGCACTACTCTCATCTATGCCAGAACCAGATCCAACAAACATAGGAAAAGAACGGATCATCCTAGAGGGAGAAGTGCCAAGCCCACTAAACTCACCATCCGGCTGCAAATTCAGAACGCGCTGCAAATTCGCCACTGAAAAATGCGCGCAGGAAGTACCGAAAATGGTGGAGATTGCGAAGGGGCATCAGGTGGCTTGTCATTTGTTTTAGGGGGAGAGCACTAGGGGGACCTGGTGCTTTTTGTTTTACATGGGCATTAAGCTAACAAAGGGAATTATTAGATACGAAATGCTTCTTGTTCAAAAATAAAAATTTTTGATTAGCAGTGCTCCAAAATTAGGTGGAGAAAACACTATGGAATTATGCGGTAATCAAAGGGGACAGGTTCTACAAAATTAAATGTTTTAGAATTTAAGTCATTTTTTATAGTAAATAAACTCAATATGTAGTACGTATTATTTTGTAAGATGAAACAAACATTAGTTATACATGCATAATTTATAATAACCTTCATATTGGTAAGGTTAAATTTAGACTTAAGTATGACAAATAAGCAAAGCGCGCAGAGCTAAGATTATATATATTTATCGAAGTCAGAAATGGATACATTAGGGTGTTTTTATACTAATATTTAGGCCCCATCATCATGAATTGATTCGCGAAGCTATCCATTGCTCTTCTATATCTATCTAAATCATCTCCTATCTTTCTAAATTCATCAATTCTATAGACAAGTTCTTTCTCTACTTCACTTAACCTTCTTTCAATTTCTTTAGCGGTATTTCCTTTCCAGCTATGTCCCAATAGTGTTTTTATGGCATTGACATTTTTTCTGTGATTTTCTAATTCTAAAATACACGATTCTAAATCATTTTTGGCACCTACTACATCGGCAGCATGTGCTATAACATCATAATTTTTCATGAAGATCACCCGTTTTTCAGTTTTGTTTATCAACAGTTTCAAATTCAACCGCTCTTTGTTCTATGAAATCAGCCTCAGAACGAATACGTTCCATATACCCTCTTTGAAATCCATAAATGCCGTATGTAAGTGTATTAATTAAATTACCATCAACACTAGCTGGTGATTGTTGTAATACATTAATAATTTTATTGCTTGCTTGTACGATCTTTTGGTTAATATCATCAATTTCTCTTCTTAAATCTGAAGTGATTTGTTTAACTTCTTCGACTGTTAAATGAATTGTAACCCCATCAGCGCGCGGGGATCCCTGAATTTTCTCTCCTGTCTCCCCATCGTACATATTCGGCATATTTAAATAACCGTATTTATCGTGACTAAGGTTATCCATGGAATGAAAGCTTGGTCCCATAAAACCCATGAAAAAACGAACAGTATTATAACCATTTGTTAAAAAAGGTAAAAATGGAATATAACTACTTGCATCATGAATCCTATTATCATTTTTTATATCTGGTTTATCTGTATAAAATAAATGACCTATACGACCTCTATTTTTATTATCATTTCCTCTAAAACCAGTAAATACAGTATCATTGGGGTTTCCGATAGTTGTAATTTGATCTTTATAATCCCCCCTTAAGGCTTTTTCCTTTTTATCTTTAGGTAATGAATCAATAACATTTGGAGCTTCGTAACTAACAACTGCTACATCATTCATAACCCCAGCGTATTCACCTAAACCACCACCTAGAGAATGGCCGGTTAATGTAAGCTGGTATCCGTCTAACCCATTTTTAGGGTCTTTCATATATTTCTTTACTTCTTTTGTAAATCATCAGCATTAGTAAATTGACTTTCTGCAACTATTTTTTGCTTTCTTTCTTTCGCCATAGTGAAATTAAATTGTTCAGTTAAAGGAAGTGATGAAGTGTCAAAGCTATTCATTTTTTCCAAACTATCTTGATTTTTTCTAAAACGATTACCCATAACATCAAATGCATCTGCATCATAAAAATCAGGTGCTTCCCAAGAGCCGCGAAAAGCAATCACAACTTGTTTTGTTTCTTCATTCTTGTAAACAGTGGCATCAAAGCTATTATTTGAGTTATGAAGAACAGCACCATTTATTTCTACAGGTTTCCAAATCTCTTTTTGTTTACCAAATTCTACAACTTCTGTAAGAGCATCACCATAACTACTAGTAGCCAAATGGGAAAGGCTTTTATCTGAAACTGAACTTCCCATATTTCCATCTCCTCAAAAAAGATTTATAGTTATATTATAAATCTTCTTAAGGAGGAAATATATTGAATAAGAGAAAAAAGGTGAATATTGCTATTTTTACAATTTTATTATTAATAATAGGCTACATATCTTATACAATGTACAACAAAAATATTACTCAAGATAAAGCTTCAAAAGTAGCAATAAACTATATGAAGGATAAAGAAAATATAGATCTTGTAGTTACTAAAGTTGAGATTTTACATGGAGTACGTGATGGTTTTATTGATGTAGAAGGTTATTCTAAAAATGATAAGAAAAAGGCAATTCGCGTTACGATAAATAAAACGCAAAACTATTTAGTCTCCGGTTGGGGATTTAAGGATCAAAGGTAAACGATTAGATTACTCAAATAGTAAATTCAAATGAGAAAAAGGCACCTTAAGGTGCCTTTTTTAACTAGATTTATTATTAACTAATGTATCCCCACCACCAAGCTCCGCCTCGATCTTCGAAGTCTTCGATGACTCATCCATACGCCAATACGTAATAAAGCTTATCGCGATACAGCCAGCTACGTAGAAGTAGAATAGTGATTCCATTCCGATACTCTTTAGCAATAATGCGATGAACTCAGCTGTTCCGCTTTTACAATTGCGTTAATGGATGTGTAGCCAATAAAAATGATGAGGACGAATATCATGAGTGAAAATGCTACCATGGGTTCTATATCCATCATTTTTGAAACTTGGTGGATATGGAGAGATCTGGTACTTTTTTGTTTTGTAGGTGAACGTGATGTGGGATTGGTTGTTAGTTTAGGAGATAACGCGCTCGAAATTTGTCGGTAAATCGATATGTTGTGTCGAAACGTTGATATATTCGGAGTTACGATCGATATAATCGAATAATCGTTGATATATTTTTTTAAAGAGTGGGATTGGTTGTAGATTAATGTAGAAATTTAATGTTTTCGAAAAAAAGAATTGACTTCTATATTAGTTGTAACTAAAATAGTTACATAAAGATGTAATCAATTTAGTTACAACTAATATCTGCTAAAAATATGATTTATATATTTAATTAAGGATGGTGGTCCATACGTTGCCACCCGGTGTAGAAAGTTACTAACACATTCAAATCAATGCATATTCTAAGCTTTAGTATTTTCTGTTACGGGGCAATAAGGTGCAACGTTATCTTTTGTTAAAAACATTGGTGGATCTTTCTTTGGAAATATTAGTTTTGGGGAAATATAGTAAGGTATCTAAAAAAGAACAAGGTATAAAAAGATGTACTTATATAAACCAAAAATTTAGTTGAGCTGGATAATAAAAAAAAGGTAGGAGATTTAAATGGAGACGAAACAAGATAACCTTATTTACGTATGGGATGCATATTGTGGATGGTGCTATGGTTTTTCAGAAAGTATTAAAGGATTTTACAAAAACCACACTGAAGTGCCATTAACGGTTTTATGTGGAGGGTTATTTTTAGATAATTTACCAATGAAAAACTTCTCATATATAGAAGAAGGAAATAAAAGAATTAATCAACTTACAGGTGCTGAATTTGGTCCTTCATATCAAAAATTGGTGGAGGAAGGGACTTTTAAAATGAATTCGAAAGATGCTGCAATTGGCTTTTCAGCTTTACGCTCATTAGCGCCAGACCGTTTATTAGAATTCACTTCGGCTATGCAAAAAGCGTTTTATTATGAGGGCCAAAGTCTGAGTGATCCTGAAACATATCGCAAAATTGCAATCGAGCATGGTTTGGACCCTGAACAAGTATTAGAACGTTTAAACGCTCAAGAAACAATAATAGATGTCCAAAATGATTTCAATAAAGTTCGACAGCTTGGTGTTAATAGCTATCCTTCCTTACTTTTACAAAAGGATAATCAAATTATTCCTATTGGTGGTGGCGTAATGACGCCGGATAAAATTGAAGCACGTTTTAAAAATTTATATTAAGAAAATTTAGGATATAGTAGCAAACATGTTATCTTAGGCCACCTGACATTCATCTCCGGAATATTCGCCAGTACTATTACACTTTCAGATGAATGGGAGTGGGAGATTTTATCCCGCTTTAACGGGCAGTAAGACCCCCACCTCAAAATTCAGTGGAAGCAAAGAAGTTAGGTGGGGGATCAACTGTCCGTAAAAGTCCGATAAAGTGAAACTTTAATCAGTGGGGGATGAACAAAACCCCCACTGATTAAAGTTTCACTTTATCGGAACAAGATAAAAATATGATAATTAGTTCATAACTTTAACAAAAGGAGAATAACATACTATGTTTAAAACAATCGATACAAATCAACAAGATGTGAAATTAACGGTGTTTAGTTCGGATGAAAAAAGCTTTATGGTCACAGCAACATTAGTTGAGAAAGCAGGACATGCATTTTTAATAAACTCAAAATTTACTCAATCTGATTCGAAAGAAATTGTTGAGTATCTGAAAAAAAATGACTTATCTTTAGATAAAATCTTTATTACTCATGGGGATCCTGATTACTACTTTGGATTAGAAAATATTAAAGTTGCTTACCCAGAAGCTATAGCGTATGCTACGGAGTCTACTGTTGAACATATCGTTCATTCTGTCTTAGGGAAATTAAAAGTTTGGAAAGACGTCCTTGGAGAAAATGCACCAAGTAACGTGGTATTACCTCAAGTGTTTAAAGAAAACACAATTGATTTTCAGGGGTTAACATTTGAACTAGTAGGCTTAGATCATTACAGAACTAGCTTATTTAATAAAGAGCTGAAAGTATTAATTGGTGGTATTGATGTATTTAACGAAATACATGTATTCTTAGCGGATACTAGTTCAAAAGGGGCGATGGAGGCGTGGATTGAGAACTTGAAAGTGTTACAAGCATTACATGCTGACATAATTGTACCAAGCCATGGATCAATCGAAAAATCTCTAAATAATCAAGCACTTACTGCGACAATGGATTATCTAAGAACTGCGGTTCAAGCTTCTGAGGAAAGTGGAACTTCAAAAGATTTTGTGGCAAAACTTGAAGCAGCATATCCAGACTATGCAAATAAAGGTGTATTAGAATTAAGTGCAAAAGTTGTAACAAAAGAAATGCCTTGGGGTTAATGATATGAATAAATATCAAAAACTATTACATGAAACGTATGTGTTAACTGGCGAAGGGAAATTGGATGCGTTCAAAACGTATTTAAGTGAAAATGTATCTTGGACAGAAGCTGCTGGGTTTCCATATGCAGGTACTTATATAGGTCCAGATGAAGTAGTGAAAAACGTACATGAACGTCTTGGCACGGAATGGGATGACTATAGCGCTAAAGATGAAATTTATACTTTTAATAACAATACTGTTATTGTGTATGGAAAATATAGTGGAACATATAAAGCTACAGGTAAGTCATTTGTAGCAGATTTTTGTCATCTTTATAAGTTTGATGAGAACGATAAGGTTAAGAAGTTTATTCAAATTGTGGACAGTGCAACTGTTAATGAGGTATTAAGTTAGAGTTAATCGTTTCTAATATGCCTTGTATAGGGGGAGGTTAGGATAAATGAAATTCCTAACATTACCCCTGACATTACATTTTGGGGAAGGTTTCTCCTTCTTCAAACTTTTTATAGAAGAAAACTTATTTAAGTAGAAGAGGTAGGTATATATGAAATTAGAGAAAAGTTTAATCATAACAATTATTTCTGTATTTATTTTAGGAGTAGTTTCGACTTTGGTATATCAAGCTTCCACCGGTAATAACAAAGGAAACTCAATAAAGAGTGAGAATGTTGCTTCTGTATCAAAAGAAGTGAAAGAAAATGAAAAGAATAAAAAGATGGTAGTTGATTTCTATAATGAAGTTTTTAACAAACATAATATCGATATTATCCCTAAATATGTTAGCGAAGATTATAAGCAACATAATCCTTTTGTTGCTGATGGACGAAAAGCCTTCATGGATTTCTTTAAGGAGGATTTTGTTAAAAATCCTAATTCCTCTGCAGAGATTAAACGTGTAGTAGCTGAAGGGGATACAGTTGCTCTTCATGTACATTCTCGTACTAATTCTCAAGATAAGGGAGTTGCTATAGTGGATATATTTCGTATCAAGGATGGAAAGATTGTCGAACACTGGGATGTAATTCAAGAGATTCCAAGTGAAGCAGCTAATGATAATACGATGTTTTAGATAGAAGATATATTTAATAATTGTCTAATTGATAGTGCGGTATAGAATTTAGAAATCTAGATAAGTAAAGGAGATGTCCTAGTACCATGCCTGGGATATCTCCTTTTTGTTTTAACGAGATTTAATTTATTGTTACTTGTATTTTTTTATGTACTACTATTCGATTACACATCATTTCAGGCGGTTTTCTTTTATCTCGCATTAACGGGCAGTAAGATCCCCACCTCTTTTAATTCTTCAATTAATAAAAAGTTTGCTTTCAAATTAGAAAGGGTTAGTCCCTCACACCCAAAAACAAAGGGGAACTCAATTATTCAAATTCATATAAAGTTTCAATCTTGTCTAAGCATCCATTAGGATATGCAATGGATCATCCGTTTTTCTTTACATAATCTCCAGATGCAGTCCATATCAACTATAGATTCTTGTCTTATGCTAAATGTAATCAAAAAGCAAGTAGATAAAGATAATGACTAAAACATTAACTCTAGATACTTTTTTGATGAATATTACAAATAAACAGGAGGTAATGAAAAATGATTAAAACATTATTAGCAGGAGCAATTTTAAGTACAGGATTGGTAGCGGGAGGTGCAGATGATGCGAAAATGGAAAATTTAAAGTCAAATGAAGATAGTTCAAATCAAGTAATTACACAGAGTGTAGATGGAACAACGTCTTTCTCACAAAACTTTGATTTACCTAAAGATGCAGTGCCAGCAACTCCTAAAGGAAACGCAAAAACTGTTGAAAGAACAGAGGGGACAGGTTCTCAAGAAGGAAAAATGGTACCAACAAAAGAAGGTACAGATTCTCAACCAGGATTTGAAATGGGATCCCCTGAGAAACCAGAATATGCAAAAACAGTTGAAAGAACAGAAGGTACAGATTCTCAAGAAGGAAAAATGGTACCAGCAAAAGAAGGAAATTAAATAATATATAGTTATAACGAGGAGCATCCAAAAAGTGGTGCTCTTTTTATATTATAGGGATTAACCAGTTTTACTGAATATAGAACTGTAGGAGGAATTGAGACTAGAACATGGGGGCCTATCTCTTCAAATCATGGTGTTTAGGGCAATAGTTTTGGTGGTAACGTTACAATACAAACATTTTATTAGAGATTTTCTAAATTTACATACACTCTAGATAGACTACATATCAACTTCAGATACCTGTTTTATGATACAAGTAATCAAACAAAAGGAGGGCAATACAAAATGATTAAAACAGTATTAACAGGGCACTCTTTTAAGTACAGGAGATTATTAGCAGGTGGAGCAAATGTTGAAGATGTACAGACAAATCAGCATATTCTATATGAACAAAATGAATTGCAGCAAATTCTAGAAAAGTACGATTCGAAGAAGTTTGAGTTATAAAAAGAAAATAGATAAATGAACAAGAGAAAAGTATTTTCATTTGGATATAGGACTTGAATCAAACTTTTATACTAAAATATATACGGCAAAAAGGAGGGAGTACATTGCACAAAATTATTTATGGAATATTAATTTTAATATATACTTTGTATTCATTTTTTGTAAGTGATGGAAGTGAAGTAAGGTTTATTATGCTGTTAACTATAGTACTTATCTTTTCTGTGGTTTTAGAAAAAGGAAATGCAAACCAAACGACTGATTAAGGGGCGTTTGGTTTGCATTTTTTATTGGCTATTACAGTCTAGATGTTTTAGGGGTAGCACCAAATTTCGTTTTGAGGACACTATTAAATTTTTAGTTGATGAAAATGCGGTGCAACTCCTACTAGAGAAAAAACCGCCTAAAATAGAAAACTTTTAACCTATTATCATTTATTCCGTAGCTTTTAAGGTATTTAACACGACTTTGGTTGCGTCTGCAATAAGTTTATCATCATATTTAGCATCTTCTTTATCATGATTAGAAAGTATAGCAAGAACAATCGGCTTTTTATTTGGTGGCCAAATAATTGCGATATCATTTCTTGTTCCGTAAGATCCCGCGCCTGTTTTATCAGCTACTTCCCATCCTTTTGGTACGCCAGCACGAATCAATTTATCTCCAGTTGTATTTCTCTTCATCCAATCTACTAATAGTTCACGTTTTTCTATTGGAAGTGCAGTCCCTAATGTAAATGATTGAAGCGTCTTAGCTATTGCTTCTGGTGTACTGGTATCATGTGTTTCTCCTGGATGCACTTCATTTAATTCAGGTTCAAATCGTTCTGAAGTAGTAACAGTATCTCCCATTTCTCTCAAGATTTTTTCAAATTCAGAGGGACCTCCTAACTGTTTAAGAATCAAATTATGTGCTGTGCTGTCACTATATCGAACTGAAGCATCTGCAAGTTCTTTTAACGTCATTCCTGTATCAACATGCTTTTCAGTAATTGGATTATAATTAGAAAGATCTTCATGAGTATACGTAATTCTTTGATCAAGAGCTTCTAATGAGTTCTTGCGTAAAAGAGCGCCCACAGCTAATGATTTAGATGTAGATGCAAACGCAAAACGATCATCTGAATGATAAGCAATCGTTTGATTCGTACCTGTGTCCAGTGCATAAATACCAAGCTTAGCATCATATTCTTTTTCAAGTTTAGCAAAAGATTGACTTCCTGTATTTTCTTGTTTAATTTGATTAGCTTGATTCGTTTGTTTAGGTGGTTCAGATTGAGCATTACTATTGGAACAGCCTATAAGTGATACGCATGAAAGTAATACTACAGGTACAATCTTTTTGTAATGTAAAATGTTATAGAACTTGTTTAAAACGAACATAAATTTTCAACCTCTTTCAAGAATATATGGATTTTGTCTAGGTATTCTAAATACCAATGCAATTAAAGATGGCATTGGGTAACAATACTACTGCAGCTAAAATTTCACAGGTTAAATGACATCCAAAACGTTTATCCCGCTATTTGCTGGGCAGTAAGACCCCCGCTGATTAAAGTTTCACTTTATATGATTGATAAGTCACAGTTTGCGTTATTTCTTTTTTGTTTCCACTTGTAATGGTTCACCTGTGAAAGTATTACAATACATGTTTTTTACTTTTGGGAATAATAAGTCCTTTCATTTTTTTGTAATACATAAAAATAGATGTCAAACGGGATATGTTGTATCCAATCTGGACAACTCATATTAGAAATACACTTATTAGACACTCTAAGTAATAAATTTGTTCCACTTTAAGATGAGGAAGAATTTGGGGTTTGTAAATTAACAATGGAACTACGTGTTTTTTCGTTATACAAAAACCTCTACATATAAGTAGAGGTTTTTAAATTGCATATTAACGAATTATGCTTTTTCAGATAAACGAAGATAATAGAATACATAATTTTAACTAGATTTATTGTTAACTAATTTATCCCCACCAAGCTCCGCCTCAATCTGCGAAGTTTTCGATGACTCATCCATACGCCAATACGTAATAAAGCTTATCGCGATACAGCCAGCTACGTAGAAGTAGAATAGTGATTCCATTCCGATACTCTTTAGCCATAAAGCGATGAACTCAGCTGTTCCGCCAAATATCGCAACTGTTAGTGCATATGGTAAACCTACGCCAAGTGCGCGAATTTCAGTTGGGAAGAGTTCTGCTTTTACAATTGCGTTAATGGAAGTGTAACCAGTAACGATAATGAGACCGACCATCATGAGTAAAAATGCTACGATTGGTTCTGTCGTTTTTTCCATGAAGAAGAAGATTGGCGCTGTTAGTAATGTTCCGAGAATACCGAATGCCATTAATAGTGGGCGGCGTCCAATTTTATCGGATAGTAGCCCTGCAATCGGTTGAAGTACGACAAATATAAGTAGTGCGACAAAGTTAATCCAGCTTACAACTTCTTTCGGAAGGCCGACTGTGTTTACCATGAACTTTTGTAAATATGTTGTGTACGTATAAAATGCAACGGTACCTCCTAAAGTTAGGCCGACTACTGTTAATACTGCTTTCGGGTGTTTCATAAGCGCGCGAACGGTTCCTGCGCTCTCGCGTTTTTGTGATTTTATGTTTGAGAACTGCTCCGACTCATCCATCGTGCGGCGAAGCCATAATACAGCTACTGCGCCCATCGCTCCAATAATGAACGGGATACGCCATCCCCAAGCTTTCATATCTGGTTCGCTTAGTAATTGCTGAAGAACAATTTGAACGCCTAACGCAACCATTTGCCCAGCAACGAGCGTTACATATTGGAAACTTGAATAAAAGCCACGGCGTCCACTACTAGCCATTTCAGATAAATATGTTGCGGAAGTTCCGTACTCTCCGCCGAGTGACAACCCTTGAAGTAAACGAGCAAGAACTAAAATAATAGGGGCCATAATACCGATACTTTCGTAACTCGGTGTACAGGCAATAATTAAAGAACCACCGGCCATAACTGTAATGGAAAGCGTTAATGCTGCCCGGCGTCCGTGCCGATCCGCATAGCGTCCCATTAATAAACTTCCGATAGGGCGCATTAAAAATCCAACTGCGAAAATAGCCGCTGTGTTCAGTAACTGACTCGTTGGATCGCCTTTAGGAAAGAACTCTGCTGAAAAATAAACGGCGAAAGCAGAGTAAACGTACCAGTCGTACCATTCAATTAAATTACCGACAGAACCTTTAAAGATATTGCCGGCGACTCGGTTTGATTTTACTTGAGCCATACTAATTCCTCCTCTTGCTTATAAATAAAATGATAATTATGAAAGCGTGTTCATTGTAGTTGAATTGTACTGTTCTTTAAATAAAATCTCAATATTATGACAATTTTATTCTTTTTGTACTTTATGAACATGGATATTTTTAATAGTTGCTTCATTTTCAGTTTTGTCATAATAATAGAAAAAGGAGATTGATAGTTTTGAATATTTTATCAAAGGATATGGAGTATGAAGAAATCACGCAAAGTTTCATTGCAAACGAAAATAGTAAGCTTAATTATCGCGTTAATTGTATTTGTCGTTCTCCTATTAGCGGGAATATTTGTTTACATTCAGTCCGTTGATACGAAGCGCCAAGTGGAGCAGTTAGCACTGCAAACAGCGAAGTCGCTTTCTTTTATGCCAGCTATAAAAGATGCTTTTCAAAATAACGAGCATAAAAATACGATTCAATCCATTGCGGAACAAGTTCGGGAGCAAGCTGGTGCAGATTATGTCATTATAGAAGACCGTTTTGGGGTTATGTATTCACATTCTAATTCGGGGTTGATTGGAACAAAGAGTAACAACCCGTATAACTATGAGGCACTCACTTTTGGAGGGTACTATACGCTTGAAGGAAATGGTGTAAGTGGTCCAGCCTTAATGGCAAAGGCACCTATTATTGTTCATAACGGAGACTATGATCAAGTAGTAGGCGTTGTAACAGTAGAGTTTTCAATACAAGGTATTGAATCTAACATATTGAGTAGAACGAAAGAAATTATACTCTTTTCCTTAGCGGTATTATTAGCCGGCATTGTTGGTGGAATCCTTTTAGCGCGTAGCATCAGAAAAGATACACTCGGTTTAGAGCCGAATGAAATCGCAGCGTTATACCGGGAACGAAGCGCGATACTACTATCTATAAAAGAAGGAATTATAGCTATTGATCAAAACGGTTTTATTACGATGATGAACACGTCGGCAGAAGAAATGCTTCATGTAAATGATGATTATATGCAGCAGCACATTTCAAAAGTTTTACCGAATTTTAATATGGAAAGAGTGCTAGAAACCGATCAAGAAATCGCGTTTCAAGATAAAGTGTTTATTTTAAACATGACACCGATACTCGAAAATAATAGTACGGTAGGCGTTGTATGTAGTTTTAGAGATAAAACAGAACTGCAAAACTTAGTGAATACGATATCTGAGGTAAGAAAATATTCCGAGGACTTACGTGCTCAAACACATGAATTTACAAATAAACTTTTCGTCTTATCAGGATTACTTCAGTTAGGACATTACAAAGAAGCAATTGAATTTATCCAACAAGAATCTAACATTCATCAAAGCCAAAATCATATTTTGTTCCATCAAATTCACGATGCGAAAGTACAAGCTATTTTATTAGGAAAACTCGGAACAGCGTCTGAGAAGAAAATTGAGTTTCATATTGAAGGAGATAGTGCGCTTCATCCGTTACCAGACCATATAAAGGTGTCGCATCTTATTACGATCCTTGGAAACATAATTGATAATGCATTTGATGCGGTGAGTGAACGAGAGGAGAAGAGAGTTTCTTTCTTCGTTACGGATATTGGGCACGATATTGTGTTTGAAGTGATAGATAGCGGGATAGGAATACCGGCAGAAAAAATAACGACCATTTTTCAAAAAGGATTTTCAACGAAAGGAACTGATCGTGGTTACGGACTAGCAAACGTGAAAGAAATGGTAGATCTACTAGAGGGAACAATTGAAATTCAAAACGAGAAAAATGGGGGAGCTATTTTTATAATTTACCTTCCGAAAACATTGAAAGAAAGTACATGACAAACAGGGGGATGGACATATGTTGAAGGTGGCAATTGCAGAAGATGATTTCCGCGTCGCGCAAATTCAGGAAGAGTTTTTATTAAAAATAAAGGACGTAAAAGTGATTGGAAAAGCATTGAACGCGAAAGAAACGATGGAACTACTACAAAAGGAAGAAATCGATTTGCTTCTATTAGATAATTACTTACCAGATGGAATTGGAACTGACTTATTACCACAAATTCATGCTGACTTTCCAAGCGTTGACGTCATTATGGTAACAGCGGCGAATGAAAACTATATGCTAGAAAAAGCAATTCGAAATGGCGTAAGCAATTACCTTATAAAACCGGTCACGTTAGAAAAATTCGTTCGCACCATTGAAGACTATAAAAGAAAGAAGCAATTATTACATAGTAACAATGAAGTAAATCAAGCACTCATCGATAACTTCTTTGGGACTTCGCAAACACAAGACATAAAAAACTTACCGACAGGTGTGGATCCGTTAACACTGCAAAAAGTGAAAGGGATTATAAAAGGATTTGAAGAGGGCATTACAATAGAAGAAATGGGAGAACAAATGGGGGCCTCCAGAACAACCGCAAGAAGATATTTAGAATACTTAGTAGCGACCGGCGAATGCACAGTAGAGTACACATACGGCATTATCGGACGACCAGAACGAAAATACCGAATAGGAAGAGGACTATGAAAAAACGATTATTACTATGTATATGGATCATGACAGGAGTAATAGTAATAGCTGGTTGTTCCTCGGAAAAATCCCATACGAATAAAGTGAACATCGACAAATTAGAAATCGTTGCGCCAAACGTTCAAGGAGCAGGATGGGACTTAACAGCACGAGCAATGCAAAAAACACTAGCAGAAGAAAAAATCTTCACAAAACCAATCACAGTCACAAACAAAGTAGGTGGCAGCGGTGATGTCGGATGGAAATATACGAAACAAAAAGGCGGTCACGTACTGGCGATTAACTCAAGCTTACTCATAACGAACAACCTACTAGGCCACAGTAAACTAACATATAAAGACTTCACACCGCTCGCAACACTTGCATCAGATTGGGAAGTTGTTGTCGTATCAAAAGACTCAAACATAGAAAACGCAAAACAACTCATGGAACAACTAAAACAAAACAAGAAAAACTTCAAAATCGGCGTTGCCCCAGGCCTAGGAAACGACGATCACCTATCCTTCGTACAAGTAAGCAAAGCATTCGGCATAAACCCTGCCGAACTACAATTCTTCGTCTACGAAAACAAAGAAAAAATCATAAACGCCCTAACGAACAAACAAATAGGCGCCGCAACCATGACCCTATCCGAAGCCGAAAAACAATACAAAGCCGGCAAAATAAAAATACTAGCCGTATCCGCATCAAAACGACTAGACCGACTACCAGAAATCCCAACATGGAAAGAACAAGGAATCAACGTTACATTCCAGCACTGGAAAGGAATTATGGGCCCGAAAGATATGACGGAGGAAGAGGTTGCTTATTGGGATGGTGTTATTAAGAGGATGGTGGAGAGTGAGAGTTGGAAGGGGATTTTGAGGGAGCGGGGTTGGAATTCTTATTATAAGGATAGTGGGGAGAGTAGGGGGTTTTTGGAGGAGAGTAGTGGGTGGTATGGGGGGATGGTTAGATTTAGTAATTAACACCCTTCTATTGGTTTGTTTGTAAAAATTAGTATATTCAATGTTAATAATGCTGAATTTTAAGGTATACTTTGGGAGTAGCAAATTAATTAAATGCTAGAGAAGTATTGTAACTAAGATATTTAGGGAGATAGAAAAATGAAAGTAGAAACATATTCTTATAGGTATGCAGAAGAGATTTTGCAACATCCCCGTTTTGAAGCTGCATATAACGAATTGATAATGGTTTGTCGTGATTGCCCTGTTCCAATATACAAGGGGAAATCGGGCAGTCAGTCACAGCTGGAAGTTATACAGCAGATAATGAATACTTATTTTCTTTTGAGATTCGAAGAGCTTGGCTGGGAAAAAGAGCCTCGAGCTACACCGAATACATCTGATGATGCATTACGCTCTGATTTTCGAAAATACTATATTGATCCTGATACAGGAGAAGTTATTCTTAAACTTCAAATTGAAGTTGAGTTTGGTAACGTTGCTTCCAGTTATCGTAACTACTTCAAGTTTCAACTCAGCTTTTCTTATGATTTAACAGATATATGTATTTTAATTGTTCCTTCTTATGAACTTTGTAAGAGAATTGATAGTGGTGTTTCAAATTATGAAAAAACAATAAGGGAAATACCAGCTGCAAAACTATCTGTTACTGTTCCAACACTAGTTATTGGACTTTTTGATGATGGCTCTACAGCCTGGAATGTAAAAGATATTACAGAAGATTTAAAAGTTTTGAAAGGAGCACTAAAAGATACATATCCTCAGCATTGTGAGATAGTGAAAGGATACATAAATGATTTAAAAGTATAAAAGGTTAGGGAAAGTACTTATTTTTATTGGGATTGTTTTTTGAATATTCATCAATTATTAATTATATTATTAGGGATTTCAACTTCAATTAATGTTGGAATAACTAGATAATCGGTCATTAGAGATACTATTTGTAAAATCGTAACAAATTGATAAAAGCAGATATCTTTAGGGATAAAATTGATATCTGCTTTTTATCATGAATGGTAATTTCTTTATAAATTAAATCTTTATGATTTTTTATCAGTAATAATATTAGCTATGTATGAATTATTTAACCAATAACACTGCTTTGTAATTTGCTGGCCATCAGGTAAAGTTACTTTATCGGCACCGTTGCGGGCTTTTGGTCTAATATGCGCGACACCGTTGAAGTTTATTTTTGGTAGGTTATTTGTTTCGACGACTTTATCACCACGTTTTTTATATTCAATTTGAATACCTTCATTTATAACTTTATTAACTTCTTCCCATAGTTCACGTATTTCTTTTTCTATTGTAGGGACAGGCATGTTCCAAAGCTTAATGCCTTTAAAGTAGAGTTTACGGTTTGGGTTTTCTTTTTTTGTTTGGTTAAATTCAAAAATTACGAATAAAAATTTGGTTTGATAGAAGCGTTCTCGAATTTCGCTTTCTTCCCATGATTCGTTTGTCCATTGATGAAAATCAATCGTTTCAAATGACATGCTTTGTTCTGGCTTTCCGTTTGGTTCTAAACGAATTGTTTTGAACTCTATATTGGCTTTTGCAAATTCTTCAATTTTATCGAGTCGAGTTCCTTTAATACCAAGTAAAGAGCTTACTAGTAATGGAACAAAGTTCTTGGTTGTAGGTTTGTACTCGATAGATAATTCTTGAGCGATTTCTTGATCAGTTAAGCCTATGTAATTTTCAAATTTTGAATAAAGGATTTCTTCTAAAGATTTTCCTTTTAGTTCATTTGTTGTTGTAAAACTTACTAGTTCTTCGTTTAGGTGATACCTGCGAACTAGTGCTGTCATATAAGAAGGCTTTAACGAAAAAGCTCTTTGCATTGCTGGAATTTCAGAATGCGGTTGTGAGCGAAGTGAATTTTTATTGGAACCTTTTGTACAAGCTCCTAAATAGTTTGTATCACCTTCAGATAATTCATGTGCTTTGCCGGCACGAATTTTATTTACGATGGTTTCCCAGTCTTGTTTAATTATTTCTAAATCAGCTTCAGGATAGGTGAACAGAAGGCTTTTTGTAATATGAAAATCTTTACGGTCTACGCCAGGTACCCATTCATAGAACATTAGTAGTAGCTTTTCGTTTTTTTTCCAAAAGCTTGATGTCTCAAAATGTGTATGAACTTCTTCCATGTAGTTGATAATATTTAAGACTAGCCGTTCTTTGGCTGATAATGAACCGTTTTTATTTTGTTTAAATGCAGTTACTTTGAGTTCAATACCAAGGTGTTTAAAGTCAGCTTCTGCGTTTGAATTTACTTCATATCCAAAGAAGCTTTCCTCGATTACTTGCCCTAGCCCACCTTTTGATTTTGCATTTGCGAGTCGGTCAGTTGTGTCGATTTCACCAAATGTTTTTCCTTCAGCTTCATGTGCTTTTTTCATTAGTTCTTCTATTGTAGTGTAGTCCATAATAATCTCCTTTCTGTATCCAGTGCTGCGGTGTATGATTTTAAACAATACATATTAAAGTTATGCTATAATAAAAAGCTGTTTCAAATTTATATAAGTAAAATTTATAAGAAAGTGCGAACAATTTTCTTAATTGGTACAAGCCAAACAAGGAAATACAAAAAAGTACGGTTCTTGAAATGTTATAGTTGATCTTTTCCTCACTTTTTATTATAATGAAGCATAGATAAATAAAATACCGAAAGGATGTTCGTGTATTTATGGTGAAAGTAGTAGAACTTTTCGCGGGAGTAGGAGGTTTTAGATTAGGACTAGAAGCAAACGAAAACTTTGAAGTTCTTTGGGGAAACCAGTGGGAGCCCTCAACTAAAGCACAACATGCATTTAATTGTTATGCAACTCGCTTTGAAAATAAAGGAATACATGTAAATAGAGATATAGCGGAAGCTTGGCCGGAAATACCTGAGCATGATTTATTAGTAGGAGGATTCCCTTGCCAGGACTATTCTGTAGCACGTACTTTATCGAATGAAAAAGGAATACAAGGGAAAAAAGGTGTTCTTTTTTGGGAGATAATGAATATAGTTAATTCTCGAAAGCCAAGATTTGTTTTGTTAGAGAATGTAGATAGATTATTGAAGTCACCTGCAAAACAAAGAGGTCGTGATTTTTCTATTATGCTGGCTAGCTTTAGAGATGCAGGTTATGTAGTGGAATGGAGAGTCATTAACGCTGCTGATTATGGAAATTCTCAAAGAAGACGAAGAGTATTTATTTTTGCGTATTTAAAAGAATCTCATTTCACATCTGTTCAAAGTAAAATGAAGCCTTTAGAGATATTGTGTGAAAATGGATTCTTCGCTCCGATTTTTAAAGTGCATGAAGCGCCTGAGGAAAACAAAAAAAGAGGGCAATTTGAGTTGCCGGTCGATATTATTGAGGTTTCTGATACATTTAAAGCTGAATACTATAATTCTGGCGTAATGATGGATGGACAAGTATATACGGAAGAATTAGTTCCAGTAACTGAAAGTCCAGAGACTTTAGGTGAAGTTGTTCAAAAAGTATATGATAAATTTGGTCCTGCAGATGAATCATATTATTTGAAAATGGATAAGGTTAACAAAAAGGGAAGAACGGAATTTGAGGAACTTAAGTACCTTAAAGGTCCTAAAAAAGAAGAAAGAGTATCAAAGGCGACGGGGCATAAATATTTCTATTCTGAGGGAGGAATGGCTTTCCCGGATGATTTAAATAAGCCTGGACGTACAATGTTAACAAGTGAAGGAACATGTAATAGGAGTTCACATGTAATCGAAGATCCTTATACAAAAAGACTAAGATATTTAACACCAGTTGAATGTGAATTGTTAAATGGCTTCCCGATGGACTGGACGAATACAGGAATGCCACAAAGAAACAGATACTTTTGTATGGGAAATGCTTTAGTGGTTGATTTGGTGAAGCAAATGGGTCAAAGGATTTTAGAGATTAACGAAGAAGAAGAGAAGATGGATAGTATTGTGCAGTTGAGTTTATTTTAATAAATGAAGAAAGGAGTATAGTGAATTAGTTCACTATACTTTTTTTTGTAAAGAATAAATGTACGAAGCGGATAAATAGAATTGAGAGAGTGTATTTCGAGAAAATGGAGGGTTATTTTTATTTTGGTCCTACGAAGCCAGAAGAAAATCAAGAACAATAAAAAAGCACTCTATTAGAGTGCTTTTTTATTATCTAAAATATCACATGTCAGATTAAATATATTTAACAGGAAATCATAAACAAATTATTAATGATAATTAATAATTTGAAAAAACATCATAGAATGTATATTTATAGGTATTTAGACGTGAAGTTAAAATAAAGCATTGTAATTCTTTATTTTGCATAACCGTTCTGTACAATTTTTATGGCTCCAGATTCAATAGAAGGATTTCTCTATATTTAGATTTCTGATTCAGAAACATTTTTTTCTACGTACATTTCGAGAGCATTTTCATTAGCGATGGTAAGAGAAACAACCTGCAAAGAATGGAAATTCAAAATTATTATAGTTGATGGTAATAAAAAATACGATTTTACTTTCAGTATGAACTTTGTTACTCCTATATGTTATTTAGAAATTAAATATTGATTAATAGTCATAGTTAATTACGACTTAAAGTATATGCTTTCATATGCTATTTTAAAATTGACGTTTTTCACATCGTTATATAGCACTTAATAAAGTTTAATTTGAATTCAAAGATAATTCTATAGATTCATTGTTGAGCCAGATAGCTACTATGGATTTGAGATAAAATAGGATTGTCTAAGCTGGATTTACATTACTTTGAAAATAGATTAACCAGATATTATTTTTCAAAATAAAAAGGAGGTGATGGGAAAATATCACCTCCTTTTCTTATTAATAATTTTAGCTAAAAACATTAATTAAAATATATTAACTGTGTCTATAACGTTTCATAATTTTTATTTTCTATATCAAAAACCTATCAAATATTTTCTTTTAATATCTTCCCGAAAAAATCATTTGTACATCTCCTTAGAGTATCCGCTATATCAAAAACCTATCAAATATTTTCTTTTAATATCTTCCCGAAAAAATCATTTGTATATTACCTTAAATCAGGTATGCTTTTTAGTCTATTCTCTCTTTATTTAGGTTTAATCTCTATTTTTAAATCTAATCCATCTAATATTTTAAGCAAAGTATCTATATTGTAATTATTAGCACTCGTAACTCTTATAATTTGAGGGTGTTTCAACCCTATATTTTTACCTAAGTTTCTAATTGATAAGTTTTTTTCTTTTAAAGCTTCTTTTATTACTTCTGTTATTTCAAGCTTAGGCTCTGATATTGAATAATACTCTTTAGGAACATCCATGAATTCGGAGATATCATACTCTTTGATATCCTCTTTCATATATTTTAATCCACTCCTTTAATTAAATTTCTTTCATTCTTTCCAATACATCCGATTCAGCTCCACTCCATTTCTGTAACTTCCTTTATCAAGCAATTATATTCTAATCCATACGAGAGTTTTTTAGGGTGTCACTGCCAGAGAAGGATTAAAATCCTTCTCTTTTAGCAACACGTTCTGCAGTATCTAAATCTCGTTTTGTAATAGGTTTGGTTGTTTTTCTAAACATATGTAACAGCGCATATTGCGGCGGATTAGTTTTATGAGAAATCTTTTTAAACAAAATCCGCCACTCTGTTTTGGATTTATCTTTAAATTTCATTTCCCAAATTTTATCTCTATGTGTCATTTCAATTCGCCCCTGCAAATGATCATTATTTGTTCCATTAGCATTTAACAAAAATAATGATTCTCTTACCTTCACTTTTACCTCCTCACTTGGAGCATTGATCATTGCTAATACCGCTTCTGCAAAAACGAGATTCGGATACTGAGTAATACGTTTTTTCCCCATATTCTCAGTCTCCTCTGTATGGAATTTTTATAGTAATTCTTTTTGATGGTAACATACATGTTACCAAAGGTCAAAGAGGAAAACCTCTGACTTTATCAAATTCAAATATTCCCACATACCAACTTTTCGTCTTCAACGCACTCATTTATGTAGAAGTACCTGAAAAATATCTTACATTTATAAACCTATACATAAAAAGGTCTGAAATTCACCAAAAGATGGCTATGTGATAAGATGTTTTCTTTTTTTAGTATCAATGTAGCTATAATTAAAGTCTTTCTTATATGTGTCGCGGAAGGATTTTTATAAGCAATAATGTACTACTTCGCTGATATTATTATAAAGAGAAGATCTAAAATTACTGCTGTTGATTAATGGTGACATATATAAAGTATAAAATGTTTTTTAGACACCTAGCAGTCACGAAGGGTGTCTTTTTTCTATATAAAAGAAACTTTGAAAGTGTAATTCTCTTAGAGAATTATTAGTACATTTAAGTTTCAAATTAATATCAAAGAATTAATCAATAAATCTATGAAAAATTGCTATAATAAGGATGATGATAAATTTTGGAAATGTAAAATGATTAGAGTTATATAAAAGGGGCTGAGTAAGTTGGACATTGAAGAATTGTTTCTTAAGCAGGCTGCAGTAGGTGAAGATTTTAATTATAAGGTTCTTTATAACGATAGTAGAGGAGCGGTTTATAAGGATGAATATAAGTCTTTGATTAGGGAGGCTATCGAAAAGAATTTTATAGCAATAGAGAAATTTATTATTGCTGAAAATGTTCAAGAGGAACTTTACCAAATAATTGAGACAAAAGGGGTTCAATATACCTTGATTGAATGTTTAAAGAATTATCATAGTGAATCTGACTCTATAATTACTCCACTAATTTACTTATTAAAGAAGTTAGACCCAAAATTTACACTGGAGATTAATGAAGAAGGGTTGAAAATTGTTTCTAAGTTAGTCGACGTTGAGATTCGTCCAAGAATTGATGGTAAGAATGCTGAGCCGAGAATATATTTTCCTAATGAAAAAGTTGCAATTACTTCAACAAATGATAATGTTGAAAATTTAGGGGATATTTTAGCAATTAGAGGTGTAAAAATCTATATTATAGGTACTGATAATCGTTCGAATTTAATTTATGCGTATAAAATAAACAGGTATGATAGATATTTTGATGTAGCAGAGGGGTATAAGAATAAATTAAGGTCGGAATTGCTTGATAATATATTTGCTAATAACTAATTATTAAATTTATATAAAATTGGGTGAAGAATATGAAGAAATTAGATAAAGATTATGTTTGGGAATGCGATTATGGTATAAGAAAACCATTAATCCCAGCTTTGAAAGAGTTGTTAAGTGAACAAGATGCGACATCTCTTCAGATGGTAAATTTATTGACCAATTCAATTCCATATAATTTAGAATTTTATATTGTATTAAGTTACGATAATCCTCAGGAAGACCATATTGAGGTTATGAAAAATTTGATGCTAGGAGAAGGTTTGCGTTATCGTCCAGATATTACATTCCATGAATTACAGCAAGAGATAGGTAATAGAAGATTTAATAGTCAAACTTTAGTTGGAGAGTGTGATGTAGAAAAGGCGATGAAAAGTGAATTTCTATTCCCATTTGCTGAGAAAAGTGAAATAGAAAAGCTAGGTTATATTATAGATAAACCACTTGGAAATCAAATGCCTATTTTTTTAAGTCACTCTTCTAAAAATAAAAGTGAGGTTGAAGATTTAATTCCTTACATCAATGGTGCTGGATTACCTGTATGGTTTGATAAAGTAAATATTGATTATGGTGAATCTATTGTCAAGGCAATTCAAAAAGGAATTAAACAGTCGACAGGAGTTATTTTTTGGATTACAAATGATTTTATTAATTCTAATTGGTGCGATTTAGAGCTAAATAAATTTGCAAATAGATACGCTTCAAAACGGGATGTATTAACCATTGCTGTGGTTCATCAAGATGTTGATATAGAAAAAATAGACTTTTTATTCGATGATATTAAGTATTTAAAACGTACAAATGAAGATTTAGAAACAATAGCTAAAGAGATAATTCCTACATTAAAAAGATATATGGAGAGTATAAAATAAGGTGTTTATAAAAGGAGAAATTGAATTCCCCTCTCTTTATACCCAAAGAAGAAAACAATATAAAAGAAACAATAAAGCAGTTTAACAGCCAGTTAAACTGCTTTTTAATTATAATAGAAGAAAAACCAAACGGAGAGAACCCCCTATGCCAACCTACAACAAACTAATCCGAAAAAAAATCCCACAAATAATAAAATCCAACGGAAAAATACCAACAACAAGAATCCTACCTAAAGACGAATACATAAAAGAACTCTGCAAAAAAACACAAGAAGAACTAACAGAATATATCGAAGCAAAAACAAAACCCGATAAACTAGAAGAACTATCCGACCTACTAGAACTAATAAACCCCCTATTCAAACACGAAGGCACAACACTAGAAGAAATCAACAACATCCGTAAAAAGAAAGCAAAAGAAAGAGGCGGCTTCTCAGATCGAGTTTTCCTAATCGAAGTAACCGATAACTAACCCCTCCTAAGCCCCTTACAAGCCCCTACCAAGTAATAAATCACTAAGAAAAAACACAACAAAAACAAAAACAACAACAAACACCGTAGTAGTAGTCAAAAAAATTTAAAATAACACGCCAAAAACCCGCTCAGTCTCCCATATATATTATGAAGGGGCTTTTAATTTTGAACGGAGACGGGAGGAATTAGGATGGCGGTGTATCGTAATGTGCAGGTGAATTTTTGGCAGGATGATTTTGTTTTGGATTTGACGCCGGAGGAGCGGTATTTTTATGTTTACTTATTAACTTGTTCGAAGACGACGCAGTGTGGGATTTTTCCTTTTCCGAAGCGGTTAGCTGAGATGGAGACGGGTTATAATCGGGAGACTGTTGATAAGCTTGTGCAGCGCTTCATTGATTATGGGAAGATTCTGTATGATGCGGATACTCGGGAGTTATTCGTTTTGAATTGGCTTCGTTATAATCCTGTGACGAATACGAATGTGGAGAAGTGTGTGCTACGTGAGCTGAAGGGTGTGAAGAATAAGGAGTTTGTACATATGTTTCTTCAGAAGTGCGTAGAGGAGGAGCTGAATGTTCCGATGCTTTTAGCGCATTTCGGTATGCCGAGTGATTTAGCTGTGGATGATGTTGAGCCAGATCCAGTTTGTGAGGAGACAGAGGAAGAAGAGGTTATAGAGGAAGAAACGGGAAGTCGCGTGTTTTCTTTTTATGAGCAACATTTCGGTAGTTTGTCTCCGCATACTGTGGAGGAACTGAGTGCGTGGATGGATGATTTGTCAGAGGAGCTTGTGCTGAAGGCTCTTCAAATTTCGTATGAGAATAAAAATCGGAAGATGGCTTATGTGAAGGGGATTTTGCGTGGTTGGCACGGGAAAGGGTTTACGAAAGTGTCTGAGGTTGAGGCGGATGCTGCGAATTTCCGGAAGAAGGGGTCGTCTGTTAGTACGGGGGAGACGGAGGAGTTTTTGGCGAGGTGTGAGGAGTGGGAGAAGAATGCGCCGTCTGAGGAAGAGTTGCAGCGCTTTTTAGCGGAGCGCGGGTGGCGTCCATGAGTATTCAAAATGTGGAGGCGGAAAAGACGGTGTTAGGTTCTCTATTACTTGATGGAGAGCTTATTAAGGAGTGCCGTTTGACGGAGCAGTATTTTTCTCTGTCAGTGCATAAGTCTATATTTCAGTTAATGCGAAAAATGGAAGAAGAGGGGCAACCGATTGATCTTGTGACGTTCATTTCTAGGGTAGATCCGAAGTTTTTAGAGGGGATCGGGGGAATGGAGTATTTTATAGGGTTAATGGATGGTGTGCCTACAACTGCCAACTTCTCTTATTATGAGGGGCTTGTTCGAGGTGCCTGGAAAATGTATCAGGCTGGTGTTCTCGGGCACAAGATGGGGGAGCGTCTTATTGCGGAGAAGAGTGAGAAAGTTATCGGTGAGACGATTACGGCACTTTGTGAGTTAGAGGAGAAAGACTCTGTATGTGAGTTTGATTTGAAGGATGCGTTAGTTGATTTGTATGAGGAGCTTCATCAAGATGTAAAGGAGATTACTGGTATTGAGACTGGTTATACATCGTTAAATAAAATGACGTGCGGATTGCAGGAAGGTGATTTTGTCGTTCTTGGTGCGCGTCCTTCTATGGGGAAGACTGCGTTTGCGCTTAATGTTGGACTGCATGCGGCGAAGTCTGGAGCGGCGGTTGGATTGTTTTCGTTAGAGATGAGTAGTAAGCAATTGTTAAAAAGGATGGCTTCTTGCGTAGGCGAAGTGTCAGGAGGTAGGCTGAAAAATCCGAAGCATCGTTTTGCGATGGAAGATTGGGAGAAGGTAAGTAAGGCGTTTGCGGAGATTGGTGAGTTGCCATTTGAGATTTACGACAATGCAGGCGTTACGGTACAAGATATTTGGATGCAAACTCGTAAGTTAAAGAGGAAACACGGTGATAAAAAGCTTTTAGTCATTGTAGATTATTTGCAGCTTATTACAGGCGATTCGAAGCATAAGGGCAATCGATTTCAAGAGATTAGTGAGATTTCTCGTAAGCTTAAGGTATTAGCACGTGAGTTAAATGTTTGTGTAGTAGCGTTATCACAGTTATCTCGTTCTGTAGAGTCGCGGCAAGATAAGCGTCCGCTTTTATCTGATTTAAGAGAGACGGGGCAAATTGAGCAAGATGCGGATGTCATTATGCTTATGTATCGCGAAGATTATTACGATAAGGAAACGAAGCAGAAAGAGATGACGGAGATTCATGTGGCAAAGCACCGGAATGGGCCTGTGGGGAGTTTTAAGCTGAGGTTTTTGAAGGAGTTTGGGCGGTTTGTGGAGAGGGAGAAGTAGTGAGAGGAAGGTGTTTTGAAAATAGCATGTGCATGTGAACCAAAGTTGTAACGCTAATTTTATAAGTTATATAATAAAGAAAATGGTAACTAATAGTTAAGGGGGATTAGCTATTGGCAGGGAATGATATTTCTTATCATAATAAAGATATTCTGATGAAGTTTTTAAGTGAATGTTATAGGGATAAAGGGCTTGAAGCATATGGGTTAAAAGGTTATCCAAGAATAAAAGAATTGTTGCTAAATGAATTTTCGAGAGTTCGTGCAGATCAAAGGCGCTCAGATACTTTATTTGAAATGGAAGATGGTTCAATTTTAATGTTAGAGTATGAAAGTAATACCCGTTTCCTCGAAAACCATTTGAAGTATATGGATTATGCGAATCAAATTATGTATCGTTACTATAATAAGAGGAAAGAGTTACCGGATATTCGAATCGTAGTTATTTATACAAGTGAGGTAATGAATCCTATAGAAGAAATAGATGTATGTAGTATACGTTTAAATTCTAAAGCGGTTTTACTAAATGAATACAATGGTGATGCCATTCTTCAAAAGATTATTAGAAAAATGGAAGAAGGAAAATCTTTGACGGATGAAGAAACCATGAAATTAATACTTGTACCACTTATGCATAGTAGAGAGAAAAGACAAATTTTAATTGAAAAAACGATAGAAGTAGCAAAGTGTATCTCCAATGAGCAAGAACAAATTCAAGTTATTGCTGGGATTCTTGTAGCTACAGATAAATTTATTGATGAAGACTACGCGAAAAAGGTAAAGGAGTGGTTACGGATGACAAAAGTAGGTCGTTTATATGAGCAAGAGAAGCAAGAAGAAATTGATAAAGCACTTTCGGCAGCTGGAATGCTCTTTAAAGGAATGAGTGTAGAAGAAATAGCTAAAAAATTAGATGTAACAATTGAAAAGGTAAAAGAGTGGGAGAAGCGTTTATCTCATTAATCGCTGAGGTAATGGCAGCGTCTGTATAAATTTATACAAAAATAGCCGAATATTTATTATATAATAGTCGGCTATTTTTGTACGGAGAAGTTGTTAGGTTTAATACGCAAATCTTTTGATTTGCTCTTGAATATGTTCCTCATTTCCCCATAAAGAAAGATCTTCTCTCTGCAGTAATCCATTGCTGCAAGTCATCTTGGCTACGTCGGACAAGTCGATTTACTAAAACATCATGCCATACATAATCCTCTAATAAGTATATATGAACGGGGTCATCTGTATAAAAAGCAATATTACGCTCTTCAAGTGATGGTCCATAAATCATCTCTTTAGAATCTATCGATACAATAAACCAATGTTCTGTAGACAAGGTTTCTGTATAAGGTGTTATGCGATGGGCTTCTAGATTTTTAATTGGGTTTTCAACATGCAGGGTAATACCTTGTATTGTAACTTTATCAGCTACTTCAGATAGATCTTCTTTTAACGCTTCATACATCTCATCCCACATTGAAATGACAATACGTCGTTCTGCTTTTTTTATTAATGCCTGACAATAGCTAATGATTGTTTGATTGTCTTTTAAAGTAATCACTCGATTATCCGTTTTTTCCTCGGAAGTTTCTAGTTTTTTTAATGAATCACTTATTCCTTCGTAAGTAGACTGCCATTCTGTTTGCGCCTTCTGTAAAAAGATTTCAACAGGTAGAGGTGAATAGCGAGTGGTGTCATTTATTTCTTCCTTCATGACAATTCCTTTTTCTACAAGGTTACCTAAAATCTCATAAATTCGCGCTCTTGGGACACCCGAATCCTTACTCACTTGGTAGGCTGTGACAGGCCCTTGTTTAACAAGAGATACATAAGATTTAGCTTCATATTCATTGAAACCAATTTTTTTAAGCTGTTGCACTATGTAGTCCACTTTTTTCGTCCTCCGATGTTTGCTTTTATCCCGCTTTAACGGGCAGTAAGACTCCCACCTCAAAATTCAGCGGAAGCAAAGAAGTTAGGTGGGGGTCGGGCTGCCCGTAAAAGCCCGATTGGTTCAACTAATAATCAGTGGCCCCACTGATTAAAGTTTCACTTTATATTTTAACGTTACAATAACTGTTTACATTTAGCAAATTATTAGTTACTATTCGAATAGTGACTAAAGGGGAGGTTAATAGTATGGATTTTTATTTAGACCCATCTGTATTAATGATTTTGATTGTTTTTGGATTTGTAGCTGCATTTATTGATTCAGTTGTAGGTGGTGGTGGACTCATTGCTTTACCAGCTTTATTATTTACAGGACTGAATCCAGCAAGTGCAGTAGCTACGAATAAACTAGCGTCGACAATGGGAAGTGCAACTAGTAATATTGTGTTTTATCGTTCTGGTAATCTTGATTTGAAATCGGCGTTTAAATTAGTTCCGCTCACTTTCATAGGTTCCATAATAGGGGCATGGACCGTTCATTTAATGAATCCAGAAATACTGAAGCCATTGATGCTGATTATGCTTGGTGCGGTGGCTATTTATACGATATTCAAAAAGGATTGGGGTAGTATTTCCACTCATAAGAAATTGTCTGGTCGACACGTCATTATTTTTACTTTTTTTGTTTTTGCTATTGGTTTTTATGATGGATTTCTAGGGCCTGGCACAGGTTCGTTTTTAATGTTTTCTCTTTTATTTATTGGGTATGATTTTTTAAAAGCAGCAGGTAATGCGAAGCTTCTTAATTTAGGAAGTAATGTTGGTGCATTGTTGATGTTTATGTATGTAGGGCAAGTCAACTATGCATATGGTTTTATAATGGGGATTGCTCAAATTGCTGGAGGGATTGTTGGCTCCAAATTCGCTATAAAAAAAGGAAGCGGGTATGTTCGTGCTCTTTTCATTACAGTAACTTGTTTATTGTTGGCGAAAAATCTGTATGACTATATTCAGTAAGTAATTAAAGAGCGTAGAAAAGGTTAAATACGCAGATTACATAAAATATAAGAAGACACTAGGGAGAAAATTCCTTTTAACATTTTTTAGATGCTACCTTATTTGAAGATAGCATCTAAAAAAGTCTTATTAAAAAGGAAAATCTAAGTGAAGAGAATGAAAATAATATAAACTCATATTTTTCTGGGGTATGTTTATTGATCATAGTGAAATGTTTATTCTATATTCTTCTTATAATTAGGCCTCAACAAACTCTTAAAATCTAACTCAGCAATTAGCACACTCAACAATATAAGCGTAGCCCCTAAGTATCCTTTTCCTGTCAGCGTTTCACCTGTGAAAATGAAAGCAAAGCCTGCGGAAAAGACAGGTTCTAATGAGAAGATAAGTCCTGTATGTGTAGGCGTCGTGTATTGCTGGGCAATAACTTGCACGATGAATGCGACTGCGGTGCAAAATATGCTTAAGGCTAGAATGATGAGCCATGAGTTGGTTGTGCTAGGCAGTTTTGGCGTTTCGATAATGAATGAAAAAATAAGACTAAATAGGCCGACGAAGCCGAGTTGTATAACTCCAAGTGCAATGGAATTCACATGTTTCGTTACACTTCCAGTAATGATGACGTGGATCGCATAAAACAGGGCAGACAGTATGCAAAATATATCGCCGTTACCGATTTTGAATTCGCTCGTTAATGTTAATAAGCCGATTCCTATTATCGTTAAAATGATCCCTACTATCACTTTCTTTTCCGGAATGTGTTTTAAAAATATAGCTGATAATATTGGAATGAAAATGACTGTGAGACATAGTAGGAAACCAGCATTAGAAACACTCGTATACTTTGTACCGAAAGTCGCGAAAATGTAAACGATAAATAAGACAGAAGCGAGTATAAATGCATATTTTACAGTTTTAAAATCGATCTTAAATAAATGTTTGTAAAATATTAAACCTGATAAAAGAAAAGCGATAATAAATCGTAATGCGATTAAATTATATTCTTCTATGCCATCAAGTCCAAGTTTTGTAAGTAGGATGGATGCACCCCAAAAAAATGTAACTAGTAGTAACATTAAATCCGCTTTTAATTGTAGTTTCATTTCTATTCCCTCGTTATGTATAAATTTTATAAGCCCATACCCCTATCCCTATTGTTTATTTTAATATTAATTCTGAATATTTGTAACTTAAATTTATCGACGTTTTATTCCATAAAAAAGAGGCTGTTTATAAAACAGCCTCTATGTATCTGAAAATCCGAACCTTGATTAAAGACTACGTAGAATCTCCAACCCTTTTCTTGTTAAATGAATCCCTGCTCTACCTTTTTTTATTTCCACATAACCTTTCATCTTCAGGAAGTTCAATCGGTGTCTAACCTGTGCCTCAGTTAATTTCATTTCGACTTCTTGGCTCTTTTCAGAAATAATTCTTCGTCCGATTGCCTTTCCTTTTTCTTCATAATTCATGATAAGGGTAAGGATGAAAAGTGATTCTTGATCAAGAGCGTTTGAACTTGAAGAAAAGGGTTTAATATTTTCTGCCTGATCGCTATTTGTTTTCTTATGTGGAGGCTTTTGAAAATAATGTTGATTAGGCAAATCATTTTTTGTTATTTGGTTTCCGGTACGGACAGCAAGCATATAATCTATCGTATTTTTAAATTCTCGTACATTTCCGTACCATGGATATCCTTGAAGTTCTTCAATTAGTTCTTGTTCAATTTTGACTTTAGGGTCCGATAGTGCGACAAAATGTTTAGCTAATAATTCAATGTCATTTCGGCGTGCCCTTAATTCGGGAAGGTGTATAAAGAGTACTTTAAGCCTATGGTATAAATCTTCTCTAAACATATTTTCTTGAATCATTTTCAGTAGATCCTTATTGGTTGCTGCAATAATCCGGACGTCTATCGGGATAATTTGGCTTCCGCCAACGCGCATAATCTCTTTTTCCTGCAATACTCGAAGTAGTCGTGCTTGAAGTTTCAGGCTAATATCTCCAATCTCATCTAAAAAAATAGTGCCACCATTTGCTTGTTCAAATAGTCCCATTTTCCCGCCCTTTTTTGCTCCGGTAAACGCTCCGTCTTCATAACCAAATAATTCACTCTCGACTAAATCATCCGATAAAGCACTGAAGTTAACGGCAAGAAAAGGGCCGCTATTTCGCTGGGAAGCATTATGAATAGCACTTGCAAACAACTCTTTTCCAGTACCACTTTCACCTTCAATTAATACAGTTAAATCAGTCTTAGCTAACCTTTTGGCAATTTGTTTCGTGTCTTGGATCGTAGAGCTAATCCCAACGATGTTATGAAAATTGTATTTTGCTACATAACCTTTTTTGACAAATTCTTTTCTCAATTTCCGTTCAAATCCGATGGTCTTAAGGGCATTTCTAAAAGTAACAATAATCGATTGATCATTTATATGTAGACGTTCCACTATTACATCCAAGCCGTTTACAACAAATATTCCGCTTTCTTGTTGCTTATTTGAAAGGATGAAGTTCACTAAATCGATATTATCAATAATGGCATCAATCGGATGACCAATAGCATTTTTACTTTTTATTTTCAGCATGCTTTCCAGAAATTCATTAAAGACAACAATTCTTCCTTCATAATCAATAGCTAGTATGCCATCACCAACACCATCAATAACTTGATGAAGTTGTCGATGAGCTTTAGCTAAATTCTTTGTTAAATCTACTATTTTTCGATAGTATCTCTCAGAAACGTGGTTACCTGATTCCTCCATTAAATGAAATCGATCTAGAATGGACATGATTGTAGTAATATCTATTAATCTATGACCAATATTAATTACTTTTTCTACAAAATCAGGGATAATTTCAAGTTCGCCAGGTGTGATTGCGAGCTTGATCATTTGTATATTCGTTTTTCCAGGATAGTATGGGACATATTCAATATGGTTCAGCCCCAATTGACGCATCGTTTCAATTGATTCGTATACTGTTTTATGATTATCATTCACATATAGGGCTTGTGTTCCTTCTGGTAAAAATAAAAGCTGGTCTACGTTTTCATAATTTAATGTTCGTTTTGCTATTATTACTTCGCAGTTTTCCCCAATAAAGTCTTTCACCGTTTCTATCGTAAATGTATTCGGTAATACAATTAATGTAGAATGAAATACTTTTGGAATACTTTCTTCTACAGAAAAACTTTCGATATCTATGAGATCACCTACCATCTCCGTTAGTTGTTGATGTAGGGCTTTTCGTGTTTCTTTTAAAACGGTGATCAATACAATGTGGTTGGTTTCAAATTTGTTCATAGAGCACCTCTTTAGTTGAATGGAATTGGTCTAAAGTTGGTTATTAATTGGTCATTATGTAACCAATTAATAACCAATTATAATACATTTCAGCATAGTAAACACCGATAAAACGACAAAATATTTAAAAATATGTAAATAATCACTTTAATTTCAATGTTGGCACGATATTTGCTTATATCAATGGTGTGTAAAGAAATAATGAAATGAGTAGAGTCATAATTTACATATTTAATTCTTTACCACTTGCTAGAAAAGGGAGGTTAAGAGTATACAATTTCAGCAGAGAAAGACAACGAAACCATTTAAATTATGAGGTGAGAGAAAATGAAACCACTAATTGGTGTTACGGGGTATTATATTGATCATAGTGAAATAGGGAAGGAGGGCTTACGAGGGCTACCAGGTCAAGATATGGCTATCTTTTCTTACGACTACATCCGTTCACTTCAACGAGCAGGTGCAACGGTTGTTCTACTTCCAATTGAGGAAGTTAATCAAATTGAGTCCACACTTAATCAATTAGATGGATTGTTATTGGCTGGTGGCGCGGACATCAATCCAGTTTATTATGGTGATATTCCAAAATCATATATAGGTACTGTAGAGGAAGAACGAGATAATTTTGAATTAAATTTGGCAAAGCAGGCTTTAGAAAAAGATATTCCTATTCTAGGAATTTGCCGAGGATTACAGGTATTAAATGTTGCAGCTGGTGGATCTCTTTATCAAGACTTAGAGCACGAGATGGGGCCAGAATATTTCCATGTTCGAGAACAGTTCCGTAAATGGCAAGGCTCTCATTCCGTAGATCTTCTGGAAGAGGGGAAAATTTATGAGGCTATTGGCCAAAAATCTTTAATGGTTAATTCTTTTCACCATCAAGCAGTGAAAACATTAGGGAAAGATTTTGAGGCAAGCGCATGGTCCTTTGATGGTGTAATAGAGGCTATTGAATCCAAAGCTCATCGTTATGTAGCGGCGGTTCAATGGCATCCAGAAATGATGTCGGAAAAGGATGCTCTACAGCAACGTTTATTTAATCAATTTGTAAATGAAATTAGTAAAACGGTAGTTAAATCCTAGCGTGTTATAAATAAAAGAATTGATGGAGAGCTTGGTACGTCATGGTAGTGGGGAAACCAGACTGCCGGCTGTCCGTAAAAGTAATAATCATTGGGGGATGAACGAAACCCCCAATGATTAAAGTTTCACTTTATTGCAAAGGGGATTGGTATATGAGTCAAGTATCAGAAAAGGCAGTTTCATTCGAGCCAGAAGAAAAAAAGGAAAAAAAAGAATGGAAAATAAACGTATTTGCAATGTTACTTGTCTTGTTAGTTATTGCGGCTGTTATTACACATATATTGCCAGCAGGAAAATATGAACAGATTGAAAAAAATGGGTATACAACAGTAGATCCAAATTCATTTAAATGGATTGAATCAACGCCACTTGGATTTTTTGATACGGTAAAATCTATTCCTACAGGGATGGTAGAAGCTGCTAATATTATCTTTTTTATTCTTATTATTGGAGGTTTTTTTGGTGTATTAAAGGCATCCGGTACGGTTGAGGCTCTTGTTTCAACGATGGCAAAAAAACTTGCTAACCGTGAAAAGTTAATGATTCCTATTATTATGCTGTTCTTTGCGCTTGGCGGATCATTAATGGGAATGGCGGAGGAAGCTTTAGTGTATGTACCTCTATTTATTCCGCTAGCTCTTGCGGTTGGATTTGATACGATAACAGGAACTGCGATGGTACTAGTAGGAGCGTCTGTTGGATTTACAACGGCAATTATGAATCCGTTTACAGTTGGGCTTGCACAAGGGATAGCGGGTCTTCCTATGTATTCGGGGATGGGGTTCCGCCTCGTTTTATTCGTAGTCATATATGTAATTGCTGTTACATTCGTCTATCGTCATGCTATGAAAGTAAAGAGGGATCCTGCAAACGGAATTTACGGAAAATTCGATACAAATAAGCAAGACAGCTTACTAACAGCGAAAGTAGAGTTAACAAAAAGACATAAATGGATATTAACGGCCTTTTTAATCAATTATATTATTCTTGTATTTGGTGTTATTAAGTACGAGTGGTATATAAAAGAAATTGCAGCCTTATTTATTATTTTAACTATAATCATTGCAATTCTTGGCAAGATATCTCTTGATGATACAGTAGAATCTTTTACACAAGGATCGGCATCTTTAATCGGGGGAGCTTTAATCATTGGTGTATCACGCGCTATTTTAGTCGTATTGAATCAAGGGCATATTATAGACCCACTACTGTATCAAGTGTCGGAAGAAATGAAACATGTATCTCCTTTTTTAAGTGTTGTTGGAATGTACAACTTCCAAGTAGCGATTCATTTTATTTTAGCATCAGGTAGTGGTCATGCGATGTTGACAATGCCTATTATGGCGCCACTTGCAGATTTATTGGACATTACACGCCAAACAGCCGTATTATCCTTTTCATTCGCCGATGGTATTGGAAATATTATTTTTCCAACAGGTGGTACGCTAATGGCTGGATTAGCAATCGCAGGGATTTCATGGACAAGGTGGGCAAGGTGGATTCTTCCTTTAATTCTCATTGAATACTCAATCGGTTTAATAGCAGTTATAATTGCTCATCTTATTGGTTATGGTCCATCTTAATAAAAGGTGGACTGCTTTCAATTATAGAAAGTTCGGATTTGAAGAAGATCGCTAAATAATGGTGATAGAAAAGCCCGGTTTAGAAGGGCTTTTTTTCTATGTGAAATTTCATTTGTTTTGTTTACATAATATCTTTACAATCATTTGATAAAATAAAGTCAACTGCATATTGTGAGGGTGGATGGTTATCCCTTCTTTCTATTCGGAAGGAAAGGAGGTGATAATATGGAGTTTTTGTTTGACCTTGTAAAAGAGTTTGTCAAAGCGACTGTGCGCGAAGTTTCAGCGTATTTTTTGCGGAAGCAACTTCTGGATAAGGACAACAAAAAACCCACTCCGCGCCGTCACAAGCAAAAGGGTGGGTTCCGCAAAAAGAAATAGCTTATAATAACCACCACCCTAATCGGTAGCAGTTATGGAAGAGATGTTAGCGCATCTCTTCTTTTTATTATATGCCATTTTATTTGATGTCATACTTATATAGTATTCTACGGAAAATATATCATATTCCTATTTTGTGGTCAATTTGATCCCGCTTTAACGGGCAGTAAGACCCCCACCTCAAAATTCAGTGGAAGCAAAGAAGTTAGGTGGGGGTCGGGCTGTCCGTAAAAGTCCGATTGGTGAGGGCTGATTAAAGTTTCACTTTATTGCATGATTGAAAAGTTGTAGTCTTATTCCTCTTCAAACTGAAAAATATCCCGATTAATAAGTTGGTGGAGATACCTATCCATTTCAGCAGCAGAAACTTTTCTTTCACTTTTAAACCACCATGCGCTTAATGAGGTGATTGCCCCTGAATAAAATTCAATGATTAAATCATTGGGCATCGTATGATTTTTGTGCAGTTGATTTAACGCTTCTATTTCTTGTTTTCTCGTTTCGTGACTTAAATGCTGTGTTCGGTTAATAAATTGTTCATCAGACATTTGCGTTTCTAATATTTTACCGATTTCTTCATGGTGTAGAAATTGTTCCATTACTTGAAATGGTTTACTTAATCGATCTGAAACCGGTATTTCAGCAATCATCTTGCTGTATCGTTTAAATCCAAATGCTAATAAAGCATCTTTATCTTCGAAGTGTTTATAAAAGGTTGTTCGGTGTACCATTGCGCGGTCACATATTTGGTTAATTGTGATCGTACTATATTTCTGTTTTGATTGCGTCATTAATTCAAATAAGGAATCCCACAGTAATTTATGTGTACGTCTAATACGTAAATCAAGTTGTTTTTCACTATCGTTCATCTACAATTCTCCTTTTTTGTAGATTAAATATACAGTGGCTGAAAATTGATTCTCCCTTTTTAATCTACATATGTATATTATATTACATGTGTTCCGGTGTATTTAAAGTTTTTTAAGTAAGAAACAGGAGGAGAATCTGTAAATGAATATGACAACTAAGAGCCCAGCAAGTGGCAAAGTTGATACTTCTAATTTGAAACATACCCCCATTTTAATTGCATTACTTTTAGGTGCAATGGTTGCATTATTAAATGAAACATTACTTGGAAATGCGTTAACGGTATTAATGAAAGAATTTGACGTAACGGCTTCAACGATTCAATGGCTTTCTACAGCATACATGTTAGTAGTTGGGGTTTTAGTTCCAATTACAGCATTACTTCAGCAATGGCTCACAACGAGACAAATGTTTTTGATCGCTATGGTAACGTTTTTAGTCGGTACATTAATTGCGGGATTCGCACCGACATTTTCCGTTTTATTAATTGGCCGTATCGTCCAAGCTGTAGCGACGGGGTTAATTACACCGTTATTAATGAATACGATTTTAATCATTTGTCCACCTGAAAAACGTGGTGCGACAATGGGATTAATCGCACTCGTGATGATGGCAGCTCCGGCAATTGGCCCTACATTATCTGGAGTAATTGTGGATTCATTAAATTGGCGCTGGTTATTCTATATTGTTATTCCTATCGTGATCATTTCCATTATGATTGGGATGAAGTACATTCAAAATGTTTCAGAGTTAACAAGGCCAAAAGTAGATTCCCCATCTCTCCTTTTATCGACATTAGGATTTGGCGGGCTTGTGTATAGCTTTAGTGCATCGGGTGATTTAGGATGGTCCGATGCAAAAGTGTATGGCACTTTAATTGTTGGGCTTATCTCATTATGTATTTTTGCCGTTCGACAATTGAAAATTGAGAATCCAATTTTAGAATTACGAGCATTTAAAGTTCCGATGTTTACATTATCAGTTGGATTAATTGTCATTGTGATGATGTCGCTATTTTCAACGATGACTTTATTACCGATGTTCCTGCAAACCGTTTTACTCGTTACAGCTTTTAAATCAGGAATTATCATGCTTCCGGGAAGTGTTATTAGCGCCATAATGGGACCAATCGCAGGTAAACTATTTGATAAATTTAGTCCGAAAGTTATTATCGTTCCCGGCATTGTCTTAGTAGGAATTGCAATGTTCTTATTTAAAGGCATTACTCCTGATACATCAATGGTACAAATTATTGTCATGCATAGCGTATTAATGGTTGGACTCATGTTTGTCATGACAGCACAAACATACGGTTTAAATCAATTAACACCAGATTTATATCCGCACGGAACAGCACTATTTAGTACGTTGCAACAAGTAGCTGGTGCAATTGGTACAGCTATCTTTATTTCGAAAATGTCTTCAGGAACAACTAGCTATATGGAGAGCTCCGCAAATCCACTGGATCCAGTAGAGAAGTTAAACGGTTTAACTTCAGGGTTCCAAGGTGCATTTGCACTTGGGTTAATCTTTATTATTGTTGCATTTATCGTATCGTTATTCTTAAAAGAAGAGAAAGAAGGAGTAAAGGCAGCGAGGGTTTTACAGAACGAACATTAAGGTTTATATAAAAAAGACATCTTTCCCTAGAAAAGATGTCTTTTTTATAATTTTTTCGTAACACTTGTTTTGGGTGTCTTTATACATAAGAATTGGTATGTACAATAATTATCCTTGTTGAGAATAACGATGCAAAGCCGTACTAATAACTAATAGTTCACCAGATGATTTAGTGACATCGTATATAGATCCTGTTATGAGAATAGGCATAGTCATGATTATGAAGTTATTATATTTTTATTAAACGATTTACACGTTTTTTATAGTAACAATTAGAGACTCTTCAATAAAAAGGAATTTAATATGGTATTCTTTAGTTAATATATTTAAACGAAGATAGGGGAAATGAAGATGGACAAGAAGCTAACGTATTGGCTAGCATCTATTATAGGTGTAGTAGTACTTGCAACTGGTATGACTTATGGAATGTTACAGTTTGCTGAAGTCCCGCTTGAGAGTGAGGACCATGTTTTTGCAGAGGTTAATAAAGAAGACATACTATCGAATGAAGCAGAAGTGAAAGGTTCAAATGCACAACTTCACATTACAGTAACTTCTACTGAAGAAGAAGTTATTTCAGCTATGCATAGTATGACTCATCAAAAAGTAAAAGCGTGTGAAGGAAAGGGTGCAACCCCTATGTCCAAAAAGAATGCAGAGAAAGTAAGAAACATTCTAAACGGAAACAATTTCAAGAATAAAGAAGAGCTATTAGAAATTACTGAAAGATGGGCAAATAGAGATTTTAGTAAAATTTTAGAAGAACATAACTATTTTATTAAACTTCAAGGTGGCAAGATAGGTGAAGCTACAGTAATGGATAAGATAGACGAGAAAGTATTCTGTTCCAATACTTTCGGTGATGATGTAACGGCCGCATTAGTTAAATCAGGAGATCTTCAAGCGCTGTAAGGTGTTTTTTCTTTAATATAAAGAAAGCCTCAAGTATTCATATACTTGAGGCTTTTCCAATGGAAAGATAGGAATGATCCGAATTCCTTACATTAAGAACAAAGTGGAATTACTCCTAAACCAATTAATAAAGCTGCAGCAACTGCTGGAATTGGTACAGGAATTTGAATACCTTCTACAAATAAGAAATACTGACCACTTACTATTTTAAAACAAACTAATTGCATGGCTATTCCTCCCTTCTTTTAGAATTAATACATTATATTAATTTATCTATTTATTGTTATAGTTAAATTATTCATTTTTAAAAATATAGTTAATATGTAAATAGTTTTCGAAAGGACCTGCTCAATCAATACGAAAAAACATAAGATGAAACGAATCCATTAAAATACATGAGTGAACCTTAGTTTTCCCCTCTTATCTAAAGGAGGAACTATTATGGGCTATGGTGGTAGTTGTGGCGGTTGTGGCTTTTCTGGAGGCTTTGCTTTATTAGTTGTGTTATTCATTTTATTAATCATCGTTGGAGCTTCTTGCTTCTGCTAAAAACTATTGGAAAAGACACTCATATAGAGTGTCTTTTCTTTCGTGCAAAATGATTCCTGATAATATCCAACTGTATATAGTATACGGTATATTTTTTCCTCATTAGACATATAAAAATGTTGGAGGGATGTTATGAAACTAGTAGGGAAGCACATTTATATTCGGTTTTATAAAACTGCTGATGCTAACGAGTTAGCTAACTTACATATTAGAAATCGCGAATTTTTTCAACGAGTTTGCCCGTTGCTCCCAGAAGTTTTTTATACAGAAGAACATCAAAAAATACGTCTTGAACAAGCTCTAAAAAAGACAGCTGAAGGGCAAGTATACCCTTTCGGAATCTTTTTAAGAGAAAATGATAAACTGATTGGAGACATTTCATTAACTCAAATTGTTAGGGGAGACCTCCAAAGCTGTTATACGGGATTTACTTTAGATAAGGAGCATAATGCAAAGGGCTATACAACAGAGGCTCTTCAACTTGTTGTAGATTTTGCTTTTAGGGAATTAAAGCTACATAGAATTGAAGCAGGAGCGATGCTTGATAATTTAGCATCTATTCGTGTATTAGAAAAAGTGGGATTTAAAAAAGAAGGTATAGCGAAAGAAAATATAAGGATTAATGGCAAATGGACAGATCATCAAATAGTAGCTATCATCAACAGCTTGGATGTGTAAGCTTATTTTGATTCCAATAACGATAATTATTGTAAAGGGTTGTCTATATCGACAGCTTATTATATTTTTTGCTTAGCGTGATTTTTTCGGAATGCTGGCGGCACCTCATGCCCATCAACCTAACAGAACAGGTTGCCCCAAAACTAAAATTTCATCTTTTCATAGGTGTCCATGGGAATTTAGTTCATTTTTTTCGTTTTGGGGAACAATTAATTTCTTAAGTTGATAGCGATGGGGTACGGCCAGAATTTTGGAAAAAAACACGCTAAGAGCATGCAGGATTTTATACAGTTTTTCGGCTAATTCAGTAAAAAACGGAAACTCTGCAACCCACGCCAGGATAGGAATGTATAAAAAAATGAATAGCATTATAGGGGTACGGAAACGATTATGGGTTTCAAGGGCCACTCTGAAATTAAATACCACGCTTCGATTTTGATAAGTGTATTTGAGAAACTCTAAATCCTTTAAAATCAATAACTTGTAAGCTTCTCAATAGAGCACACTCTATTGAGAAGGTAAATATGTAATTATGCATATTTATATTTTTTTATTTTAATAGTAATTAAACCTAATATATAATTAAAAAGTTTTTTACGAATTGATAAGGAGATGCGAGTATGAAGAAAACCATAGGACTTATATTATCATTATTTTAATTACTTTCTACCTATGCACCAATGTTTACAGAGGAAGTCGAAGTTTTAAATCAAATAGGCCGCGTCAAAGAGAAAGGAGATTAGTATTATTATGGATCTCTTCAACATAATGCGAATTTTAGACTAAGGGATTTTCAAATTAAAAAACTTGGTTTTACTGTTTATTAAGAAGGTTCCATAAACGGGCTACTACATTTAAAACATGAAACATCTTATGAACTAATTATTGTTTAGACAGAATGACTTAGGTTGTCCTTATGCGAAATATTAGTATGAATAGAAATTTGATAATTATATAAAACGCCGTAAATGAAGGATAAAATAAGTGCTGATTTTGCAATTATATTTTTAAAAATTGAATAGGAGATCTATTATGAATACAATTAAGAAATTATTTTTAAGTTCTGTGATATGTATTTTATTATTCAGTACAGTAGGAACAGCGTATGCAGAACAAAATGGTCAAGTGAATTCATCATCTTTTATTGACGTTCCTAAAACCCACTGGGCATATAAAGAAATGATGTATATGGCTGAAAATAAGATTATAACAGGATACGGAAATGGATATTTCGGTGCTACGGATCCTATTATTCGCGAACATCTTGCTGCATTCTTGTATCGATATTTAAAACCGCAAGATAGTACCAATAATCCATTTGTTGATATTGGTGATAGCAATTTTAAAAAGGAAATTTTGGCACTTACTGCACGGGGCATATTTAGCGTAAATGTAGAGAAACAATTCAATCCGAAAAATAATATGACGCGTGCTGAAATGGCTGCAGTACTTGTCAGAACATTCGATTTAAAACCGAAAGGGAATTTTGACTTTACGGATATGAAAGGTCATTGGGCTAACGAATATGTCAAAATATTAGCTGGGAATAAAATCACAAATGGTACTGGTGATGGCAATTTTAATCCAAATGGACTTGTCACAAGAGAGCAATTTTCTGTGTTCTTATATAGGACAATCATGGCAACATCAAGTATAAAAAACAATGAATCGGTTGGCTGGGTTGTAGATGGAGAAAAGAAATACTATTATGACAAACCAGGCGTGAAACATACTGGATTATTACGTTCAGGGGATGATACCTATCTCTTCGATAAAAATGGTAATCTAGCTTCAGGATGGAATACCGTAGACGGAAAGGACTACTATTTTGATACGGTAAGTGGAGCTGCACAAAAAGGATGGTTCTCTCAAACTACCCATTGGTATTATGCAGACGATAACGGTGTGATTCAAAAAGGCGATGTAACCTACAAAGGAAAACAATTCCAATTTGATAGAACAGGTAAAATGGTAAAAGGGTGGATAACAATCCAATCCCTCGACCAAAATATCTACAAATCCAGAACAGTTGTAAGGGGATTTGACCCAATAAAAGTTAGAAAGGATGAAATTCTTGAAGTAGTAGGGGAAGACGGTCCTCTATGGTTTAAGGTGAACTACAATGGTCAAACATACGTTGTGCAAAAATTATTTGCAGTCGTGTTTGATCAATCTCTATCTAATAAAATAGATACAATTCGTCAAGATATTGATGATTTAAAAAAGAGTACTGAGTTAGTAAAAAAATATTCAGAACGCTATAAAAAAGCAAAAGAAACTAAAAATGATGATGCGGCTTTAGTTGAATCTAGTGAACTTGCACAAAGTGTCTCTCAATTACTAACCACACTAAAAAAATCTGAATTGAAGAACACTGTAGATAAAATTTATGAAAAAGAAGCTGATCCAGCTGTAAGAGAAAAATACAATTCTACTATCGCAACTTTAGAGATGATGAATCAGGATTTTGGGAAAATCCATAAATTAATGCTACTAAAAGATAGTATTATGGTTATCGATAAAGCGAATCAGGATTCAGGTAATATTATTCAACAAATACAAAATGGTAAAAATTTAGCACAACAAGATAAGATCAAGCTTCAAAATTATGCTAACGATATGACGGCGTATAAAAAGCAAATGGTAGAATGGTATGCAGATGCTTTAACTGCTGTAACTGAACTCACGATAGCGCTGGTTGACCAAACGAATTTATACTGGCTTACAATCAATGATACATTTGTTGAACCAGCAGAAAAATGGGTTGGCACCTTACCAAAAGGTGAAATTAGTAAATTAGCAGATGGTGTTCGGGACTACGGACAGCAAGTTACAGCTATGCATGAAGGGTTTAAAAGCAGATTACCTGAATATAAACAAATGGCTTCTGATTTACGTGTTGTAAATCAAAGTTTCCTTAAATTTGGTGATTCTGTACAGAAGGCTGGGGCATCACTTCATAAACAAGCCGTAATGGCTGATGGACTAATTAATAGTGTTTCAACGCATGTTGCAGAAGCTCAACAAGCATTTCCAACAATACATACAGACATTATGTCTGGTTTAGATGCTGCTAATAACATGATGGATTCTGCTAATAAGATTTCAGGCTACAAAATAGATACGTCTAATGTTGTTAAAAATGTTGGTAATATGGATGGGTTAACAACCCGCCTTAAAGATTTTGGTGTACCACCTGAAAAAATGAAAGAATATCTGGAAGAACAAAAGCGAACGAATGAATTAGGATCTATGGCGCTTGATTTTATTCCAGTTGTTGGACAAATTAAACAAGGTTTACAAATTTATAATGGAAGAGAATTTTTCACAGACAGAAAATATGAGCCGAATGATTATGTATGGGGAACTGTTTCTACAGTTGTAGGTGGCACTCCTAAAGTTATTGGTCGAGTATTTGGTAAATATGGAGAGTTAGAGCAAAAAGCGAAGGATTTAGGAAAAGTATCAAAGGTAACTGAAGAGATTGGATGGAGTATGCCAAGAGGTGGCGGCGTCATTGATGGGCGTAAGTATACTGAACATGCGCTTGAAAGAATGGCGCCTGATACAATTCAGGTTCGAGCAGAACTTACAAAGCGTGCACGTGAAAGAGCTGAAAGGAATGGTTACACATTCGGATCAAAAGAATACATGGAGGAATTAAAAAAAGTTGATCCACGTGGTGTAACACCAAGTGTAGTAGAAGAAACAATTAAGCATGCTACTAAAAAACCTGGAAATAAACCTGGTCTATGGCAATACGATGGGAAAGATGTTAGAGTCGTATTGAATGATAATGGCGATGTTGTATCCGTTGTACCTAATAAATCGTGAATATTATAAATAAAGTGGATTGAGCCCATTCACGTAAGGAGTTGTTAAATTGAATATACAATATGATGAATATGAATTATTAGAAATATTCGAGAGTGAACCAGAAGATTATTTTATTCCAGGTGCAGGTGCATATAGATATAATAAAATAGATAAATTAGGCTTTGAATTAGTAATGATTATGTGTTATTACGAGGAAACTGTTGAATTAAATTTGTATTATAAAAATAAACGCATCTTTGAAACCAAGATGCATTCGGCGAAACGAATCTATACCCGTAATGACTCATTATATGTCCAAGGTGGCGTAGAAAACAAAACAATCGAAGTAAAATTCAAACCACATTTTACAGTTACAATAAATGAGTTTTAAAAACTCGAAATTAATGATCGTAAATATTCTGCGCATGCTTTAGAAAGAATGGCTCCGGATACAATACAAGTTCGAGCTGAATTAGAGGCACATGCCAAAAGTAGAGGGCTTGTACGTAGTACACAGAAATTTAAAGAATTTGTTAATCTTAGAGGTATCACAATTTCTGTAGTAGATTTTCTGTGCCTTTCCATCGGAAAATCAAGACTGATATAAAAAATGAGTAGAAAAAACAAGGCTTTTACTTCGTGGATACCACTACAAAGTAAGAGCCTTGTTTCATTATATTTGTTCATACAGTTTTCCTTGTAGTCTTCTGTTTTCATCCTTCAATCGCTTATTCTTTATCAATTTTTCGAACAGGTTGCTCCCAGAAGTTTTTATACAGAATAACATCAAAAAATACGTCTTGAACAAGCGTTAAAAAAGAAAGCTGAAGGGCAAGTATACCCTTTTGGAATCTTTTTAAGAGAAAATGATAAAATGAAGATAATATTAGGGAATTGTGAGGATGATTACGTTGCTTACTTTGATAAAATTTGTAGTTAGTTATGCTGCAAGTCTATTTGCTTTTATTTTTGGATGGTTCTTAATTTCATATATTTTTAATCCTAGCTTTATTCACCCAGACGTTTTACAGGGGTTCATAAAAACTATCGTCACTTATGGTAGTATACCAGCTCTTATAGCTTGTCTAATTGGGGAAGTCTTATATAGGAAAATTAAACGATGTCGAGAGTTTCAATTTGGAATTCCTTTATTTATAGGACTAGCAGTTATCTATACACTTATACCATTTCTTTTTCTTTTTAATTTTTCTTTTTCATATTTCTTTGACTTCGTTGCACCTGTTATTATGGGTTCCTTAGCGTTTTATTTAGTACGTAGAAAAATATAATTTTCGTTTTGATCCATTATAATAGCTATCTCTGAATCACTAGTTTCAAAAAGCCTTCACGCAATGATGATTGCATGAAGGCTTTTGATGTTTTCTTATTTTTTTGTCTCGTTAACCCATGTAATAATGTCTTGGATGACATACTCGGGAACATTAGCAGGAATTTCGTATTCACTAGGAAGACTTAATTCCCCGTCACCCTCCGTGAAGAAATGATTCAATTTCGGGTATTTTTTGAACTGAACATTCCCGCGGTTTGAAAGTCCTTTCTGCCATTTTGTATATTCATCTTTTACTGTTACTTGATAATCGCGTGCTCCTTGCAAAATGAGTAAAGGCTCTTTTCGTGATTGTGCTTCTTCAACTGGACGCCACCTAGAAACATCATACATAAAATGAGGTGACCCAAAATTGTAGCCAGCTGGAGGATGGTCAGGATTGAAAGCAGGATCCTGGATAAAAGCGACCTGTCTTTTTAATTCATCGATTACTTCCTTTGACTCCCCAAGGTATTGATACTGATCAATGGCAATGTCAGTCAAAGGGCGTGCAGGTGGTGCGAGTAAGATACTTCCTCGGACAAGTGAGGAAGGCGCTTTGCTCAGTATACGCGGCATTGTGCCGGCTCCTAGACTATGTCCAAGAATGAAAATATTATTTGGATCAATGCCTTCCTGCTGCGCTGCTGATTTTGCTGCATAGATAGCATCATCTGTAGTATCACGATCTAACGTAACAGGTTCTGCACTCATCTTTAATGCATGTTCTAAGGTACGTTTTTCATAGCGCAACACTGCAATTCCGTTGGATGAAAGGCCCACCGCAAGGTCGCGTAAGATTTTAGTTCCCATATATGTGCTATCGCGATCATGGATGCCAGCACCATGAACAAGAACAACTACGGGCAGCTTTTCACCACGCTTATGTTTCGGAACTGTTAATGTCGCTGGTAACGGATAGGTAGAATTTCCAATGACGATTTCACGTTCTTGATAGGAGTCAGGTTGATCATAGCTAGGATGGGGGATGGTAAAATATTCCTCGTGTGGCCTTTCTCCAATTTCATCTACTTTCCCGCCAGGTGTGAACTTAAGGAGTAGCGGTATGGTAGTTCCTTCGGTAGCTGCTGGAATTTCCACCGTCTGATGGACCGAGTTTCGTTCTTTTATCACGGGGGTTCCCATGCTTTTTATCCCGCTCCAGCCACTTTGTGTCCACCAGTTTTGTAATGTGGTTGCTGTAAATTTGGATTGAAAAGCAGTAGACGTCAACTGTAGTGCCTCTGCATACTTACCTTGCTGGAGATATTCAAAAAATAATGATGTACGCTCCGTTAAAGAGATTAATTTCTTTTCAGCAGATTGTTTCTCACGTGTATCTGCGTGAATAGTTGTTGTAAGCGGGAAAGATGAAACGCCTAAAGAAAAGAGTAGGGTAAAGGTAAGTGCTGATCTTTGTATTTTCTTTTTTTTATTCATGTTTTAACCTCCAATATGTGATGGTAAAAAACAGGTAGGGTAATTAGGGTTCTGGTGCGAAAACTTAAAAATATTTGCAAGCAATCTCCAAAACTTGGACATACTCATATTATTATTCTAAAAAAACGTAGATTTCTTCTCTTATCACATGCATATTAATCCCAGAAATAATCTTTCTTCCTTCACTTTATATTTTGATTATAAGAAACAAAGCTCTCGTTTTTCTTACTTGATACTTACAAATTCCTTAAGTAGGGGATATTTTAAAATCTTAGCTTGATGAATATGTAGAAGTACTCCTATGTTAAGAGATAGCTTAAGGACCAAGGATTATATTGTTTTTATTAAGAGTTGATGTTATGTTTGTTTTGTAACATATGGTGTTTTATGTATGTAGGAGGATTTATTGAAGAAATTATTAATATTGTTTTTATTAGCTACATTTTGTCTACAGATTACAGGATGTTCTAATAATATGGGTACACTAAGGGAGAAGTCTAAAACTTCAAAACCTGTGAAGTCTAAACGCATCAATAAAGGGTGGTACAAACATATGTAATAGTTTGTACCACCCTTTATTGATGTTAGAAGTCATAAAGAAAAGACACCCTAAGGTGCCTTCCTTCGACTTGAACCATCTTAATTTTAATAATATATTGGACTCCCATCCAAATATTATTTTACCATGTTAAGTTGTTTTATTCATTGAGAAATATGCTTTAAAACTATATTTTTAAAAATTATATAGATTTGAACAATATGTATACGAGCCACATATCAAAAAAAAGACACTCTCAAGAGTGCCTCTCCTTAGCAGCCGAATCCGCCGCCCCAACAGCTAGCGCCAACGATGATTAATAAGATGAAGAGCACAACAAGTAAGGCAAATCCGCCGCCGAAACCACAGCCTCCACCACAACTACCTCCATAGCCCATATTAACTCCTCCTTCCATAAAGACCATTTATTAATGGATTTAATTTAATTTATGTTTTTAAGGGTGAATGGAGCAGGTCCTTAAAAAAATAAAAGGATTTTGGAAGTTAAAAAGAGTTGACGAACTTATTTTTGTCACCGGTATTTCGTCTGCTACATATTGTATTTTATTCTGTGTATTGGGGGAAGGAGGATCTTATGGCTAATTCTGAGATGATTTTACGTTTACTTACGGATTTAAAGATTGAACAACAATTGTTGAAAGAACAGTTAGAGAAAATGCAAACAGCTGTGACTATTCTTGAAGAAAAATCAGTGACGCTTAAAGAAAAACCAGCGACTCTTAAAGAAAAAACAATGACTCCTGAAGAAAAACCATCTGTTACAAAGCAAAGAGCTTTTTCTGGACGCCCAACATCTTTTCGTGATTGGAGAGCAGCTAGTCAAAAAAATTAGGGAATGTTATGTGAAATGATAAATAAAAAAGTACAGTCTGCTGTAGAAAAGACTGTACTTTTTTATGTCGGTAGAGAATGTTAAGGGAGACGCATTTATTGGCCTATTCCACTTTTAATTGGAGTTCTTTATCTAACTTATCATTATTAATTTTTAAAGTTAATCCTTGCGTGTTTTTCGGTACATCAAATACAATGTTTCCTTCCGAACTTTCATTAGGATTAACAATATTAAATTTGAATGTGGAGATATTCGCAGCTTTAAGTACTGACTGATATTCATTGGAAATGTGATATTCTCTTCCAAATCCATCAATTAATTTAAAGTTGTTAATATCTAGTGTAATGGGTTCTTCTTTACGATTATAAACGGCGATGTCTAATACTTTAAAGACACCTTGTGCTTTAACTTCTCCAGTCCCTAGAACATCTAATGACTCGGCAGATCCCATTGACATGTATACATCAGAGGAATCTACATTGGTAGGAAGTTCTTTTTGCGGATCCTTGCTGCTAAGTTTGTTATTCTCTGTTTTTTTAGAAGTAGCCTGCTCATTTTTCTCGGGCGCATCATGTGAACTGCAAGCTGATACTCCAAACAAGAATGTGCTACATAATAATGATGCTAATAACTTTTTGTTCATCGTTTGTTTCTTCCTTCCAAAATAGAAGCACTTTTAATGAGTGCTATATATATTTGTATATGTATTACATTTTATATCTTATTATATTAATTTTGGAAGGAAAAGGGAAAAATTGAGCATTTCTCTGATTCGAATTATTTATCTGTCTAAAAGTTGAAATTAAAATGAGCCCCATAAATGATAAACCATTCCACTTACAAAAAATGCTAATCCTAAAAATAAAACAATTAAAGCAAGAATTCCATTTTTATTATGTTCCATAAAAGTAGCTCCTTTTTCATTTACTTACATACAAAAAGCCTTTAGTCGTAATTATGGCTAAAGGCTTTAATCTTCATACTTTGTAGTTTATAAAAAAGTTGCACTTCTGTATTAATCTGGAATATGATTGTTTAAAGAGAAGGTGATGAGTACATGCAGGAAACAAAACAATTCCCGCTTATATCTGGAAATCCCTCATTAGATTTAGTAAATACAGAGTTAGTTAGGCGTGGACAACGTTATGATTTATTAATAACAGATGAAGATGTATTAGAATGGCTACATGTAATAAAGGTTAATCTTCCTTTTTGGAATGAAAAAACACTTATAGGAATTCAGAAGCGAATGGATCAAGTTACATCTAGCATATTAGAGGTAAGAGAAGTATTGAGAAAACAGTTTGAGGCAATTGCTGATCAGCAAGAAATTTCTAATGATTTTATTACGTATTTAGAAAAACAAATTGAGAAGGCACCATTTACATATAAAATCATTGAACAGCAGCTAGTATCTATCCCAGTTGGAGAAATCGAGGATGTACTCGCATCGTTAATTGCATTTGACGCTTTAACGTTAATAGCAGAAAATAAGCTTATTTCCCTTAAAAGGTGTTCAAATCCTGACTGTGTTTTATTATTTATAGATAAGAGTGGAAAACGAAAATGGTGTTCTATGAAAATATGTGGGAACCGGAAAAAGGTAGCAAAATTTCAGGATCGAAAATTTGAAGAAGTTTAGAGAATCAACTTATAACAGTTGATTCTTTTTTTGTACTTTATAACTAACCCCTTAAATTAATATTTACAGGTTAGTTATGTCGAGTTATAATTGTTGGTAAATAAAGGAGGAGAACGATGGATAATATAACAGCAACTAAGCAGAAAGATCCTCAACCAATAAGTGTACGATATTTTACAAAAATGAAAGGGAAAGGAAGAAGCCCATTACAAGTAAATGTAAAGGACTCTTTAACGGGACTACTAGGGGGATTTTTAACAATTCTTACCTTAACATATTTAACGAGCATAACCTCTACAGAATTATTAATGGCTCCATTTGGTGCGAGTTGTGTATTAGCGTTTGGAGTTTGGAATGCGCCATTATCTCAGCCGCGTAATATTATTGGAGGACATTTGATTTCAACTTTCATTGGTCTATCAATATATCATTTGTTTGGGAATGAATATTGGACAATTGCTTTAGCGGTGGGGATGGCAATAGCCGTTATGATGTTAACGAGAACGACGCATCCTCCGGCAGGCGCCGATCCGATTATCGTTATTTTAGGGGCAAATAGTTGGAGTTATTTAGTAACACCAGTTTTAATTGGCTCCGTTGTTATTGTAGTTATTGCTTTATTCATTAATAATATGAGTAGTAAAAGAAGCTATCCAACTTTTTGGATGTAGTTTGTAAAGTGAAAAATAATTTAAGTGAGTATTCTATTCTTACTATGTTTTATTTTTTATATAGTAAAAGCCTTAGTCGTAATTGCAGCTAATGACTTGGGTCCTCATACTTTGTAGTTCATAAAGAAAAGACACTTTAAAGTGCTTTCTACAGATTTGAATTATTTAATTCATGTAATTAATATTCGTTAGCATAAAACTCTTTTATTAATTTTATTTCATTTGTATCTGGATTAAACTTAAATATTTTAATTTGATTCGATTCATCTTTGTATGCAAATGTATTCTCACCAACTTGGGTCATATTGCTGGTGTTTAAAATAGGATCGCTACCGTGATCAGTAATTTCCACAGTTTTCTCCCGGTTCCAGAATGCAATGACAATAATCAAAATGATAAGACATACCCGTATAAAACGTAATTCTCTTGCAACAGGATGTTCCATCTGTTTGTCTCCTTTACTGTTTGATAGAGTGTGTTTATAAAAGAGATAATTCCTAGGAATATAAATAAAAAAGACACCGTAAAGTGTCTTTTTTATTTTAGTTATGCGCATTACTTAATAAGACGCTAGTTCCTCAGTCTGGCTATGAGTAACTATGTAGGGTGATTCCATTATAACATTTTAACCAGTAATGGGTCTATATGGAATTTAATTGTTTTTCTTTTTGATTATTCAGAATGACTTACCGAGTATTTGGATGAGGAAAGCAGTGAGACAGAAGCGACTAAACTTGTTTTAGAAGAGTGTCTTCTTTTTTGTATCATTGTGAGTAAAGTGTAGAGCGATATTTCCCTTTACACGAACATAACGGTATACTATAGTTAAGTTAAGTGAACTTAACTATTAAGCGAAATAAAAGCATGGAGGAATAACGCTATGACTAGAACGTATAAAGAAGTAATTAATGAAATGAACCGAGCTTATAATGAATTCTACATTTTACTATTCCAGGAGTTAAAAGATGAGTTCGGTCTTACAGGACAGCAAGAGAGCATGCTATTTCATATTAATTTAAATGAAAACACGACGGCAAATCACATTGCGACTACTTTTAATGTATCAAAAAGTGCCGTTAGCCAAGTTTTATCGAAATTGGAGAAACAGAAGATGATTTCAAAACAAGTAAACCCTAATAATAAACGGGAGTATTTTCTTACACTTGGTCCAAACGGTAGTAAGTATATAGAGCGGTTGTCTGAGTTAGATGATGTATTAATTGAGAAATATTTTTCTAAAATCGATATAAACGCCCTAGAGCAAATGACAGATACGTTAACGAAAATAAATAAAGTGATATTGGAAGAAAAGCAGAAGGATCTTGATTGTAATGAGTAAGAACTTAGATGAAGCAATTAGTAGAAAGGAGGAGAAGTGCATTATGAGTTTCATACCAAATATGATTACGATAGCAAATTTTATATGTGGGCTTTTGGCTATTCATGCTGTTTTCGTTGACGAGATGTACGGTGCAGTTATGTTCATTATTACAGGTATGGTCCTTGATCTGTTTGATGGCATGGTCGCTCGGAAACTTGATTCTGTTTCGGAAATAGGCGGAGAGCTAGACTCATTTGCGGATTTAGTGACCTTCGGTGTGGCACCATCTATTCTTGCATATAGTACTTCGTTAAAAGATTTGCAGTCTATCGGGATGATATGTGCGCTTGCTTATAGTATTTGCGGAATGCTTCGGCTTGCAAGATTTAACACACAGCAAAGCAAACTCCCGACCTTTATCGGCATGCCGATTCCATTTGCGGCAATGTGTCTCCTCATTTTATGTTTTTTAAAGAATCCAGTTTCCGTGGCGTTTGGTACATGCGCACTCGCTTATTTAATGGTGAGCAAAATCAAATTCCCTCATTTTAAAAAAGATATAGCTGAAAGCTTGAAGCCTGGAAGATTGGACTGATGATACGGAATTACAATGAGAAAGATAAAGGAGAATAACATGATTCGTATGGCACTAAAATCGTTTAACATACAAATGTATTGTTTGCTAGGCGTAATGTTATTGGGCTGGCTCGTGACACCTTTTTCAGCCCAGTTTGTAGGGATAAGCATTGGCCTTTTGGTGAGTATGTACTGCGCCTGGATTTTAGGAAGGCGTATTGAAAAGTTCGGAGATAGCATTGTAAAAAAAGAAAAAGCACCGATGCTCGGAATGATAAATCGGTTTGCAGCCGCAATACTAGGTGCGATTATTATGTATGAAATTGAACACCATGAATTCATGTGGACATTCGCTGCCGGAATTATGGGTGGGTATTTCTTGGTTATTATTAATTTGGGGTATTACAGTATGAGGGATGCGGAGGAATAAAGTTTCACTTTATTATAAAGAAAAGACACCCATATAAGAGTGTCTTTTCTGATAGTTTTTTAGCAGAAGCAAGAAGCTCCAACGATGATTAATAAAATAAACAGTACAACTAATAAAGCAAATCCTCCAGCAAAACCGCAGCCTTCGCCGCAACTACCACCAAAACCCATAATAGTTCCTCCTTTTAATAAGAGGGGAAAACAAGGGTACACTCATGTATTTTAACGGATTCAAATTACTTTATGTTTTTTACGCAATAATTGAGCAGGTCCTTTGGAAAATAAAAAAAGACATCAATTAAGATGTCTTTTTTCTTTGTAAATTGGTGTTAAGAAGGTAACTTATTGCTTTTAACCTATGAATAATATAACAATCATCGAGTAAGTTTATTATAGCAGTGATAAATAGGATTTTTATATGCAATATTACATATATATAGATTTATTTATGTTTTATTTGTATATTTTAATTGTCTGTTCCTTGTTTTAATTCGTTTAGTTATATTATTTTTTGAGTGCTCCAGCAATGGAGCCTTTTTTTAGTATTCTATTTTGATGATGTTCCATAAAATTAGCACCTTTTAAAGCTGTTTTTATATAAAAAGTCTTTAACTTGTATTTATAGCTAAAGGCTCTGAGTGTCATACTTTATGGTTTATAAAATCTTATAAGAAGAATAACCAGTATTTTATATAGAATTTATCCCACTATTTGCCGGGCTGCCCATAAACGCCCGATTGGTGAGAGCTGATTAAAGTTTCACTGTATAATGTTTTTTATCCAGTTTGGAACTGAAAATGTACTAGCTTGATAATGAAGCTAGGTTATTAGAAGTGAAAAATTTTAGTTTTATTATAATTAATAGAAATGAAAGTAGTGTAAATATAAATCCACTCCAAATAAGTTGATGAATACCTAAGTTTGAAATGAACCAGCCTCCAATAGTTGTTCCTAGAGTAATTCCAAGATTTGAGAATGAAACGAATAGGCTATTACCAAATTCGGGTGCTTCTCTTGCTTCACTTATTAACCATGTTTGACCAACAATTAATCCACCAGCATGCACGATTCCCCAAATGAATACCATAAAAATCATTGGAACAAGATAAGGACCTAAATAATAAACCAATATGTAAACAATAGAATAGAAAATAGGGAACGATATTACTGTATTTACGATGCTTCTTTGCAGAAGACTACCAAATAAATGATTGCCTAAAATCATAACTATACCAAATATGAATAGCATGATACTGATGAGCGATCCATTCATGGAAGTTACTTTCGCAAGGTATTCGGCGAAGTAGCTGTATACGGAAAACATGGCTGCAAAAAGGAATGTGACAGTTAAAATATTTAACCATAATCCTGGTTTGCCGAGTATACGAATTTGTTTGCCGAAAGACATTTTTTCTTTAACGGGCATAGAAGGAAGTGAGATTAGTATTCCAATGAATGCAAGGGCGTTAATAAGCGCTCCGAATAAGAAAGCAATTTCTAATGAAAATTGATCTGCAAGGTAAGAGGTTAATGGTACACCTAGTGCAAAGCCAACCGTAATTCCCATGAAAACTTTTGTAACCGCTTGACCACTCTTTTCAGGAGGGACAAGTTTAGCAACAGTTACAAGAGCGATTGAAAAGAAGAGTGGGTGAAGTGCTGCAGGTAAAATACGAAAAATAAGCATGATTTCAAATTGTGTTGTATAAGCGTAAATTATATTTGAAATAACAAAAACAAAGATTGCTATTAATAAAATTATTTTACGATTAATACTAGAGACGAGCAGAATTAAAAACGGACCAAAAATAGCAACGACTAGTGCGAATATACTTACTAAAAACCCTGCTTGTGCAGTTGAAATGCCAAATTTCTGAGTGATTTGTGGTAATACACCGACAATACCCATCTCGGTAGTAATAATTCCAAACACCCCTATTGCTAGTGTAAGAATAAGTAAAGGACTTACTTTTTTCATTTGTAAAACTCTCCATTCTTCTTATTATTTTGAAAGTGAAATCGATTTATTAACAAGGAAATGAGCATGATTGGATGTCAATAGTATTAGAATTATGTAATGTTAAACACAAACACAGATATCTAAATAACTAGATATGATATGTTAAAAAAGATGCTCCTTTCTATGTTTCTTTCTTTTATAGGTAGCGAAGTTTTAAAAAGAATGTATTGGGCAGCTATATAAAAGCAGAATGTGTGAAAGCAAATAATCAATGGTAGGTTGATTATTTGCTTTTACTTTATAATTCATTTTGAACGTATTCAGAAAACGCTTGTATTGTTTTTTCATTTCGACGATAATATGTCCATTTTCCAATTCGGTCAGAGTCTAGTAGTCCTGCCTTTTTCATAGTTAATAAATAACTAGAAATAACCGATTGGGCTAAGCCAGTTTTAAGCTGAATATCTCCTACACACACTCCAATCTGAAAATTAATCCCTTGTTCTAAATAAGGTTTTTCGTCGAAATGGTTTTCTGGATTTTTTAACCATGATAGAATTTGACATCTTGTTTCATTTGACAATGCTTTATAAATTAATGAAGGTTCCATAAGGATATTATATCTACTTTTATAGATTTGTAAATGGATTTGTGTGATTTTAAGGGAAGAAGGTATAGTTGATCCCCTCGAATAGGAATAAGGTGCTCTTGATCTGTACCCTTTGTAAAGGACATTTTAAAAAAAGTTAGGCAACCTAAAAAAGATGATTTCTGTATGCAAACAGAAGTCATCTTCTTTAAATTCCATTGATAGCAAGAGTGATTATAGTACGTCATATATTTATTAATTTCATGTTTTAACTGAACAAACGAATCACATGATTTTATATATGCTTTATCGGTTAAAGTACTACGAGGATTACGTGCAAAAATGATAGTATTGTTAGGTTTAAGCATGTTGTTGCCTAGCTATCAATGGCGGATGCCTAAGAAGAGTAATAATAAAACCCAACTGAAGATTTAAGAAAAATTTTATGTTTACCCCACTCTTTATTTTAAAAGTTTTTCCTATCCTATAAATGAGTTACATCATGAAGGAGACTAAAAAAGACAAAGTCATAGATGAAAATGTAAAGTTAGGGGATTCTACATGGATACAGGAGTTTTGATTAGTTATTTGTATACGTATTTTTTTACGATTATTTTTTGTAATGTGTTTCAAATTGGATTTTATTTTAAAGCGAAAAGAAACATATCTATTCGGCATTTTCTATGGGTATATGTTTTTCTATTCTACCTTTCGTTAGTGTATAGGGTGACGCAGATCGCGACTGTATGGGATATAAGTAGATATGAAACGTGGATTCGTGTAAGTCAAATCAATTTGACTCTATTTGATACGGCAGGTAGTACTACGTATCTTTTGAACATCGTACTGTTTATGCCGTTAGGTTTTTTATTACCGATGATTTGGCCGCATTTTAGAAAAATGAAAAACACCGTATGTGCAGGATTCTTTTTTTCATTGGCAATTGAGTTAAATCAATTACTAAATAATAGAATTACAGATATTGATGATTTATTTACGAACACTCTCGGGGCGATTATTGGATATTTATTATATAGAGCTTTTAAAATGATATTAAGAAGAGAGGGGAAAAAGCTTGATACCAACTCTTCTCTAGTTATAAAATACGAGGCTGTTTTTTGTTTAGTGTGTTCATTTGTAGGGGCGATGTTAATTTATCATCCAGCTTTATTTGGAAGACCTGTCATCATTCAGTGAGGTGATTACGAATTTCTTTTGAACGCTCGTGCGATATTTCAATTTGTAAAAAGCCTTTAACTTGTTATAGTTAAAGGCTTTTATCATCATGATTTTTACTTACCAATTACCCACTCTAACATCCGCCTTCAACCACTTCATCCAATCCAAATCCGCTACCTTAAGCAAACTGAGCGAAACACCTTTCATATCTAAAGAAGTCAACAGCGTACCAACCTTTACGAATGTCACTTGCAATCCTTCAAGTTCAGACAAACGGCGAATGTCGTTTGCGAAAATGTATTGTTCCATTAATGGAGTTGCGCCGAGTCCATTAATAAGGATAGCGAAGTTGTCTCCTTTTCTCCAGCGGTAAATACTTTTTAGTTTGTTCATCAGTTCGATCGCTAATATTTCAGAAGAGGATAGTGCTTCTTTACGATAACCTTTTTCTCCGTGAATGCCGACGCCATAAAACACTTCATCTTCGTTTAATGTGAATGAAGCTTTTCCTTTTACTGGATCGTTGGCAGGGGAAAGGGCAACTCCTAATGTGTGTAAGTTTTCAGTGATAGAATGGCCGAGTGCTGTTAGTTCTTCTAAAGAGTGACCTTCAAGAGCGGCCGCACCTAATATTTTTTGAACGAAAACAGTGCCAGCTACGCCGCGTCTTCTTTTATTAAAGGAAGCATCATCTTCAATTGAAACATCGTCATTTACGATGATATGGTCAACTTTTCTTCCTTCTTCTTGAGCAATTTGCTTTGCTGCTAGAAAGTTTTCTACGTCATCTTTAAAGTTTTTGATGATGAATAGTATACTTTTATCTTTTGGTATGAGGCGGGTTGCCGCTACAATTTGTTCCACTGTAGGCGGAGTGAAAATATTGCCGTTTACTGCCGCTGTAAGCATACCTTTTCCTACATAACCAATATCAGCAGGTTCATGTCCGCTACCACCGCCGCTTATAATAGCGACGTCTTGCTTCATTTTTTCGATATCTTTTACATAAATGATGTTATTTGTTTCATCGTAATTTACTTTGTCGTTATGTTCAAAATAAAAGCCATGCAGCATATCTTGAACGATATTTTGTACATCATTCATAATCTTTTTCATTGCTTTTGCCACCCTTTAATTACTTTGCTGATTGCTCAAGTAATAGTAGTAATTGATTGTTTATCATATTTTTCATAAGAGAAGACATAACGGATGGATCTACTTCGCACTTGCTTTCAATCCAATCTTTTATCGTTCCAACGAAGCCGTGACTATAAAAGGAGGCAATCGTATTTTTGGTCTCATCAGAAAGGCTGAATCCACAGCTCACAGATAATTCATCAATAATCTTCATATATAAGTTTTTCGTATGCTCAAATAAATAGTGATTAAACGAGTTTTGCTCAATGACTTTAAAAGCATTTCGGTAAAATTTTTGATTTTCATAAAAGTAATCAAATAATAAATCGAAAATGTTTTCCCATTTTTCATAATCGAGAAAGTCTATAATATTTTCTTTCGTTTCTTCTCTATAAATCCAGCTTAATAGTTCAAATTTATCTTTAAAATGATAATAAAAAGTTTGCCTACGCATTTGACAGTGTAACATAATATCGCTCACTGATATTTTATGAAACGACTCTGTTTCCATTAAATACTTCAATGAGTTCGCGATTATCTTTTTAGAAATTATAGAAGAGGTCATCTAAATCATCCCTAGAATGTTATTAATATAAAAATCCTACCCATAAATGAGAGCGGTGTCTTTAGACAGATTGTCCATTTTGTCCGTTTACTATAAAACGCTTTCATTTTAACATGAGTAGTAAGAAGAAGATTTCAAATATATCACAATATATTAAAGGAATTGAGGGAGAACTACAATGAAAAAGATTATAAACAAACCAGAAACATTAGTAATGGAAATGTGCAACGGAATGGTTATGGCTCACCCAGAGCTTGAGCTTTTGAAAAAATATAAAGTCATTAAGAAGAAAGAAATGAACGAAAATAAAGTAACATTAATTAGCGGCGGCGGTAGTGGCCATGAGCCGGCACATGCAGGATTAGTCGGAAAAGGAATGTTAGATGCGGCAGTGTGCGGAGATGTGTTTGCTTCTCCTTCGCAAATTCAAGTTTACCAAGCGATTAAAGAGACAGCTAGTAAAAAAGGTACGTTATTAATTATTAAAAATTATAGCGGCGATATTATGAATTTCAAAAACGGTGCGCATTTAGCGACGGAAGATGGAATTGAAGTCGACTACGTAAAAGTGGACGATGATATTGCGGTAGAAGATAGCCTATATACAGTAGGACGCCGCGGCGTTGCGGGAGTTATTTTAGTTCATAAAATTGCCGGCGCAGCAGCGGAAGCAGGTATGGATTTAGGAGCGGTGAAAGCTGTAGCAGAAAAAGCAGCGGCTAACGTGCGCACAATCGGTTTAGCGTTAACGTCTTGTACAGTTCCAGCGAGCGGATCACCTACTTTCACACTTGCGGAAGATGAAATGGAATACGGCGTAGGTATTCACGGCGAACCAGGAATTAAGCGTGAAAAAATGCTGTCGGCTGATGAATTAGCTAACCGTATGACAAATGATTTAATGAAAGATTTAGGAGTAAAAGATGGCGAGGAAATCGCACTTCTAGTTAACGGTTTTGGCGGAACACCACTGCAAGAACTTTACTTATTTAACAACGCCGTTACGAGAGAACTAGCTGCAAGAAACATTAAAATTAATAGAGTATTCGTCGGTAACTATATGACAAGTATTGATATGGCTGGTATGTCTTTAACGGTAATGAAGTTAGATGACGAGCTAAAAACATTACTATCAAAAGAATGTAATACACCAGCGTTTAAAGTAGATGGACCAGTTGAAAGTGTAGAGTACGTGAATGTACTTGAAGAAACAGAAGAGAAGGAAGTTTCCTTTGAACTAGAAACAGCGGAAGAGCACGCTGTGATTAAAAATAATGTCATCACATTAAACAACATAATTTATCTCGTTGATAAAATGAGCGATATTATTATTAAAAATGAAGTACCGTTTTGTGAGTTAGATACACATGCAGGTGACGGCGACTTCGGAATGAGTGTTGCAAAAGGATTTAAGCAATTAAAACGTGAGTGGCATTCGATTGTAGAACAAGAAAATGTAACGATTGGATCATTCCTTGACGGTTGTTCGATGATTATTATGGAACATTGCGGCGGCGCTTCTGGTCCAATTTGGGGCGGAGCATTCCGCGCAGCTAGTAAAGCAGCAGGCGAGAAGCGTGAGTTAACAGTGAAAGAATTCGCTGAAATGTTGCAAGCAGCACTGCAAGGCATACAATCTATCGGTGAAAGATCATTCGGCAGAGGAGCGGTAGTTGGTGATAAAACACTTGTTGACGCACTTGCTCCATGTGTAGACTCTTGGTTAGCTAGCGCTTCAAACGAAGAAGACATGAAAACTGCCTTCGAAAAAGGAGCCGAAGCAGCGGTTAAAGGAGCAGAGTATACGAAAGAAATCGTAGCTCGCATGGGCCGCGCCGGTACAGTTGGTGAAAGAAGCTTAGGCTATCCAGATGCAGGTGCACATGCACTTGGAGTTATCTTTACGGAGATTGCGGGTAGTTTGAAATAGGAATGAGAAGATCCCCTCTGCCTTGTGGTGGAGGGGTTCTTTATTTATAACTATCATTCTTCCAGTGAAAAAATTTATTTGTTAGCCAATCTAGAAGCAGCTTCTTCAACTTCTTTATATGCATTTTGTAATACTTCATTTGGATCTAGTACTGCTGTTCCTTGTGCACGAACAATTTGATAATCTTCAATACCAAGGAAATTAAACATTGCTTTTAAATATTTATGAGAGTATTCCACTTCTGTATACCAATCATCATTTGTATAGATTCCTCCACTTGCTTGTATAACAAGCATTCTTCTTCCATCTTTAAGTAATCCCACTGATCCGGTTTCAATATATTTAAATGTTTCACGTGCAATCATGATATTGTCCATGTAATCTTTTAACTTTGATGGAATATTAAAGTTGTGCAAAGGTAATACGATTACATACGTATTTGCACTTTTGAATTGTTGTAAAATTTCGGACATACGCTCTGTTACTTTTTGTTCTTCATCAGTTAACTGCTGTCCATTTCCTTGCTTTTCCCATGCGCTTAAAACAGTTTTATCTATCATTGGTACTACATCATCGTATAAATTAATCTGTTCAATCGTTTCATTATTAGGAATTAATTCTTTATAAGATACTAAAAAGTGGTTAAGAACTTTAATGCTGACCGATGATGTATCATCCACTTTTGGATGTGCGTTTATGATAAGTGTTTTGTTCATTTGTATTTCCCCTTTTTAAAAGTTTTTATGTTTTAATCGTCGACAACATTAATCGACGATTAATGTTGTCTTTAATATAAACTCCGAAATTATTTTTGTCAATGAAATACATACTATTCTAAAAGAGCCTTTTTTTATTTGACTAAAATTCTAAATGGTCCTAAGATACAATTTGATAACCCTTAAAATAAAAAGCAGGTGATTTGTATATGCAATATAGTGTTGGGGTTGAATATGCCTTGCATTGCCTAGTTTATTTAATCAATGCTCCTTCCAAGGAAAGTGTTGGAATAAAGGATTTGGCAGAGTTTCAAGGACTTTCTGAAACATTCCTTTCAAAAGTTTTCGGTAAATTATCTAAAGCTGACATTGTGAATTCTGTCCCAGGTGTAAAGGGAGGATATAGGTTAGCTAAGTCTCCAGAAGATATTTCTTTTTGGGATGTAATAGAAGCTGTCGAAGGCCCAAAACCTATTTTTCAATGTAAAAATATTGTACAGAATGGTGTACTATATCGAGATGAGGTTTGTAATTCTTGTGAACCTAGCAATTCTTCTTGTACAATTAACTTAGTAATGCTTGAAGCGGAAGAACACATGCGTGAGTTTCTTCGTAAAAAGACTCTTGCATGGTTAGATAAAGAACTTGATATTGTTTTACCTGAAAAGATAAGGGTAGATACTCGTGAATACTTCAAACAGAAAAACTCTAACTAAATCGCCATGACGAATTAGTTAGAGTTTTTTTGTTTTTTAACAATATCAATCAACTTTTATTTGTCTAGTCTAAAGCCTATTTCCATGGCCAATTTGATTTCTTCACATATGTACCACATATCAGTAATTTGTTCAGTATCATTAAATTTAAAAATACCAACTTCATCCCACACTAAAAAAACCTTTTCGCCAGTAGCTGCTTAAAGGATCGCGCTGGTACAGTTGGCGAAAGAAGTTTAGGATACCCTGATGCAGGTGCACATGCGCTTGGAGTTATCTTTACGGAGATTGCGGGTAGTTTGAAATAGGAATTAGCAAGTCCCTCTGCCTTAAGGTGGAGGGACTTTTATATAGTTGATATGTAGAAGGCTTCTTTCGGTGCTCTCCCTGTAAAATATGAGTTTGTTACTATTTTTGATAAAATCTTATTTCAAAAATACAACTAATATTTCTCAACATTAATATATTGAAAATAGTTAGAATATTTAAGATAATCATTTGTGAAGAAGTAAATTATAAAAAAAGGGGGAATTTATTTTGTTACGTCGTTTATCTATTTGTACAGTACTAACAGCTTTTATATTTACTTTATTTACATTTAACGGCTCTGCTTTCGCGGCTACGAATGCTACTGAAAATGAAACAGTAGTAGCAGCTTGTGCAAAGGGAGGTACGGTAGGTGTATATGGTGCAAAGATGCGCAGTGGTTATACTGTCAATTCACCTGTCTTACATACATTTAATGATGGTACGAAAATTACTGGAACATGGGTAACTGGTGAATATGTTCAAGGTCATTACAGTAATTCTAAACAGTGGTTAAAAGTTACATATAAAGGGATGACAGGTTATGTATCCCATACAACATTATATAACGTTTGCTCATAAAACTATGTACCATAATAGCTTTGGATATATTGAGCTAATCTCTTCTAGAGATTAGTTCTTTTTTATCTCTTAGTTTTTAATGGGGCATTTTTTGAAAAAGACCAACGATTCATTAAATCGATGGTCTTACGTTTATATAGTATTCATTTGTATCTATATCAAATTTTTCATTGCTTTTTGCTTATTTTAGACTTAGTTTGTTTGTGATTGTAGCTTATCAATTTTCCAGTATGTTTGTAGAGGGTCTAAAGAGCTTTCAATATAAAACATATATTCATCTACGGTATGTGGTACTTCAAAAGCTATTTTCAATTCTACCGTTTCATTTGGTTTAACTTGTATATCAGAAGGGTTTTGATCAAGCACCTTTCCTTTATAGATCTTTCCGTCTTTTTCATCTTTTAAGTTATATTTTAATTCTGATAGTCCAATCGTTTGACCTCGTACATTTTTTACAGAGACATTAACAATGACGGAATCGTTGCTAGCATTTAAATATGCACTTTGAACAGCGGCCAAGTAATAGCCTCCCTTAACACTCTCGCCAACTAATAAAATGCCTTGTTCCAAGCGGCTCATCTCTTCTTTTTCTTCAAAATTTATTAATTCTTCATTTTCATTTTTTGCGGTTGGTTCTTCTATTGGACCATTTTCAACGGCACTATCTGTTTTATCTTGTGTGCAAGCAGCCGTAACACTGACTAATACTAGAATGAAAGTAAGTAATATAGATAATTTTCTCATAAAATTTATCTGTCTCCTTAAGTTTCTCAATTTTGTGCAGCTATACATATAAGATTAACATAATGTCTCATTATTGGCTCAAAATAGGGGGTCTTTTAGACAACTTATTCTTTTTACTTTTAATATACATTCGATTGGTTCTCGCGATATTTGTTAATCTTTTAAAACATTGGCTTAGTAATACCGAGGGTTATTATAGATATATTAATCATGTAATTTGTCCATATCAAAATGAACGTTTTTTGCATCTAATATATTGTAAATATATTTTATTTTGAAAGGATGTGATTATATGGCCCATAAATCTACTGGAGTGTTCCGAGTTCCAGTCTCTGAAAATGGGATTATTCCAACTGCTCTCAACATTATGCTAAACAATGATTCGCGTTGCCATACTAGTAATGTGACGGTAACTGTTAAGAGAAGTCGAAACACTTTTTTCCCAACTCAAAATGAATTAGTTGAAATCTCTCGTACTTTTGTTTCTTTAGAACCAAACAGAACAACTAAGATTGTGTTATTTACTCCAGAATTCCAAATAGAAGATTTTCTTGATGTCATCATTAGTGGAAATAAAGAGGATGTTAAGGATGTTCTTGTATATTCTTTCTTAGCAGATTCAGTAGGTCATAATCTGCCATCTACTGTTTTCAGAAATGCAGAATACACTTTTGCTTGCTGACACCGTGATGATGTATTCTTTACTGTCGTATATCTGAATTGAATGTTGCAAGTAGCACTTCAAGGCATATAATCTATCGTTGAAAGATCATTCGGCAGAGGAGCGGTAGTTGGTGAAAGAAGTTTAGGATATCCAGATGCAGGTGCACATACGCTTGGGGTTATCTTTACGGAAATTTTAGGTAGTTTGAAATAGAAATTAAAAGATCCCTTCTACCTTAAGGTGGAGGGGGTTTCTTAATATTGTTTTTTGATATATATTGCTAAATATGTTCCAATAATTCATTCTATTGTATTGAGAATAATGTCATCTACATCAAAAAAACGGCTTATAAAAGGAACTAGTATTTGAAGGAGTTCCACCTCAAACATACTCCTATGCATATAGGTATGTTTGAGGTGGATTTATTAACGAATTTTATATATAGCATGAATGAAAATGGGATAAATAAAACAATGTTTCCTATTATGTTTTTAAGAATTAATTGAGCAGGTCCTTGTAAAAATAAAGAAAAGACACCAAAAGGTGCCTTCTGCCGACTTAAATTATTTTAATATTATCGTTCTAAGTTTAAAAGCTATAGGGATTTTTTCTGTGGGATTTGTAAGTAGTTTTTACGAAATTATGAGTGTTTTTTATTTTGTAATTCAATAAGTTCATCTGGTAGCATTTTTGTATAATATTCTTTTTCTGTTAGTTCAAATATAAATAATGCTTTTTTCCAGTTATAAATAACATCTTCTACATTATGTTGTTTAATTTTTAATAACAACTGACCTTTTAAATAGAATAGTTCACCTAATAGGTATAACGTATTTAGATTAATTGCTAATTTGATGCCCTTATCAATGTATTTTATTGCCTCTTCATGTTGATATGTGAAGTCCAAAGATTTTGCTAAATTTAACATGATTTTCAACTTAATTTCTTTATCTCTAGGAAAATCTAACTTATTAAAATTACTTAAACATCTTTTTAATATATTAATACTTTTTTCATATTCTTTATTTTCCGCATAAAATATAGCCATTGTTTGCATAATATCTATTTCTCTTTCTGATAAAAAATCAGAATTAGTTAAAGTCAGTTTTAATGCATTATTTAAAAAATCTAAAGCAGTTTTTAATGATTTATCCACCATAAATATAGCAATTGCTTCATGCCATATTAGAAATTGTTTCTCTTCTTTTGTTTGAAAATTATTTAAGTTTTTCTCTTTTTTTACTATTTCATAAAGTTCTTTATATTGTTTTTGTTTTAAGCAATCTTTTATTACAAATTTTACATTTTCTATATATTTTAATTTTTTGTTTTGAGTTAGTGCAAATATATTATTTGGATTAATACCAAGTCTTTCTGATAATTGATATAACAATATGCTAGATGGATAAATCACACCTTTTTCGATCTTACTAATTTGACTTTGTGAACATATTCCGTGACATAAGTCGGATTGTGATATATTTTTTTTAATTCTAAGTTCTTTAATGGTAATACCCAAATCGTTAAATTCCATTTTCCCCACCTACTATTTAACACTTTATTAGTATGATATTCTCTAACCTTAATGTAATGTAAAATTAATATAGTTGCAATTATTGTTTTAAAGGGCTTATCGTTTCTATAAGATGGTGAGATTTTTTTATGTACAAAAAAAGACACCAAAAGTTCCTTTCGCCGACTTGAACCACATTCATTTAATATAAACTTATCTGTATTTTTACATGCTTTTCTAATCCCTCTATTATCCATTTGATAAAATAAAATCCTAATATTACCAATAATTAAATAAATATTTCTACATATTCAAGATATTTACATAAATTACAAAAGTGATACATTTAAGTTGTAAGCTATAAAAACTATTAAAGGGGGATTTATTATGTTCAGGAAATTAGTAGTAGGAGCAGTAGCAACAGGTATTGCATTAACAGGGGGAATTGGTGCAGCTTCAGCTGATACGCAAAAAGCTGTGAGCTCTCCGAAGCAAGCAACATGCTCAATTCCTTATGAGTATTCTAATGGTAAATTCAAAAGAACTCTTTATTACTCAAATGGAGTATATGCTAATAGCTTTAATGAAAATGTTTGTGGCGGGACGATTACGTGGTACTTAAAACATGTTCAAAATGGAGTTGCTTTTTACGAAGGTAATTTAAAATAGTAGATTTTTTGAACCTCATTTATTGAGGTTCTTTTATTTTTAGTTTTTAAACTGATTCTCTATAAAAAAGACACCCTAAGGTGCCTTTTTGCGATTTGATCCATTGTAATATGGTATTGAATGCCAGTCCGATTATTATTTTACCATGTTAAGTAGTTTCGGTTATTGAGAAAAAATACAACTCATTGTTTGAATGCAAAAAAGCCCTAGGGGGACTAGGACTTTTTGCTAGAATGAATAAGATTTAAAAAAGGACTTATATAACGTAACATATGAATGTTTCGTAAATGTATCAAAAAAGTGAACAAAAGCGTTAATTTTAATAAAAAAAGCTCCGCGATAAAAGCTGCGGAGCTTCATAAGGTCGAGTTATGTCGTACTCACAAGGGATTTTAACATGAATGTTGTGGTAAAAATACTGGTAAATTTATCCCATAAAACTCCCGCTGATTAGAGTTTCACTTCATTCGAAGGAATTTATGTTTTATAAATTAGATTATAATAGTTGATATTCTCCATATTGACCAGAAAAGAACTAAAAATTCTAGTGAAATTCCAAGTGTTCGTTTCCTAGTTTTTTGAAATTCTTTTATTAAATAGCCAACAGCACTAATTGCTATAAGAATGAAAAGAATAAGTTCGAGTGTAACTGGCATTTTATCTACCCCTAATACATTAATTTGTTATATAGAGATTATAAGATATTTTTACGGCTAGTGGTGAAAAATTTTATAAAACTATCTCTAATGGAGTTTTGTTTGAACTTCTAAAATTATTTGTGAAAACCATTGTACGTAAAATTTCTGCGTATGTTTTTAGGAAACAAATTTTAGAAAAAGATAACAAAAACCCCACTCCTCGTCGCCGGCGGAAGCAAAAGGGTGGGATTGTATTGAGAAATTTTTTTGAAACAACAATATTCAGAAAATTAAAAGTTTTACTGGAAGATTTTTGTTATTATGTTAGTAATCTATAGACAAAGGAGAAGGGGCTATATGAGTGTACATGTAATAAAAAAGGAAGAAATCAATTTACTTTTACATGAGTGGTATAGAGAAATTCGTTCACAGAATTTCTCTAAGGCAAAGGAATTAAAACAAAGTATTGATACAAAAGTTAATAGTATGGAAGAAGATCGAAAGAATACAGAGTTTTATTCACTTGTAGATTTTAGATTTAAAATGTTAAGTGCAGAGTTTTATCCCCATCAATCTGACATATCTAAGAATGATCTAAGAAAAATGAAGTTAGATGAAGCTCCATCAGATGAATCTTTATTATATTATTACCATTTCTTTAAGGCTTCTCATGCTACAGTAAACGGTGATTTTAAAGTGGCTGAAAAGCATTATGGAATAGCAGAATCTTTGTTGGGAAATATTCAGGATCCAATTGAAAAAGCAGAATTTAACTTTAAGCTATCAAGCTATTATTATCACGTTTGCCAGCCTATTTTAGTAATTCAATATGCAACTAGAGCAAGGAATACATTTGAAGGGCTGTACGGGTATAGCAGGAAGGTGGCAGCATGTGACAATGTTCTGGGTTTAGCATGTGTAAAGCTAAATGAATTTGAACAAGCAGAAGTTTATTTCATGTCGTCTCTGGATATTTTGAAAAAGCAGAATGAAGAGGAGCTAATGTTACGAGTTCGACATAGTTTAGGGGTTATGTATGCAGAGCAAAACCTATCTGATTTAGCACTTCGTTACTTATCAGAAGTATCACAAAAAATTCCGAATCACTTTAGAGCGATTTTTTTGGAAGCTAGAGAGAATTTAAAGTTAGGAAAGACAAAGCTTGCAGCGTCCTTAATTGAAAAAGGATTAATAATTTGTAATGAACTGGAACAAAAAGAATATGAACATCATTTTACAATTCTAAAAGAAATGAATGAGAATGTTTCTGCTGAAGAATTAGAGTTAGCCATTTCTAAAGGAATTTATTTCTTTAATGAAGTAGGTTTATGGCAATATGTCCAGGAATATGCTGAAAAATTAGCGGTTAAATATCATGAAGAAGGAAATTCAATAAAATCTAGTGAATACTTCTATTTAGGATATAAAGAAAAAGAAAAAGGTTTTCAGAAAGGGGCTTTAAAATGAAAAGGATCATCAGCAGTTCAATTGGATTAATAATTACGGTCATACTATTAAATGGAGTAAATGTTTCAACGGACCAATCAGAGGTCAATACAACAAGTGTTATACAATATACGCATGGAGAGCCGTGGGGTTGAAGAAATATTGAAGTATAAAGAGTTGTTATATCAAAGGATTATTACCGAAGAAGAGTTCTAAGTGAAGAAAAAGTAATTATCAGGTATATAGATGAAACGCTCAAATGAGCGTTTTTTTATTTGTATATTCGCAAGTAAAATAACATAATATTACTATGAATCCTTATAACAATATGAATTTTTGCATATTTTAAAATTCAATATATCCATCAAAAACTTTTAATTGTATAATATATTTTGTCATATTTTTAGATTTTTCGACATAAACCAACAAAAATAGAGAATGTATTGGGAGAAGACATTATGTATACAAAACTATTAAAATCAATTACATCATTATCACTTATTGGTGGTGCGTTGTTATATACAAATGGTAGCGATGTAAAAGCTGCTGAAGTGGGTGTTTTTTCTGATGTGCCGACATCACATTGGTCATATCCTGCGATTAAAGATTTAGCGAGTAAAAATATTATTTCCGGTTATGGAAATGGGATATTTGGTTTTGGAGATGTTGCGACAAGGGAGCAAGTTGCGGCTTTAATTTATCGAGTGTTAGTACCGAATAAACAAGGCGGTTCGTTTAGTAATGATGGAACTCGTTACGTATTAAAGGATGGGTCTACGTTTAAAAATCCTTACGGTGATATTAATCAAAGTTCTACAATGTTTCCAGAAGAGGTATTAACTTTAACGAATTTAGGAGTTTTTAAAGGTGATGAAAATGGCCAATTTAGACCGAAAGCTTCTGTGAGTCGTGCGGAAATGGCACAAATTCTTACAAATGCTTTCGATCTTGCGGCAAAACAAAAACATACCTTTAAGGATGTTCCAAATCCATTTTGGGCAGAAAACGCAATTAGTGCAGTGCAGTCAAATGGAATCGCAGATGGCACAGGGAACGGGAATTTTGAACCGTATGGCACAGTAACACGTGAACAGTATGCGCAGTTTTTATATAAAACTTTGAAGTATAAAAATGCTGATGTGAAAGACACAGGAGATGCGGCATTATTAACAGCGTTTAAAGGGGAAGTACAAAAGCGTATTAATACATACGAGACAAATATTACACTTCCATATAAAACGAAAAACAATAATACAAACGAAGTGATGAATACACTTTTTAACGCATATAAAGAAGTTGCAAGTAAAAATGAGTATACAAATAATAATAGATCGAATGTTTCATATGGACTTTCTGGATCACCTGGAAATTATACATTTACGCTTAAGATTACATATCGTGAAACGAAAGAACAGACGGAATATGTCATGAAACAAGCGAAAGCAATCGTTTCTTCTATTACTCAAGTTGGAATGGATGATCACGAAAAAGTGAAGGCGATTCATGATTACGTAGTAAAACATGTTTCTTATGATACGTCTTATAAAGCTTACACAGCATATGAAGCACTTGTAAATCGTTCTGCGGTTTGCCAAGGTTACGCACTATTAACTTATCAATTATTAAAAGAAGCAGGAATTGAAAATCATTTCGTGACAGGAACTGGGGACGGACAACCTCATGCTTGGAATTTAGTGAAAATCGAAAACAAATGGTATCACCTGGATACAACATTCGATGATCCGGTTCCAGATGAACAGGGCCGCGTAACGTATTCGTATTTCAATTTATCAGATGAACAAATCGCAAGAAATCATGAGTGGAATCGCGGAGACTATCCGCAAGCTACAACAAATTATTATAGTACACTGACAAACAAAATTGCGGCAGGTAGTACGAAAACGCCTGCATATCAGCAAATATTAAAAGATACAAAGTTAAACTATTTAGGAAATGAATATATCGTAAACAACTATACTGAATTAAAAAATAAAATGCAGCAGCGCTATAGTGCGAAACCAGAGAAAATTGAAGTGCTGTACAAGCAATCAATGAATGGTGCACTGCAAGATGTGAAAAAGGCAATTGGCGAAATCGATTATCCGCAAGGGGCAAATCGAGTTTCTTATAAAGCGGAGCCTTACAATGCGAAAGAAGGGTATTCTTTAGTGACGATTACGTTTACGTATTAAAAGCAACCTAGATCCTATGGGATCTAGGTTGTTTTTTTATTATTCTTCGACAAAACATGACAATATATAGATAAATTCTTTGCTACTATGAGATGAGAAATCTTACATTAAAAAAACTGTTTAAAATAACTAATGCAGATAGGCGGAAAAAAATGAACCGAAAGTTACTAATGGCATTAACATGCGGTACATTGCTTATGGGAATGGCTGCTTGTAGCTCAAATGAGAAGACTACAACTGAATCAAAACCTAAACAAGAAGAAAAGGTGCAGGAAAAACCGAAAGTTCAAACCATTCAAAAGCAGCAAAAAGATAGTTATGTAGTAAGTGAAGATGAACTCTCTAAAGCGGCACAGTCGATTGGTGAAATCCAAAACGAGCAAACTATAAATGATATGATGATACATATGTCTTTACAAAAACTCACATTCAATGGGAATAATCTTCATGTTTCCGGTACCCGTGATGTAGGGCGATTTCAAATGACGAAAGAAAACATTCAATACTTAAAAAACAACTTAAATGTTATTAATAATGATGAAAGACCAAAATATGAATCTATTCTGAACAAATGGTATGATGGAGAGTTCGAATCTGTAGTTAAAGACTTTGAAGAAATTCATTATTTACGTTCAGGAAAAAAGAAAAGTATGGAGGGATCTAAACTAGCTAAAAAACCTGATAGTGATGAAAAAGAATTTATTCTCCATTTCTTTGGTCAAGAAGGATTGGATATCCATAATAAAGAGTGGAAACAGGGCGAGTTATAGAAGTAAAACTGAATTTCTCTTCACTAGGAAGTACAATGTTTTACGGAACAAAAAAATGAAGAAATTCCCTTAAATATAGTCCCATTGGGAGGTTGTCTATACTGAGATTCAATAGATACACAGTAATGCTTATCTTTCTAGCCATTGGCACAAATGCTGCATTATCTATGTGGATTAAGCAGGGAATTTTAGGTGTCATCAATGCTATTATCTTCTTGTTAACCGCTGCACGGACTACAAAATGAACTAATACAGAAGATTAGCGTAAATAAAACATTGTATTTCTTAATAAACAAAACAACTTAACGTGGTAAAATAATAGTTGGACTGGAGTCCAATACATATTATTAAAATTAAGATGGTTCAAGTCGGAGGAAGGCACCTTAGGGTGTCTATTCTTTTTTCTAAATAAGAGTCTTGCCTTAAAGAAGATGAAAAGTTAATGGATGATTACGATGAATATATAGATAAAGTTCATCCATATATTTGTAGAAAGGAGGAATTCAAATGAAGAGAGATGATAATAAGATTGGTCACTTTATATCGGAAAAAGGGAAGGAAGATTTTCAAATTGCTTACGATGAATCAATGGCACTCCTTCCAAAACCTAACGATACGAAAGATATAAAAACGAAATATGGCACAATTCGTGCTTATTATTTTACTAAAGAGGAAAACAAACATAAGGAACCAATACTCTTACTCCCTGGACGTGGTGCATCTACTCCAATGTGGGTACCTAATTTAGAAGGTCTAAGAGAAAAAAGGCCTGTTTACACGATAGATTTACTAGGTGAACCTGGAATGAGTGTGCAAACGAAGGTGATTGAAAACCAAAAACAACAAGCAGAATGGTTAAATGAAGTAATTGAAGGATTAGGTTTAGAAAGAGTGCATATCGTAGGTGTCTCCATTGGAGGTTGGACAACAATGAACTTGGCCAGATATAATCCTGAGCATATTGCTACGGCTAGTTTATTAGATCCAGTCTTTGTATTTGCGCAAATATCCATAAAAATGATTCTGGCATCTATTCCAGCTTCCGTTCCTATTGTACCTAAGTTTTTAAGAGAAAAGATGTTAAGCTATGTTTCTGGAGGAGCAGAAGCAAGTGACGATGAGCCTATCGCTAAGTTAATCGAGTCGGGTATGCGTAACTATAAACTGAAAACACCAGCGCCTGATTTATTTAGTAAAGAAGACTTAAAAAGTATTGATATTCCAGTGCTTGCACTTATGGCTGAAAAAAGTACAATGCACAATTCGGTAAAAGCAGTTGAAACTGGAAAAAAATACGTTAAAGATATTGATATAGTTAATTGGAAAAATGCATCTCATGCAATCAATGGTGAGTTCTCTAACGAGGTTAATGCTAGGATCCTTGATTTTGTAGAAAAGCATTCTAAGGATAACTAAGTTGAAGGTGGAAAATATGTTGTCATAACAACTTCATCTCTATATAGCTATTTAGGGGATTTAGCTCATTTTTTATTTTGGCATATTTTAATTCTTCTATTTTCATGAATATGTATAATTACATAAAATTTCAGTGAAAAAGAGAGTATACTTTCGTATTGTGTAATAAAGATAAAGCCCGTCTACGGAAATAGGTGGGCTTTTTTTACTTATAAAGAAAAGACAACCTGTAAGGTGTCTTCCTTCGATTTGAAACATTTTACTAGGTTAAGTATTTGTGATAATAAACTCTTTTAATTGGAATGAACCGGAGTAGTACATCACTTTATTCTTAAGCATCATTCTCAACAAAAGTGAAGATTTTCATTATTTTTTTAACTACAAAGGGTAATAATTTAGAAGCTAAAAATGCAAGTACGAAAGCAATTCCCCATGTTTTCATCCATGATTTGAGAAATAAAGCTGTATATCCAACATTCATTGAAACCATGACGAAAGAGATAATACTAGATATACCTAAAATCATAAAGATATTAAAAATTATTGGTTCGAATTTTTTATTGATTTTCAAAATTAACACCTATTTTCTATATATGCTTTGCTGCCCTATTTCACCAACATTTAATCTTACAGTTTGAAATCTAGGTTGTCCAGTTTGTTTTACTTTTCTGCAATAGCAATATTATATGGAATAGAGTTTCACCATATTGCTATTAAACTAAAATTTTAAGATTGCACCTAAACGAAATTTATAGTATCGAAGTTCATTTTGGAGAGGGATGTAATACTACATCTTACACTTAAACTGCACATTGCGTATTTTTTATGAAGAAAAGACACTCATATAAAAGTGTCTTTTCCGATAGTTTTTTAGCAGAAGCAAGCAGCTCCAACGATGATTAATAAAATGAACAATACAACTAATAAAGCAAATCCTCCAGCGAAGCCACAGCCACCACAACTACCACCAAAGCCCATAACAGTTCCTCCTTTTAATAGGAAGGGAAAACCAAGGGGTCACTCATGTGTTTTAACGGATTCCATTTACTTTATGCTTTTACGAATGAATGGAGCAGGTCCTTTTCAAAATAGATTTATCCCGCTATTTGTCGGGGAGTAAGACCTCTATTGGCGAGGGCTGATTTAAAGTTTCACTTTATTCTTTAAGAGCGAATAAATAAAAAACAAAATATCCAAAAATATAGATAGAAATCCGCTTTTATACCTTTCAATAAAAGAATACTAGCATTATATATTATAAGGAATACTTGTCCTTAATTGTAAATGAAAGGGGGGAATTGGTATGAGTTATGGCTATGGTCACCCTCCAAAAAAATGCTGTGAACATCATAATGAAACTTTATCAACGGGTATATTACGTAGACATTCCGCTACGTTATTTCTTACTGTGGATGCTATGAATGTTGATCCCGACGATACTCGTAGAGTAACTGTTGAAATGTTTGATTGGTCATCTGGTTCTCCGGTATTGTTACCATTAATAGACCCTTCAACGCAAACATTGCCACCTAATCGATATGTTACTTTTCGTTCAGCAGCTCTTCCTCCAGCACTTTTTGCTTATGAAGTAAGAATCATTCGTCCGAAAGATAGAGATGTTGTTACGAATGTTTTTGGTCTTAGTGCAATCGTATTTAACCCACAAGAAGGAAATAATGTTTTACAACATGATTTAGCAAAATTAGACCTTAAATAGATTTTATAAAGGTCTATTTATTGAGCATGATTAAAAAAAGAGTAGGATGTAATCCTACTTTTTTTTAACGTTAATTAGAATTTTAAAAGAAATCCTTCATTATTTTAGCATCTTTAATATTCACTATCACACCTTCTACCTTATCTTTCTTCTCATCTTTAGCAATCGTAATTTGCTCCTTATTATCAGCCCACACAAGAAATTCTTCTTTTGAGTCATCTTTATATGTAACAGTAATAGTAGAATGTGCAGATTCTCTCTTTTTTTGATCTAGTGTGATTTGTTTAGGAGTGCCTTTTTGGACTGCTGAAACGATAGATTGTATCATTTTTTCGTTGTCTGTTTGAGATTTGGAAGTAGTATGATTTGTTGTTTTCAGTATTTCAATGTCTGTAATATTAGCGGAATTTAATTGAAAGGTATTTTGTGTATGTTCTTGCTTAACTTGTGAAGCTTTATCTGTAGCCGAGGTGCTTGTACAACCTATTAAAGTGAAAGATAGAGCGGTTAGTGCGCATATAGATATGATTTTTTTCATAGTATCCCTCCTCAAGCTTAATTATAGCAATTTTCTGTTAATTTAGGTGGTTATTGTAAGGAGAAGATGTTTTAAAGTGGTAAATGATGATGTTCATTCTCTATTAAAATCAAAATTCACATAACTTTTTTCATATTTTATGTTTAACATTTCGAAAATGGGTGTACTACATATAATATAACAAATAATTCATTTTAAAGGAGGAAGTTAAAGATGGAAACGAAGTATAGTAAACCTTTTGTATATGAATTTATTACGGAGAAAGAGGTCATGAATGCGGCGAATGATCTCGTGAAAAAAGGAATAGACCAAAAAGATATTTACGTATTAACGCATGAGAAAGATAGGACAGATAGAATTGCGGACAATGCAGACGTGAATACAATTGGGATAAAAGAGGAGGGACTTGGGACAAGCATTATTAACGTCTTTCAAAAAACAGGAGATCAGTTAAGAAATAAAATGCAAGAGTTAGGGCTTAATGAGGAAGAAGCGAACTTTTATGAAGAAAAACTGGATGAAGGGAAAATCTTGTTATTCGTTAAGGATTTAGAAAGAGTCGGTGAATGGTTACAAGAAAGAAGATGCATGTATTCTATTTAAATTTGTATCCTTTAAATCTATAAATCTATTACGAAAAGGAGATTGTAAATATGAGTGAGAACGGACTAAAAGAACAAGTTAAAGGTAAAGTTGAAAAGAAAAAAGGACAAGTAAAAGAAGGAATTGGTGAAGTTACAGAAGATAGAGAGTTGAAAAATGAAGGTAAGTGGGAAAAAACGAAGGGAACGATAAAAGAAAAAGTCGGAAAAGTGAAACAAAAGATAAGTGATGAATTGGATAATAAAGAATAATATATGTTCATCAAGCTTTAGTTACATACTAAAGCTTGATGAATTCAATATAAAACGAATATAGGAGGTTTAATTGTGGGACTTATTATTACGTGTATTGTAGGTGGACTTATTGGTGCGTTAGCTGGAATGATTACAGGAAAAGACTTTCCGTTAGGTATAGTTGGTAACGTGATTGCCGGATTAATCGGATCTTGGGTAGGTAGTGCGTTATTTGGTCATTGGGGTCCTGAATGGGGAGGCATTTTTGTTCTTCCAGCGTTATTAGGTGCAATCGTCTTTATTTTAATCGTTACATTCTTCTCTAGAATGCTGCGGAAAGCGTAAGTATGATAATAAATAGTAATCTTAAGTTTATTATATATAGTTATAAAGTTAATGAACTGATAAAAATACATAAAAAAGCATCCAATTAAACTAATTTGGATGCTTTTTTATGTATTTTACATAGGAATGAGTGGAGGATGAAGAACCCCCCACTCATTAACATTACACTTTCTATTATGTATTAAGCCATCGTTACCTTTTTACAATTATTTATTCTTACGACCTGCCTCGGTTCTATATGAGATAAGTCCTCGCTATTACCTATATCAACTACAATTGTATTTGTTAGTATGTTAATAATGGAACCAACTAACGTTGTAGCATGATCGTGTCGATAAGAAAATTGAACAAAATCTCCCTTTTTAAAGTTGTGCTCTTCCATAGATAGATCCCCCTAAAAATAATGTTTATACATTATACATACACAAATTTATAAGGTTTAAACATTCGGTAGTATTTTTTAAGTGTTAAGCCGAGAAAGGTGTAGAAAATTTATTTATAATGAAAATAAAAAAATATGTTTAAAACTAATTTTTATGGGTAATTAAATAGTAAAAGTTTGAGATAAGGGGGCGGAAATGATGAATTTGGAAATAAATATTTTGCAAAATGATGTAGGTTATACGGTACAACTTAATGGTGAGATTGATGCGTATACGGCATCAGATTTAAAAAATAAGGTAATGCCTATTACAAGCGAAAAAGAGGTTCATATTGTAGTAGATTTTCATAACGTAGATTATATGGATAGTACTGGTTTAGGTGTTTTTATAGCGCTATTAAAAGCAGTTAAGAAAAATGATGGAAAACTAGAGTTTATCGGTGTATCTAAAAGATTAAAAAGATTATTCGATATTACAGGGTTAACAGAAATATTAAATTTGAATTCCGATTTTGAAAAAGTAGAAAGAAGGTGACTAGGGATGATGGAGAGATTTGAAAAGATAGAAATGAAAATTCCTGCAAAGGCAGAATATGTGGCTATTATTCGTTTAACAATGGCTGGTGTTGCGAATCGAATGGGCTTTGCTTATGACGATATAGAAGATATGAAAATTGCTATTAGTGAAGCATGTACAAACATTGTACAACATGCATACAAAGAAGACGTTGGAGAAATTACAATTGTCTTTGGCTTATATGAAGATCGATTAGAAATTATGGTTGCGGATAATGGGGTTAGCTTTGATTTTAATAGCTTAAAAAGGAAAGTTGGTCCGTATGATATTAGTAAACCAGTAGAACATTTGCCGGAAAATGGTTTAGGTTTATATTTAATCAATACGTTAATGGATGATATACAAATTATGCATGATGAGGGAATGACAGTTTTAATGACAAAATATATACAAAGAGAGCAGGTGGAGAATGATGGAAATCCAATCTCAACCTACAACTCTTACTAAAGAAGACGTTATTAAGCTAATTGCAGAATTCCAACAAAACCAATGTAATGAAGCGCAGGAAAGGTTAGTTGATCATTATAAAAATCTCGTATATTCCATTGCATATCGTTATTCAAAAGGCGGGCCGATGCATGAGGATATTATACAAGTAGGTATGTTAGGGCTCTTAGGTGCAATAAGAAGGTATGATTATTCGATAGGAAATGCTTTTGAGCCTTTTGCAATACCTACGATAGTAGGGGAAATAAAGAAGTATTTACGCGATAAAACTTGGGGCATTCACGTTCCAAGACGAATTAAAGATTTGGGCGGGAAAATTAAACTTGCGATAGAGGAGTTAACAGATCACCTGCAACGTTCGCCGAAGATTATAGAAATCGCAAATCATTTAGGACTATCGGAAGAGGAAGTTCTAGAGATTATGGATGCTAAAAATAATTATCGAGTATCTTCCTTAGATGATGTAGTTGAAAATGCATCTGATGGTAGTTCGGTAGCGAGAATTGAATCTGTAGGTGAAGTAGAGCAAGGATATGAAGAGACAGAAAGGCGTCTCGTTTTAAAGGATATTTTCAACGTATTAAATGACACAGAAAAGAGTGTTATTCATTATATATTTGGAGAAAATTTAAATCAAAAAGATACAGGGGAACGGTTAGGTATTTCACAAATGCACGTTTCTCGTATTAAAAGACAAGCGATAAGTAAATTGAAGCAAGCAGCATTTTTAGATACATAAAAATTTAAAATCATTATGTTTAAAACATGAGAAAAGGGGTAGTTATTAAGTATAGGAGGAGATATAAAAATGTCACACGATGTGAAAGAACTAATCGAAGGATTGAATGAAGATTTAGCAGGAGAATACTCAGCAATTATTATGTATAACCATAATGCAGCTACAGTTTCTGGTATATATAGACAAGTGTTAAAACCTTTCTTTGAATCTGAAATTAGTGATGAACAAGGACATGCCCTATATTTAGCGGAGAAAATTAAGACGCTAGGTGGTACACCTACTACGATCCCTTTACCAGTGAAACAAGTAGAAGATGTTAGAGAAATGTTAGAATCCGCTAGACAATCAGAATATGAAACAATTAAGCGTTATGAAACGAGAAAAGAACAGGCAGCGAAATTAAATATGACAGAGTTAGTTGTAAAACTAGAAGATATGATTGCAGATGAAACTAATCATATGGAAGAATTAGATCGTCTTTTAAATGATAAAGCAATGGTGTTAAATTAAAAGTAGAAATTTATAGAGTGAAAGAACAAATTCCTATTTCTAGGGGTTTGTTCTTTTGTTGTATAAATATGTTTGAGTAAGAAATTTTCATTTTGTAACTGAGTATGTAATACTAGAAAAATAGAAAATGATAATAGATTTACATTTTAAATAAGAAAAGGGGAAATAACTTGTGTCCATTTTAATTGTTGATGATAATCCGGTTAACATATTTGTAATTGAGAAGATTTTAAAACAAGCCGGATATCATGATCTTGTATCGCTCAATTCTGCACAAGAGCTCTTCGAATACATACAGTTTGGAAAAGATTCTTCCAGGCATAATGAAATTGATTTAATACTATTAGATATTATGATGCCTGAAATTGATGGACTTGAAGTTTGTAGGCGATTACAAAAAGAGGAGAAGTTTAAAGATATCCCTATTATTTTTGTTACAGCTTTAGAGGATGCAAATAAATTGGCCGAAGCTCTTGATATGGGGGCAATGGATTATATTACGAAACCTATAAATAAAGTTGAACTATTAGCACGTATGCGTGTAGCGTTACGCTTGAAATCAGAATTAAATTGGCATAAAGAACAAGAAGAAAATCTTCGGAATGAACTAGATTTAGCTACGCAAGTACAAAGAAACTTATTAAGTAGCCCATTAAGAGAAGATCATATAAAAATTGAAGCAAGTTACTTACCTTCATTTAAACTAGCTGGAGATATGTATTATTGGTATAAAATCGATGAAAATCGCTACGGTATTATATTATTAGATGTGATGGGACATGGTGTATCTGCTTCATTAGTTTGTATGTTTATTTCGTCTGTATTACGTGAAACAATTAAATGTTTAATTGATCCAGAACTCGTTATTAAAGAATTAAATAAATATATGACCCTTTTACATAATGAAAATGATAATATTCCTTATTATTTTACGGCGATATACTTAGTTGTTAATACAGAAGATAGAACAGTTGAATATGTAAATGCAGGGCATCCTTCTGGATATGTTTTAGTTGATGAAACAAATGTAGTTGAACTAGATCGCGGGAGTTGTGCCGTAGGATTTTTTGATGAAATAAAAGTTAAAAAGACAGTTATACCTTTTGAGAAGAACGCTCAAATATTATTGTTTACAGATGGTGTTCTTGAAGCAATTGCAAATGATGAATTTGAGTCTGAAGAGAAATTACGTACTTTTACAGAAAGAAAATGGGGAGATTTAGAAGGCGAGATAGAAGGGTTTTACAAGGAAGAACAAAAGAAAGCGCAATCAGATGATATGTGTCTAATTATGATACAAACGAATGCGAAATAAAAAGCGTATGAAATCCAAACAGAGGATTTCATACGCTTTTTATTGTATTTTTTGATAAATTTGTTCACTAGGATTAAATTGGGTATAATGCGGCATTATATTTGAAAAACGAAGAGTTTCTTTATTTCCTAAACATAGAAATCCATTGTGACTTAAGCTTTCATAAAATAGTTGCTGCACTTGATTTTGAAGTTTACTTGTAAAGTAAATTAAAACGTTACGACAAAGTATAATATGAAACTCGTTAAAAGATTGATCGGTTACTAAATTATGCTGTGCAAAAATAATGTTTTGTAACAGTGAAGGATTAAAATAAGCAAAACGATTATCTGTTGAATAATAGTTAGAAAATGCTTGTGTACCGCCAGCTTGTAAATAGTTTTTCGTATAAGTTTGCATTTTATTTAACGGGAGGATAGCTTGTTTTGCTTTTTCTAACACATTTGTATTCATATCTGTTGCGTAAATAACCGACTTTTCACTTAATCCTTCTTCGTGAAGTAAGATGGACATCGATAATACTTCTTCACCAGTTGCGCATCCAGCATGCCAAATTCTAATTTCAGGTTGCTTTTTCAATTCAGGAATAACATGCTCTCTTAGCGCTTTAAAAAAGGCAGGGTTACGGAACATCTCAGTTACATTAATCGAGAAATCATTTAATAACTGTTCTAAAACCCCTTCCTCGTGAATTACTTTTTCAATTAATTTTGAAATGGTTGGGATATTAGAGAGCTGCATTCGATTACAAATCCTTCTATAAATAGATGTGCGAGCATATTGGCGAAAATCAAATCCTGATAGTTTAAATACCGCTTCCAATAGTAATTCAATTTCTAAGTTCGTGCGCTCATCCGTATCTACTGATGGATCAAAATTATAATACTTATTTTCCACTCCAACTAAACCTCACTTATTTTATTAACCATACACTCATTACCGAATAGAGTTGATGTAGGTTTAATGGTTTACTTATATAATCTGAAGCGCCAGCAGATAAACATTTTTCCTTATCATTTGGCATTGCTTTAGCAGTTAATGCGATAATAGGTATTTCATGTAACCCTAAGTTCATTCGGATATTTTCCATCGTTTCATAACCGTCCATATTAGGCATCATAATATCCATTAAAATAAGGTCAATATTTGTATTGCTTTTTAGTATTTCTAAACACTCTATGCCGTTTTGGGCAGTAATAATGTTGGCATTTTGTTTTTTTAATGCATTTTGTAACGCAAATATATTTCGATGATCATCATCGACAATTAAAATGTTTTTCTCTTGGAAGACGTTATTTGTTTCGGTAGTAACGATAGTTTCTTCAACAACTTCAGCAGGAATAACATCTTCTATCGTTGCTGCGACTTCTAAATTGGATAACTGTATATCATGTAATCCATTTGGAAGGTTAGGAATATATACTGTGAAAGTACTACCTTCTCCTACATTACTCTCTAACGTAATCCAACCACCTAACAATCTAGCAAACTCTTTACAAATAGATAAACCTAGTCCTGTGCCACCATACTTTCGAATCGTTGCTCCATCTGCCTGTTGAAAGGCTTCGAAAATAAGTTGATGCTGTTCTTTAGCGATACCAATACCAGTATCTTTTACTGAAATTGTAATCCAATCTTTACTTATAGACTGCATATCATGACTTAAATTACTTGTTTCTATCGAATCGAAATGTAAAGAAACGGATCCTTTTTCTGTAAATTTAAATGCATTGGATAATAAGTTTTTAATAATTTGCTCAATCCGTTTTGCATCTGTATAAAACAGATCAGGAATCGTATCACTGTCTTCAATAGTAAATTCGACATTTTTTTGTGCAGCTATATGTAAAAAGTTTTGATGCATATTGGCTGCCATGTCACTTATGTTCGTTGCTTCAAAAATGATGTCTAGTTTGCCTGCTTCTACTTTAGATAAATCGAGTATGTCATTAATTAAAGTAAGTAAGTCTTTCCCTGATGAATGAATGACAGTTGCTAATTCAATCTCATCGTCGGATAAATTGTTATCATGATTTTCTCTTAACATTTCAGATAATAGTAAAATACTATTTAACGGTGTGCGTAATTCATGTGACATATTTGCTAGGAACTCAGATTTGTATTTTGAGCTGCGTAACAACTCGCTTGCTTTTTCTTCTAATTCTGATTTGGTAATTTGTAAGTCAGCTGTCTTCTGCTCAGCCTCTTCAGTTCTAGACTCTAATTGTTCATTCGTTGTTCGTAATTCTTCTGCTTGCATTTGTAGTTCTTCCGCTTGCGTTTGCAATTCTTCTGATTGAACTTGTAACTCTTCTGTCATTGCTTGTGATTCATGTAAAAGAGTTTGAATTCGCATACGTCCCATAATGCTATGGATTGTTAAACCTAGATTATCAACGGTTTGTTGAATTAAATCTTGATGTAAATCTGAAATCTCAGTTACACTTACTAACTCCATTACTGCGATCACTTCATCCTCAAATAAGATAGGGATGACTAGTAGATTTTTAGGACGTATTTCTAATACTCCACTAGTGACATAACGAAACTCTTCGGGTATATCCCTGAGAATAAAACTTTTCTTTTCTAAGGCAGACTGTCCAATGAAACCTTCACCCATTTGAATGGATTGTTTCCCAATATCAGCACCTTGATCGGCGAAAGAAGCTTTTTTCACATAGTAGACAGTTTCTTCATATTCTTCACGTACATAAAATGCACCGCAAGAAGTGTGCGTTTTTTGTATAATTCCACTAAGAATTTTTTTACCTAACATCTCAATAGAAGATACACCTTGATACATTAAAATTAATTCTGCAAGCTCAGTTTGTAACCACTCTCTTTTCGATATTTCGTCTAGTAAGTGGTTCGTTGTATGAGCAAGATCTTTTATTTCATCACGTGTATTTACATGAATTCTTTCCGTAATTTTTTCTTTAGAAGAAATTGATTTAATAGCTTGAATTACATTTTTAATCGTTTTTGTAATGGAATTCGAAATATAGAGTGAAACGATAATGGAAATAAAAGAAAGTAAGAACAATAAACTGTATAACCAAATCTCTAATTTATTATTTTCAGTATCTAATTGTGCTGCTCTTTTTTTCGTTAATTGCTCCTCAGTGCTACGGAAGTTAGTTACCTGTGACTGTAAGGACTGAATTTTAGTCGTGTCGATTGTTTGTACATTATTACTATTATTATTTGTAATAAGTGGGTGAATCTCTTTATTAATCCAACTAGTAATGTTTTCGTTAATCTGTTTTAATTTTTCTTGCTGAGAGGGGTTATCCTCTAATAAAGAAAAAAGATCTTGATAATGTTTTTCGTAATCCTTTTCCGCAGAGTTAAGGGATTGCACGTAATTAGGGTTATTAGAAATGATAAACCCTTTCGCTTTATTTTCAATTGTTAGTAACTCTTTCTCCACTTGATTCGTCAAATTGAGAACTTTAAAATCATGATCAATAATAAAATTACGAGATTTTTGTAAGTTGGAAATCTCATTGTTTAACATAATGAAAGAAACAAGTAAGAACAAAATGATAACTAAATAACCAGCCATAATTTTGTAGCGAATACTAAATTTTGCTTTCGAGTTCATTAAAAATTCCTACCTTCAAGGTTATTAAAACTTTTCTATTTTAAAGAATGAAAAACGTAATATATATTATATCAGTTTTCATAAGGCCAAACTAGAAATCCCCCTATTGTATTAGGGGGTTCTTTTTTTATAGAGGAAATCATTTTGAAATATAAAAACATATATGAAAGGTAGTAAGCGAGGGAATAGAGGATAACAAACATTCTAAGAAGGGAAGAGTGTTCTTAAAGCTCTTTTTGCATCTATTCCTTCAAAAATAAATAATATAAGATCTTTCTTTTTTACAGTAAGGAAAAAGGATACTAGAGTGCTTAAATTTTTGATTGATGTCATTGTTCCATGTTTACTTATAAACAAATTAGCTTGAAATGTTGTCATTAAAGCATAAAAATGATGAATCTGAGTTATTGTAGGTGTTTCATTATAAGAAATAGTAGTAGAGTGAATGGCGTTCATCGTAATATTCCTTTCCATATAGTAAGCATAACAATATAAACATACCCGTTTTAAAAAATGTTAAACATATAAATAAGAAAAAATATAAGTATAGTTTTTTTACGTTTAGAAAAGGTTAGGAAGGGTATACATATACTACAAAGAGATTGATTGAAGATGAATTGTAAGATGTCTATGTTTAGTAGATTAGTCTATCAAAATATACTTTTACTTTAAATAAAAAGGAGCCTGGTATACATGAATGAAATGATGATTGATATTACATTTGATTTAATTTACTTGTTAAGTAGTTCACTTGTAGTGCTTTTACTATTCGCTTTCTTCGTAAATGGTTATGTTAATAAGAAGATTAGTGTATACAGAAATGAAGAAAAATAAAGATACATTATATAAAACTTTAGGAGGTTAATAGTTATGAATGTAGATAGAAAAATAGTAGGTGTTTTTAGAACAATTGATGATGCGGCACTCGTTATTAATGAATTAAATGATAAAGGATACTCAGCAGAGAATATTTCAGCTATTGCGAAAGATCAAAAGGAAATTGAACACCTTGAAGAAAAATCGGGTGAAAAAGTGAATAGCGAAACTGCACATAGAGCAGATATCTTTTCAGCGACAGGGCTTGTAGCTGGAGGGGTAGCAGGCGGGCTTGGTGGATTATTAACAGGTCTTGGTGTACTTGCTGTTTCTGGAATGGGTCCAATTGTAGCAGCAGGACCAATCGCAGCAGCTATTGGAGGAGCCGGTATTGGCGGAGGAGCTGGAAGTTTAATAGGAGCATTTATCGGCTTAGGAATCCCTGAAGACCATGCTAAAAAGTATGAAGAATATATTTACGATGGCAATATATTAATTTTAGTAGATGCAAAATTAGACGATAAGTTAGAAATCTATAAAATATTTGATAAGCATAATGCCTATAACTCTGATTTCTTTAAATAAAATATAAACAAAGTGAATATCGTTTTTTGATCTTACAACTTTGGCGCGGCCGAGGAGTCGTATGACTATAAGAGAGGAAGGGCTTATAGTAAAAGATCAAGTTCTATCATGTTATTTAAAAGGGAAGAGGTGCCTTTTCGTGATTGTAAAAATATTAAAGGATAGCAGTAATAGTTTCCTTTGTACAGTTCAAAACAAAAATGGAGACCAGTATGTGAAAAAATGGTTTAGTAAACATGAAAATAACAAAGAATTAGGGCGACCAACTTTTAAAGAAGTAGAAAAGGATTGGAAAGAAAATAGAGAATCGTTTATGTATCCCAATATTAAAGCACTTTATTAAAATTAAACATAATGCGCGCTTTATTATTACAAAACTGTCACATTCCTGTAAGGTAATTCAATGGATTAGATACTTTTTCCATGTCATAATAAAGACATAAGAAAGCTTATCAAAACTACAACTTATTAGGAGAGTGTCAGTCATGATTGTAACAACAACGTCTGGAATTCAAGGTAAAGAAATTATTGAGTATATCGATATTGTAAATGGTGAAGCTATTATGGGTGCAAATATTGTCCGCGATTTATTCGCTTCAGTTCGTGATGTTGTCGGTGGTCGTGCTGGTTCTTATGAAAGCAAGCTAAAAGAAGCTCGTGATATCGCAATGGATGAAATGAAAGAACTCGCAAAACAAAAAGGTGCGAACGCTATCGTTGGTATTGACGTAGATTACGAAGTTGTTCGTGATGGAATGTTAATGGTTGCTGTAAGTGGTACAGCTGTACGTATATAAGTAAATAAAAAACAGGCTCACCCCTTGAAGTTTATGCTTTGAGGGGGTTTTTTGTTTTTAAGTTGTAGAAGTAAACTCCAGTTGCAAGGGTAAAATGAAAAAGAGACAGTGATGCTACATATATGTAATGTGAGTGCAAACTTTATAATAAAGTTGTTATTTGAGATAATGGAAGAATTAGTGGTATAAATAATTTTATAGATAATAATCAAAATAGAGAAGACAGAATGTTCATGGATGGAATAGTTAGGGGGATTTCCCAATCTGTAATAAAAAACGGAGGTACCGAGAGCGGTTTACAGATGTCTACTACATAAAATTTATAATGGATTGGAGGCAATTTTTATGTTTTGGTTAGGAGGCTTTTTAGGATACATTGTAGGTTCTATTACTACATGTGCGCTACTTTACTTTGGTTATAGAGCCGAGAAGAACAAAAAAGCGGATATGCGAAAGAAAGAGGAGAGAAACATCAATAAAAAAGGTGTATAGGATGTGGAAGAAAAATTGATAACATTGATGCAAAAATAAAGGACAGTTACATATTTTATATGATTACTATGTACTGTCCCGCTTATTCCTTTTGGATTAACAAAAATTGTTTCCTGTCTTGCTATAAATTTCATAAGCAAAAAATCCAAATAAATAGCCTATTCCGGATCCTAAACTAATTGAAAGCAGTGAGAAATCTGGGGAAAACATGCCGAAAATCAAACCAATTATACAGCCAAAAAGCATTCCTATAGGTATTAAACTATCTAATAACAGTTGAGCTTTTTGAGGTTTTTTCTTACCTAATTTTCCTTCTTTATATTTCCGTTCCATTCTTTTTATTACAAATACTACAATTCCACCAACTATTAAAACGGGCGCGATTGCCGAAATGAACCACATATTAGAAGTTCCTTTCGTATTTTAACCAAATTATACCATGTAATAACATTTTTTAGTTTAAGCGGAGATAAGATTTTTTGCTTCTCCTTCCTTTTTGTTCATGACTAAAGTTAATAGGAGTAAAATTAAGCTTAAAAGTGCCATTATAATAAAAACTTGCGTATAACTATCAAAATAGTCACGAGCGATTCCAGCTAGGACAGGAATGAATCCGCCCATAATATATCCTCCTGATTGCATCATAGCAGTCCATGCACTTGCATCTTCTGAAGTTTTTGTTTCATATAGTGGCAGCATAAGAGCGAGTGGAAATACGCCGCCGAGCCCGATCCCTAGTAAAATAGAAGGGGTCCATGGTGTAGTTAGTGGGTAAATCATAAGCGATAAACCTACGAGTACAAAGCATATACTTCCTAATAACCAAAGTGCTCTGTTTTTATAAATATCCGCTAATGTTGGAATTAAAAAGCTACATATCATTTGAATCACTGTAAAAACAGTTATAAGAGTACCCGCTTGCTCGCTACTCACACCCATACTTTGATTTGCTGGCGCAAGCCAAGTCGTAATAGAGTAAAATATTCCTGATTGTAGTCCGAAAAAGATTGTGAACAACCATGCTTTTTTATTTCTTAAAGGTAAGCTATTATTCTTTTTATTTTGTGTACTCGTATTCTTCTTTCGTTTCATAACGGGATACCAAAATATAATGGCGATAATAGTTAGTGCACCCCAAAAAGCGAGTGCCATATTCCAAGATCCTTTTAATACATGTTGTAAAGGAATCGTTAATCCTGCACTTAAAGAAGCACCAGTACCCATACCTACTGAATATATTCCAATCATTAAGCCGATTTTCGTAGGGAATTTTTCTTTAATAAAACCTGATAATAACGGACCTGCAAGTGCAATTCCAATACCGATAAATAAAGAGCTCGCGAATAATGTGGAAATAGAAAAGGTAAAAGCTCTCATACATGTTGCCAAGCCAATTAAAATAAGACAAGCCATAATTGATTTTTCTGCCCCGTATTTCTTAATTACCTTCCCAGTCAGTAAGGCGAATGTCCCCATACAAAAAACAGGAATAGCTGTTAAAAAACTAACGGAAAAATTGCTTATATTTAAGTCTTGTCGGATTGTTTCTAATACAGGTGAAACAGATGTAATTCCGATACGTAAATTAATAGAAACAAAAAATAGCGCTAGTATATACAAATAAGTTCGTTCTTGATGTTTCAATTTCATTTTCTCCTCTCTTAAACATCAGATGTTATTGAGTATATCATCTGATGTTTTTGTGTAATAGATAAGGAGCTTATTTCAGCTCCAAATTTTGAACAGCGTATTTTCGTGCTTCTTCAGTATTTTGTTTTAAAATCGCTTGGAATAACTTTTCATGAATGTCAGAGTTATCTTCATAGTTCGCTGTATTTAATATGAATTGGCTTAAAATGTGACGAAGGGCAGGTACGAAAGATTGATACAAATCAAGTAGAACTTCGTTTTTGCTCGCCTTTGCAATGGCTAGATGAAACTGAATGTCTGCATCTATGTATGCTACATAATTTCCTTCTTGAAGGGCATTTTTTCTTTTATTCAAATGTCCTTTTAAGTATAAAAGATCCTCGTCGCTTCGGCGCTGTGCCGCTAACATCGCTACTTCTTTATCTAACATATTTCGTGCTTCATACACATGATTTATATTAGCTGCTTGTAGTCGTTTTTCAAATGAATCTTGCGTTATATTAAGTGAGACAATACGAGTACCTTGTCCTTGTCGAACTTCTAATATGCCAGCATGTACTAATATTTTTATGCTTTCTCGTAGCGTTGAGCGTCCTACCCCTAACTCTTCCATTAATTGCGGCTCTGTAGGGAGGCGATCACCAACTTCATACTTCCCAGAAAAGATTTTCTCTTGTAGACGTTCCAATACTTCATCGACTAATTTCCGCCGAGAAACTTTTGAAAAAGATTTCTTTTCGTTCATATTCATCTGCTCATCTCCTGTTATGTTCGCTTTTATGATAACCAATATAAGTGCTGTTGACAATGTTATTTTTAGGTAGTTGAAGCCGGGATATCAAAATTAGGTTTATAAGGCATAAAAAAATCAATCAAAATAGAGTCTTCAATTGCATTCAATAACTCGTCAAAAACACTTTCCCTTTCGTTTTCTCAGCAGATTGCACAACATCAACTGCCGCTTTCACATCTGCTAAGTCATACGTAGAATGTACCGTCATAAAACACAATTGCTTATTTTCTACTAAACGAATTAAGTGACGAAACGTTTCTTGCCATTTATATGGTGACACTTCATTATTCCAATGTCGTAAATGAAATATGTTTGCGTGTACTTTTGCTCTCGTGACAATCTCGGCCCAGTTCACTTGTATTCCTGATAGAAGACCGATCGTTAAAAAATGCCCGTTTGGACGTAAGGAGAAAGCTAATTCATTTCCATCCGGTCCTCCGATGGAATCAATTGCAGCATCCGCACCGAGCCCGTTTGTTAATGACATAACTGTTTCATAAAGCGGGGTAGTGGAAGTATCAATTACATATGCAGCACCAAGGCGCAGTAATTCTTCTGTATGCTTATTATTTCTTGTAACAGCAATTAATCGGAAATTTAAAATTTGTGATAACTGCGCAAATAGATGTCCAATAGCGGATCCACAAGCATTCACTAATAAAACATCATTATGCTGTAAGTTTAGCGTTTCTGTACATGTAACCCACGCAGTAAGAGGATTAATATACATTTGTGCCGCTGTAAAATCATCAATGGAATCAGGAACAGGGACTACAAAATCAGCTAATGTCTTCACATATTCTTGCCAAGTACCTTTCCCGCGTAAAGGTAACACACGTTTACCGATAAGGTCTCGAGAAACAAAAGCGCCTACATCTTCTACAATACCAACACCTTCATAACCAGGTATGTTAGGCAAAGGGATTCTATGTGCGTATGCTCCAGTGATGGGAATTAAGTCAGATGGATTAATCGGTCTAACTAGCATACGAACGAAAACTTCATTATCTTTCAGTGGTTCTATATTTTTATATTCAACTTGTAATACGTCTTTTGGATTGCCGAACTTATGAAATTGAATGCATGTTCCAAGCAAAGTAATTTGCCCCCTTAGTTTGATTGGGTTTATTATAGCATTTTTGGTTTGGGCGATTATTTTGTTAGTGATAAATAGAGTTTTTAATTTACGTATTTATCAGAATTTTATAAAATGTTTATAGAACTATAAAATGGGGGGATTTCTTCATGTGTACTAGTTTGACGTTACAAACAAAAAATTTCCAGCATCTTTTTGGGAGAACAATGGATTTCACATTAGATATGAATCAAGAAGTAATAATCATTCCTCGGCGTTATCAGTGGAACAATATAACTGGTGAAACGATCCGAGCGAAAAAGGCTGTTGTCGGAATGGGAATTAATTTTGGAGGAAGGGTCATGATGGCGGACGGAGTAAATGAAACTGGTATGACATGTGCAACTCTCTATTTCCCAGGATTTGCTACTTATAGTAATCATATAGATAGCAATAAAACGAATGTAGCACCATTTGATTTTGTGACTTGGAGCCTCACGCAGTTCAATTCTGTTGAAGAATTAAGAAAATATATTGATAACATTGCCTTTATAGATGTGCCATTACCAGTTTTAGGAATTACGCCACCGCTACATTGGATTTTAGCAGATAAATCGGGAGCGTGTATTGTACTTGAGCCGACAGCTGATGGAATAAAAGTGTATGACAATCCAATAGGAGTAATGACTAATAGTCCGGAGTTTAATTGGCATTTACAAAATTTAAGACAATATATTGGACTTAAATCGCAGCCATTTGCGCCAACTGAGTGGGGAGATGTACCATTAAGTGCTTTTGGCCAAGGTTCAGGAACAATGGGACTTCCTGGAGATTTCACCCCGCCATCAAGATTTGTACGGGCAGCATATGGCAAACAAAACATTCAAAGTATAGAGAACGAAGAAGAGGGGATATCGGCTATTTTTCATATCTTATCAAATTGTGAGGTTCCTAAGGGGGCAGTAATAACAGAAGACGGTATATTAGATAATACGATCTATACAAGTGCAATGTGTATGGAGTCTGGAACATATTATTACCATACTTACGATTGTAGACAAATTATAGCCATTCATTTATTCAATGAAGATTTAGATACAGCTGAGATTAAAACGTATCCGTTCCAGCGGAAGCAAAAAATCTTTTATGAAAACTGATAAAAACACCTCCATTGAATTTGCATACTTAGTATGCGAATTCGGGAGGTGTTTTTCTATTAAGCCGAAGCTTTCTTCATTCTCTCAAGTAAACTAGATAACACATGCGTACGATACGATTCTAGTTTTTTACCTTCATAAGTACGGATACCTAATTTTTTAAGTTCTTTTACATACCAACCTTTGCTTCCGAAATACATGTGATCGCTCCCCTTCAACTTTGTTTTTATTTGTTCTGATTGCATATGGAGGTACAGGTAATATAATGAAGGAAATGAATTTCGCGCGAAAATGGTTAACTTTGTTGCAAAAGACATATATACTAAAGATAGTATACAACGAGGTGGACAAGACGTGATTATAGAGAAGCACGAAATTCAAATTGACCAAATTACTAGCGGTAAAGTGAATATCTTTACTTTCTATAGAAATAGAAAGCAAATTGATGATCATTTTTTACGATTGCAAGAACCATCGCTTACAGCAAACTACTTCTTCCATTTTCATTTTGATGCAGAGAGCTTGCATCTACTGCAGGAAGAGTTTCCAGGCGTATATCCGTACGACGGTAGTGAAACGATTCACGACTGGACGGAAAAGATGAAAGCTGAATTGCAACATCAGATCCAAACAGGTAAATGGAATAAACGCGTACGTATTGGTAATCGCATTCTAGATGTGGTGTTTACGTGGTGTGACGAAGATATAGTAGAGTGAAAAAGAAGCGGATGACGCTTCTTTTTTTTAGCGCTGGAATAAAACGAGCTTACCTGCAGTAGATGTACAGCGATGTGTTTTTTCATACAATCCTTTTTCTTGTAAAATAGATTCACCTTTTGCTTTTGCTTCTTTTTCAGTTGCCGCCTCGAATGATTCGTCTAATGCTTTTGAACCATCTTTTTCAAAGACTGTTAGAACGTATACTCCCATGAAAATTCCCTCCAATAATTAAAATCAGAATCTTATAATTATTTTGACATAAAACGCTACAATATGCAAAGAAATATATGACATTGCGTGGTAAAATAGAATGAAACTTTAATCATCGAGAATATTTTCATTCTCGATGATGATTAGTTTTCAGCGATGTTAATTTTAATAAAATGAAACTTTTGAAAGATAGAAAGGATCGTTATTTGTGAAACAAGTAAAGTTTATACATGCGGCTGATTTGCATTTGGATAGTCCGTTTAAAGGAATGGAGATGAATGTTGCGCAGTCTGTTTGGGAGAGAATGAAGCAAAGTACGTTTGAATCATTTGAGCGTATTGTTGATAAAGCGATTCAAGAGCGCGTTGATTTCGTATTACTAGCTGGGGATTTGTATGATGCGGAGACGAGAAGTTTGAGGGCGCAAGTGTTTGTGCGTGAGCAAATGAAGAGACTTTCGCAGTACGATATCCCTGTTTTTATTATTCACGGTAACCATGATCATTTAGGAGGAAGCTGGGCAGCGATTGAGTTTCCGGAAAATGTTCATGTGTTTACGGAGCCTTACGTAGAAGAGAAATCATTTTATAAAAATGGTGAGCTATTAGCTTCTATTTATGGGTTTAGTTATTTGCAGCAAGCGGTAACGGATAATATGACAGCGCAGTATACGAAAATGAGTGATGCGCCTTTTCATATTGGCATGCTTCACGGAAGTGTGGAAGGAGATGCAGAGCATAATCGCTATGCACCGTTTCAAATTCGTGAGTTGAAAGAAAAACAGTTTGATTATTGGGCTCTTGGCCATATACATAAACGTGAAATTTTATCAGAAGAGCCATACATTATTTATCCAGGGAACATACAAGGTCGTCATCGTAAGGAAACAGGTGAGAAGGGTGCGTACCTTATTGAACTTACGAAACAAGGAACGCATTGCTCATTTTTCCATACGGCAGATGTTGTATGGGATGAGATCGAAGTTTGTATTGATGGACTTGAAACTGTTGATGAACTTATGACGAGCATGTCAACTGCGATGAATGAGTGCCGAAGAGAAGAGGAAGGGACGCTTTTAACTGTCGTATTCACAGGGCAGGGCCCACTTTCTTCTTATTTGCGTGACGAAAAGCGTGTGGAAGAGATTTTTCACATTTTAGCATCTGGCGAAGAGCGAAAAGATTTCGTATATGCAATGAAGTGGAAAAATGAGACGGTTTCTTTTGCGGAAATCGAACGTTTGAAAGCGGAAAATCATTTCGTCGGTAGTGTGCTAAAGGAGCTAGAAGCTTTCACAAATATGGACGGCGTGTTGCGCACCATTTGGACATCTCCTGTAGCGCGTAATAGTATTGAATCTTTTACAGAAGACGAGAAGAAAGAGATTCAAAAGGAAGCAGAAAATATTATTTTAGAGCAATTATTCCAGCAAGAGAGGGATAAAAAATGAGAATTGAAAAACTCCATATTTATGGGTACGGAAAATTAGAAAATGTGGAAATGGATCTTTCCTTGCTGACGGTGCTATACGGTGAAAATGAAGCGGGGAAATCGACAATTCGCTCGTTTATGAAAAGTATTCTGTTCGGTTTTCCGACGAGAGGACAGCGCCGTTATGAGCCGAAAGAAGGCGGGAAGTATGGCGGTGCGATGACTGTACAAACAGAGCAGTACGGCCGTTTGAAAATTGAACGATTGCCAAAGACGGCAGCTGGCGAGGTGACCGTTTATTTTGAAGACGGGAAAACGGGCGGCGAGGAAATTTTAAACGATATATTAAGCGGGATGAATGAAAGTTTATTTGAATCGGTCTTTTCATTTGATATGCATGGTCTTCAAAATATTCATCAGCTCGGCGAAGCGGATATTGGCAATTATTTATTTTCAGCAAGTGCAGTCGGAAGCGATGCGCTATTACAGTTAGATAAAAAGCTAGAAAAAGAAATGGATCAGCGTTTTAAACCGAGTGGGCGTAAACCGGAAATTAACGTGTCACTGCAAGAGATGAAGAAGCTTGAAGAGAAGATGAAAGAGTGGCAAGGAAAAATTGGCACGTATGAAAAACAAGTGGAGCAGTTAAAAGAAAGTGAAGAGAAGCTTGCTTCTGTTCGCGGAGAGAAAGAGAGTGCAGAAAGGCGAAAGCAAGATTATGAAATATTAGCAGCGCTTGAGCCCCTCGTTATTGAAAAGCGTGCGCATGAGAAAGTGTTAGAAAATGAGAGCAGGCAGTTTCCTGTAAACGGAATGGCGCGCTATGAAGCGATTAAGGCGAAGATGGAGCCGCTTCAGTTACAAGTTGATTCGCTCCATAAGAAAATCGAGACAGTGCAATCGGAAATTGCCTCGATTCAAATAGATGAAGAGTTTTTACGAAAAGAAAGTTATGTAGAAGAACTTCGTATGCAGCATTTGTCTTATGAAAATGCGTGCCAAGAAATGCGTGATATGACAGGAAGTATTACGAATATAAAAGAAGAAATTGCAGAACTAGAACAACAAATTGGTGCTACTTTTGAAAAGGAAGCGGTTCTTGCGTTTGACATGAGTTTGGCAACGAAAGAATTAATTACGCAAACCGTGCAAAAGGCACGTGAATTAGAAACGCAAAAAGCACAGCTTGATGATCGTTTTAAAGTAGCGCAAGAGCAATTAGAAGAACAAGAAGAAAATATAAGACAGATTCAGAAACAAATGTTAGTTGATGAAGAGCGAAATACGTTAGTTGAGAAAGAGAAATCGTTCCAAGACGCGGCGTTTATCGGTATGGATGCAGAGAGAATGAAGCGCAAGTATGAGGAAAAAGCAGGAGCGGCTATGCAAAAGAAAAAGCAGTGGCAAAGAATTTGTCTTCTGTTACTTCTTATTAACACGCTTGTTTTATTCACGAGTTTATTTATTGATAACCGCCCGCTCTTATTTATTAGTGTTATTGTTTTTGTAGGGATTGTCCTTGCTCTTGTTTTATATAAAGATCCATCAAGCGGATTACAAGAAGAGCTTCTTACTCTTCAGCAAAGTGCTGGCGGGAGACAAAGTGAAGAAGCGCTGTCTGTGCGCTATCAGTTAGAAAAAGATGAAGAGATTCGGAAACTATTTGAGCGTGAGTCTTATAAATTGCAGCAAATGGAGCGAGCTTATGATAAAGTCGTTTCATCGTATGAGGAATGGGAGAGAGAAACGTTCCAGGCGGGAGAACAAGTAGATGCATATAAAACGCGCTATATGTTCCCAGAATTTTATACGTATGCACACATATTGCCAGCGTTTGAGCGTATTGAAAAAATGCAGCAATTATATCGGGAGTTAGAAAAACAAGGCACGCGAAAATCTTCATTATATGAAATGATTTCGCATTTTGAACAGAAACTAGAAGCTGTTATCGGTAGTGCGGAGTATAGTAAGCTACACGGGGCACAAAGTCGTATGCAAAATGAGAAAGAGAAGCGCCAAACTTGTAAGCAGTTAAAAGAAAAACTGGCGGAATGGCAAGAAGAATATGAGTTTATGCAAGAACAATTGAAACAACTGTTAGTAGAACGAAATGCATTATGGAATATTGCAGAGACTACAGATGAAGAGATGTTTTTAGAAGCGGGTAAACTGGCGGAAAAACGTGAAGATGCTGAGAAACAAGTAGTGCGTTTATTACCGCAAATTGATCTGTTAGAACAGCGTTTAAAGAGTTTATCATTAGCTGAACATTACGAAGCTGACGGTTATGAAGAGAAATTAAAGAGAGAAATTACAGTCGTACAAAACTGTCTGGCGCAAGAGAAAGAACTGACAGAGCGCATCGCGAAACATCGTATGGAAATTGCGAATTTAGAAGAAGGTAGTACGTACGGAGATTTAATGCATGAATGGGAAATGAAAAAAGCGCAATTGCGTGAACAAGTGAAGAAATGGGCTGCTTATGCGGCCGTAAAAACGGTGTTAACGAAAACGAAGCAATATTATCATGAAGTGCATCTGCCTCGTATTTTACAAAAATCAGAAGAGTATTTCGTCTATTTAACGGGCGGACGCTATAGTAAAATCTTTTCACCGTCAGAGGCGGAGCCGTTCATTGTTGAACGTAACGACGGTATACGTTTTTACAGTCATGAACTAAGCCAAGCGACAGCGGAGCAGTTATATTTATCACTGAGATTTGCACTTGCGAAAACATTTGAACATGATTACCCATTTATTATTGATGATAGTTTCGTGCACTTTGATGCGGTAAGGACGGATCGAACGATTGAACTAATAAAGGAAATCGCAAAAGATAGACAAGTCATCTTCTTTACATGTCATGCGCATTTACTCGCGTATTTTACAGAAAAACAGATTGTAAAATTAACACATAAGCGTAAAGAAAATGAGTTGTGATATGCTATACTAAAAGTAACTGATTTGGTGGAGGAATTCGAATGAAAAAGAAAATTGCAGAATATGAAGTTGGTGAACAAGTCGATGTTTTCTTGTTAATTAAAACAGCGACAAAAGGTCTAGCAAGTAATGGAAAGCCATTTTTAACAGTAATCTTACAAGATCCAAGTGGAGATATTGAAGCGAAGCTATGGGACGTATCACCAGAAGTTGAGAAACAATATGTAGCAGAAACAATCGTTAAAGTAGCTGGTGATATTTTAAACTACAAAGGACGTATTCAATTACGTGTGAAACAAATCCGTGTTGCGAATGAAAATGAAGTAACAGACATCTCGGATTTCGTAGAAAAAGCACCAGTGAAAAAAGAAGATATGGTTGAGAAAATTACACAATACATATTTGAAATGAGAAATCCGAACATTCAACGTCTAACAAGACATTTGTTAAATAAGCATCAAAACGAATTTTTAGAATATCCAGCAGCGACAAAGAACCATCACGAGTTCGTATCTGGACTAGCTTATCACGTCGTATCGATGCTAGATTTAGCGAAAGCTATTTCAAATCTATACCCATCATTAGATAAAGACTTACTATATGCAGGCGTTATTTTACATGACCTTGGTAAAGTAATTGAACTATCTGGCCCGATTTCTACAACGTATACGTTAGAAGGAAATTTACTAGGCCACATTTCTATCATGGTGAACGAAATCGGTAAAGCAGCAGACGAATTGCAAATCGATGCAGAAGAAGTATTAATTCTTCAACACATCGTCCTTTCTCATCACGGAAAAGCGGAATGGGGTAGCCCAAAACCACCATTAGTAAAAGAAGCAGAAATTCTGCATTACATCGATAACTTAGATGCAAAAATGAACATGATGGACCGCGCATTAGGACGCACAAAACCAGGCGAATACACAGAGCGTGTCTTCGCACTTGATAATCGTTCGTTCTATAAACCGACGTTCCATAATTAATAGTGTGAATAAAGTGGCCTTATTAAGTTTTAAAAGCTTAGTGAGGCTGTTTTCTTTATTAAAAATTAAATGAAATAGTTAAGAAGTACGCATGGGGTTAACGAAGAACGATTAAAACATATCTCACCACTAGAATGGGAGCATATCAACTTTAATATGGCAGATACTTAGAATCGCTTCAGCCTGTATAACAGGCCTAAAAATAAGAGTTGAAACTTGTTTAGCATCTATTTTTGTTAAAAGGTGGGAGAATTGTGCTATGATGTGGGCAAAATATAAAACTATCTAAAGGAGGGATTTACATGCCGCATATTGTGTTTCGTGGAATTACTACTGAACAATTAAAACACATAAGCAAGCCATTAGTAGAAGAGCTCGCAGAGATTTGTGAGTGTGGTACGGATAATTTTACGTTGGAACTACCAAGTTCTACGTATGTATTCAATGGAGAAGAAATAGAAGCGTTTCCTCTTATTGAAGTGAAATGGTTCGAGCGTGGACAGGAAATTCGTAATCGATTTGCCAAGGCCATTACTACATATGTAATGGATTTTGGACTTCCAGAAGTAGAGGTTGTATTTACGGTTTTCACAGAATCAGCGTATTATATTAACGGGAAGCATTGTGCAAGTTAGAGCTATTATAAATGTTTTTGTAACATTTATCCCGCATTAACGGGCAGTAAGACCCCCACCTCAAAATTCAGCGGAAGCAAAGAAGTTAGGTGGGGGATCAACTGTCCGTAAAAGCCCGATTGGTTCAACTAATAATCAGTGGGGGATGAACAAAACCCCCACTGATTAAAGTTTCACTTTATAAGGGATAGAACCACATCGCTATCAAGCTAACTAGACAAAATATCCTCTAAAAAGAAAAAGGCGTTATTCTTTCTGAGAAATCATAGGAAAGGATAACGCCTTTATATCAATTTTAATATAATCGATTCACTTCTTTATAAAAAGTTTGGTTATTTTATTGAAGCTTATTCCACAAACACACCCGTTTGTTCACTTTTTTACTGTTTGAAAGCCATACTTTTTATATTGATTCATTTATTGGAAAAACCGAAAGTTTTAAACTCTCTCTATTACATATTTATTTTTGGAAAAATAGCCTAACTCCAAATACTAATAATACTGTGCCAGTAATACCCTCTATTGTACGGTTCACCTTTTCTTTTCTTAAAAAAGTTCTTAATTGACGTATTAGAGAGATATAAAGTAAATACCATATTGCTGTCAAAGTCGTAAATGTGAATCCCAACAAAAGAAATTGGAAGAAATGACTTTGATTACTCACAATAAATTGGGGTAGAAAACTAAGGAAAAATACAGCCGTTTTTGGGTTTAAGATTGCCGTGGTAAATCCTTGTCTAAAACTTTTAACCGTTCCAATATCCTTAGAGTTTATTTCCACTGAACCTGACATATCTTCTTTTTTAGAAAAGGCACTTTTAATTGACTTTACAGCTAAATAAATTAAATAAAATGCCCCAGCATATTTTATTAATGTAAATAGCATAGCAAATTTCATTAAGATAGCAGAGAGTCCTAGTGTAGCCATTATTGTATGAATCATCATTCCAGATACCGTTCCTAAGACGGTCTTTATCCCACCATTTCTACCATGAGAGATAGTGTTTTTTGTAACTAAAGCAAAACCGGGACCAGGCATCATTATAATAAGGAGTGCTGTAAGGATAAATAGCATATAATTTTCCATGTTCTGGTATTTCCTTTCTGATTTTTAGTTTCGCTTATAGTATAGCTTTTTTCCTTAAAACATTAAATATAAAAAGTGTGATCAGGATAGTATCATAAACTTTCAAGGAGTTGTAATTGAATTATAGAGGGCTTCACTTGAATAATGTTCTTCTGTAAATGAGCGTTTTAATAGAATGTCAATTACGTAAATAATCAGATTTTACACCCTAAATGTTATTTAACAAAAAAAATCTCGAATTCGAGATTTTTCTCTTGCTTTTCAATCACTTGAGGTGTAAAGTGATAGTAACGAAAGCGATTGAGTCATATGAAAAACATACACTCAGTTGTTTTCGATTAAAAAACAAAGTAACTTATACAGTAAAAACTAAGATGAATTTACAAAAACATAATTAAGAATAAATTGAAAAGCTAAAAACCATATTAGTTGTGGGAAATGTTATTTTTTTAGTTATCACTTGACTAGTAAAACGAAACGGAGGAATAACCAATGTATGAAATTAAAGGGCATCATCACATTTCAATGGTTACGAAAAATGCAAATGAAAATAATCACTTTTATAAAAACGTGCTTGGCTTACGTCGTGTGAAAATGACAGTAAACCAAGATGATCCGTCAATGTACCACCTATTTTATGGGGATAAAACAGGAAGTCCAGGTACGGAATTATCATTTTTTGAAATTCCTTTAGTAGGAAGAACATATCGTGGTACAAATGCAATTACTCGAATTGGATTGCTCGTTCCTTCAGAGGATAGCTTACATTACTGGAAAGAACGATTTGAGAAATTTGATGTGAAACATAGTGAAATAACAACATATGCAAATCGTCCTGCTTTGCAATTTGAGGATGCTGAAGGTCTTCGCTTAGTATTACTCGTTTCAAACGGAGAAAAAGTAGAGCACTGGGAAACTTGGGAGAAATCAGAAGTTCCTGCAGAGCATCAAATTCAAGGAATGGGTTCTGTGGAAATGACAGTTCGTAGACTTGATAAAATGTCGAGTACACTTACAGAGATGTTTGGTTATACAGAGGTTAGCCGAAATGATCAAGAAGCAATTTTCCAGTCCATTAAAGGAGAGGCTTTTGGAGAAATCGTTGTGAAATATTTAGATGGTCCTACTGAAAAACCGGGCCGAGGGAGCATTCACCATTTAGCAATTCGCGTGAAAAACGATGCAGAGCTTGCTTATTGGGAAGAACAGGTGAAACAAAGAGGCTTCCATTCTTCAGGAATCATCGACCGTTTCTACTTTAAAAGCTTATATTTCCGTGAATCAAACGGAATCCTTTTTGAAATTGCGACAGATGGACCAGGATTTACAGTTGATGGAGATGTGGAACATTTAGGAGAAAAACTTGATTTACCACCGTTCTTAGAAGATCAGCGTGCAGAGATTGAAGCGAATTTAGCACCTATTGAAGAGAAGTAATAGGAGAGAAAATATAAATTAAAAAACATTGGAGGAATATAAAATGAACCAATTAAAAGGAATTCACCACGTTACAGCGATTACAAGTAGTGCAGAAAAGAACTATGAGTTTTTCACTCACGTTTTAGGAATGCGTTTAGTTAAGAAAACAGTAAACCAAGATGATATTCAAACGTACCATTTATTCTTTGCAGATGATAAAGGTAGTGCAGGAACAGATATGACATTCTTTGATTTCCCAGGTGTTCCGAAAGGTGTACACGGTACAAATGAAATTTCAAAAACTTCATTCCGTGTTCCGACTGATGCAGCATTAGAGTATTGGGTGAAACGCTTTGACCGTCTTGAAGTAGAACATACAGGAATTAAAGAGCAATTTGGTAAGAAAACTCTTTCTTTCGTTGACTTTGATGACCAACAATATCAATTAATCTCAGATGAACTTGATAAAGGAATCGAATCAGGTACACCGTGGCAAAACGGGCCAGTACCATTAGAATATGCAATCACTGGTTTAGGACCTGTATTTATCCGTATTGCAAACTTTAGCTTCTTCAAAGAAGTGTTAGAAAAAGTTCTATTATTTAAAGAGGTTGCGCAAGAAGGGGAATTCTATTTATTTGAAGTGAACAAAGGCGGAAACGGTGCATCTGTTATTGTAGAACATAATACAGTTCTTCCTGAAGCACAACAAGGTTTTGGTACAGTGCACCATGCGGCATTCCGCGTAGAAGATCGCGCTGTATTAGAAGAATGGATTGAGAGAATCAGTAGCGTAGGACTTCCTTCATCTGGATATGTAAACCGTCACTTCTTCGAATCATTATATGCAAGAGTTGCACCACAAATTTTATTTGAATTCGCAACAGATGGCCCAGGATTTATGGGAGATGAGCCATACGAAACACTTGGTGAAAAATTATCTTTACCTCCATTCCTAGAGCCAAAACGTGAAGAAATTGAAAAATTAGTTCGTCCAATTGATACAGTGAGAAGTACGAAGGAATTTATTAAAGAGTAAAAATAGAGATAGTAAGTAGGAGAGCAAGTAGTTTTAGCGGAGTGCTGGAACTGCTTGCTTTTTTATTTATCCTAGTAAGTTTTCTGACAATTGTTTCTCAAGTTGTTAAAAAGGAAAACTTTGGTATAATTAATCAAAATATTAAATTTTCTGATAATTATTTTTCAATGCATAGAAAAGGAGTGGTAATATACAATTTTGATAATTGTATAAAAATACTAATTTTGTAAGTTTGAGAAAAGGAGATGCGAGTGTATGGGAGCAGATGTAGTAACGCGGGAGCAAATGAAACATTCTTTAGATGATTGGTATCGTGTAATGTTACAGCAAAACATAGAGAAGGCCACGGAAATGAAAGAGGAGATTGAAAGTAAGATTAGTGGGTTGGACGTGGATCAGGATGTATTGCTTTATCATGCGTTGTTGAATTTTAGATATGATGCATTAGTTGATTGGATTTCAGTTAGAGAAGATAGTTTTGATAAAGTGGAATCTTTCGAAATTCCAACAGAAGGTGTTCTAGCTTATTACTATCACTTTTTTAAAGGGTTTCATTGCACATTAATTTCAAATTATAATGAAGCGAAAGAACAGTATGAGCAAGCTGAGAAGTTATTGAAATATATTGCCGATCCGATAGAACATGCGGAGTTTAATTATCGGATGGGGAATTTCTATTATCAAAAATATGACCAAGTTCATGCAATAGATTACTTGAATAGGGCAAAAGCAGCATTTTTACAATATCCAGGCTATGAAATAAAAGTAGGATTATGTGAAAATGCTTTTGGACTATGTTGTGTAGACATAGATCACTATGAATTAGCGGAAGAAAACTTTAATTCTGCTATGGAAGTATTGCAAAAAGCAGATCAAAAAAAATATATGCTAATGGTTCGGCATAATTTAGCTTGGCTTTATGCTAGTCAAAATCTTTCAGAATTAGCGATTCGTCATATATCTGAGGTGACCAAAAATTACCCAGAACACTTTAAAGCCTTGTTTGTAGAAGCACATGAACATTACAAATTAGGACAATATAATTTAGCGAATCCAATTGTTGAAAAAGGTTTAAATATTTGTGTTGATTTAGGAGAAAAAGAATTTCAACATCGGTTTAAAATTTTGAAAGAACTCAATGGAAAATCTTCAGTATCAATTATTGAAGATGTAATTTTAGAAGGACTTTCTTATTTTGAGAGAGAAAGATTATGGGATTGTATTCAAGAATACACTGAAATTTTAGCACTGAAATTTTATGAATTTGATGATCATGTTAAGGCAAGTAAATATTTTTATATGAATAATAAGGCTCAAAAAAATATATTGGAAAAGGGAGCGTTAAAATAATGAAGAAATTTCGTTTGGCTATTGTTGGGACTGCATTAGTAGGGGTATTATCAATTGGGTTCAATAGTTCTTTTACAAATCAAGCTGTAAATATAGGAGACACAGGAGGAGCACCAGCAAGACCAGACTACGTTAATATAGGAGACACAGGAGGGGCACCAGCAAGACCAGACTACGTTAACATTGGAGACACAGGAGGAGCACCAGCAGATAATAGAGGCGACGGCGGAGTAAGCCAACTATAATAACAAAGAAAGGGACTTCAACATGAAGTCCCTTTTTCTATTTTCAGGTCATGTAGAGAAAAGAATTGACTTACTTTAAATATGTAACTATAATGGTTACAGAATAACCATTAGTAACAGAAATGAGTTATATTTTTTTAGTATAATTGTAACTGTTTTAGTTACAATTAAAAAGAGAACATAAAATAACCAAAAAATGTAAAAACTTTAAATAACAACAAGAGGAAGGAGACGGGAACTTTGAAACGGTTTAAGTTTTATTTGATTAGCGGTATTGTGCTTGTTGTGCTTATCGTATGTAACTTCGTTGATAAGCCGATTGCGAAGGTTGAAGAAGTGAAAGATACTGTTATGATGAAGCTGAATACGAAAGAGAGTATGGCGCAAATTGATGGGCAGACGATTTATTTTAAGCAAATTGGTGAGGGAAAACCGCCGTTACTCATGTTGCATGGGTTTGGTGGTTCTTCTGATGGGTTTAGTGATATTTATCCGGAACTAGCGCGAGACCATACGATTATTGCGGTTGATATTTTAGGGTTTGGGCGTTCTTCTAAGCCAGTTGATTTTCAGTATTCGTTTCCTGCGCAAGTGAATTTATATTATAAGTTAATGAAGAAGCTCGGATACGATCAGTTTGCGGTGCTTGGCCATTCGATGGGCGGAGAGATGTCCCTCAATTTAGCGTATTTATATCCGGATGCAGTAACGCATCTCATCTTGGCGGATGCTACAGGGATAGAGTCTTTCCAGCAAAAAGAAAGTTATGAAGTACCACCGCTATCGACGGACTTACAAACTGTAACCGAGATTACGAAGTATAATAAAAATGAAGTGAAAAATAGTCGTGATGATAAAGAGCATTATGATCAGCTTACGAAAATGAGAGAGCGCCGCATCGCGATGGAAGCCGATAAGATTAAGGTGCCGACTTTAATTATATGGGGACGACACGATAAGAGCGTTTCTTGGAAAAATGGTGAACTGTATCATGGGCTATTTGCAAATAGTACGTTTCATATTATTGAAAAAGGATACCACGCACCGTTTCGTCAGGAACCAATTGAGTTTATGGAATATGTACAAGCATTTTTCGCGAAGCATCCACAATAAAATTTTAGGTATAAATCCACTTCTTTCCTCATAGAGTGAAACTAATAAGGCTTGTCTAAGGAAAGGAATGAAGTGATTTGGAAACTTTACCATGGTGGGTGTATCTTGTAATTGTCGGGATTGTACTAAGTGGCTACATGGTTTTATATACTTCGAAAAAAGAGCAAGATATGGATAATGAGTTTATTGAAAAAGAAGGCGAAGTATATATGAAGCGTTTAGAAGAAGAGCGTGAGAAACGTAATCAGGAAAGTGATAAAGATTCGGTATTGCTTTAATAGAAATTTTGAAAGGTTACCACCTAGTAGGATTTTACATCTCGGTGGTAGCTTTTTTTCTTCTGCGGGAGCAGTATATGTTCATCAAGCTAAGGTTATATTAGTTTAATTTTACATGTATAAGAGAGTCATCATAAACTTTTATTGATGGTATTTATATATTTTTTTACTCATAAGAATGGAACTAGTGGGGATTTTACTGGGGGGGATTAACAATGCATAGGGATGAAACTTCATTACATCCGGATACAGGTGTTACATCTGTAATGTTTGTTGAGCGTTCATTAAATGAAATTCGTTTTTGGTCTAGAATCATGAAGGAGCATTCTTTTTTTCTTCGTTTAGGATTTAGGTGCGAGGATACTCAACTAATCGAAGAGGCGAATCAATTTTATCGATTGTTTGAACATATTGAACAAATAGCGCATTCCTATACAAATGAAACAGATCCTGAGCAAATAAAAAGATTTAATGCAGAAGTACAACAAGCCGCAACTAATATTTGGGGATTTAAAAGAAAAATTTTAGGATTAATTCTCACATGTAAATTGCCAGGACAAAATAACTTTCCACTTTTAGTTGACCATACAAGTAGGGAAGCTGATTATTTTAGAAAACGTTTAATACAATTAAATGAAGGTAAATTAGATGCGCTTCCTGATGCTATTATTAAAGAAAATGTTTTCTTTTTACGGATTATGGCAGACCATGCTAAATTTATTGGCCATCTTCTTGATCCATCGGAAAGAAAGCTTGTAGATACAGCGCGGAATTTTAGCAATGATTTTGATGAATTGATGTATCAAGCAATTGACTTAGAATCTATGAAACCACAATCCCAAACAGCCCCTCTTTTAGATCAATTTTTAGATCAAAATCGTGTGTCGGTTGCATCTCTTCGGGATTTTAAGAAAACAGCACGTGATTTAATTGAGCAATGTAAAATAAAGAGTATCATTCATCCCTTATTAGCAGACCATGTTTTCCGTGAAGCTGATAGATTTCTTGAAATCATTGATATGTTTGATGTTCATCTTACAAATATTCAATCACAACCTAGATATTAGAAGATAAGGAAAGATAGTATTTTACTTTCGGTTGAGAAGTTAACAATTTATTGTTAGCTTCTTTTCATTGTTGTTAAAATTTTCTTTTCGTTTAGTAAATTTCCTTTTAAAGACTACATAAATCCCTTTGATCGAATATGTAATTCTTTGTAAAACGATATATATATATATATATATTGAAAGATTATGAATATACAGGAAATCTATGGATAGTAGATTTTAATAAATTATTCGGGGGGAATTTATTAGTTAAGTATATTAACTTGTTTGCACTACATTTTACAAATAAAGGGGTATTAGTAATCATGAAAGCAAAGAAATTAGTAAGTTTAGCATTACCAGTTATGTTATTGAGTGGTTGTATTACAATTGAAACTGATGGTAAGAAAGCTGAACCAAAGAAAGAAGAAACGCAAAAGGTAGAGAAAGAGAATAAGACTTCTGAAAAAGAGAGTAAGTCAACTGATGGCAAGAAAGAGGATAGCTTGTCTGTAGCGAAAGGTGAAGGTACAAACAGTAGTTCATCAAGTAGTCAACCAAATTCTTCTTCAAATAATTCAACTTCTTCTAGTTCTTCAACTGGTAAGGTAACTGGTTCAGATGTTGAAAGGTACAAGGCAGATATCATAAATAGTGCTACTCAAATTGAAGATACAATGAAATTAATTGAAGGAATAGCAGATTCAGACGTAAAATCATACAAACAAAAGAAAAGTGAAGTACAACTGAGTTTAGGTGGAGCAAAGGCAACTGCAACGAAACTGAAGAATCTACAAGCGCCTCCTGAGTTACAGGGAGAACAGGCGAAGATAAAGCAGTCGATGGAACTATATGCGGATTGTTTTCAACTTCTATTTGATGCATTAGATCAAGAAGACGAAAGTAAAATGCATCAATCAGTAAGTAAAGCACAAGAAGGTTCAAAACTGTTTGAAGAAGCAGCGAAGAGTATTGGTAGTAAAACCAACTAAAAATAAAGTATTTAAAGGGGTATTTGTAAGTGCAGTTGGTGCAAGTGAAGAGTTAGGAATTAGTTATGGAAACACATTACAAATTTATCAAATGGACGATAATGTTCGTATTCGATATGTAAAACAATAAATAATTGGTGAAAAACTCTGTAATAAATTTTACAGGGTTTTTTATTAGTTTTAATTTAATTTCTTCATTATCTTTCCAGACGCTGTCCATACTAGTATAAGTTGAGAAATGAACAAAACGATAATGATAGGAAGATAATGTAACTACATAGTAACTGTAACCATCCAAAGCCCAATTCATACACTATGATGGAGGCTTTTTACTTACTAATCGGATGAAAAAGGAGTGTAATCATGAAGAAACGTACTGTTAATGAAGCGGGAGGGAATGTGCCACAACCAATCCGCAGCGACGGAGCAGGTGCGATTGATTCTGGACCTCGTAATGTTATGCGGGATATTCAAAATCCGAATATGCTTGTTCCGCCTATAACGGATGCAGGGTTAGTTCCTAACTTGAAGTTTTCATTTTCGGACACTTCTATGATTTTGAAACAAGGCGGGTGGTCTCGGGAGATTACTGCTCGGGAACTACCGGTTTCGACGACGATTGCGGGAGTAAATATGAGTTTAACGGCCGGTGGAGTACGAGAACTACATTGGCATAAAGAAGCGGAATGGGCGTATATGCTTTTAGGACGGGCGCGCATAACGGCTGTTGATCAAAATGGACGGAATTTTATTGCTGATGTTGGACCAGGTGATCTTTGGTATTTTCCGCCTGGTATTCCGCATTCCATTCAAGGATTGGAACATTGTGAATTTCTACTCGTTTTCGATGATGGGCATTTTTCTGATTTATCTACTTTAGCTATTTCCGATTGGTTTGCGCATACGCCAAAAGAAGTGTTGTCGGCTAATTTCGGAGTGCCTGAGAGTGCTTTTCGTTCTATCCCTTCAGATCAAGTTTATATTTATCAAGGAGAGGTGCCAGGTTCGCTTGAAAGTCAGGAAATTCAATCGCCGAAAGGAGAAGTTCTTTTAACATTTAAACATGAATTGTTAAAACAAAAGCCGATTAAGACGCCTGGTGGTAGCGTTCGAATTGTAGATTCTACAAATTTCCCTATTTCCAAAACAATCGCAGCAGCGCTCGTTGAGGTTGAGCCTGGTGGAATGAGAGAACTTCATTGGCACCCGAATAATGATGAATGGCAATATTATTTGACAGGGGAAGCGAGAATGACTGTGTTTCTTGGAAATGGTACCGCTCGTACATTTGATTATAGAGCTGGCGATGTCGGATATGTACCGTTTGCGACGGGGCATTATATTCAAAATACAGGTACCGAAACATTATGGTTTTTAGAGATGTTCAGAAGTAATCGTTTTGAAGATGTATCGTTAAATCAATGGATGGCACTGACTCCTAAAGAAATAGTGGAGAGTAATATACATGTTGGCCCGCAAGTAATGGATTCCCTGCGTAAGGAGAAGAGGCCTGTTGTGAAATATCCGGGGTTTTCATATAGTCCGAAAAATGATGAGTAAAAATGAAAATTTGCGTTATTCTTTCTGGAGACTGATAAGAAGGGATGGCGTATTTTTTATGCCTAATCTAGTCTTTATTAGTATCCGTTCTTTGTATTATTGTTCGGGAAATTATTATTGGAGCATAGTATAGGGGAGATACATATAAAAGAGCGCCATTATAAGCTGTAACGCATAAGTTGCGCAGGAAATGCAACGATAACTAGCTTTACTCTTCATCATTTATTTGAACATAATGGGTATAGAGAGGTGATAAACACAGTATGATTTTTAGTGAGCGTTTAAAAGAAGAAAGGGAAAAAAGAAATTGGTCGCAAAATGATTTGGCTGAAAAACTTCATGTGAGCAGGCAATCTGTTTCGAAATGGGAGACGGGAAAGAACTATCCGAGCATTGAAATTATTATTCATTTAAGTGATCTGTTCGGTATTACAATTGATGAACTGCTAAGGAGTGATGAAGAATTGACGCAGAAAGTAATTGAAGATAGTAAGCAATTGGCGTATCCAAAATGGAAGGTGTTTTTTGATAGTCTATTTATGATAGGAGTATTTTTGTTTATTGCAAAAATCGTTGTATGGATGCTAAATAAGTTTGCAGGAGCAAGTATTACAATTGTAGCAGATGCGCCATATGTAATGAATCTTTTGCCCCTTGCATTCATGATTATAGGTGGTATGGGATCGGATAAGTTGAAGAAAATATATAAATAGAGGAAAGATTTGAAAGAAATCCCCTACACTAGCTGTTCTTTTCACTTAAATTGTGTACTATAAAGGATAGGATGACATAAAGAAGGGGATATAGAGAATGGAATTTCATGAACAGAAGATTTTGCCGGCAGTGAGGCAAATTAAAGATTTGGAAAAGCTATTACATAGTTCGTATGAATACATCGTTATTTTAGATATTCATGTCGGCCAATTGAAGAGTGTTATATCACTTGCGAAGCAATATTGTAAAAAGGTGTTTTTACATGTGGATTTAATTCATGGCTTGCAGAGTGATGGGCATGCGACGGAATATTTATGTCAGGAGTTTAGACCGTACGGGTTACTTTCGACAAAGGCGAGCGTTATTATGAAGGCGAAGCAAAAAGGTGTTGTGGCAATACAACGCATCTTTTTAATCGATTCGAGTGCGATGGAGAAGAGCTGCAATCTTTTAGATAAGACGAAACCGGATTATATTGAGGTGCTTCCAGGAGCAATGACGGATATTATCGCTGAAGTGAAAGAGCGTACTGGTGTACCGATTTTAGCAGGTGGTTTTATTCGTACTGTAGAAGATGTGGAAAGAGCTTTAAACGCTGGTGCGACAGCGATTACGACGTCAAAACGCGAACTATGGAAACATTACCAAAAAAAGTGACGAAAATGTGAAAAGATTCTGTTGACACCGCTTTCATAAGAGGTTAACATTATAGACAAGTTAATAAACGTGACGGAGAAAAGAAGAGATCCACATTTCATTGTTTCTATATAAATTTATATAGAAGCGTGCAAAGCTGTGGGTCTTTTTCTTTTGACAAAAACGAATGGCCATTCATTTTACCTCTATCACATTTGGAAGCGTTTAAATTGATTGTGGAGGGATACTATGTCAGCATTTTTAGGAGAGTTAATAGGGACTGCGTTGTTAATCGTACTTGGTGGCGGCGTTTGTGCTGGTGTAAGTTTAAAGAAATCGTTTGCGAAAGATTCAGGTTGGATTGTTATTACAATGGGCTGGGGCTTAGCAGTAGCGGTTGCAGCGTATGCGGTTGGATCAATTAGTGGGGCACATTTGAATCCAGCTTTAACGATAGGACTGGCATTTAAGGGAGCGTTCCCATGGAGTGACGTACCAGGTTATATCGTAGCACAAATGATTGGGGCAATTATCGGGGCAGTTATCGTATATTTACATTACTTACCACACTGGAAAGAAACAGAAGATCCAGGAACAAAGTTAGGTGTATTTGCAACAGGTCCAGCAATTCCGAACACATTTGCAAACCTTTTAAGTGAAATGATTGGAACATTCGTTTTAGTATTTGGTATATTAGCAATTGGTGCAAATAAATTTGCAGATGGATTAAATCCATTTATCGTAGGTTTCTTAATTGTAAGTATTGGTTTATCATTAGGTGGGACAACAGGATACGCAATTAACCCAGCACGTGATTTAGGTCCGCGTATCGCACACTTCTTCCTTCCGATTGCAGGAAAAGGCGGTTCAAACTGGAAGTATGCATGGATTCCAGTAGTAGGTCCAATTTTAGGTGGATCACTTGCAGGTTTATTCCATCAAGTTGTATTTGAAGGAAAACAAAATTCAGCACTTATTTATGTGATTATCGCAACTGTGATTGTACTAGCAATCTCTTATATGACAAGTAAAAAAAGCGGAAGCAATACAAATAGTAGAAAAGTAGCATAAGGGGGAAACCGATATGAAAAAATATATTCTTTCATTAGACCAAGGAACAACAAGCTCACGTGCAATTTTATTCAATAAAAAAGGTGAAATTGTTCATTCAGCTCAAAAAGAGTTTACACAACATTTTCCAAAGCCGGGCTGGGTAGAGCATAATGCGCAAGAAATTTGGGGATCTATTTTAGCAGTTATCGCAACTTGCTTAAGCGAAGCAGATGTAAAACCAGAACAAATCGCTGGTATCGGTATTACGAACCAACGTGAAACAACGGTTGTATGGGATAAAACAACTAGTAAACCAATTTACAACGCAATCGTATGGCAATCTCGCCAAACAGCTGAAATTTGTGATGAGTTAAAAGAAAAAGGTTATAGCGAAATGGTTCGCGAAAAAACAGGTCTTTTAATTGATGCATACTTCTCTGGAACGAAAGTAAAGTGGATTTTAGATAACGTTGAAGGTGCAAGAGAGAAAGCAGAAAACGGGGATCTATTATTCGGAACAATTGATTCATGGCTTGTATGGAAACTATCTGGTGGTAAAGCACACGTAACAGATTACTCAAACGCATCACGTACGTTAATGTTTAACATTCACGACTTACAGTGGGATGATGAGCTTCTAGACATGTTAACAGTACCAAAGAGTATGCTTCCAGAAGTACGTCCATCATCTGAAATATATGGAGAAACAATTGATTACCACTTCTTCGGTCAAAATGTACCGATTGCAGGTGTAGCTGGTGACCAACAAGCAGCTTTATTTGGACAAGCTTGTTTCGGTGAAGGTATGGCGAAGAACACTTACGGAACTGGTTGCTTTATGTTAATGAACACAGGTGAAAAAGCAGTAGCTTCTGAGCACGGTCTATTAACAACAATTGCATGGGGAATAGATGGTAAAGTGAACTACGCATTAGAAGGAAGTATTTTCGTAGCAGGTTCTGCGATTCAGTGGTTACGTGACGGAATGCGCATGTTTAAAGATGCAAGTGAGAGTGAAGTATATGCCTCTCGCGTTGAATCAACTGACGGTGTATACGTTGTACCAGCATTCGTTGGACTAGGAACACCTTATTGGGATAGTGAAGTACGCGGCGCTATGTTTGGTGTAACACGCGGTACGACGAAAGAGCATTTCATTCGTGCAACGCTAGAATCTTTAGCTTACCAAACGAAAGATGTATTATGCGCAATGGAAGCAGATTCAGGTATTGAACTGAAAACATTACGCGTTGATGGCGGAGCGGTTAAAAATAACTTCTTAATGAAGTTCCAAAGTGATATTTTAGATGTTCCTGTAGAGCGTCCAGTGATCAACGAAACGACAGCTTTAGGTGCAGCATACTTAGCTGGTCTTGCGGTTGGATATTGGAAAAACCAAGATGAAATTAAATCACAGTGGCATATGGACAAACGCTTTGAACCAACGATGGAAGCGGAAACAAGCGAAGAGCTATATGCTGGATGGAAAAAAGCAATTGAAGCAACAAAAGCTTTCAAATAATCATAAACAGTGTTATAATGGTGACAAGTTAATAATTCGGTAGGAGATTTGGAGAGACCACAACGCGCTATAGAGGCGAAATCTATAGCGGAGTTTGTGGTCTCTTTTTTCGTTATCAAAGGGAGGAATTACCATGAAATTTTCAAGTAAACAACGTAAAGACGTATTAAACGGAGTAAATAAACAAGAGTTAGATGTGATCGTAATTGGTGGAGGTATTACTGGTTCTGGTATTGCATTAGATGGAGCAACACGCGGGTTATCAACAATTGTGTTTGAAATGCAGGACTTTGCAGCAGGTACATCAAGTCGTTCAACGAAGCTTGTACACGGTGGTCTACGTTATTTAAAACAACTTGAAGTGAAAATGGTAGCAGAGGTGGGTAAAGAGCGTGCGATCGTATATGAGAACGGTCCCCATGTAACAACACCAGAGTGGATGTTACTTCCGTTCCATACAGGCGGTACGTTCGGATCATTTAGTACATCAATTGGTCTTCGTGTATACGACTTCTTAGCAGGTGTAAAACGAAGCGAGCGCAGAAAGATGTTTAACCGTGAAGAAACGCTAAACAAAGAGCCTCTTGTAAAAAAAGAAGGATTAAAAGGTGGCGGTTACTACGTAGAATATCGTACAGACGATGCGCGTCTTACAATTGAAGTAATGAAAGAAGCAATTGAGCATGGTGCGAAAGCTGTTAACTACGCAAAAGTAGACAGTTTCTTATATAAAGATGGAAAAGTATGCGGTGTACGTGTAATCGATTTACTAGACGGTGAAGTATATGAAGTTTACGGTAAGAAAATTGTAAACGCAGCTGGTCCTTGGGTAGATACACTTCGTGAAAAAGATAACTCGAAAAAAGGAAAAGTACTTCAGTTATCAAAAGGTGTTCACTTAGTAATTGATCAAAAACGTTTCCCACTCGGGCAAGCAATTTACTTCGATACACCAGATAAACGTATGGTGTTCGCGATTCCTCGCGGAGGAAAAACATACGTAGGTACAACAGATACGTTCTATGATAAAGACGCAGCTGTACCACAAATGACAACAGAAGATCGCACATACATCATTAATGCGATTAACTACATGTTCCCAAGCGTGAAAATTACAGAGAAAGACATTGAATCAAGCTGGGCTGGTGTACGTCCGTTAATTTATGAAGAAGGTAAGAATGCATCTGAAATTTCTCGTAAAGATGAAATTTGGACTTCTGAATCTGGTTTAATTACAATCGCAGGTGGTAAATTAACAGGATACCGTAAAATGGCTGAAATGGTAGTAGATTACGTAACGAACTTACTACAAAAAGAAGGTCATAGCGCATATCCGAAGAGCGATACGAAACATATGCCAATCTCTGGTGGACATGTAGATGGTTCACACGGATTCCCAGCATTTGTTGCGAAAAAAGCAGACGAAGGTACAAAATCTGGTTTAACGAAAGTACAAGCAGAAGAGTTCGCGAAATTCTACGGCTCTAACGTTGATGTACTGTTCGACTTAGCGAAAAAACATAAAGAAGAAGCGAAAGAATACAACATGCCGCTTGAAGTTCTAATCCCACTTGTATACGCAATGGATTACGAAATGACAGCAAAACCAGTTGACTTCTTCGTACGCCGCAGAGGCGCTGTATTCTTCAACATCCACTGGGTATACGAGTGGAAAGAAGCAGTAATCAACTACATGGCTGCGAAACTAGGCTGGAGCAAAGAAGAACAAATGAAATATACAGCTGAACTAGAAAAAGCACTAACAGACGCTGTAATTCCTGTAGATCAACAAGAACAGGCAGCTGCGTTAGCATAAAATAGAGAACCACCTGAAGGGGAGCCTTTAGGTGGTTTTTTCTCTTGACTAAAAATAAATAAAATGTGTTACAATGATGATAGAGTATTTAGTGTGAATTTTGCATAAAATAAAAAAGACAGAAGCCTGAGAAACTTCTGCCTTTGTAACCTAACTTGCTATTGTGGTGGTAGTAGGTGCGGTTATAAGACAATTACATTAACGTTTTAGCCGAGAACCGCCCTTACCTTTTCCACGAAGCAGGGTGGTTCTCGCTTTTTTGTATACAGAAATTAGCCATGGACCGAAGTATCTTCTACCGATGACAACGCCAGCTCCGGTTAGGATACCATACACTAATTTAATTACAAACATCGCGATCATATTATCACCTCCCCCTTTTTTCAAAATGGAAGAGATGATTACCACACCTACTAGTTATAGCTTATTAAGTTACGTATTCATTGTATTATGTTTTAAAATAGGGAACAAGATATATGGATGAAAATTCCTAGTTTTTAAGCAGAGCATTAGTGTCAGGGGACAAGAAGTAAATAAATATTCATAAAAAAACGGTATGGACATTACCATCCGTATTTTTTTATGTATTTATAAAACTTTTCCATACAGTGCGTCGTCTAATATATGGGAAGGAGGAAATGATGTGGATGAATTAACGATAGAAGCGTTTGAAATAGAAGATAAGGAGGAACTTATCGACGAAATAATGAACAAGTATGGGCAAGAAGTCCTGCAGCTTGTGTATTCATATGTGAATAATAAAGAGATTGCGGAGGATGTAACGCAAGATATATTTGTAAAATGTTATAAATCTCTTCATACATATAAAGGGAAATCGAATGTGAAAACGTGGTTATGGAGAATTGCGATTAATCAATGTAAGGACTATATAAAAAGTTGGTATAACAAAAAGGTAATCGTTACAGAGGATGAATTTGCGTATATTGGGATTCAAAATGATAGTGTCGAACAAACTGTCATTCAAAATGCGGAGGATAGTAGGTTGGCTTCTGCGGTAATGAGTTTACCGATAAAATATCGAGAAGTCATTTATCTATTTTATTATGAAGAATTATCAATTAAAGAGATTGCTACAGTAATAGAAGTAAAGGAAAACACGATAAAAACGAGACTGAAAAAAGCGAAGGAGCTTTTGAAGAAAGGATTGGAGGAATAATCAAATGGAAGATCGATTAAAAGGCTTGCGAAAATCAATGGAGAACACAACGTTTAAACATTTGAGTTTTTCTGATCAGCACCAGAAGCAGGTGCGCGAAAAAATTAAGCAATCGTCCGAAAAGGAAGAAGATATCCTTTTAGCAGTGTTACAACTTCTTATGAATGAAAAAACGGGTTATGAATTGATGCAGTTGCTAAGAGGGAGAGGGATTCAAAAATTCGAAGGTGGTGAAGGGTCTCTATACACTTTATTACATCGTCTAGAACAAAATCGCTTTATCCAATCTAGCTGGGATCACGCGGGAGCTAAATATTATCAATTAAATGATAAAGGAAATAAAATGCTGCGAAAGGCAGAGAAGAATGCTACGAAGGCACGATTTATATTAAAAGGATTAGTACAGGAGTGAGAAAAAATTGAGCAAAAAAGGGGAGCGTTTTTTAAAAGAAGTTACGAACCATATTAAATCAAAAGAAGCAAAGGACTTGGTGGCAACAGAACTAGACTTTCACTTGAAACAGACGAAGAATATGTGGATAGAGAAAGGCTTAAGTGAGGAAGTTGCTGAAGATAAGGCTGTTGAACAAATGGGAAGTCCAATTAAGCTTGGCCAGGAACTTAATAAACTACATAAGCCAAAGGTTGATTGGTTCTTAATTGGTTTATTAGTGGCTGCGATGGGGCTAGGATTTTTGCCAGTTATAGCTTTTGGATATACGAATGATGTAATAATGAATAAGGTGATATTTGTTATTCTCGGTGTTGTAACAGCTTTTGGGATGATGCTGATTGATTATCGGAAATTAGAGAGAATGGGAGGGTTGTTTTACACAATCGGGGTACTCATTCTGTTAATGCTATACTGTTTTCCGAACGCTTCGTTGACTGGAGAACCGTTAATAAAAATCGGTCCTATTGAAATTGATTGTTTAATAGCAGTACCGTTCTTTTTTCTAGCGTGGGCGTCTTTTTTCAATAATAGTAGGTTAAAGGTTATGCATCTTGTGGTTTTATATTTATTTTCTTTGTATTTATTTTTGATTGTATCAACCCTTTCGTCAATTTTTGTTTATATGACAATGGTATTCGTTATGCTTTGGTGGAGTAAGTTAGGAAAGAAAACGGCGTTGATTATTACGATTGTACCCATTTGTTTATTTATTATCAGGGCATCGGTATCCTGGTCTTCAGGATATCACTTAGATAGAATTTTAGGGTATTTAAATCCGGAGAGTGATGCAGGTGGTGCAGGATTTATTTAAAAGAGGTAATGTCGTCGGCTGGTTGGTTTGGTACATCTGGAGATACAAAATTCATTCCTGCTGCGGATACTGATTTTGTATTTGCAAGTTTGACTTACTATTATGGGTATTGGCTTGCGCTAGTTCTTATCTTCGTGCTTTCTCTTTTTGTAGCAAGATTAATAGTCATATCTTATAAAATAAATGATCGGTATGGTAAATTGCTGCTCGCTGGTGGAGTGACTCTTTTTGTATTCCAATTCATTTATAATGTTGGAATGATACTAGGATTATTGCCGCATGCTGCTATATCCTTACCTTTTATTAGCTACGGATTAACGCCAACTGTATTTCATGCGCTTATAATGGGGATCGTGCTGAGTGTGTATAGGCGTAAGGATATTTCAATTAGAATGAGAAAAACACCTTGAATCATCAAGGTGTTTTCGTTATAAGCTTAAAACTCTCCGAATTAGCCCCAAGCACAAAAGGACTAACCTCGCCAACACTATAAAGTTGCAACTCATGCATCGCGCGCGTACAAGCAGTGTAGAACAATCTACGTACGCTCTCATCACTGTATACATCTTCAGAAGCATCATAAATAATAACAGCGTCAAATTCAATACCCTTCGCTAAATAAGCAGGGATCACGACAATACCTTGCTCATACTCGGCTGAGTTACTCTTCACGAGTTTAATATTCTCGATATGACGGAGTGCTTCGTATGCAGCGGCGCTTTCAGTTGCGGATTTACATATAATTGCGATTGTATTGTGATTTTGTTTTTGTAGTTCGGTAACTTTTGTAGTAATATGCTCGTGCAGTTCGCTGTAATCAGCTACTTTCGTTACTGTAGGTTTCTCGCCGTCGCGTTCAAAGGCGTGAATGTTCTTCCCTTCCGGTACGAGAGCACGTGTAAATTCAATAATCGGTTTTGTTGAGCGGTAGCTACGAGTTAAGTTAATACCGTTCGTTTCATCTGGTCCGTATAAGCTAGTAAGTGTATTGAAATTCACTGCCTCACTCGCATGGGCAAATATCGCTTGGTTAAAGTCTCCGAGTACCGTCATTCTTGCAGCAGGGAAGAGACGTTTTAAGAACTCGAACTGAAACGGAGAATAATCTTGCGCTTCATCTACGAGTACGTGTTTAATCGATCTGTTCGTTTGGAAGCCTTCAATTAATTCTTTTAAAAGTAAAAATGGAGTCGCATCCTCGTAATATAGCTTTCCTTCATCAAGCATGTTCACCGTTAGAGAGCAAATGTCATCCCATTCTTTCGGTTTTTCTCCAGTAACCCATGATGCGTCTGTGAAGAGTTGTTTATAGATTCCTGTGAAATTGATGAAGCGCAGTGTTTGAACGCCTTTACGAAGCGGCTTCAATTTTTTGCGGACAATCATACGTCCCAGGACTTTCGTTTCTTTCTCATAGTCATTAAAAGAGTTGTCGTCAAACTCGCCTTTTTTCTGCAAGTATTTATAAGCCTTTTGATATTCATCTTTACTAAGTAATTCAATTTCTTCTTCTACCCAAGGCTTTTTCAGTTCTGCTTTTTCAAGTGCATCTATTTGTTTATTTAGCCAATCCGTTAACTTCTCAATTCGACTATGGAAGCGGAGGGAGGAGTCAGTATTGTAAAATTGCTCTGTAATTTCTTTAGCTGAGGCGATCAGTTTCCCTCTAAATTTCATTCCTCTAAATAGCATGCCTGAAGTTTCAAGAGATTGTCTGTACGCTTTAATCATTTCGAAAAATTGAGTGGATGCTTTAAATCGGATGCTCGCATTTCTAATTTTGTAATTTGCGCTATTTGTTTCAGTTAGCATATATTCTAATTGTTCGTAAGGATCTTCCACATCAAATGACTTACTTAGTCTATGGTTTAAATATTCTTGGAATGTTACTTGCTGCATATTTTCTTCACCGAGTTCAGGTAGTACGTTAGAAACGTAGCTATTGAACATAGAGTTAGGGGAAAAGAGAATAATTTGATCCGCTTTTAGCCATTCGCGATATTTATATAGTAAGTAGGCGATTCGCTGCAGGGCAGCTGATGTTTTACCACTACCAGCAGCTCCTTGAACGATAAGGAGTCGGCCTTCATCGTGACGGATAATTTCATTTTGCTCACGCTGAATCGTAGCGACGATGCTCTGCATATGTTTGTTTGTACCTTTTCCGAGCGCTTGTTGCAGAATTTCATCACCGATTGTGAGGCTCGTATCGAACATGGAATCAATCTCGCCATTTTGAATAATGTATTGTAATTTTTTCTCCACATTACCGCGAATTACGCCGCCTGGTGTGTTGTATTCAGCCGGTCCTGGTGGATAGTCGTAATAAACACTTGAAATTGGGGCGCGCCAGTCATAAATAAGAAAGTTTTCTCCGCTTGCATCAGTAAGGGTAGAAACACCGATATAGATTTGTTCTGCGGCAGGTTCGCCTTCTTCAGTAAAATCGATGCGTCCGAAGTAAGGTGCTTTTTGCATGCGTCGCAGCGCGGCAAGTCGATTAAAGGTGTGTTTATGGGTGATTTGTGTAACAGCTAGTGACTGAGCTTGTTGTCTTAAGTTGATAACTGTTTCAAGGTAATCATCAAAAGTATCTGTATTCACTTTAACGTCATCCCAGAAGTGTTTACGGATGTTGATTACTTCTGCCCGGCGTCTGCCAGTTTCGTTTTCCAGCTTATCAATTTGCTGCGTAATCGTTTCGATTACGGTATCCAATCGTTTTTGCTCTAGATCAAGTTTTTTGTTCATACGTAAGCACTCCTTTAAAAGTGAAAAATAGAGGTTGACTGAAGAAAGGTTTTGTTGTACAATTAAGATACGGATAAATACGTTCTGTGTATTTTAGAAAACGTGTTTCTGTACTAATTTAACATAGTTTCTTAATTTAATCAATAATGATGAGAAAAACCCTTGGTTCCACGCGTTGTGAATCAAGGGTTTTTTGTTTTTCTGTAAGAAATAATTGCAATTTTGCCGAGGATAATCTAAGTAAAGTATAGAAACAATCAGGAATAGGGGGATACTGATGGGGAAATATTTTGAGGAAGCACATCGTTTTTGTTCTCGTAATAGAAAGCACTTAGAAAAGGATGTTATATGTGGTTGTTTCTATTGTTTAGAAATTTTCCATCCAGAAAAAATTACAGAGTGGTGGGATGATGATAACACAGCAGTTTGTCCGTATTGTGGGATTGACTCTATTATAGGGGAAAGTTCAGGATTTAGAATCACAGAAATGTTTTTAAGTGAAATGCATAAAAGATGGTTTTAGTTAAACGAATGACAAAATAAACTTTCGGTAACGAAGATAGTGTAAAACTAGCTAAGATTGTACACTATCCATAAAATGAAAAAGACGTTATCCTTTCTATAGAATCGAAGAGTCAATCATGTAATTTCATTTACTCAATCTGTACACAATTTCCCCCTGGAAGAGGGGATATAAAAAAGCTCGGGCTTAGCCCGAGCTTTTCATTATTTCTTTTCGTCTTTTTTCTCGTCAGCTTTTTGCTCTTTGAAAAGATCTTTTAAATCTTTATCGTCAACTTTTACGTCAGCTTTTTTGATTTCTTTCATCATAAGATCGTTCATGAATTGAGCATCTTGCGTTTTTTCTTGAGCTAGTGATTTTTTAATATCAGCTTTTGCTTTATCGAAAGTAGCATCTGCGTGATTATCAGTTACTTTAATAATATGGTAACCAAATTGTGTTTTTACAGGTTCGCTTACTTCATCTTTTTTCAACTTTTGAGCTGCTTCTTCGAATTCTTTTACCATTTTCCCTGGTCCGAAGAATCCTAAGTCGCCACCTTTTTCTTTTGAACCTGTATCTTCAGAGTATTGTTTTGCTAATTCTTCGAAAGATTTACCTTGAGCAAGTTCATCTTTCACTTTTTTAGCAGTTTCTTCATCTTTTACAAGGATATGACTTGCTTTAATTTCCTTTTTATAATCCTCGAATTTTGCTTTTACATCTTTATCAGTAATCGATTGTTCAACCGCTTTTTCTTGAGCTAATTGAGCACGTACACTATTTTTTATAGTTTCTTCTTTAATACCTTGTTGTTTCATTAGGGTATCGAATTGATCACCGTATTGTTTTTTCATTTCATCGAACTTTTTGTCTACATCTTTGTCTTCAACTTTGTAGTTTTTAATAAGTACTTTTTCCATAACCATGTTGTTTAGTACTTGTTTACCAGCTTGTGTTTTCATTTGATCGTAGAATTCTTCTTTTGTAATGTCACCAGCTTTAGATGTAACGATTTTGTCTGATGATGATGTTCCACATGCTGATAATGCGATTACACTTGTTGCGGCTAAGGCAAGCATAGCTTTCTTCATTCGATAAACACTCCTACTATTATGTATTTTTAATTTATCCTACACCGATGAATTTTAAATTCATAAGAGCCCGATTAAGTCTCACTGATACTTTTGCTTTTTTGTATTGGTAAAGCGCGCTTAACAGGGCTTACCGTGGCTGAGGATAAAGTTTTGATGAATGTTTTGTTCTATAGTATAAGCAATATGTACAAAATTTAATATATCATATTTCGACGCGTTTTCATATTGATAAAGAAAAATTAACCAGTACGTGTCAGATTTTGAAAGTGTGCCATATTGGGCGTATGCCGCATATACAGAATAGAGGAGGGGATGGGGATGAATTCTCAACTTATTTTATTACTTGTACTGTTTATTTTATTGGTTATTGTAGGTATAATTTGCTTATAGAGGAAAAAAGTGAGGAAGGGGCTTTCCTTCCTCACTTTCCATGAAATATAATTTCTATATAACTAGAAATTAATAAAATTGTTATACATACATTAATAACCCGAAAGACACCGGGCTGGCGGCTCGCAGCTATTTGTTTTCGTTCACACAGTGTATGTGTCATGAAATTCGTGTAAAATATAACAAGAAGTGCGAATGCGACAAAAACAACTGTTATAAGTGTCATGAGGCGAGACCTCCTTTTGGCTAAAATACATATACATATATTGTATCACACGATATTTTGTTCGTGTTACAAAATTCAGAAATAGAAAACTTTGTGTTAGAAAGTGAGGGAGAAAATGGACGTTGTTAGAAGATTAGAACAAGCTGAATACTACGTAGACCTACTATTTAAAATGATTGATGAAGAGAAGTGTCCATTTTATTCTTTGATCATAAAGAAAAAAGCTCGTAAAAAAGATATTGAACGTATACTAAATCTTTGTGAAAAACTGAACGAGCAATATGTAGTGGAGAAAGCAGAAGGGCTTCTTTTGTTCGATGCGCTGTTAGATCAATTTGAAAAAGCGCTTCCACATCAGCTCGAAGTACACGAAACTGCGGAAGCGCTAGCAAAACAAGGTTTATTTAAGCCGCTTATGAATGAATTCTTAAGCATGATTGCGAAAAAATAAATAGATTATTTCTTAACTAACTTTTGATCGGATTCTGTAAAGTTCTCTTCAATATCTTCTAATGATTTCTCAAAAATATCGATAAAGTCTTGTCCGTAAATATTACGCAGGATTGCAATCAGTTCGATATTTTCTGGGAACTTCCCATAAAAATTACGAAGTGCAAGAGCCCCATTAAACACTGAATTATTTTCAGGATCATACTCCTCCATTAAGCGAAGTAGTAATTCTTCCCCTTTGTCTGTAATTTCAATGTACGTATTTCGTTTATCATCTTCCTTTTTTGAGAATACAAGATAGCCGCGTTCTTCCAGCTTTTTCGAGAAGTTAAACGCCGTTGATACGTGCATAACTCCAAACTTAGCAATCTCAGAAATAGAAGCCCCTTTTAAATGATAAGCGATTGTTAAAATATGATGTTCATTAATATTTAAATCGTAAGGTTTAATCCACTGCTGCCAATCTTTCTCTACACATTTCCATAACGCTTTCGATAATTGAGCAATGCGTTGGCTGAAAATCATCGCTTCTTTTACCGAGTAATCTTTTTCTCCACTTTTCATTTACTCACCCACTTTAACATTCTTTTTCATTACTATCTATTATGCCAGTAAAATAAAAATTAATAAAGTCTTTTTGTAAGAATTGTGAAAATTTTTTAACAAAATGACATTCTATACAAATCATGCATAACTATGGAAGCGTTTTATGAGTCGTGAATACATGCGTTGTCCTTACATGTTAATTGATAACATATATTGTAAATGCATAAAAACACGGCATATCTATACGATATGCCGTGTCAAGGTCAATTTATATAAAAAATATTTGTTATATGCAAAAAACTAAGCAGGAATTTGTTTACGCTTTTTCTGGAACAGCTTCTTGCAGTTTCTCAATTGACTTTTGGATGTCCAAAATTTCTTTCTCAATATGGCGCTTGTTTTGAGAAATATCTTGTTTCCAGTTAGAAAGCGTGTCTTGCATGTCATCTTTTAGTTCTTGAAACACTTCTTTACCTTCTGAAGCAGTTTCAACAATTTGACGCTTTAATAATTTCGTATCAGCTGTAATATCAGCTAAAGTCTTTTTAATATCATTTCCTTTTTCTTTTAACTTGCCGCGCATGTCTTTACCAGAAGAAGGAGTTGAGAAAAGAACGGCTAGTCCTGCAACTGCTCCCCCGCAAATAACACCTGTAATAAAGGATTTAGCTTTTGACATAAAAGGAGACCTCCTTATTTTTTGTTCGTATTCATGATGTAAAACAATATGCATATCTTTCTTATATGTGCTATGCACAAAAAATCATCCCTGAGCATTTTAAGAGAAGAAACAAGCCATGCGGAATTTGATGACTTCAGGGAAGTGGCTTGTTATGTATTACGCCTTCTTATAGTGTCATTATTTCACACTATTTGCAATTGTACTTGCGATGTTTTGTAAATTTTCCATAGTGTATTCATTTTGGTGTGATTTCCAAACAGCACCGAAACCATCTTTTTCACCGTAGCGTGGAATTAAATGAAGGTGGAAGTGGAACACAGTTTGTCCAGCTTTTTCACCGTTATTGTTAAGTAGGTTAAAGCCAACTGGATTAAACTCTGCTTTAATCGCATTTGCGATTTTTGGAACGACAGAAAAAATGTGTGATGCGATTTCTGGCGTTAACGCAAAAATGTCTTGTTTGTGAACTTTCGGAATAACAAGAGTATGTCCTTTTGTTACTTGACTAATATCTAAAAATGCAAGCACATGTTCATCTTCGTATACTTTTGAGCAAGGGATTTGCCCATCAATGATTTTACAAAAAATACAATTGTCTGCTGTATGATTCATTGATCTCATCCTTTCAAATATCCTTAGCCGTATTTTACCATAATTACATAAGAGAACAAACACGAAAAACAGGAAGCTGACTCAGCTTCCTGTTTTCTGAAGAGGGATTGAAAAAGCATTATCGTAATTTACGTTTCGCAGACACCTCATTTATTTAAGAAATGCACGGTAAATCGGCTAAAGTTTCTGCCGTAGACACCCCATTTTCAAGTGAAATGAATTGCAATCTTTTTTAAAATGAAATTGTTTATTTTTTAAAACAGTATATGCTCTTTCAGAGACACCCCGTTTCGAAAATGAAACAAATAATCTGGTTATGTGTAAATTTCATTGTCCAACATGGACACCCCATTTCATGATGACTTCACTATGTTGTTGTACTCATCAATTGGTGGTTGCTTTTTCAATGTGTTCCTTCTTCACTAATTATGATGTCCGCTTTCGGGAAAATATATGCTAATAAATTTAAAAATTTTTTTTGAGTACATGGATACTATGTAGTACAGCATAATTTTTGGTAAGATGAATATAGAATGAATACTAATGAAGAAAGTGGTGTCGTATGAGCGAGTTATTGCGTGTAGAAAATGTTACAGGAGGATATACGAAACGACCTGTATTAAAAGATGTTTCGTTCTCTGTTAATAAAGGCGAACTTGTCGGCTTAATCGGTTTAAATGGAGCTGGTAAAAGTACGACGATTAAACATATTATCGGTTTAATGGAACCGAAAAAAGGAACTGTCACAATTAATGGGAAAACAATTCGTGATGATATGACAGCGTACCGTTCTAGCTTTTCATTCATTCCAGAAACGCCGGTATTATATGATGAATTAACGTTAGAAGAGCATTTGAAATTAACAGCGATGGCGTACGGCGTTGATGAAAAACAATATGAAGAACGTGTAGGACAACTATTACATGAATTTCGCATGAAAAATCGTTTAAAATGGTTTCCATCTCATTTCTCAAAAGGGATGAAACAAAAAGTAATGATTATGAGCGCATTTTTAGTTGAGCCATCTCTTTACATAGTAGATGAACCTTTCGTTGGATTAGATCCGTTAGCAATTCAATCTCTTCTTCAAATGATGGATCAAATGAAAAAGAGTGGCGCCGGCATTTTAATGAGCACACATATTTTAGCGACGGCAGAGCGTTATTGTGATTCGTTCATTATTTTGCATCAAGGTGAAGTAAGAGCGAAGGGAACGTTATCTGAGCTGCAATCACAGTTTAATATGCCAGGTGCAACGTTAGATGATATTTACATCGCGCTAACAAAGGAAGAAGATTATGAATAGCACAGCATTATGGAAAGAACGATTTCGTCACTTTCTAAAAGAAGTTCGTACATATAGTAAATACGTATTTAATGATCATTTGAAATTTATTTTTGTATTTATCATCGGCGCAGGAGCGTATTATTACCAGCAATGGTTACAAACGTTAACATCTTCGTTTCCAACTGCGCTCGTAATGGCAGTATTAATTGGACTCGTGTTAACGGCTGGATCCATTCAAACGTTATTAAAAGAAGCGGATCTCGTTTACTTACTGCCAGTTGAAGAAAAGTTAAAACCTTACTTCACAAAGGCATTTCTCTTTACATTTATGATTCAGTTATACATAATCACAATCGTAGCAGCTGCGCTTGCTCCGTTATACTTCCAACAAATGAAGCAAACAGGTGCTGGCTACATATGGATTGTCCTCGCATTTGTCATTGTAAAAGCGTGGAATTTATTCGTCGCGTGGGAAAAGTCATTTTTAACAGATCAAAATATACAAAGGGCTGATTGGTTTATTCGTTTTATCTTAAACGGTTTATTTGTATATTTCCTTGTAGAACGTACTTCAGTTCTTGTTATTAGCGGAATCGTTCTGCTCATGGTGTTATATCTTGCTATCATGCATCAAATGGTAAAAGGAAAGCCGCTAAACTGGGAGTATTTAATTTCTGAAGAAGGTAAGAAAATGATGCTGCTGTACCGAATTGCGAATATGTTCGTTGATGTACCAGCATTAAAAGAAAGAGTATCACGTAGAAAATGGCTTGATTTCATTCTTTCGATAATCGGCGAAAAGCGTACATATTTATACTTATATACGAGAACGTTTTTAAGATCAGGTAACTATTTTGGATTATATGTGCGTTTGCTCGCTCTTGGAGGAGTTATTCTTTACTTCATTCCATTTTTATATGGGCGATTTATCGTAAGTTTTATCTTCCTATACTTAATCGGCTATCAGCTATTAACTTTATGGAAACATCACCGCATGAAAATTTGGCTTGATTTGTATCCAGTAAAGGCAGATGAAAAGAAGAAAGATTTTCTTACTTTATTAAATGCGATTCTAATCATCGGGAGCGTAATCTTTACAGTGATATTTGCACTTGCGACGAAAGATTTCATGATGACGGGAATTTTACTAGTCGTAAGCATAGTATTTAGTATCGGTTTCGTTTATCAATACGGGGCAAAACGTATTGAGCGTTTAAATTGAAGGGAATGAACCTATGATTACATATGAAGAAAAGGTTATAAAAGAACTGGAGCAGTGGAAAGCTACATTCATGAAAGATTCTTCTATGATGACACGGTTCTCAAAGAAAGTGCAGACGAAAGTACAACAGCTTATTCCGGCGAAAGTGCAAAAAGTATTAACAGAAACGATTCGGATGATGGTACAAACAATTAGCGCCGGATCAAACTTTATAAAGCCGAAATTAAAAGAGACGAACTGGTCATTGCAAAGACGAGACGATGAAGTACGTAAAAAAATGGATGAGTACAAAAAAATAGCAGCGGCAGAAGGAGCAGGGACGGGAGCAGGCGGTATTCTCCTTGGCCTTGCTGACTTTCCGCTTTTACTCGGCATTAAAATTAAATTTTTATTCGATGCAGCAACATTGTACGGATTTGATACGAGCGACAAAGAAGAGCGCCTTTTTATCCTTCACGTTTTCCAGCTTGCCTTTTCAAGTGACGACCACCGAAAAGAAATATGGAAAGCAATCGAAACATGGGATACAGAAGAAGAAAATCATATGGACTGGGAAAAGTTCCAAACAGAGTACCGAGACTATATCGATTTAGCAAAAATGCTTCAGCTCGTACCCATAATCGGTGCCCCAGTCGGCGCGTATGCGAACTATCAATTACTGCAAAGACTTGGGGAAGTAACGATGAATTGTTATCGTATGCGGTTGCTGAATAGGGATTAAAAAGAAGGCGTCCTACATGTGTAATGTAGGACGCCTTTTCTTAGAAGCTAAGTCCGATATAGCTAACTCCAACTATAATCAATACGATAAAAAGTACAATGATTAATGAAAATCCGCTCTTACCAGCTTGTCCCGCTTCACCGCCGTCATTACCACCAAGTCCCATATGATATCCTCCTTATTGTTATATATTGCTTTTACTTTATAACTTTCTGTATTTTCCAATAAATACCTTATGTAGTGCTAACTAAATTGAAAATCATTTCGTTTTGTTTTATAATTCACTTACCGACCGGTAAGTAAAAATAAGTGAGGTACAGTATGACGAAGAATTTACAAACATCGCAGAACATTGTAGAGGCATCATTTAAACTTATGGCAGAACACGGCATTGAGAAGATGAGTCTTTCCATGATTGCGAAAGAGGTAGGTATTTCAAAACCGGCTATTTACTATCATTTTTCTTCTAAAGAAGCGTTAGTTGATTTTTTATTTGAAGAAATTTTTTCTGGGTATCATTTCGTGAATTATTTTGATAAAGAGCATTATACGAAAGAAAACTTTGCAGAAAAGTTAATTTCAGATGGTTTACATATGCTCTCTGAATATGAAGGGCAAGAAGGAATATTACGTGTTATAAATGAATTTATCGTAACTGCATCGCGAAATGAAAAGTATCAGAAACGCTTATTTGAAATACAAGAAGATTTCTTAAATGGTTTCTACGATTTATTGAAGAAGGGTGTGGAACTTGACGTTGTGTCACAACAGGAAACGGAAGAAAATGCTCATACGTTAGCGCTCGTAATCGATAATATGAGTAATTACATGCTCATGGGATTCCAGTTAAAGTATAAAGAAATTTGGATTCGAAATGTGAAAAACGTCATGAAGGAGGAGTAAAGATGAAAATGCAAAAAAACTGGTGGCTCGGTTTTCTTGGATTTATTGGGATTTATAAAATACCAGGTATGATTGAAGCTTTTCAAGCGGATGGAAGTTGGCTAAAGTTAATCGGTTTCATTTGGTTACTTTGGTTCGGATATTTTATTCCGGAGAAGAAAGAAGATTAAATTTTAATTTTCTGTAAAGTTATGTAAAATATAGATTGAGAGAATTCATATATTAGATTACTAGATTTGGAGTGGTTACATGGATCCATTGAAAAATGAAATTCACCCTGACATGGTCAAGGTGTGGAAAGTTCGTGCTGTAATTGAAGAAGGGATCGGTATACTCGTTATTTTAGCTTACCTTTTCCTCATGATAAAGTTTGATTGGTGGGCGTGGATTTTGTATGTGATGATTGGGCTAACAGTTGTGTTCGCACCATTTGCGTACTTCTTATTCCCGAAACTACGTCAACGTTATTACAGCTACCAACTAAATGAAGAAGAGCTTGAAATTCAGCATGGTCTTTTTGTCGTAAAGCGCGTATTAGTACCGATGATTCGTGTGCAGCACGTAACGATTGAACAAGGACCAATTATGAGAAAATATGGCTTAGCAGAATTACACATTTCAACGGCAGCAACTTCTCACAGCATCCCAGGCTTAACGATGTATGAAGCAGAAATGTTGAAAACGAAAATCGCAGAATTAGCGAAAGTGAGTGATGAGGATGTATAAGAGGCAGCATCCAATCACGATGTTATTAGAATTAAAAATAACAGATTTTATACCACTCATTATTTTCATGTTTAGCTTAAACGGAAAATTCCCGTTTTGGTATTTAATTCCCGCAGCATTTGGTTTACTCACCGTTTTTTCAGCATTTGAAAAATGGTATTACACAACATATTGGGTTGAAAATAACGTATTACATGTGAAAAAAGGTCTCTTCGTGAAAAAGGAGAGCTACTTAAATAAAGAACGTGTTCAAACGATTAATACAAGTTCTAACGTACTATATCAAATGCTCGGTTTAAAAAAAATTCAGATTGAAACAGCTGGTGGGGGCGATGAAGCAGAAGTTAGCTTAGCTGGTATTACGGCAGAAGAAGCGGCGGAGCTTATTACTTTGCTAAATGAGCCAACTCCAGAAGTGAAAGCAGAAGGAACGTTAGACGAAGCAACAGAAAATGTAGTAGAAAAAGAAATTGTTACAGAAGAAAAACAAGCGACAGAATATAAATTAACTTGGAAAGAGATTTTATTAGCATCTGTTACATCTGGTCAATTTGGACTATTATTCTCTTTAATCTTTTTCGTTTATCACCAAGTAGATGAGTACATTCCGAAATGGATAGAGAATGGCGTAAAGTCGTATGTAATGGAACATGATATATATGGCTGGATTTTCATGGTAGCCATGTTACTCGTTCTTTCTTGGATTATATCTACAATCGGTTACGCGTTAAAACATGGCGATTTCACAGTGAATCGAAGAAATGACGAAGTCCGCATTTCGCAAGGATTGCTTGAGAAAAAAGAGCTCGTACTAAAATTGCATCGTATTCAAGGTATTACGATAAAAGAAAGTATTTTACGCCAACCATTCGGTTATTGTGCTGTGCAAGTAGAAGTCATTCAAAGTAAAGGAATGAGTGACGAAAAAGAAAAGGTTACACTGCACCCAATCATTCGAAAAGATCGAGTACAACAGTTACTCGCCCATTTACAATTACCATACGAACTGAATGCAAACATTATTGCATTACCAAAAGCAGCATTACGCCGCTATCTCATTGATAGTTTCATTTTCTTCGCAATGCTAGCAATCCCGTTTATTGGAATAAGTATATACTCTGAAAAGCACTTCATCATGTGGGCATTAATTCCGCTCGCGATCCTCATCTTTACACTTGGATACGCAACATTTACAACAAATGGTTACAGTGTTAACGGAGAACAAATTACACTTGTCTATCGTAGCGTCGGAAAATATACAGGACTTATTAGAAGAAGACATGTCCAATCAATGGAGAAGACACAATCATATTTCCAGCGCCGTGCGGATTTATGTACGTATAAGTTTTCGAGTGCATCATCTAGTTATAAAATAGAGCATACGAGAGTAGAAGATGCGGAGAGAATGCAGAATTGGTATAAGAAGAAGTTAAGTGAGAAATAACTTGAGAAAGCTTGCCTATTATGAAGGGCAAGCTTTTTTGTTATAGGGAAAAGAGTCGTTTAATCCATATATTAGTACAACTACAGCACACATGTATCAATACGTATGCAAAAAGGAGTATGCTTCTATTTCAGGGGAATCTGTGGAATTTTTGATATAAATGGTATACTAAAATATAAATAGTATTAGGAGGTTATATATGATAAGTCAGTTGAAAAGAGAAGCGCTTGATGCATTAAAAGGAAGATGGGGATTAGCGGTAGGGGCAACTTTATTAATTGGAATCCTTATTGGAGCTGTTGAAATGCTAACAACAGGTATTTTCTCGATATTTTGGGGTTGGGAAGAGGCAAGTGATTCACTTACAGTAAGTATTATAGTAATGCTTGTTATTGGTCCATTAACAATAGGTGCCTATTATCTTGTTTTAAATGCAATTCGTGGGACTGATGCTCGCATTGGTCATATATTTAGATGGTTTAGCGATGGAAGTAAGTTGATGAAGTCGTTTTTAACATATTTACTAATGTATGTATACTTGACTCTATGGACATTACTTCTTATTATTCCAGGTATTATTAAATCATTTTCTTATTCTATGACATATTTTATTTTGAATGATCATCCAGAATATACAGCGAATCAAGCGATTACTGAGAGTCGTCATATGATGAATGGACATAAAATGGATTACTTTTTACTATGCTTAAGTTTCTTAGGCTGGTTCATATTAAGTATTCTTACTATAGGAATCGGTTTCTTATGGTTAGCACCGTATTTCTACGCGACATCAGCCGCATTTTATGAAGAGATTTCAAAAGAATATTATAAAAAAGAAGGCACTACTTTCTAATAACCACCTATCCCCTAAAGAATATAGGGCACAGATAGTTTAGATGTTCTGTTTAGGGGGGATTTCAGGATAAGGTATAGGTTTTTATATAAAAATTATGCCCTCTATGTTTTAGCATAGAGGGCTATTTTTTTTGTGAAAGTAATGAATAATATATGTGAAACAAAAAAAGTGAGGTGAATGAGAGTGAGCAAATTTTTAATACCGTATTCGTTTTCTATATTAAGTTTCTTTATTTCAGTAACGGCACTTGATTTATATGATAGGATGGGAAACAATAGTGAGCTGGTTTCGCCGAACATAATCGGTAAGATAATTCAATCTACTGCGCAAATGGGAGTCCTTACATTATATTTCGGAGTACCTATCATTTTAGGTGGCTGTCTACTTGGTGAGCTATTGTTTAGAGGTATCATTTTACGATTTAAACTAAGCTATATTCTATCTTTATTATTATATTTACTTTTAGCTTTTAGTATTGTTTCTGTAACGGTTGGAATTCCAATTACATATGAGGATTCTAATACTACTTTCATGGTAATAACTATGATTTGCGCTGTTACATTCTTTATGGGCCGGAATATATGGGAGAAAAAAGAAATGAATAATGGAGTAACAGAATGAAATATACATGTCCGTGCTGCGGGTATAGAACAATAGAAGAAGAACCACCAGGTACATATGAAATTTGTAATATATGTTACTGGGAAGATGATGAGGTACAGTTTAACGATCCTGACTTTGAAGGCGGTGCAAATGAAGTCTCGTTAAGACAAGCACAGAAAAACTTCATTGCATTTGGTGCTTGCGAGGAATGTTTTGTGAAATCAGTTAGAAAGCCGACTAGCGAAGATGTGAAGGATACTAGTTGGAAGCAAATTAGTTAAATAGATTTAAATAAAAATGTTATTACTCGATGTAACAAGAGTAATAACATTTTTTTATGTAATGATGAAAGAATTAACGGCGTCTTATAAGGTAAAATAATAAAGATGATAACGTAATAGGTAGGCCTGTTTCCAAAAAGGCTTCTAAATTAAAGGATAGAAAATATCGGTCGTTAAACAACATAAAGAAGAAATGATTGTAGGAAATACCTAACACTATAAATAAAGGAATACCGATTTTTAATTCGTGACTTCCTTTTATTTTTCTATAACAAAATTCGCCTATTAAACAACCGATAAGAACAGGAATACTTCCAAGAATTGAAAGCATAATAATAGATACCCAAATCGGCCCCCATGAATCCGCATAATTTGGAACGCTTGTATACTGTAAAACATTCACAATGATAGAAAAAAACAATAAGCATATTAAATAACTAATAGAAAATTTTTTCAATGGAATCATCCTTATAAAATTTCACTTTATTTTTATGAAAATATAAACCTCTTTAAATTATAGATTAGATGTATAAGGATAATCAATTTTTATACATTTCGTGTTTATGGATATATTTTCGATGAATATAAAAGTATAGATGTATAGTCAATGTTATGTATTTGATGTTATCATATTGAATGATATGGAAATTTTTAATGGAATAAGTAACTAAAAATTCAAAGGTAATGCAGCTTTTGTTGTATAAAGAAAATACTTAGTAGTAATCAACAATATTAAAAATAAGATTCGTATTTATATAAATTTAGTAGAAATGGGGTTTTAAAAAGGAATGAGTATCAGCATAACGCGGCAAAAGATTTTGGCGGCCGCTTCTCAAATTGTGCAATGTAAAGGGGTTGCTAAATTAACCTTAGAAGCAGTGGCAAAAGAGGCGGGTGTAAGTAAAGGTGGATTATTGTATCACTTTGCAAATAAAGAAGCTTTAATAGAAGGTATGATAGTCAGAGGGATAGAGGATAATGAGGGCGCTATTTACAATAAAGTAGCGGAAGACTCAGAGAGGAAAGGGAGATGGGTTCGCTCTTTTGTAGAGGAAAGATTAAGTAATGAGAGAAGAACAGAAGAGTTGTCTAGTAGTATGATGGCAGCATTCATGTTAAAACCTGAATTACTTGAGCCATTACAACAATCATTTCAGCAACTGCAAAAGAATATAGAAAACGATGAGATAGATTCAGTTTGTGCAACAATTATTAGATTAGCAGCAGATGGATTATGGTATTCGGAATATTTAGGGGTTGGCAGACTAAGCCCCGAGTTAAGAGAAAAAGTGATTCAAGCTCTTATTAGTAATTCATATAAATAGAATATACGAACTATATAATGCGAAAACAATTCACCGTTACTTATTTAATGTAGTGGTGAATTGTTTTTTTTTATTAGAAAAATAGAACAATTTTATAGAGTATTGAATTATAACCGTCCAGACGGTATAGTAATATTTGGTTTAAGAGGAAAATGAAACAAAAAAAGAATAAAAGATATTTTTAGCACACTATTCGAAAGGATAGGCCGCAAAGCTTAGAGTCTACGGTAATACATATTGGTTACTAAGATCGTCTGGTTGCACATTTTTGATGCAACCGGACGGTCTTTTTTTGTTATATAAATATAAAAAATAGGAGGGAACTATGCAAATGAAAAGTACTAAAAGGCATATTTCAATGGTTTCATTAGTTTTTCTAGTATTATTTTCAGTGCTGAATGTGTGGGCTCCAGTTATTCAAGCTGCTGTGATGAAAAGTCCAGTGGACGAAATTAATATTTCCCGTACTGATGGCACGACATCTGAACCGTATCAAGCCTCAGATGGTATGAAAGTAGAAGTGAAGTGGTCAGCTAAAGAAAAAATAAAAAGTGGAGATCAATTCACAATTGATATGCCAAAAGAGTTTCGAAAAGACCTTATGAATATGAGTTTTCCTTTAAAAGATGCTGAAGGAAAAACAGTTGGTACATGTGAGATGAAAAAGGGTCTATTAACGTGTACTATGGGTGATTACGTAGAAGGAAAGAATAACATTAAAGGTTCTTTATTCGTAGAATTCTACTTTGGTCTAGAAGCATATGATGGTGTTAAAGAAATTCCATTAGAATTTAACGTTGATGGTCAAATCGTCAATAAAGAAGTAAGTGTAAATAATACGACAGAGAGACCGAAGCCACAGCCCAATACGGAAAATTTATTGAAATGGGGTTCTTATAATCAAGAAGATCCTTCAATTGCTGATTGGCTTGTATACGTAAATGCAACTGGGACAGAAATGCAAGATCTTAAATTAACAGATACATTAGGACCTGGGCATGAGTTAATTACAGACAGCGTAGTATTAGAAGAGGCTGTATTTGAAGATGGTTATGCACCAACAAATATTAAGCCAGCAGATTTATCTAACATTAAAATAAATGCAACGAAGACTGGATTTACAATTGAATTTCCCGACAGTTCAAAAGGCTATATTTTAAGATATAAAACAAAGATTACTAATCCTGCTGCAAAGCCTCATAAAAATACTGTGAAATTAGAAGGTAAAAATATTAAAACTGAAGAAAAAGTAGGACAAGTATTTGTAAGTGGTGGGGGAGGATCCGGTTCAGGTGACAATAATCCACCTAGCATTGAAAAAAATATAGTTGATGAGAATGGCAAGCTTGTAGAGAATGAGCAGTTAACACAAATGGATCAAGTTATTCAATACCAAGTTGGTACACATATACCGAACGATCCTCCTAAATACACATCTATGGTAATTAGTGATGATTTAGAAGATGTTTTAGAAGTATTAGAGGCAAAAGTGTATGATCAAAATGGCCAAGATATTACTTCTAAAGGAACGTTAAATATAGATAAACAAAGAAGTGAAGTAACATTTACATTTGGTGAGAGTTTTGACTATAAGTCATATGAAGACCAGATAATTAACCTTAGTATTAAGGCGAAAATTAAAAATAATGCAGACTTATCTTCTTACGTAGATAAGAAGATTCCTAATAAAGCGGAATTACATTTTGATGATAAAACATTAACATCAAAAGAAGTAACTATTACGCCGCCTGAAGCTCCAAAAGATGGTACAGTATCGCTTCATAAAATAGATTCTGAGAATCCGAACAAAGGGTTAAAAGGTGCCGAATTTGAAGTTCGAAATAGTGCAAATGAAGTTGTTGTAAAACTGAAAACGGACGAAAAAGGTTTTTCAGTACCTCAAACTTTAGCTCCTGGGACGTATAAAGTTTATGAAACAGTAGCACCAGAAGGATATCAAAAATTAACAAGCCCAGTAGAGGTTACACTTCAAGCTGGAGAAATAAAAACAATTGAAATTAAAAATACTATGCAAAAGGGTCAAATTGAAGTAAAGAAAATTGATTCGGAAAATGGTGAAAAACCATTAGCAAATGCAGAGTTTGATATAGTAAAAGACGGTGTAGTAGTCGAACATATTGTTACAGATAAAGATGGTAAGGCAATCTCTAAACCGTTAGCACCAGGAAAATATATTTTAAAAGAAACAAAAGCACCTGAAGGCTACCAATTAAAAGAAACAGAGTTCGAAGTAAATGTAACAGGGGACGGCATATTCCCAATACAAGTGGAAAATGCAATGGTAGACAAAGGTAATATAGAAATTACAAAAGTGGACAAAGAAAACGGGGCAGTATTAGCCGGTGTCGAATTTGAAGTCCAAGATGAGAAAGATGACGTAGTAAGAAAAGTAGTAACAGATAAAGATGGAAAAGCAAACGTTTCAGATCTATCAGTAGGAAAGTACAAATTAGTAGAGACGAAAAGCTTACCAGGTTACAAAAATCTAGCAGAACCAGTACGATTTGAAATTAAAAAAGGTATGACAAAAGCTTTAGTAATAAAAGTAGAAAATGAGCAGTTAGACAAAGGCTCAGTAGAAATTACAAAAATAGATAAAGATAGTCAAAAAGTATTAGAAGGCGTAGTCTTCGAAGTGCAAGATGAGCAAGGAAAAGTAGTAACAGAAGTAAAAACAGATAAAGATGGTAAAGCAAAAATCTCAGATTTATCAGTAGGAAAGTACAAATTAGTAGAGACGAAAAGTTTACCTGGCTACAAAATGCTAACAGAACCAGTATCATTCGAAATTACAAAAGGTATGACAACAGTCCTATCATTGAAAGTAGAAAATGAACAGTTAGATAAAGGTTCAGTAGAAATTACAAAAGTAGATAAAGACAACAAAAAAGCATTAAAAGGCGTAGTCTTTGAAGTTCAAGATGAAGCTGGAACAGTAGTAAAGGAAGTAAAAACAGATAAAGATGGTAAAGCAAAAATCTCAGATCTATCAGTAGGAAAGTACAAATTAGTAGAGAAAGAAAGTTTACCAGGCTATAAGAAACTAACAGATCCAGTATTATTTGAAATTAAAAAAGGCATGACTGAAGTTCTATCATTAAAAATAGAAAATGAAATGGTAGATACGGGAAATGTAGAGATAACAAAGATAGATAAAGATAATAAAGCACCGTTAGCGGGAGTAACATTCATCGTCCAAGATGAAAAGGGGAATGAAGTTACAAAAGTAACGACAGATAAAGATGGAAAAGCAAATGTTTCAGATTTACCTGTAGGAAAGTATGAATTAGTAGAGGTAGAAAGTTTACCTGGTTATAAAAAGCTAGAAAAACCAGTATCATTTGAAATCAAAAAAGGCATGACCGAGGTTCTATCATTAAAAGTAGAAAATGAAATGGTGGATACAGGGAATGTAGAGATAACAAAAATAGATAAAGATAGTAAAGCTCCATTAGAAAATGTTGTATTTGAAGTACGTGATTCAAAAGGAAAAGTAGTTGCGAAAGTAACGACGGATAAAGAAGGAAAAGCAAACGTTTCAGATTTACCTATTGGGAAGTATGAGTTGGTGGAAGTAGAAACACCGGCAGGATACAAACCACTAGAAAAGCCAGTTTCATTCGAAATTGAAAAGGGTAGAGTAACAGCGCTAAAGCTAACAGTAGAAAATGAATTAGTGGATACAGGAAATGTAGAAATTACAAAAGTAGATAAAGAAAATAAAGATGCTTTAGCTGATGCAGTATTTGAGATTCAAGATGCAGCAGGACAAGTAGTCGCTAAAATAACGACAGATAAAAAAGGACAAGCACAAGTTACTAATTTATCAGTCGGCACATACAAGTTAGTAGAAGTAAAGGCACCAAAAGGGTATAAACAATTGGTAGATCCGATTGCTTTCCAAATTGAAAAAGGCATGACAAAATCTCTTGCTTTAACAGTAGAAAACGAAATGTTAGACAAGGGAAATGTGGAAGTAACAAAAGTAGATAAAGATAGTCAAAAAGTATTAGAAGGCGTAGTCTTCGAAGTTCAAGACGACAAAGGAAAAGTAGTAACAGAAGTAACGACAGATAAAGATGGAAAAGCAAACGTTTCAGATCTATCAATAGGAAAATACAAATTAGTAGAGACGAAGAGCTTACCAGGTTACAAGAAGTTAACGGAACCAGTATCATTCGAAATTAAAAAAGGTATGACGAAAGTTTTATCATTGAAAGTAGAGAACGAGCTGTTAGATAAAGGTTCAGTAGCGATTACAAAAGTAGACAAAGAAAGTGGCGCAGTATTAGCGGGCGTAACATTCGAAGTGCAAGATGAAAAAGATAAAGTAGTAACAAAAGTAACGACAGATAAAGAAGGACAAGCAAACGTTTCCGATTTATCAGTAGGGAAATATAAGCTAGTAGAGGTAGAAAGCTTACCAGGATATAAAAAACTAGCGAAGCCAGTATCATTCGAAATCAAAAAGGGTATGACAGAAGTTTTATCACTAAAAGTAGAGAACGAATTAGTAGATAAAGGCTCAGTAGAAATTACAAAAGTGGACAAAGAAAGTGGCGTGTTATTAAAAGGCGTAACATTCGAAGTGCAAGATGAAAAAGGCAAATTAGTAACGAAAGTAAAAACAGATAAAGAAGGAAAAGCGAAAATTTCAGATCTATCTGTAGGAAATTACAAACTAGTAGAAGTAGAAAGCTTACCAGGCTACAAAAAGCTAACAGAGCCAGTATCATTCGAAATTAAAAAGGGTATGACAGAAGTCTTATCATTAAAAGTAGCGAATGAACAGTTAGACAAAGGTTCAATAGAAATCACAAAAGTAGATAAAGATAGTCAAAAAGTATTAGAAGGCGTAGTCTTCGAAGTACAAGACGAACAAGGTAAAGTAGTAAAGGAAGTAACAACAGATAAAAATGGTAAAGCAAAAATCTCAGACTTATCTGTAGGAAAGTACAAATTAGTAGAGAAAGAAAGCTTACCAGGTTACAAACAATTAACAGAACCAGTATCGTTTGAAATCAAAAAAGGAATGACAGAAGTTCTATCATTAAAAATAGAAAATGAAATGGTAGATACGGGAAATGTAGAAATTACAAAAATAGATAAAGATAATAAGGCACCGTTAGCAGGTGTAGTCTTTGAAGTTCAAGACGACAAAGGCAAGGTGGTAACGAAAGTAACGACAGATAAAGCTGGAAAAGCAACAGTTTCAGATTTATCTGTAGGAAAGTACAAGTTAGTAGAAGTAGAGAGTTTACCAGGCTACAAAAAATTAGAAAAGCCTGTACCATTTGAAATTAAAAAAGGTATGACAAAATCTTTAACGTTCACTGTAGAAAATGAAATGGTAGATACGGGGAATGTAGAAATCACAAAAATAGATAAAGACAGTAAAGCACCATTAGAAAATGTTGTATTTGAAGTACGTGATTCAAAAGGAAAAGTAGTTGCAAAAGTAACAACGGATAAAGAAGGAAAAGCAAACGTTTCAGATTTATCTATTGGAAAGTATGAGTTAGTAGAAGTAGAAACACCGGCAGGATACAAACCACTAGAAAAGCCAGTTTCATTTGAAATTGAAAAAGGTAGAGTTACAGCATTACAATTGACTGTAGAAAATGAATTAGTGGATGTAGGAAATGTAGAAATTACAAAAGTAGACAAAGAAACGAAAGATGCTTTAGCTGATGCTGTATTTGAGATTCAAGATGAAGCAGGACAAGTAGTTGCTAAAATAACGACAGATAAAAAAGGACAAGTACAAGTTACTAATTTATCAGTTGGAACATACAAGTTAGTAGAAGTAAAAGCACCAAAAGGATATAAGCAATTGGTAGATCCGATTACTTTCCAAATTGAAAAAGGCATGACAAAATCTCTTGCTTTAACAGTAGAAAATGAAATGTTAGACAAGGGAAATGTAGAAGTAACAAAAGTAGATAAAGATAGCCAAAAAGTATTAGAAGGCGTAGTCTTCGAAGTACAAGATGAGCAAGGCAAAGTAGTAACAGAAGTAACGACAGATAAAGAAGGAAAAGCAAAAGTTTCAGATCTATCAGTAGGAAAATACAAATTAGTAGAGACGAAGAGCTTACCAGGTTACAAGAAGTTAACGGAACCAGTATCATTCGAAATTAAAAAAGGTATGACAAAAGTCTTATCATTGAAAGTAGAGAATGAAAAGTTAGACAAAGGTTCAGTGGAGATTACAAAAATGGCCGCTGAAAGCAAGGAAGTCTTATCAGGAGCTGTGTTTGAAGTTCATGATGACAAGGGAAAAGTAGTAGTGAAAGTAACAACAGATAAAGATGGAAAGGCAAAAATCGCAGATCTATCTGTAGGTAACTACACACTAGTAGAAGTAGAAGCACCAAAAGGATATGAAAAATTAACTAATCCAATTCCATTTGAAATTACAAATGGAATGATAAATGCAGTTCAATTAGAAGTATTAAACAAATTGAATCATTTAGCACCACCAGGTCCAGAAACACCAGATCCAGAAAAACCTGGAACACCAGATCCAGAAAAGCCTGGAACACCGAATCCAGAAAAGCCTGGAACACCAGATCCAGAAAAGCCTGGAACACCAAATCCAGAAAAGCCTGGAACACCAAATCCAGAAAAGCCTGGAACACCAGATCCAGAAAAGCCTGGAACACCAAATCCAGAAAAACCTGGGACACCAGATCCAGAAAAACCTGGAATACCGAATCCAGAAAATCCTGAAAAAGAATTACCGAAGACAGGGCAGAAAATGCCTGTGGAACCATATATGGGAGTACTTCTTGTAATGATGAGTTTTGGGTTACTCGTATTAGGTAGAAAACAGCGGAGATAATAAAGGTGAAAAGGTATCCTCAAAGTATTTGAGGATACCTTTTTTATTTGACATAAAAAAGGTATTTAGCAAAAGAACTCGATACAAATAAAAACAAAAAGGAATACAAAGTTTGCCCTATTTTCTTAATGTGGCTATATCAAAAAAATTAGCTATATATATTTAATGTGAAAGTAAAAGATTAAAGGCCTTCTTAATGTTTGGATGAAAAAAGAGTTATCTTTGTAATTAATTTGAGTACTTTAGGAAAGAAGTCTATTTCCTAAAGTACTCAAAGGATAATAGTCCAATAGCAGGTGGGAGATGAAAAGCGTTTTAGCACTGTAGTAGCACCTTAAAATGTAGATAGGGGAAAATAATGTAAAAAAAACTATTGTATATTTAAAAACATCATGTTACATTTGTGTTACAGAAAAGTTACAAACTGTAACTTACATTACGGTTTGTTTTCTTTTGTTTTTCGGTATGTTACGAAATGAGATTCGTAGCAAAACAACCGAGAATATGTAAAGTTAAAAAAATAGCAACCTAAAAATAGTTTTTCTATGTGTATAAGAGTGTGTGTAGTAAAGGGCCTGGTGAGAGCTTTACGCACATTATTAAAATTCCTTTCTGTCTTTAAAAGAAGAAAACCAACTACCAACTATTTAGGAGTTTTAAGTAATGATAGTAAATGAAATGTACTTCCTTTCCCACACACAGTACATCTTTACTTTCAGTCTAATTACTACACAGACTTTTATACATATGCTGTTATTGTTTTAGGGATATATAGGAGGAGAAAAAATGAAAAAGTTATTAATGGTAATTGGACTTACATTTTTAATGTTAGCTGGATGTAGTAATGGGAATTTTGACAAAGCAATGGATGAAGGAAAGACCGCGTTAACGAATAAAGAATATAAAAATGCCTTATCATCATTTGAAAAAGCGTTAGATGAGAAAAAAGACGATTCAGATGCAAAAGTTCTAGTAGAACAAACGAAAGCAATGATTGAAGCTGTAAAGTTAAAAGAAGAAACAAAGATAGAAGAATCAATCAAGTCATTTGAAAAAGTAGAGAACATGAAGAATGGAAATACTACGCTTATAAAACAAGCAAAGGAAGAACGAACAGCATTACTAGCCATCTTAGAACAAAAAAAGAAGTATAGCGAGCAACTGACGAAAAGTGAAGAGTTAATAAGTAAGAAAAATTATGCAGAAGCAAAAGAGATATTAAATAAGCTAGTTGCAGAAACAAAAGATAACAAGAAACTTGAAGAATATAATAAAAAAGCGGTAGGATTAGTTACTAAAATTAATGAAGAAGAAAAAAATGCAAAAAGTGAAGCACCAGCGAAGGCACAAAAAACCACTGCAGTAACGACTCAAAAGGTAGCAACAGAAAAGAATCAAAAAGCAGAGACAGAAAAAAATCAAAAGGTAGCGACTGAAAAGAATCAAAAAGCAGAGACAGAAAAAAATCAAAAGGTAGCGACTGAAAAGAACCAAAAAACTGAGACAGAAAAGAATCAGAAGGTAGAGGCAGAAAAAAATCAAAATGCATTTACTTTTGAGAAAGCTAAAGAATATATTAAAAATGAATATAAAGAAGACTATGATTACACGCTAGAGAATACGCAAGTAGAGAATGGAAAGAAATATTATCAAATTAGAGTGCGTACGACATATAAAATAGAAGGCGCAGCTGGACCAGGATTTACTGGAGTATTCAAAGTATTCGAAGATGGTACAATTATTGAACTGCACTAAATTGATGGAAAAGGTATCCTCAAAGTATTTGAGGATACCTTTTTTAGCATAAAAAAAGCATCTAGCAAAAGTACTAGATGCAAATAAAAACACAAGGGAAGACAAAATTCTTCCCTTTTCCCGTATGTAATTATATCAAAAATTTTATAAAAAACTAGCTATATTTAAAATATAATTTTTAAAAAAGTTATATACATAAAATTGTAATACTCGCAGTTTTATCTTTCTGAAAAATCCATTTCTTTAATTTTGAATATTAAGACTAATGTTGATAAATCTTCAGATAATTAGAAAAAATATCCAAAAGGATATATAATATTGCTTAAGAGATAGTGTTAATGGATTACATATATTTCATTTGGTGTATTAATTGAATATCATAATTTTTAATTTTATTAAGCAAGAATCTCGGTTACTTATTGCATTTCTAACATAGGGTGAGATAGAAAAATACAATAGTGTGGAGGTTTTTATAATGACGTTTGTTCTTAGTAAAATGAGTGGATTTAGCATAGAAGAAAAGGTACATGAATTTGAATCTAAAGGATTCCTTGAAATCTCAAATGAAATCTTTTTACAAGAGGAAGAGAATCATCGTTTATTAACACAAGCACAGTTAGATTATTATAATTTGGAAGATGATGCGTACGGTGAATGCCGTGCTAGATCTTATTCAAGGTATATAAAGTATGTTGATTCACCAGATTATATTTTAGATAATAGTAATGATTACTTCCAATCTAAAGAATATAACTATGATGATGGCGGGAAAGTTAGACAGTTCACTAGCATAAATGATAGCTTTTTATGTAATCCTTTAATTCAAAATATCGTGCGTTTCGATACTGAATTTGCATTTAAAACAGATATAATAGATACAAGTAAAGACTTAATTATAGGTTTACATCAAGTAAGATATAAAGCTACTAAAGAAAGACCATCTTTTAGTTCACCTATTTGGTTACATAAAGATGATGAACCAGTAGTGTTTTTACACCTTATGAATTTAAGTAATACAGCTATTGGTGGAGATAATTTAATAGCTAATTCTCCTCGGGAAATTAATCAGTTTATAAGTTTGAAGGAGCCGTTAGAAACTTTAGTATTTGGACAAAAGGTCTTCCATGCCGTAACGCCACTTGGAACAGAATGTAGTACGGAGGCTTTTCGTGATATTTTATTAGTAACATTTTCTTATAAGGAGACAAAATGAGAGAGAATAAAATAATTATGATTTCTGGAGCCAATAGCGGTATAGGTCATGCTTGTATAAAATACTTTTTAGAAAAATCATTTCATGTAATAGCGCTTGATATTAATAATAATAACTTAATAGATTATATGAAAACAGATATGCCTTTGAAAGTAGTGCAAATTGATTTAAGTAATAGCGAAGCGATTCATAATCTTTTTACTCAATTAGATTTAGAAAAGCTTTCTCCTGATATATTAATAAATGCAGCTGGTATTCGAGAGATAACACCTGTTTTACATTTATCCGATGATATGTTTAAAAAAGTAATTGATGTAAATTTAGTAGCCCCATTTATCCTTTCTAGGGAAGTAGCTAAGCGATGGTGTGAATCGAAAATAAAAGGTTGTATTGTGAATATAGCATCGGTTTCTGGATTAATGGCTGAACCAGAGCGAGCTGCTTATGTGGCATCAAAGCATGCCTTAATCGGATTGACTAAACAGATGGCTATGGAATTTGGGAAGCAAAATATAAGAGTAAATAGTATTTCTCCCGGTGTTATTAGAACTGAACTTACAGAAGAATACTTTAGTAATAAAGCCTTGATGTCTATGATAAAAAGTAATCAATCTTTAGATACTTGGGGGTTGCCGCAGGATATTGTTTCATGTATTGATTACTTGATTTCTGATCAGGCCCGCTTTATTACTGGTTCTAATTTTGTAATTGATGGTGGTTGGACTGCAGGGAAAAATTTGTAATTGAGTGTTTTTGAGGAAAAGAACCTGTCCTTTTTTAGGCTGGTGTTTTTCTCACTATAAACCGAGTTTTTATTGGAGGGGAATTAATTTGCTTCAAAAAAGTTTTAAGCAAGAGAAAACGGTACCGGCCTTAAAGATGATAGCATCAATGGTTATCTTTGGATCAGTTGGATTTTTTTCTGTTCAAACAAACTTACCTTCGTTTGAATTAGTGTTTGTAAGGTGTATTTTTGCGACAATATTTTTAAGTGTATGCTGGCTGCTTACAGGGCAATATAAACAAGATAAATGGGAACGAAAAGAAGTTATTCAAGTTTTAATATGTGGCTTTTTCTTAGTATTTAATTGGGTTTTCTTATTTAAAGCCTTTGAAAATATGTCAGTTACAATTGCTATCTCAGTTTATCATCTTGCACCAGTAATTGTACTGTTAATTGGAAGTATCGTCTTTAAAGAAAAATTAACATTAATATCTATCATTTCAATAGTTGTGTGTTTTGTGGGAGCTTTATTAATTGCTGGTATCGATGGAAGCTTCTCTTTCGGTTCATTAATGTCTTCAGGTATGATATGGGGATTTCTTGCAGCTCTCTTTTATGCATTTACAACTTTATTTGGTAAAGGGATTAACAAAATGAGTGCGTATGCAATGACATTTTTACAAACATTCTTGGGGATATTTCTTTTAATACCATTTATAGATTTAGATGCTTTTAGTGGCCTCACTCAAAGTAATTGGACATATATTATAGCTACTGGTTTTATTCACACAGGGATAGTGTATTATCTGTTTTTTGATAGTTTACGCCATTTATCTACAAAAACAATCTCAATATTAGTTTTTTTAGATCCGGCAGTGGCAATATTATTAGATACTGTACTTACTGGATTCCGTCCAACTTTAATGCAAATAACAGGAATTCTTTTTATTTTTATTGGCATGACTTTAACATTAAAAAAATCTAAAGATAAAAAACTGAGCCAAAAAGAAAAGCGAATTGAAAGCGATGCTAGTATATCTCAACAATAATGAAATATATTGTGTATAAAACGATAAACCTTGCATGAATCATGCAGGGTTTATTTGGTTCAATATAATTCATATTTATAATATGTAATTTTAAAAACTGAGGTATGTTTTTTAACATGCTTTTGATTCAACTATTTTTATTTGACTATAAATTTACAAAATTGTATATAAAACCTTATTTTTTGATAATATATAAGTAATAAATTCCTAGAATTGGAGTGATGAGATGCAGCCGTTAGAAAGGGAGATTCATTCTAATATGCTGAAAGTGTGGAGGATTCACGCTTTAATTGGGGCGGCAGTTATACTAACAGTCGTAATTGCGTATTTCTTTTTTATGATTAACTTTAACTGGTGGGGCTGGTTGTTTGGACTATTAGTAACAGGAGCTATTATATTTATTCCACTTGATTATTTTGTGTTTCCAAATTTACGTCAGCGCTATTATAGTTACAGATTAAATGAAGAAGAGATTGAGATTCAAAAGGGAATGTTCGTTGTAAAACGCGTACTTATTCCGATGATCCGTGTGCAGCACGTAACGATTGAGCAAGGGCCGATTATGAGAAAGTATAATTTAGCAGAATTACACATTTCAACAGCCGCAACTTCTCATAGTATCCCAGGTTTAATGAAAGAAGAAGCAGAACAGCTGAAAAGACAAATTGGAGAACTTGCGAAAGTGAGTGATGAGGATGTATAAGAGGCAACATCCGATCACGATATTGTTAGGTATTAGGGTTGCGAGTTTGTTGCCTTTTATTTTGCTTGTTCTATTTCGCTCAGATGGTGAAGTGGAACCTTGGTATTTATTTCATCTTGTTCTCTTGGCCTTATTATTTATTATGGCTATTTTCTCAGCTATAAAATGGTATTTCAAGGTGTATTGGGTTGAAAATAATATTTTACATATAAAGCATGGTGTGTTTGTTAAGAAAGAAAGCTACTTAAATAAAGAACGTGTGCAAAATGTTAGTACATCTTCTAACATCATTTATCAAATACTTGGACTTACAAAATTAAATATAGAAGTTGCAGGCGGCGGTAGTGAGCCAGAAGTGATGTTAGCTGGTATTAAAGAAGATGAAGCGAAGGGACTAATTGCTTTATTACATAAAGAAAGAAGCGTTGTGGCTGAAGAGGTGCCTGCGGGAGAAGGTAGTAAGACAGTTTATCAGTTAACAGCGAAAGAAATTTTATTCGCATCTATTACATCTGGTAGATTTGGATTAGTGTTTTCTATGTTAGTAATCCTTTACACAGAGTTTAATCAATTTCTACCAGAATGGCTCATCAATAAAGTGGAAGCGTATGTGATGGATAACGGTGTATATGAATTAATCGTTATGGCCGCAATTTTAATGGCAATTTCTTGGATTATTTCAACAGCGGGCTATGCGTTAAAATATGCAAACTTTAAAATTGAGCGAAACGGAAATGAAATTCGAATCGTACAAGGGTTATTTGATAAGAAAGAGTTTGTGTTAAAATTACACCGCATTCAAGCAATTACTGTGAAAGAAGGAATACTTCGCCAGCCTATCGGGTATTGTTCTGTCGAAGTAGAAGTCATTCAAAGTATAGAATCCGCTGGGAATGAAGTGATGCTACATCCTTTTATGAAGAAAAAAAATGTGCAGCAGTTACTCGCATATTTACAGTTGCCGTATGAAATGGAGGAGGAAATCGTTCATTTACCGAAAGCGGCATTGCGCCGTTACATCATCATGGGCTGGATTACAAGTGCTGTGCTCGCTGTGCCAATTGCCGGTGCAAGTATATATTTTAAACAGTATATTGCATTGTTCACTCTTATCCCGCTATGTATCGCATTTACAATACTCGCATACGCTCGTTATACTAGCGGTGGTTATATGATGAAAGAAAACCAATTAACAATGGTATACAGAGGTCTTGCGAAATATACAGGAATCATGCGTAGAAGACATGTTCAAGGAGTGGGGTACAATCAATCGTATTTTCAAAAGAAAGACGAGTTATGTACAGCTGTCGTATCGGTAGCGGGGCATCGTTATAAAGTGAAGCACATGCGAAAAGAGGACACACTTCGTATATATAATTGGTACAAAGAAAAAGGAAACACCGGTGTGTAATGGTGTTTCCTTTTTGTTATTAAATGTATATCTTTAGTCGAATCGTTGATATATTTCAAGATGTGATAGATATATTCGAAAAATCGTTAATATAATTTCACGTACTGCTAGTGTTGTATTACTTTTTAATTAAACTAACACATCAAAAGTAGTCACAAAAGAAGGACGAGAGAAAATACTCTTTTGCTGTTCCGCATGTGGATGCGCTGGAGCTTGTCCTTCTGCTTGCGTGGGACGTTTTTTATGAGCATTTTCGAATGAACGTGATTCTGTCCAGTCTTTAAAGTTTTGCTCTGTTTCCCACATCGTTAAGATGACATATGTATCGTTACTTAATGGGCGTAGAACACGGATCGCTTGGAATCCTGGTTCGTTTTCAATAAGGCCTGCGCGGTTTTTAAAGCGGTTTTCAAATACTGGGCGACCTTCGTCTGTGACAGAAATGTTGTTACAAACGATATAGCCAGATTTTCCTTTAAATTCACCGACAGCATCTAGTACGTCATACTGAAGTGAGCCTTCTACAGATTCTTCTGTATTTTCTTTATAAAACATATTTTTCTCATCATTTTTTGCAGTGAAATGTGATTGTTCTAGAGGTGTTTCGTATGAAATAATAGCCTTCATTTTAATGCCCCCTTAATAGTTTGTTTCTATTATATCAACTCTCTTAAAAAACTTCGAAGATTATATACATAAAGATACTTCTTTTTCAAATAATAAATGTACCATCATTTGGAAAGAAGGACGATGTATGAAGAAAGTAAAGTGGACTTTATTAGGCGGCGTCGCAACGTTTGTAGTAGCAATTGTACTCTATAAACTTATCGTGTTAGCTGGTGGCTATATGATGGATGAAAAGCAACTCGTTTTCCACTCTTCATCACGTATTGTTGACCAGAAAGGAAAAGAAATTACGAAATTATACGTAGAAAATAGGGAACTCGTACCAGTCGAGCAAATTCCGAAGTATGTGCAGCAAGCGTTTGTTGCGGTGGAAGATTCCCGTTTTTATGAGCATCAAGGAATTGATTATCCGTCTATATTCCGGGCTCTTTATAAAGATACGTTAGCTGGAGAAAAGGTAGAGGGCGGTAGTACCATTACGCAGCAACTCGCTAAAAATGTCTTTTTAACTCGTGAAAAAACATTTACGCGCAAATTGAAGGAAGTCGCAATTTCTCTTCAATTAGAGCAAAAATATACGAAGCAACAAATTCTTGAAATGTATATGAATCATATTTATTTTGGTCATGGGGCTTACGGTATTCAAGCGGCAGCAAAGTTGTATTTTAATAAAAATGTTGAGGATTTAACGGTAGAGGAAGGGGCAATGCTTGCAGGCCTTCCGAAGTCACCAAACGGATATTCACCGTACTACTCTGCAGAGAAGAGTAAGGAACGCCGCGATCTCGTGTTGTCACTTATGCATAAACAAGGCTATTTGACTGCCGAAGAAAGCGTTCGCTATCAAGGAAAGACAATTGCTCTTTATAAAAACTTAGATGAGAATGAACTCGCATATATGCCGTATATTGATATGGTCATAGATGAAGCCGCTCGTTTATACGGGTTGTCTCATCAAGAAGTACTTCGCGGAGGATATACGTTTGTCGTACCAATGGATGAAAAAATTCAAAAGGTAGCGTATAACCAGTTTCAAGATGCAAGGAATTTTCCTGGGAAAGAAGAAGGGGCGCAAGGTGCATTTTTATTAATGGATAATCGTACGGGAGGGATTAAAGCGGCGATTGGGGGAAGAAAGTACGTCCCGAGAGGATTTAATCGTGTTTTTGCCAAAAGGCAGCCTGGATCTGTTTTAAAACCACTTATCGTTTATGCACCAGCACTAGAAACGAAAAAGTATAATCCGTATTCTTTATTAACAAATGAAAGAAATTCTTTTGAAGGGTATGAACCTCGAAATTATAATCATGAGTATTCAAAAGAAATGACGATGTATGATGCGATTTTAGAGTCGGCAAACGTACCGGCAGTTTCTCTATTAAATGAGTTAGGGGTAGAAGAAGGAAAGCAATATTTAGAAAAAGGAAATGTCCATATTGCAGATGCTGGTTTAAGTACAGCGCTTGGGGGATTAAAAAATGGCGTTTCAACATTTGATCTTGTAAAAATGTATCGTTCATTTTTAGCAAATGGAAATATTATTGAGCCGCACGTTATTGATAAAGTATTAAATAGACACGGTGCAATCATTGGGGAATCGCCAAAAGTAGAGACGAAAATCTTCTCGAAGCAGACAGCATGGTATATGACGAAAATGTTAGAAGGAGTTGTGAAGGAAGGAACAGCGAGAGTTGGTGTATATAACGGTGCGTTAGCTGGGAAAACAGGTACAACTTCATTGCCAAATGACGATAAGGGAGCAAGAGATATGTGGTTCGTCGGCTATACACCGAACTTAGTAGGCGCTGTTTGGATTGGTTATGACCGTACGGATAAGGAGCATCAGTTGCAAGGAGAAAGTGCATCTGCGACAAAATTATTTAAGAAAATTTTAACGAAGGCTAATGTAGAGCATAAAGAGAAGTTTATGAAACCTGAAGGTGTGGAAACAATCGGTGCTCCGATTCGGCTACGAAGAATTGAAGATGTAAAAATGAAACTATCATTTAGTCCTTTCGGTTTATTTAAAACAAAATTAAGCTGGACGCCACTTCCAGATAACAGAATTATGTACCGAATCTATAGAGTGGAGAACGGAATTCATACGCATGTTAGCACTGTAAACGGTGCTGGAGAATATGAGGAAAAGTTCGTTAACATATTTTCAAAACCGAGCTTTTACGTTGTACCATATAATACACAAACGAATCGCGAAGGAGAAAAGTCGAAAGTAGCTAAACCATAGTTTTTCTCTGTGTTATAATAAGAATGTTGTGAAAATAGTAAGCGTTTTTAAGAGTGTTTGTGTCAATTTAATGAACAACGTACATAATATTATGCATTTTGTTTTTACAAGCTGTATAGTAAAAAAAGATAAATATCGAACGTATTCGAAGCATTGGTAAGGAAGGGAGCAAGGGTCTTGGTAAGAACTATAAATGAGACATTTTTAAAAGCATGTAGGGGGGAACGTACCGATTATGTACCAGCATGGTATATGCGTCAAGCAGGTCGTTCACAGCCGGAATATAGAAAGATTAAAGAAAAGTATTCTTTATTTGAAATTACACACAATCCAGAGTTATGTGCTTACGTTACAAAATTGCCGGTTGATCAATATAACGTAGACGCAGCAATTCTTTATAAAGATATTATGTCACCACTACCTGCAATTGGTGTGGATGTAGAAATTAAATCAGGTATTGGCCCAGTTATTGATAATCCAATCCGTTCTTTACAAGACGTAGAAAAACTAGGGGAAATCAATCCAGAAGATGACGTACCGTACATACTAGATACAATTCGTTTATTAACGACAGAAATGTTAGACGTACCGTTAATCGGTTTTTCAGGAGCTCCATTTACATTAGCGAGCTATATGATTGAAGGCGGTCCATCTCGTAACTACCATAATACGAAAGCGTTCATGTATGCAGAGCCAAAAGCTTGGTTCGCTTTAATGGATAAACTAGCAGATATGGTTATTACATATTTAAAGGCGCAAATTAATGCAGGAGCAAAAGCAGTTCAAATTTTCGATTCTTGGGTTGGAACAGTAAATGTAGCAGATTATCGCGTATTTATTAAACCAGCAATGGAGCGTATTTTTGCAGAAGTTCGTAAGATGGGTGTACCGATGATTATGCACGGCGTAGGAGCTGCACACTTAGTGAATGAGTGGCACGACTTACCGCTTGATGTAGTCGGCTTAGACTGGCGCTTACCGATTGAAGAAGCACGTGCACGTGGCGTTCATAAGGCGGTACAAGGTAATATGGACCCTTCATTCTTACTTGCGCCATGGTCTGTTATTGAAGAACATGTAAAAGGTATTTTAGATCAAGGGATGGAACAGCCGGGTTATATCTTTAACTTAGGTCACGGTGTATTCCCAGAAGTAAATCCAGATACATTAAAACGTTTAACTACATTTATTCATGAATACTCTAAAGGGCAGTTAGCGAAGTAAAGGAGAATTGCTGTATGAAAAAGAAAATTGGTTTGCTTGTAATGGCATACGGAACGCCATATAAAGAAGAAGATATTGAACGTTACTATACACATATTCGTAGAGGAAGAAAGCCAAGTCCTGAAATGCTGGAAGATTTAACAGAGCGTTACCGTGCAATTGGTGGTATTTCTCCTTTAGCTACTATTACATTAGAGCAAGCTAAGAAGTTAGAGAAGCGTTTAAATGAAGTACAAGATGAAGTAGAGTACCATATGTATCTTGGCTTAAAACATATTGAACCGTTTATTGAAGATGCGGTGAAAGATATGCATAACGACGGAATACAAGATGCAATCGCACTTGTTCTTGCACCTCACTATTCTACTTTTAGCGTGAAATCATACGTTGGACGAGCACAAGAAGAAGCTGAGAAACTTGGAAACTTAACAATTCACGGTATTGATAGCTGGTATAAAGAGCCGAAATTCATCCAGTACTGGGTCGATGCAGTGAAAGGTATATATAACGGCATGTCAGACGCAGAGCGTGAAAAAGCAGTACTAATCGTATCTGCACACAGCCTACCAGAGAAAATTATTGCAATGGGCGATCCATATCCAGATCAATTAAATGAAACAGCTGATTACATCGCGCGTGGCGCTGAAGTAGCAAACTATGCGGTAGGCTGGCAAAGTGCAGGAAACACACCAGATCCTTGGATTGGTCCAGATGTACAAGATTTAACGAGAGAACTAAATGAAAAGCACGGTTATACTTCATTCGTATATGCACCAGTTGGATTTGTTGCGGAACATTTAGAAGTTTTATATGACAACGACTTTGAGTGTAAAGTTGTAACGGATGAAATTGGCGCGAAATATTATCGTCCAGAAATGCCAAATGCATCGGACGCATTTATTGATTGCTTAACAGATGTTGTATTAAAGAAAAAAGAATCTGTACTGTAAGAAGAAAGGGGGAGCCTGCTTGAGGAAAAAAGTTGTGATCGTCGGCGGAGGCATCACTGGATTAACAACAATGTATAATTTACAAAAAAATATTCATGAAAAAAACTTGCCGATTGATACATTACTTATAGAAGCATCGGGTAAACTTGGCGGAAAAATTCAAACCGTTCGAAAAGATGGATTTACAATTGAACGCGGACCGGATTCTTTCTTAGCACGAAAAGAAAGTGCAGCTAGATTAGTGAAAGAATTAGGTCTTGGCGATGAACTTGTAAATAATCAAGCCGGTCAATCATTTATCCTCGTAAACAATCGGTTACATAAAATGCCGAGCGGATCAATGATGGGAATTCCAACGCAAATTACGCCGTTTCTATTTTCCGGGCTGTTCTCCCCAATTGGTAAATTAAGAGCTGGTTTTGATCTATTAATGCCGAGGTCAAAGCCAGTATCTGACCAATCACTCGGACAATTTTTCAGACATCGCCTCGGAAACGAAGTGGTTGAAAACTTAATAGAACCGTTACTATCAGGTATTTATGCAGGGGATATTGATGAAATGAGCTTAATGTCAACATTCCCGCAAATGTATCAAATTGAGCAGAAACATCGCAGTATTTCACTCGGTATGCGTACGCTCGCTCCGAAAGAAGAGAAAGCTGAACCGAAAAAAGGAATCTTCCAAACAGTGAAAACAGGTTTAGAATCTATCGTAAAATCTCTCGAAGCAAAGATGCATGAAGGTACGATAATAAAGGGAACTCGCATTGAAAAAGTTGCAAAACAGGGTGATGGTTATACGATTACTCTTAGTAACGGAAAAGAAATAGAAGCGGACGCCATCGTAGTGGCAACTTCGCATAAAGTATTGCCGTCCATGTTTGCTCAGTACAAGCAGTTTCGTTTCTTCCGTAATATTCCATCCACATCCGTTGCGAATGTCGCACTTGCTTTCCAAAAGTCCGCAATCCAGCGCGATATTAATGGTACAGGATTTGTCGTATCACGAAATAGCGATTACACCATTACAGCATGTACGTGGACGCATAAAAAATGGCCACATACAACGCCAGAAGGAAAAACACTCCTTCGCTGTTACGTTGGACGTGCTGGTGATGAAGCGGTTGTAGAACAAACTGAAGAAGAACTCGTTCAGCTCGTACTAGAAGATTTACGAAAGACGATGGATATTACAGAGGATCCAGAGTTTACAATCGTAAGTCGCTGGAAAGAAGCGATGCCTCAATATACAGTAGGTCATAACGAGCGAATGAAAAAGCTCACAACATTTATGGAGAAAGAGTTACCTGGTATATATTTGGCAGGTAGCTCCTATGCTGGTGCTGGACTTCCAGATTGTATTAATCAAGGTGAGGAAGCTGCAAAGCGTGTATTATCTCATTTGGAGAAAGTAATAGATGCTGAATTAATCGCACAATAAACTATAAGAAACGCCTTCAATCATATTGAAGGCGTTTCGTTTATTATATAAAATATTTATTCGCCAATAAACATATATAAGTTATTTGGCTTTATAACGGCATCTCCTGCATAAATAATCCACTCTGTTAAGTTATCAAAATCTAAATGATAACTATTTCCTTCACTCATATCTTTTATAAAATATGGTTCATTAATGAGTATTCCTTGAATGAAATCTTCCGTAATGTTTTGCATTTCAAACCACATATGTTCACTTTTTCCTTCTTCGTAGGAGACACCAAACTTAGCAAGGAAACGAAAATCTTCATTTGATTGTTCAATATGAAAAATGTTGCTGAAATACCCGAAAGTATTTTTCGCATTGTAAGCCATACGAGCCGTTTCACTATTTGTTTTATAGAACATGAGCCCTGTAGCTTCCTCGTGTTCTTTGAAAAAACTTTCAATATATTCTTCTGAAGTATTAAATTTGAATAAGAGAACGGATGGAGATTGATGGTATTCATCTCGGGCATCCATTCCGCCTAAGAATGTATTTTGTGCATCTATTGGTTGTAGTTTCACTTCTTCATCCTCGATTGAAGATAATTGGTCCATACTCGTTTTATGCCCTATATAAGATAATCCTTTTTCCCACGGAACAGCGACTGTATGTATAGAACCTTGCTGACTATGCGCGATAACGATAGGCTCATTCATAGGGACTTGTCCATTCTCAACGGCATTATTAGCAAATGTTTGAAAGAGATCGCCAATGCCGTAGTAGGAAGAAATGCGATTTGGAATAATTAACTCTATTTCAGTTACGCCTGCTCTTAAAAGACCATGTGTATGAAACCAATATTGCGTAGGCTCATCATCTTTATCGTCTTCATAAACAGAATGAATAACGTACAAGTCAGGAATGTCAGGTAATAATTCATTTTCAACGTGATATTCAATATAGCTTCTAGATATCACTTTCATTGCTGCACTTGAATCTATTACAAATAACAAATCTGGGGCGAGATTCCATAAAAACTGTAACTGCTGGAAAAAGCAGTCCAGTACATCGCCTACAAATAGCGTACGAGTGAAAATTTCAGTGCCGAAAGCCACATCTTCAAAATTACGATCTACAATTGTAGAATCTTGTCTATTATACATTTTATATTCTTCTGGGTCGTTCGCCTCATCAATATGCAGTTCATACGGTATGACTGTTTCACCCATATGTAATTCAACAATAAGGCTTGTCTCATCACTATAAACAATTTTTAACTCATCAACTTTAGTAGCGATAATTTCTAGTCGGTGTTTTAACTGCTCAATTGTAATTCTAGTTGGTATAACAGCAATCATATCTGAAAAATGACGTTCTAATGTTCCATTCATAGCTGCGCGGTATGTTTCTGTTTGCACTTCCATCCAATCACTCCTATTCAAATGAATCCATTTTACATGCCAATCAAATATCGATATTTTCTGTTTTCTCTCTCTAACATTATAGAGTGCATTTGTAGAAGGTGTAAAATTATTATTTTGTATTATAGTTTGAAAGCTTGTAAATTAAATAAATCTTTTGTAAAATTTGTCGAAAAATAGTTCTATATAACGAATCATTTGTTATGATAGAAATGCTGAGAAAATATGAAATAGGGAGAGGAAAATGGCTGTGAAGAAATTGTTAAGCGTCTTTTTATCATTCTTGCTATTGCTTTCATTTACTGGAACTTTAGCGCAAGCAGAAGAAACTGCTTCTATGTCAGTAGAAAAAGCAATTCAAGTATTTAAGCAGCAAGGGAAAACGAAGGGGATTGTGGAAGGATATATTGTTGGATATACGCAAAGTTCTTCTAAATATACGAAGGATCCAGCTAAGTTTGATGATACAAACGTAGCAATTGCAGATTCGCCAAACGAAACGAATCCAGACAAAATCATGCCCGTTCAGTTGCCAAAAGGTGATGTGAGAACGGCAGTGAATGTAAAAGATCACCCTGAAAATATCGGGAAGAAAGTTAGTTTGACTGGGACTCTTGAATTATATTTTAGTAACCCAGGTCTAAAATCAGTAACAGCTTATAAGTTTCAAGGTGAAGGACAAAATCGTGTTAGCGATGTAGTAGCTTCGCCGAACGGCGGAGAAGTTGCTAAAGGAACAGCGGTAACATTAACGACGAATACAGAAGGCGCAACAATCTACTATACGTTAGATGGCTCTAATCCTACTAATAAAAGCGTTCGTTATAATGGACAAATTATAGTGAATGAAAATAGTGTAGTGAAAGCAATCGCAGAAAAAGAAGGACTTACTTCTTCAGCAATTTCGACATTTTCATTTATTATCGTAAATAATGAACAGGTTCGTATTCATGACATTCAAGGAAAATCACATATGTCTCCTTACAACGGGAAGAAAGTAAACAATGTGGAAGGCGTTGTCACAGCGCTTGATAAAAACGGCTTTTATATAGAAGATAATCAGCCAGATAATGATCCAGCTACTTCAGAAGGTATGTACGTATATAAAAAAGATGCGAATGTAGCAGTAGGAGATCTTATTCAAGTTGATGGAGTAGTAGAAGAATATGTAGGAGCAGGATATGCAGAGCGATTTGAAACAGACTTAACGACGACAGAAATTAAGGCGAGTCGCGTTGCTGTAATCGCAAAAGATCAATCTTTGCCGGCACCGATTGTACTTGGAGAAAACGGTGTGAAAATCCCGGACCAGATTATTGATAATGATGCATTTGGTTTATTTGATCCAAATGAAGATGCAATCGACTTCTATGAAAGTATAGAAGGTATGCGTGTTACGATGCCAACACCAAAAATTATTACACCTCAGAAAAACGGGAATTTATATGTAACAGTAAAAAATGGTGGAGATAAAATAGTAACACAATATGGGACACCTCTATTAGATGAAAATCAATTAAACCCAGAGCGTCTTTCTGTAAAAGTACCTCGCGATTATGTAGCAAAAGTAGGAGATACTTTCACTGGAGATATAACAGGGGTAGTAGGATATGATTACGGTTCTTTCCGTATTTCGCCAATAACAGAACTGCCAGCTGTAGTGGATGGTGGATTTAAGCAAGTAGGCGCAAATATTCAGCCACGTCTTGATAAGTTAACGGTTGCTACATATAACATTGAAAACTTCTCAGCGAATAAAAAAGAAACAACAGATGAAAAGGTAAAAGCGTTAGCGTATTCTATTAAATACAACTTAAAAATGCCAGATATTATCGGTGTAGAGGAAATGCAAGATAATAACGGATCAATTAATGACGGTACAACAGATGCGTCATTAAGCGCAAAACGTATCATTGATGCAGTTCTAGAAATTCGTGGACCGAAGTATGAGTATGTAGAAATCGCTCCAAACAATAATCAAGACGGAGGAGCACCAGGAGCGAATATTCGCGTCGGCTTCTTCTATAATCCATCACGCGTGAAATTAGCGACGGTACCAAAGTTACTTGATAAAAATGTTGTTCGTATTGGAGACGAAAATCTATTGTTTGAAAGTACACGTAAACCGCTAGCGGCAGAATTTACGTTCCAAGGACAAAACATTGTTGTCGTTGCAAATCACTTAAACTCAAAACTAGGAGATGCAACGCCATTTGGAAAAGTGCAGCCGCTCGTATTAAAGAGTGAAGACAAACGAATTCAGTTAGCACAAGAAGTAAATCATTTCGTGCAAGGAATCCAGAAAAAGAATACGAATGCACCAGTTGTTGTGTTAGGTGATATGAACGATTTCGAATTCTCTAAACCACTAAAAACACTAGAGGGAACAATCTTAAAAGATATGTTAAACACAGTGCCGAAAGAGAACCGCTACACGTACATTCATGAAGGAAATGCACAAGTGTTAGATCATATTTTAGTAACAAACAATATCGCACCACACACAATTGTAGACCCAGTACACTTAAACTCAAACATTATGAAAGAACACGGACGTGTAAGTGACCACGACCCAGTACTTGCTCAAATTGATTTGAAGAAGGCTTCTTAAAGTGGGGAACGCTTAGGTGACTAAGCGTTCTTTTTTTGCATCGTTATAGAATAGTATAAAGAGATTATTCCTTTTTTTGTAATCTAATGATAAAATTGATTGAATATTTAGTTTTTAATAAGGGGGACAACAATGCAGTTACAAATAAATGGAAAGGTAATGAATCAGTTTGCAATTTTTTTTAGTACGATCATCATGCTTCAGTTTGTAGCTGATATAACAGGACTTACAAGCAATCTAGATATTACGTATAACTTAATACATACAGCAGCTTCTTATATAACATTTAGTTTGGCGGTTATTTTCACTTTAATAGGTGCAAGAAGAGAATTAAGTAAATATGCAATTATTTTATTATGTTCAGTGGTAGGTATTAAAGCAATTTATTTTGCGGTGTTCGTTATCTTATGGGGATTGGCAGGTACACCGTAAAGGGGAGGATGATTATATGTAATGATAATAAGAGCGTAATTCTCTATGTTAACTTAGGGAATTACGCTCTTATTCGTTCAATGATTTAGTCTGAAATTACTTGAAACGCCTTTCTACACCGCTCTCTTTTTTGCAACCTTCTTCTATATTTTTTTCTATCACGTTTTACTCCTTGTATATACATGATTAAGCTAACGAGGAGGAAGAAAGTGCATTGCATCGTTAAAATATACGGAGACATGCCATGCAACGGTTGTTTTGGGTCATATAAATGAAAAGGCGCTCCGCCTATTGTAGGGAATATCGTATTTAGCAGGACGTATGGAATGGAGGCAACTGCAAATGGGAAAAGAATCGCCATATAGTCCTTTTGTGACCACGCAGATGCTGCAAGTCCTAAAAGGGCCATTAAACCTGCAAATAAAAAATTAATTCCGATATATACAGCAATGTAAGTGAGGGGAGATTCGTAATATAAGTTTGCAAACATCCCATTATCATTTATAATGCCTGAACCAGCAGTCGGTTCTCCGTCTGGAATGGTTAATTTGCAAAATAATAACGATAAGATGAATGGAAATGTATAAAGAAATCCGCCACAAAAGAATGTAACGATATATTTCGTTACTGAATAAGGGAACAAAGAAATCCCTTTACTTACAAACGGTTTAAAACCATCTGATTTATCCGAATTGTAACTTGTACTAAAGGGGAAACTAGCAATAACGGGCATTAATAATAAATAAACATCCATTTCATTGTCGCGAAATCCAATCCATTTAACAGCTGTTGTTACAAAGGCATCCGTTCCATCCCCAATGTAACGAATTACATAATAATAATGGTAAATAAAAATAAGAGCTAGTCCACTAAACATAATAATTAAAGAAACACGATTACAAAAAGCTTGCTTTATATTTAAACGAAGCGCACGCATCATGACTGAAAAAGCCTCCACTATTTTGATAAACTTGTCTATTTTCTATATTACTATTAATTGTAAAGATTTTCTTGTTTTTTTATTTGATTATTTGAAAAAGAGGAATTTTGTTGTTGTGAAGTAAGGTTTAGCTGAAAGGGATTTTTCTAAAATATGGTTGACAATTAAGTATTACATTTGTAATCTTAATTATAGATTACAAATGTAATACTTAGGAGTGAAACATACGATGACAAATCAATTACCTAAAATATCTGAAGCGGAATTAGAAATTATGAAAGTACTTTGGTCGAGTTCTCCGCAAACAGCGAATGAAATTATAGAAGAACTGGAAGATGCAATGGACTGGAAACCGAAAACAATCCGCACATTAATTAATCGATTAGTACAAAAAGAAGCCGTTTCTTATCATCAAGATAAAGGGCGAATGTATGCTTATTATCCGTTAGTATCACAAGATAATTATTTGCAAGTGGAAACGAAATCTTTACTAAAGCGTTTTTGCGGTGCAGCGTTTAAACCGTTACTTGTTAATTTTTTAAAAGAGGAAAAATTGTCTTCAGAAGATATTAATGAACTGAAACGCATTTTAGATGAGAAGACAGAGGAGAATAAGAGGAAGGATCGATAAAAATGATAAACACGCTTATAAATGTATACCTTCCTCATTTTTTTGATTGGCTTATAGAAACGTCACTTATGGCCAGCATATTAGTTGGATTTATTTTATGTATAAAAGTTCTATTTAGAAATAAATTACCCCCCCGATGGCAATATATGCTGTGGATTGTATTAATGATTAGACTCCTTTTACCATGGTCGCCAGATAGCTCGTATAGCATTTATTCATTACTTTCTTATAGTTCTAGCGTATCAGAAGTTATTCCAAAAAATATGCCGTCTACTGAGAGTAGAGTGAACATAGAAAGCGATCGTACAGTGGAATTGGAATCAAATCCTAAAATGGTGACAAAAACTAGCGAACCGGAAGTAGAAGTCAGTTCGGAAAAACAGACTACATTTTCTTTATACAAACTTGCTTTATATGTGTGGCTAGCTGGGGTAATTGTATTAGCAGCCATCACGTTTATTACAAATAGACGTTTATATTCTTACATAAAGAAACAACCGGATATTATGGATGAACAGGTCGTTACAGTGTTTAATCGCTGTAAGCAGTCTATGAAAATGAAGAAGGCAGTTTCATTACGTCTAGCAGGAAAGATTGCGAGTCCAACTGTGTTTAGTTTCTTCCGCCCAAAAGTATTGCTATCAAAAAAACATTTGAAAGTATTAGATGAGCAACAATTACAATATGTTTTTTATCATGAGTTAGCTCATATTAAAAGAAATGATGTAGCTGTAAATTGGATTATGTATAGCTTAATCCTATTAAATTGGTTCAATCCAATTCTTTGGTACGCCTATTTTTGTATGCGAGAAGATCAAGAATTGGCATGTGATGCATATGCGCTTACTTTCATAGATAAAGAGGAGCAAATTGCATACGGACATACAATTATTACCCTTCTAGAACACTATTCCTATCAAGTACCAAGCCTAGCAAATTTAAGTAGAAATAAACGAACACTAAAAAGGAGAATCGTTATGATTAAAAAATTCCAAAAGAAATCGTATCGTCTTTCTTTACTCGGAGTGATTGCTATAGCAGCTATAGCGGGCGGATTTTTATTAAATGCAAGGATAACTGAGGGAGATGAAAGACAGAAAGAAAAAGTTGTAGAAAAAAAGCAATCTAAAGCGGCATTTGAAAAAGCGATAGAAACAGTATTAGGTACACCGGAGAATGCAAGTAGAGAATGGGGGATGTCAATAACGTCATATAAAAAGAATACAGATTTTTTGTATTTGGCAGAAAAGAATTTTACAAAAGAAGAATTTGAGCAGTATGTTCGATTATTTAAGGAAGCGCAAGAAATTCATAAAAAAGCAATGGTTAAGAAAAATGTGCCTGAGAATTATGATGGAGATACAAAGGAATATAAACCTGAACGCTTGAAGAAAGCTGATCAAGAAAGACTAGCTACTATTGAGAAGACATTAAAACCGCTTGGAGATAAGCTGGAGAAGTCTTTAACATATACTATAGAAGAAGCGAAAGAACATGTACCGTATCAAATTAAGCAGCCGACTTATATACCTGAAGGTTATGAATTAAAGAGAGAATGGGCTGACTCATATTTTGGAAGAGATGTAGAATTAGTTATTAAATCAGAATATACAAAAGGAAAATATGGTTTTACAATTTACCAGTCAAGGATGTATATGGATGGTAATGTTAATGGTGGTAAGGATCCGCTACACTATATGATGCCTGGAGTAGAGAATCTAGAAAGTTATAGTTTAGATGGGAAAGGAATGGTATATAATAAATCTTCTCATGGAGAGGGGAAGTTAAGAGGCCTTAAAATGTTTGTACCAGCACAAGGTAAGAATAGTGAGTATCAAATTGTCATAGTGAATGATATTTTTACAAGAGATACAAAGATATACGAAGAGATAATCGATGATGAGCTAACTAAGAAAGAAATGGAGAAAATATTACTTTCTATGTCAAAATAAAAGGCAGTGTTCTTAAACTTTTAGTTTTAAGAACACTGTCTATTTTATTAAATTTCTAGTGGGATCTAGCCAGCAATTATTATGAATATATTCTAGCTTTCCATACAAGTATACTTTTTGATACACTATGGACAGTATGATATAACTTGACTGAAATCTTTTATACTGGAAATAATAAAAAGAGAACTTGTATAGAATGTAAGCGTGTGGTAATATCAAAGATGTACTGATTGACTATATTATCCAATTGGTCATTTTTGGAGGTGACAATGTGGCGATAGATCGAAAACGTTCTATTATTGAAGCTGCAACAAAGTCTTTTTCAGCGTTCGGTTATAAAGCAACAACGATGGATCAAGTAGCGAAGTTAGCGAATGTAGGAAAAGGAACGATTTATACTTTTTTCAAAAATAAAGAAGAGCTATTTGGTGAAATTATTTCTAATTTAATTACAGAAATGAAGCAAGTTGCAGAAAGTGCAATTCGTTCAGATGTTTCATTTTTTGAAAATGTACATAGAGCATTATATAGCATCTTGGAATTTAGAAAAGAACATCAGCTCATGATTAAATTAATTCAAGAAGAGCGCGATATGGGAACGAAAGAAGTACAAGAAGTGATGCAACAAGTTGATGTGGAAATCGTTTCTGTTATTCAATCGTATTTAAAAATTGCGATTGAAAAAGGTGAAATTAGCAAATGTGATCCAGAAATTACAGCATTTATTATGCTTCGTCTATATGTATCGCTTATTTTTGATTGGGAAAAAAATCACGAACCGCTAGAAAAAGAAAAAATTGCAGAGTTATTTGAACTTTATTTACTAAAAGGATTGTCAAACTAAGATAATCCTTTTAATTTTATAAAAAAAATGACCAAATGAACAATGCGGTCATATATTTAAGTTAAGGGGGGATATAGAAAAATTATAATCATAATAAGAAAAAGTTGCATAGTAATAAATTCAGGGATAAGGCATATGTATGAACAAGTATAGCCTTTTTGTTTGGGTAAAAATGACTATATGAACATTTTGGTCATTTTATAAAAGGGGGAGAAATTATGAAAGGGAATCAGTTACTTCGGAAAGAGTTCACGGAAATTATAAAAAGTAAAAAAATATTAATTCCAATTATTGCGGTCTTATTCGTACCAATTTTATATGCAGGGATGTTTTTGTGGGCTTTTTGGGATCCGTATAAACAGTTAGATGACTTACCAGTTGCAGTAGTCAATTTAGATAAAGGCGCAGTATTTGATGGGAAACCAATTGAGGTCGGAAAAGGGCTCGTTGATAATTTAAAAGATAATAAAAGTTTTAAATGGGAGTTCGTAAGTGAAAAAGAAGCGAAGAAAGGAATGGAAGGTAGAAAGTATTACATGTTAGTGCGCATTCCAGATGACTTCTCAAGTAACGCTACAACGTTACTAAAAGACGATCCGAAGCCATTAAACTTAGAATATATTCCAAACGAAAGTTTGAACTTCTTATCTTCACAAATTGGCGGAACAGCCATTGAAAAAATTAAAGGTGAAGTAGCAAGCACGTTAACGAAAACATATGCAGAGAAAATGTTTGATTCCATTCAAGACGTCTCAAAAGGATTAGCAGATGGGGCGGAAGGAGCAAATAAACTACACGACGGATCAAGTGAGCTGCATGATGGTTCAAGTAAAGTGACGGATGGCCTTCATACACTGCAAGGGAAATCTGGGGAGATGAAGGATGGCGTTGGGAAACTATTTGATGGATCTGGGAAAGTGACAGCAGGTTTAAATACGTTAAATAGTAAAACAGGTGAGATGCAAATAGGTATCGGAAAATTAGTAGATGGATCAGGAAAAGTAACAGATGGTTTACATGTATTAAATAGCAATGCAGGTATCGGAAAATTAGTAGATGGATCAGGAAAAGTAACAGATGGTTTACATGCACTAAATAGCAATACAGGTATCGGGAAATTAGTAGATGGATCAGGAAAAGTAACAGATGGTTTACATGCACTAAATGGCAATGCGGGTATCGGGAAATTAGTAGACGGCTCAGGAAAAGTAACGAACGGTTTAAATACGTTAAATAGTAAAACAAGTGAGATGCAAACAGGTATCGGAAAATTAGTAGATGGGTCAGGAAAAGTAACAGACGGTTTAAATACGTTAAATAACAAAACGGGTGAAATGCAAAAAGGTATTGGCGAATTGCGTAATGGATCTGAGAAAGTGACCGGTGGTTTGAACAAATTAGTAAGTAAATCCGGTGAATTAAAAACAGGAACAACTGATTTATCAAATGGTATGGAACAACTGGTTGGGGGACAAAACCAATTAGAGGTAGCTTCTCAAAAAATTGAAAAGGGTTTGCAAGATTTAAATAGTAAAGTGAAAAATTCTGCTGCAGGTTTAGAGGAAATACAGTCGAAAGGCCCTTCTATATTGAATACAGTAAATGAGAAAATAGATGGAGCTGGGGCGAATGTAAATCAGTTAAATGAACTTACGCAATCAACAGCAGGAGATGCAAAAAATGCAGCGCAAGATGTAGCGAATTTACAAAAGCAAATCGAGAGTTTACCGAAAGAATATCAAGAGCAGTTACAACCATTTATAACAAGTGCTGCAAAAAGTACAGCTACAGTTCAACAAAAATCTACCGGAGTAGCAGGTGGAACAAATAAATTAAATGAAGAAGTAAAACAATTAAAAGGCGAAATAAATCAAAAAACAAGTGATGCACAAAACAAACTACCGAATACAGCGAAATTGGACTCTTTAACAGAGGGTATTGAGAAATTAGCCAGTGCACAAAAAGGATTTGTTGAAAATTTCCAAGGGTTTGGTAAGAATTTAAATGTAGCAAAAGAAGGCGCAAATAAATTTAAAAATGAATCCGGTCAATTAATTGATGCGATAAATCAATTAGCAGATGGCTCTGGTCAAGTAACAGGTGGTTTAGGTGCATTATCTGTAGGAGCAAATCAAATGGCAGGTGGTGTACATCAATTAGCAGATGGCTCAAGTCAAGTAACAGACGGTTTAGGAACATTGTCTGCAGGAGCAAACCAAATGGCAGGTGGAGTAAATCAATTAGCAGATGGCTCAAGCCAAGTAACAGGCGGTTTAGGAACATTATCTGTAGGAGTAACGAAATTAGCGGATGGCTCAAGCCAAGTAACAGGCGGTTTAGGAACATTATCTGTAGGGGTGTCCAAATTAGCAGATGGCTCCGGTCAAGTAACAGGCGGTTTAGGAACATTATCAGCAGGGGTATCCAAATTAGCAGATGGTTCAAGCCAAGTAACAGGTGGTTTAGGAACATTATCTGTAGGAGCAAATCAAATGGCAGGTGGAGTAAATCAATTAGCAGACGGCTCCGGTCAAGTAACAACAGGCTTAGGTACATTATCAACTGGCTCAACCCAGCTAATCGACGGTGTAAATAAACTAGCAGACGGATCAGGAAAAGTAACGGATGGTCTCGTAAAAGTAAACGATGGTTCAGGTGAACTTGCTGAGAAACTTGGCGAAGGAGCAGAAAAAACTGGTGAAGTAAAAGGGACGGATAAAACGTATGATATGTTTGCAAGTCCTGTAAAAGTGAAGACGGAAAAAATAGCGGAAGTTCCAAACTATGGAACTGGATTTACACCATATTTTTTATCACTTGGTTTATTCGTTGGGGCATTACTACTATCTATCGTATACCCATTACGCGATACAGTCGGTGTTCCAAAATCAGGGTTTAGCTGGTTTATTAGTAAGTTCGGTGTTTTACTATCCGTCGGTATTATTCAAGCGATAGTAGCAGATGTTATATTACTGTTCGGATTAGGTGTAGAAGTACAAAGTATTCCGTACTTCATACTCTTTAGCATCGTTACAAGTTTAGCGTTTATTGCATTAATTCAATGTTTAGTAACAGCATTCGGTGATGCGGGCCGTTTTATCGCCATCATCACATTAATTATGCAGCTTACAACAAGTGCTGGAACATTCCCGTTAGAGTTGATTCCGAAGTTTTTACAACCATTCAATGCTTGGTTACCGATGACATACTCTGTATCAGGATTGAAAGCAGTCGTATCAAGTGGAGACTTTGACTTCATGTGGCAAAACATAGGGATGCTCATGATCTTTATCGTTGTATTATCACTTGGAACAATCGCTTCCTTAACTTTGATGCACAAACGACAATTTAAAAATGTTGCTGAAAACCAATCGGTTGAAGCGTAGATAAAAGCACCTTTTTGGTGCTTTTTTTATTAGTTTTGTTTTATCCCGCTTTAATGATGGGCAGTAAGACCCCACCTCAAAATTCAGCGAAAGCAAAGAAGTTAGGTGGGGATCAACTGCCCATTAAAGCCCCATTGGTGAGGGCTAATAATCAGTGGGGGATGAAGAAACCCCCACTGATTAAAGTTTCACTTCATTGGTTGAGAAAGTTCATTTGTTTTTCTGTTTTTACGGAACAAGTATATAACGATACTTATAAGAATAATTGTAGCTACAATCCAAATAAATGGACCATATTTTTCAGCAAAAGTATATAGTTTCATATTACTAGCAATTTCCTCTTTTGTTTTTCCTATTAGAATTTCAGAACCACTATACCCTTCAAGGGTATCCCCCTTTTTTATGCCAAAAATAAGAGTGTCTGATTTGTTTTCTATTCCCGTATATCGGTATCCTTTACTTTTAATTGTTAATTGAGTATCATTCTTTTTTAGTGAGTAATCTTCGATGGAAATATCTTTTCCTGACAGTGTAATTGGTTCCATCGAAAAACGAATTTCTTTTAATGCAGGAAGAACCTCATTATTTAGTAAGAGCTGCTTTGCAATATGTTGCTCTGTATCAATGTTTATCCAATTTGCTTTTCGTCGTTTATACGTATTAATTTCAAGGAGTGCGAATTCTTTATTTTGAAGTTTTTCCTCTGTAATAGGTTGCGCAGTAGTTAATGCTCCTTTTAATAAAATCACACCGTCTTTTGCAGATTGAAATGAAGAGACTTCTTTCGTTTCTTTTAATGTATTGATAGCACTTCTATAATCTTCTTTTCCTAAAAGAACAGCTCCTGTATGTACGGTTAAAATAAGATATAGAATGCTTAATACTATAATAGCTTTTTTCACTATGTACCCTCCAAAGTATGTATAAGTTAATTGTAACATAATTTACCATTTTTAATTTGTTAATTTGAATAATGGGTTGCAAATGTAAAAGTGGTAAGTCAGTTTGAAGAAAGTGTGGGTGAGAGGAGTAAAAATGAAAAGGAATTCCATAATAGGAAACCAGAAGATACAAAGAAAATAGATAGTAGAATATATACGTCTGTCGTAGTAGCTTCATTATCGAATAAGGGAGGAAGCAGTGTTGAAGCACCTATGGTGAAAAATAGCAAAAAAGATAATGGATAAGAAAAATTTATCAATTTTAGAGTGAAATATCATTTATAATCATCCTTCTCCTTAATTTCACCATATCGCATGTGCAGTTTAAACGAAAGAAAAGGATTTACAACAATTTACAGAGAAAACTAGAATAGAGGAGTTGATATGATGAAAGGAAATCTTACTTATTATTTTATCTTAAATCCGCTAATCATCTTTCTTGTTTACGCCCTTTCACCTATCTTGTTTCATAAAGAAAAATATATAAATATGAAAGATGCACTAGGAATACTTTTAGTTTACTATGTGCTAATTAGCGGGTATTACTTTATGGATGTTATAAGTAAAAGAATGAAGAAGAATAGTGAGGACAAATAATAAAGTTTTATGGCGTGAAAATCGATGGAGGACAACAAAATGACTGAAAGTGAAATGAAATTCCGCGATACGACCATTCGTAACTTTTTCGATAAAGAGGATCGTTTAAAATCGATTCCAGGTCAAAAGAAGAAAAAACTAGTATTGTTAGAGCATTTAGTTAGCAAGTTAAATGCTGAAAATCAATATACAGAAAAAGAAATTAATACATTCATAAAACAATATCATGATGATTTTTGTACAATTAGACGTGAATTTATTGTACATAGGTTTATGGATAGAGAGGATAATATGTACCGTATAAACGGGAGAGAAGTTTGGACGAAGTGGGAGGAGTTAAAATAATGAATCAGCGAGGGGATCCCCGCTGATTATAAGCCTGTGCTAGTCTTGCTGTTTCTTTGTAGTAAGTCTATGAACGCTTCAACATTCGAACTTGTAATGTATCCAAGTGTTATATATTCATCTTCATAGTAAAATATTATTTTTTTGTCAAAGATTCTTCTCTTCGTTTCTACGGATAATATTTTTTCATAATCAAATTCGGCAATGAATGTGTTTTTATATTGGCTAAAAAAGAGAAGTCTTCTATTAGTAGCAAGTAACATGCCACGATATGGGACTTTATGCGTAATCATATAGCCAGTAAGTGAACATTTTAAAGTAGATAAAATCTTTTCTTCTTTATGTAATAGTTGTTTTGCAGCTGTTAATATTGGATTCATTGCATACATTCCTTTTATTTTGATATATGAATATTGTATCAAGAGTAAAAAGATTCTCAATATGTAATATTGCATATTGGGCGTTTTATAGTTTTAATATTATTCTTAAAAAGAAAAAGTACGAGGTGATTCAATGATACGGTTAGTAAAAGAGACTGATGCAGAAACAATTATGAATATTAGAAAAGAAATTATATTATCGGAAACTACTACAAAATTTTTCATAGTATCCCCAAAGAAGTTACCGAATGATAGTAATGCAGAAAGAGAAAAGATACGGAAAAGTAATGAGAAAGGTAATCTTTATATCGTGTATGAAGTAGATAGGAAGGTAGTTGGATTTTTAAATTTCAACCGATATGAACTAGAACGGTTACAACACGCAGGCACAATGGGAATGGGGATTAAAGAGGCGTATTGTAATCAAGGCATCGGCACGAAATTAATTGAATTTCTTATTAGTTGGGCGAAAGGGCAGAAAGGTTTAGAGAAAATTTGCTTAGGTGTAGTTTCTGTTAATGATCGGGCAATTAAAGTGTACAAACGTATGGGTTTTGTAGAAGAAGGGAGACAACGAAAGCAAATAAAGTATGAAGATGGATCATATGGAGATGACGTATTGATGGGGTTTTATATTGAATAAAGGATATATGGTATTAAGAAAAGGAATGTACATAACGTAAATTTCTAAAAGTAGTATATTGCCCCTGCATTAACAGACTTTTTCCTATGTATAATATTAATATAGTAAAATCATAACAACCGATATTGCAGTTTCCAATAATATACTATATAATCAATTTAAGAAAACGTTTTCATGCAAAGGGGGAGAATTTCGTGTCGACTATAGAGGACGTGGCGAAATTAGCGGGGTTATCAAGGACAACGGTTTCTAGGGTGATTAATAATCATCCATATGTTTCAGATGAGAAGAAAAAAAGGGTTCAATTAGCAATGAAGCATTTAGGCTTCGTTCCTAATTCTGCGGCGAGAAGGCTTCGTAAACAAAAAACGGAAACAATTGCGGTGCTAGTTCCAAGGATTACAAATCCTTTCTTCAGTAGATTTATTGAAGCAATCGAGATTGCTGCTTCTGAACATAAATATAAACTGATTATTTGTCAAACAAGATATTTACCGGAAAAAGAGATGGAGTATTTACAATTATTATCTACGAAACAAGTAGATGGGATTATTCTATGTTCACTAGAAAATCCGTGGGAAGATGTAGAGCCATACTTACAGCACGGTCCAATCGTGTTGTGTAATGAATATATTGAGGAAGCAAATATTCCAACAGTGAAGTTTGATCATGCGCAAGGAGCATACATAGCTGCGAAGCATGTGTTAGATCAAGGATATCGTAATCTTATTTTTTGCCGTGGTAACGAAACCAAATTAGTTAGCCAGCAGCGAAAAATGGGCTTTTTACGTGCAATAACTGAGAAGAGCCGCCAAGTAGAAGCGATTGACTTTCTTGAAAACGCTTTCTCTTGGGAAGATGGAAAACGAATATTCCATGAAGTATTAAAGGACAAAAAAAATCCTACCGCGATTTTGGCAGGAGGCGATGAGGTAGCAGCTGGAATTATCTCAGAGGCGAAGCACCATAACTGGAGCATTCCAGAGGATCTCGCTGTTATCGGTTTTGATAATCAAATATTATCGCAGATTACAGAACCAGGTATTACGACAATTGAACAGCCAATTGATGAAATGGCCCGAAAAGTTGTCGATCTGATGATGGATAAAATCCATACGAAAAATTATCGAAAAAAAGAATTGTATGAGTTTGAACTGGAGCTCTTGGTGAAAGGTTCAACGATGAAGGATAAGATGTTATTAGCCTAGTAGACTATGTCTGCTAGGTTTTTTTATGTTCACAAACTACTATTCTTCGTGAACGCAGTCATCACATTTGTTATGGTATGCTTCGTGTTGCTCATCAATTTCTTTCCCACAGTGTGCGCAAGTTTTCGTCGGTAAATTTCTGAAAAACTCCATTGGTTGATCGATCATGTCAATCCCTCCATTTCCATTTCTTACTATCATTGTATTAGTACAAAAAATAAAAGTCAACAACTGTTTTATAACAAAATTGAAAATTAATGAAAAAGTTTAGGAAATGGATTATAGTTAACAATGTAGGATGTAAGTAAAAAACTTTCTCAAGTACGGAGAAAAACTGCATTCCTACTCGGTTTTAGAAAGGATGGATACATATGAAAATGACTGTTGTCGGCTTTTGGGGCGGCTTTCCAGAAGCGGGAGAAGCAACGTCGGGGTATTTGTTTGAACACGATGGTTTTCGTTTACTTGTAGACTGTGGTAGTGGTGTACTAGCACAGCTTCAAAAATATATAACACCATCTCATATAGATGCAGTTGTACTGTCACACTATCATCACGATCATGTTGCGGACATTGGGGTATTGCAATATGCGAGATTAATTACGAGTGCGACAACAAGGCAACTACCGGAATTACCAATATACGGTCATACGTTTGACGAAAATGGATTCCATTCTTTAACACATGAACCACATACGAAAGGAATCGCGTACAATCCAGAAGAAACACTTCAAGTTGGACCGTTCTCGATTTCGTTCTTAAAAACTGTTCATCCTGTTACATGCTTTGCGATGCGTATTACAGCTGGAGATGATGCTGTAGTATACAGCGCTGATTCAAGTTATATTCCTGAATTCATTCCATTCACAAAAGATGCTGATCTTTTCATTTGTGAGTGTAATATGTATGCACATCAAGAGGCTGCAAAAGCAGGGCATATGAATAGTACAGAAGTAGCAAGTATTGCAAAAGATGCGAATGTAAAAGAACTTTTATTAACGCACTTACCGCATACAGGCAACCCATCTGATTTAGTAACAGAAGCAAAACAAATTTTCAGTGGCCATATTACGCTAGCGCATAGTGGCTACGTATGGAACTCATGAGGTGATACGATGTTATTTATTGATAATAAAGGAATTACAGATCCTAGAATAAACTTAGCGATCGAAGAATATTGTGTGAAGAATTTAGATATTAACGAAACATATTTACTGTTCTACATTAATGAGCCTTCGATTATCATTGGTAAAAATCAAAACACAGTAGAAGAAATTAATGCAGATTACGTAAAAGAAAAAGGTATTCATGTCGTTCGTCGTCTATCAGGCGGAGGCGCAGTATATCATGATTTAGGAAACTTAAACTTCAGTTTTATTACGAAAGATGATGGAGACAGTTTCAGCAACTTCAAAAAATTCACAGAGCCTGTAACGAAAGCGCTTAGTAAATTAGGTGTAAAGGCAGAACTAAGTGGTCGTAACGACATTTTAGCTGAAGGTAGAAAAATTTCAGGTAACGCGCAGTTCTCAACGAAAGGTCGTATGTTCAGCCACGGTACGTTACTATTTGACTCTGAAATCGATCACGTCGTATCAGCGTTAAAAGTAAAAATGGATAAGATTCAATCAAAAGGTATTAAATCAATCCGTAGCCGCGTCGCGAACATTACAGAGTTCCTAAACGAAGAAATGACGACAGAAGAGTTTAGACAACTTCTTCTAGAAACAATTTTCGAAGGAGAAACAGAAATCCCAACGTACGAATTAACAGAAAATGATTGGAAAGAGATCCATAAACTTTCTGAAGAACGTTACCAAAATTGGGATTGGAACTATGGAAAATCACCGAAGTTCAACTTACAACATTCACACCGCTTCCCAGTTGGACAAGTTGATGTTCGTCTTGAAGTGAAAAAAGGAACAGTAACAGAATGTAAAATTTACGGCGACTTCTTCGGTTCACTAGATGTTCATGATATTGAAGAGCGTCTAACAGGCGTTCAGTTCGATAAAGATGCATTCACTGCAGCTTTAGAAGGCGTAGATATCGCACGCTACTTCGGTAACATTACAACAGAAGATTTCTTACATTTATTCTTCTAAAGATGAGGGAGGCTGCCATAAAGGCAGCCTCTTTCTTTTTGTAGTTTTGTCGATATAATTCCATTTACCACAAAATGTATACTTACAGGACATCTGCCTCTTATAAAGGAATATATATATGAAAAGGAGGCGGATCGATATGAAAAGGGTCATACACATTGTAATATTGCTCGGATTCGTCATTGGGATTGCAGCGTGTAACAGTGAAACTTCCTCAAGTCGTACCCTTTTATCTATCGGAAAGCCAGCGCGGGATAATGTTATATATTTTACGCATACAGATAACAAACGAAAGATACAGGATATACAGGACAGGTTTCAAAATAAGGAATGGAAAAGAAATGAAACATTCAGCACTGTTAATAAAACGCCAGATGTCGTCTTATCAATAGATGAAAACAATAAAGGGTTACCGACGTTATATGTTACCGTGTATTTTCATGAAAATGGAGCGGACGTTTTGAATTTGTATGGAGAGTATACGAACTTAAATAAAGAGGAACTTGAAAAGCTTAAAGAAAAGATGAGTGCATATTATCCTAAAATGATTTTTGGTCTAGTGTTATAAATTACTTGCAAATAAAATCCCCTTATTTTTCCAAAGTAAACTAAGAGAAGGTAATCTGTCTATATGCAGTTAATAGAATATCACTTGCTACTTTAATTTTCTTTTAATATAATTAATTTAGAATTTTTAAATATTCTAAATTTTATAAAGGTGGGGTTTTTGTGAATCTCGTTCAATCTTTGGCTGAAACGGCAAAAAAGAAGGGGGATAAACCGGCTTATATATTTATGGATCAGTCGGTCTCATATGACCAATTAAACAAAATGGTCACAAGGTTTTCTAGCAATTTAGCAGAAATGGGCATTGGAAAAGGGGACAATGTCGCATTAGTTGTTGGGAACTCACCACATTTTTTGGTCGGTTTATACGGAACAATGAAAGCTGGAGCAACTGTTATTCCAGTTAATCCAATTTATACAGCAGACGAAATGCATTACATTTTACAAAATGGAGATGTAAAAACAATCATCGTACTCGACGTCCTTCTACCTGTTATACAATCTCTTACAACAAGACTTCCTTCATTAGAAAACATCATCATATGCGAAACCTCATCAGATTTTAACCATACAGAAACCGAAAAAATGAAAACGTTTACTAGTTTTGTGGGGGCTGGAGACTTACAATACGAAGGCCCTGAACTAGATGAAGAAGATGTAGCGGTTATCCTATACACTTCAGGTACAACTGGAAAACCAAAAGGCGCTATGTTAACACATAAAAATTTATATAGTAATGCGAATGATGTTGCGTCTTATTTACAATTTACTGCTGACGATCGCGTCGTTGCGGCACTGCCAATGTTCCATGTGTTCTGTTTAACAGTTGCGGTAAATGCACCGATTGTGAACGGGGCAACAATTTTAATGTTACCGAAATTTAGTCCGAAAGAAGTATTCCGTATTTGTCGCACGTACGAACCAACGATTTTTGCTGGCGTACCGACGATGTACAATTATTTATATTTATTTGAAGAAGCAAGCGCAGAAGATGTGAAGACGCTTCGTCTTTGTATTTCCGGTGGTGCATCGATGCCTGTTGCTCTTCTGCAAAACTTTGAAAAACGTTTTAACGTTATTGTTTCAGAAGGATACGGTTTATCAGAGGCATCACCAGTTACTTGTTTCAACCCGCTAGATCGTCCACGTAAACCAGGATCAATTGGTACAAATATTTGGCATGTAGAAAATAAAATTGTGAATGAACTAGGGGAAGAAGTACCTGTCGGCGCAGTCGGTGAATTAATTGTTCGCGGACCTAACGTTATGAAAGGGTACTATAATGCACCAGAAGATACAGCTGCGACGTTGAAAAATGGCTGGCTATATACAGGTGACTTAGCAAAAATGGATGAAGAAGGTTACTTCTATATCGTTGATCGTAAAAAAGATATCGTCTTAGTTGGCGGTTATAACGTATATCCTCGTGAAGTAGAAGAAGTATTATATACGCACGAATCTGTAGCGGAAGTTGTCGTAATCGGTGTTCCTGACGAAAACTTAGGAGAAGCCGTACGAGCTTACGTCGTTTTGAAGAAAATGAACGTAACAGAAGAAGAACTAATGCATTACTGCACGTTACATTTAGCGAAATATAAAGTGCCGAAAAGCATTGAGTTTTTAATAGAATTACCGAAGAATACGACTGGTAAGTTGTTAAGAAGAGCATTGAGAGAGAAAGCGATGCAAGTGTAAAAATGAGGCAACCATCTTTGAAGGTGGTTGCCTCATTTTTTTGTGCATTGATTAAGCTGTGGTGTCATATATTTAAAGCTTCATATGACCAACAAGGAGGAGATATACATAGAACAGAAGGGATTAACGCTTACGGCGAGTGCAATATCTTATTTGTGAAATTATGGATGAACTCTGAAAATGATAAGAACGGTAATTTTAATCAAAATGGAGTAATGAACCGTGAATCAATGGCTACGGTGTTAGTAAATGCATATAAATTAGAATGGAATGAAAATAGTAAGTTACCAAAAGAATTTGCTGATTTGAAAAATCATTGGGCTCGAAGTATGCCAATATTTTAGTTTAGTAAGAAAATTCAAATTCCAAGTTGACACATATGAATTACAGAATTAAAATGAAAAGAAATCGAATACAATACATTAGAAGCTAATCAGATAAACTGAAGGCGCACAATGTTCACATTTGTGAATATATTGTGTGCCTTTTTCTATTGTATAAACTAAGGGGGCTTAACGATGAAAAAGTGGGGTAAGACAGCGTTTATGAAAAGTACAGGTGTTTTATTATCAGCAGTTGTACTTTTATCAGGGTGTGGTTCTGCAACATCCACTAGTAATTCTGAAGGAAGTGGAGATAAAAAAACAGTTGAGCTTTTAAATGTTTCTTATGATCCAACTAGGGAGTTATATCAAGATTTTAATAAAGATTTTGCGAAGTATTGGAAAGAGAAGCATGGGCAAACAGTAAATGTAAAACAATCACATGGGGGATCTGGAAGTCAAGCACGCTCTGTTATTGATGGCTTAGAAGCAGACGTTGTTACACTAGCACTTGCTTATGATATTGATGCCATTAGCAAGAAAAAACAACTAGCAGAAGATTGGCAGAAGCGACTTGCGAATAATTCTACTCCATACACGTCAACAATTGTATTTCTTGTTCGAAAAGGAAACCCGAAAGGAATTAAAGACTGGGATGACTTAACGAAAAAAGGTGTGTCTGTCATTACACCAAACCCAAAAACATCAGGCGGAGCACGTTGGAACTATTTAGCGGCGTGGGGATACGCATTGAAAAAATATAATAATAGTGAAGATAAGGCGAAAGAGTTTGTTGGCCAAATTTATAAAAACGTAGAAGTATTAGATTCAGGAGCGCGCGGAGCAACGACAACATTTGTTGAAAAAGGAATTGGTGACGTATTAATCGCATGGGAAAATGAAGCGTTATTATCTCAAAAAGAGCTTGGAAAAGATAAATTTGAAATTGTAACCCCTTCTATTAGTGTACTTGCAGAACCACCAGTAGCGGTTGTAGATAAAGTCGTTGATAAAAAAGGAACGAAAAAAGTAGCAGAAGGGTATCTTGAATATTTGTACTCAGAAAAAGGACAGGAAATTGCGGCGAAAAACTTTTATCGTCCGCGCAATGAAAAAGTAGCAGAAAAATACGCATCCCAATTTCCGAAAGTTCAATTATTTACAGTAGATGAACTATTTGGTGGCTGGAAAAAAGCACAAGAAAAACACTTTAATGACGGCGGCGTATTCGATAAAATTTATCAAAAATAATGCACTGCTAAAGGGGGATGAGGTGAAAGAGGATGAGGAAGAAGCGTGTTTTACCAGGGTTTGGATTATCGCTTGGATTTACAATGTTGTACATGAGTTTATTCGTACTTATACCACTTTCTATCGTATTTATTCAAACTTCACAGTTAGGTTGGAAGAAGTTCGCTGGGGTTATAACGAACGAGCGTGTGTTGCATTCCTATCAAGTTAGTTTTACAACTTCATTTGCAGCTGCTATTGTAAATGCCATTTTCGGTTTATTAATAGCTTGGGTGCTCGTACGCTACAAATTTCCAGGGAAACGACTATTAGACGGACTCATTGATTTACCGTTTGCACTTCCGACAGCTGTAGCTGGTATTACACTTACAACGCTTTATGCGGAAAATGGATGGATTGGAAAAATATTTAGTCTGTTTCACATAAAAGTAGCTTTTACACCACTCGGAATTATCGTTGCGCTTACTTTTATCGGTTTACCATTTGTCGTTCGAATGGTGCAACCAGTGCTGCAAAATATTGATAAAGAAGTAGAAGAGGCAGCTTCGAGTTTAGGTGCATCCCGCTTGCAAATATTTGTGAAAATCATTTTACCAGAGATCTTTCCCGCTCTTCTTGCAGGTTTTTCACTCGCATTTGCAAGAGCATTAGGAGAATACGGATCTGTCGTTTTCATCGCAGGTAATATGCCGATGAAAACAGAAATTGCACCACTGATGATTATGACGAAACTAGAACAATATGATTATGCGGGGGCAACAGCTGTAGCGACCGTGATGCTTATTATTTCTCTCCTTTTCCTTCTTCTTATTAATATGATTCAAAGCTGGAGTAGAAGGCATGAACTAAAAAGTGAATAGGAGGAGAGAAAATGGAACCAACATTATTAGAAAAGAAAATAGTAAAAAGCGTATCAGCTAAAAAAGAATCTAAGCTCGTACCAGGCGTATTAATTACGATTACAGTTTTATTTTTATCTCTCTTTCTATTACTGCCACTCATAACTATTTTTCTAAAAGCCTTTGAAAGAGGGATGGATGTATACATTGCCGCTATTACAGATCAAGAAGCATTTTCAGCAATTAGATTAACGCTTCTCGTTGCGTTAATCGTTGTGCCGCTTAATACGATATTTGGGATAGCGGCCGCATGGCTTATTACAAAGTTTCAGTTTAAAGGAAAACAAGTATTACTCTCTCTTATTGAACTGCCGTTTGCTGTGTCACCAGTTATCGCAGGATTAGTATTCGTTTTACTTTTCACACCGAGGGGTGCTCTTGGCGAATGGTTACTTGAACATGGAGTGAAACTCATTTTCTCTGTACCAGGCATTATTATCGCAACAATCTTTGTAACCTTCCCGTTCGTTGCACGTGAATTAATTCCCATTATGCAGGCGCAAGGGAAAAGTGAAGAAGAGGCAGCTTTATCACTTGGCGCAAGTGGCTGGAAAATGTTTTGGCGCGTTACGCTTCCAAATATAAAATGGGGGCTTTTATACGGCATGATTCTATGTAATGCCCGTGCTATCGGTGAGTTCGGAGCCGTTTCTGTCGTATCAGGTCACGTGCGCGGTATTACAAATACGATGCCGCTCCATATTGAAATTTTGTACAATGAATATCAATTTTCAGCAGCATTTGCAGTAGCGACGTTAATGTCATTAATTGCAGTGTTTACACTCGTTATAAAAAACTGGATTGAATGGCGAATGGAAAAACGCCAATAAGAGGGGGATTACGGTGAGTATTCAAATTCAAGGTGTATCAAAGCAATATGGTACATTTCAAGCACTAACAGACATTCATTTGGATATTCCAAAAGGCGAACTTGTTGCCTTATTAGGCCCGTCAGGTTCTGGGAAAACGACGTTATTACGCATTATTGCAGGATTAGAAGAAGCGGATGGAGGCTCTATTTCATTTGATGGAGAAGATTTAACAGACATTCACGTGAAAAACAGGCAAGTCGGTTTCGTCTTTCAGCACTATGCGCTCTTTAAGCATATGAATGTATTTGAGAATGTCGCTTTCGGTTTAAAAGTAAGAAAGAAAAGCTTAAGACCGTCAGCAGAAGCGATAGAAGAAAAGGTAACAGAATTATTAAAGCTCGTAAAAATGGATGGCTTTGCTAAACGTTATCCAGCGCAATTATCTGGTGGACAACGTCAACGTATTGCACTAGCCCGGGCACTTGCAGTCGAACCGAATATTTTATTACTTGATGAACCGTTCGGTGCACTCGATGCAAAGGTGAGAAAAGAATTACGAAGATGGCTCCGAAAATTACATGACGAATTTCAAATTACGAGCGTATTCGTAACGCATGATCAAGAAGAAGCGTTAGACGTTGCAGACCGCATCGTTGTAATGAATGAAGGCTGCATTGAACAAATGGGAACACCGGAAGAAGTATATGAAAACCCAGCAAGTCCGTTTGTATATGACTTTTTAGGAAATGTAAATTTATTTCACGGCCGCGTTCATAAAGGAAAGCTAAATGTAGGATCGGTCGAACTAGAAGCACCAGAGCATAAGCACGTTTCCAACGTAGACGGAATAGCCTACGTAAGACCGCATGACTTATCAATCTCTCGTACGAAACAAAGCGTAGATGCAATCCCGGCAAAAGTATCTTATTCTCACGCAGTCGGACCTGTCGTATATGTAGAATTAAAACGAGACGAAACAGATGAATATTTAGAAGCAGAAATTACGAAAGAACAGTTCAAACAGCTGAACATTCAAGCGGGTGATTTCGTATACGTACAGCCGAAAGAAGTGAAAGTGTTTATTCCGGAGGATTTTGTAATTTAAATAAAAACCGAACCACCATCTAAATGGCGGTTCGGTTTTCTTTATCTATTTTTTCTCTACTAATTTCTTATTCTTCCAATCTAATGTAAACGATTTATTAAATGTTTTTTGATCAACATCTTTTACGTTGTTTCCAACCCAGTTTGCAGTTCCGAATGTGTAGCCTGGACGAAGTTGGTAGTCGTCGGCGTGCTTTGTATAAGCGACTTGTAGGTTAGATTGGTCTGTATTTTTTTCAGAGATAACAACAGCGATCATACCAGGAGAGAAACCGCTATTTGTTAATGCTGGAAGTTGATCCATCGGTATTAAATTACCTTTTGCATCAGATTCATATAAGTATGTGCGAGAGTACATGAACAGTTGGTTTCCGTATAAAGAATGGTAGGAATCACGTGTGTAAATACCCCAGTTTTGATTGTTATATCCGTTAAAGAATACATTCCATTTTACGTTTTTATTTGTTTGGTCAATTAAGTTTGTTTTATAACTTGTTTGTTTATAGCTTACAGAGTCAGACCAAGTTACTTGGCCAGTTGCACCCGCTTCAGCGCTAGGTCCATTTGGCGTTGCAGAAGCTTTAACAGAACCGCCAAGTTGATAAGATACACTAGAGGTTACAGTCGTTTCTTCTACAGCATTTGTAGGTGCTACGTTAAAGAAACGGGCGCTGTTATCTTGAAGATTAAAGGCAATATCATATTGTGAAGGGTAGCGTAATGTTGCACTAGCGCCAGGGATTGGGTAGTTATCAATAGGTGCATCACTTATAGTAGGATTTGCTTTTAGAAAACTACCAGTTGTATTAATAACGGCAATCTGTTTATCAGCGCTTGGGTCATCGATAAAAGTTACCTTTAAAGACATTGTCATATTATCAGCTTGATCATTATTAAATGTATTATAGCTCGTATGTGTTTTTGCATTTTGCCCGATATCTGTTACAACTTGTGACGTCGTTTGAGCGTAAGCAGCAGGTGTTGAAAGAGTTACAGCGCTACTAGCAAAAACAGCGGATAATGCTAAACATTTTAAATATGTTTTAGAACGTTTCATACAATCACTTCCTTTTATTTTTGTCGATATATGTCGTATTACATTTATATCGTAACATGAAAATAAAACGGAATAGATGGTTATGCATAATTGCATAGATGAGTTTTGAAGGATAAAGATAATAGAATTTTATCCAACACGTAAGACTCAAAAATGTCCATTACAGCCGTTCTTAAAAATTTTAAGACAATATGTTTATCAATGTTCTTATTCTGAAGATTGAAGCGCTTAATATTTACGTTATAAGTGCATAACAAGTTATAATAAAAGAAATCAATAAGGAGGCTGGCTGTGAAGAATCTTCGTTATCTCAATATATTTACCATATTAATTATATACACACTACTTATGTTTTATATCGGCTGGAACGGATGGGTTTGGCTTCATGCGGTATTTGGCTGGGAATCTTGGGGATATTATGCTTTCATAGTCGCATTTATTTCATATGCGTACATTCTCGTGCAAGTGTTTAAGTCTCTGCCATTTCTGCGAACGATAGGTTCGATTTGGTTTGCGGTTATACAATATGCGCTTATGTTGTTGCCATTAGCTGATATTATGGTCTTTCTTTTACAGTTTTCAGTAGAGAAAGAAGCGGCAATTATTTGGATAGGGACGGCTGTGATAGCTGCATTTATCTTTATCTTTGCGTATGGAGTATTTAATGCGTATAGTCCAGTAGTAAGAAAATACGAAGTGCACATACCGAAAAAGGTAGAGGGGCGTAAAAGTTTACGTATTGCGATGGCTTCTGATATGCATTTCGGTAAACTGTCTGGCGTTTCGCATTTGAAAAGACTTGTTCGTCATGTAAATGAAATGGAACCTGATATTATTTTACTGCCAGGTGATATTATCGATGATCATCCAGGGGTATTCATTCAAAAAAACATGGGTCATATTATGAAACAAATGAAAGCTCCATTAGGCGTATATGGTGTTTTAGGAAACCATGAATACTACGGCAGAGCGGTTCCAGAGTTTTTACAAGAGATGGATAAGATTGATATTCGTATTCTTTTAGATGAAGTGCTTACAATTGAAGATGACTTTTATCTCGTTGGAAGAAGAGATAAAACAGAGCGAGATCGCCAAAGCTTTGAAAAACTTATGAGTACAGTGGATAAATCCATGCCAGTTATCGCAATGGATCATCAGCCATTTGAGTTGAAACAGGCAGCGGATGCTGGTGTAGACTTATTATTATCCGGTCATACGCACCGCGGACAAATGGCGCCCAATCATATTGTAACGAGAAGAATGTACGAGCTAGACTGGGGATACGCACAAAAAGGCGCGTTCCACGCAATTGTTTCTTCTGGATTTGGATTTTGGGGACCACCGCTTAGACTTGGTAGTAGGTCGGAGATTGTGCAGGTAGAAGTTACGTTTGAATAAGGTTAAATAAAAGGGATTATACATATTAATCATGTATAATCCCTTTTATTTTTTATTTCTCAATCGCGCTCTTTACTTAAATATAATCTCAATTAGTTGTTGTGGATGTGCATTAATTAATCCATGAACAATAATAATTACCCATACCTTACGATAACGCGCCCACAAATATCCAAGGAATAGACCTACGATACCAAGGTTCACAATGACCGTAGCTGTATCAATATCCCAATGACCAGAGCCATGTAATGCGATATGCCAGCTTGCCCATAACAATGATGTAAGAAGAATAGCCGGCCAAGTACCTAGTAATAATTCCAAACGTGTTTGCAACCAAACTCTATAAAAAATCTCTTCAAGTACACTATTTATAAGAAACCCTACAAGTAAAATGGAGATTAAAATCGTGGGTTCCATTTTCATTGAAACAAATGGTGTAGAGAATATAGAAAAGAAGTTGAAGTAACCCCAGATTATAATGACAATAAGTGGTGTAAACCGATACCATCTATTATCCCCTGTTAATTTTACTGACTTTGGTCGTTCTTTTTCGGGGTTATTTTTATAAAAAAAAAGCAGCATTAATGGAGTGAATAATAATAAAATAATTTTAAATATCATAAACCACAATTGTAATGCCATTCCTTCAAAGTTCGTGGTGAGAAGACAAATCGTGAAGAGGGAGCCACTTAAGAAGAAGATAGCAGTTTGAATTATGATGCGCCTTGGTTCAAATTGTTGAAGGGGATTATAGTTTTTATGATGAAATGGTAGGAAACGGACAAGGAGTATACCGACAATAACAGGGAGCCACTTGTACCAAAAGGGCATCGTGCCCTTATGATCTCCACTGTAACGAATGTTCGTTTCTCCAATCCATATAAGCCAAAAAGATGAAAGCAAAATAATAAGCATAATGATACCGCCAATTAACTTCCCCGCTTTTGGAAAATAACTGTCCATAGTTATCCGACCTTTCATATTATAATTGTAAGTCAGTTTCTAATTGACTTCATTCGCTGCTTTTTTCTTTAGTAAATATGTATTTATAAATCTATTAAAACAAAAAAAGAGGAGTCGTGGAAATATTTTCTTTTTTTTGATTAAATTTGATAAGAACAAGAGGACCTGTTTTTTATAAAAACAGAACGTTTATATTCAAATTACAGAATAGTATATTTACGCTTCTTCAAAAAAGAGATAATATAAAAAGACTTTGCTTGAAAAGGGGGATTGTAAGTGATCATATCAGATGTACTATACGGAGAATTTGAAGTGGATGCAGTGCTAGAAGAATTAATTTTAAGTAAGCCTATGCAAAGACTAAAGGGAATTCATCAAGCAGGCGCAAGTTACTTAATGAACGAGAAATGGAATGTAACTCGTTTTGAGCATTCAGTGGGTGTTATGTTATTGGTGAAAAAACTAGGTGGTTCAGTAGAAGAACAGATTGCTGGTTTACTACATGACGTATCACATACTGCTTTTTCCCACGTGATTGATTACGTTTTTGATAATGAAGATGAAAGTTATCATGAAGAGATATTTAGTTCTGTTGTGAAAAACTCAGAAATTCCAGCGATCCTTGTGAGGCATGGTTATAACTATGAAGATATTTTATTAGATGATTCGAAGTGGACGTTACTGGAAAGGTCAGCGCCCGAATTATGCGCAGATCGAGTGGATTATACGTTACGAGATATGTATACATATGGGTATATTTCTTTAGAAGAAGTTCATAGTTTTTTAGAGGATGTCATCGAAGTAGAGGGGAAAATGGTTCTTCAAAATATTGAAATAGCGGAATGGTTTACAGAAACGTATTACAAAGAAGTAATCGATTTCTTTATGGAACCAATGAATATTTACGGAAATGATATGTTAGCGAAAACGTTAAAGGTAGCTCTTCATAAAAGAATTATTCATGCAGATGATTTTCTTCTTGAAGATGAGGAGCTTATTTCGAAATTGCAGCAATGTAATGACCCCGAAGTAGAAGCTTTATTAAGCAAAATTCATCCAAATATAAAAGGAAAAGAAGATAGAAACGATTATGATTTACATCAGAAAAATAAAATGCGTCTTATTGATCCGCCGTTACTTCGTGAAGGGAAAATTGTTCAGTCATCTGTTGTATCAGAAAAAATAAGACAGATGAGTGATATCGCTTATGAAAAAGCGGTGAGAGGGATGTATGTGAAAGTGATTTCGAATTAAAAAAGAAGTAGCGCATCGTTTTTAGAGCGCTACTTCTTTTTTATTAATTATCAAACCAATTCCAAATCTCAATATCTCCAAGAGTCGCATAACGTACGTGCGGGGAGTTTTGTAATTTTAATAACTCTTTCGACGGGCCAGTAATAACAATTCCGTATACTTTTACACCGTTATCCTTTACATATTGATAACGTTTATCTAAGTTTAATTCTTTCTCAGAAAGCGCTGCTATTTTGCTTACCGTTTTTTTATGGATAGAAAGGACGCGCATCATTTCGGTTACTTTGTCTTCTTGCGTTTTCTGCCCGTCAGTTTCATTATCGAGGAATCTTACATGTTCTGGAAACCCTATAGCTTCTCCGCCATGTAGGATATAGTCATCTACATTTTTTCTTTCTTGTCCTGTATCTAAAGCGTACCATAAAGGAGTTGGAGGGAGTTCTTGTGCCTCGAATATGCTATATAAAAGCGGTTCTAATTCTTTTAAAGTGTAAGATTTATCAAAAGAAATTGCTACTTCTGCAACGGTTCCATCATGTACTTTTGCAAGTGTATCCCATACTTTTTTTGATGAATCCTTTAAATAATCACCCTGCTCTGTTTTTGGATGAACAAAGAAGAGTTTTGGTTGATAGAACGGATTCATCCAAGTTCGCTTCGTAACATCTACAGATGATAAGAAGCTTTTTGTTTCTATTGTACCGAGGGGCATTTCTTTTTTACCGACGGTTCGTACTAAATCAAATTGGCTATTCGTACGGAAAAAAGCTTCTACACTTGTTCCGCCCCCCATAACACGGCTATTTGGGATCGTTGCTTCAAGTGCAAGCGAAGGAACCTCTCTAATTTCTTCTAGCCTTTTATCATTATTAGCTTGAAAATAAAAGGCTGATAATACCCCGCCGATTATATAGATAACGATGCAAATTGATAATATAAAACCAAATGTTTGTAAACGATGTTTCCACTTAATCCTCCAAAAAGGAACTTTAAGATCTTTTGGAGGTAACTTTTTCTTAATTGGTTCTGTTTTTGTTAACAGCTCATCTAAGTAAGCTTCACACTCTTCACATGACTCAATATGACTTTCTAACAGTTCTTGTTCATCATGCGTGAGCGTTCCATTTTCATACTTCTTCCATAGTTTTTTAAATTCTGTACACCCCATCCGTATCACTCCTTTATGCTTTTCATTTCTTTTCGTCCCCTGTGTAATTCAATTTTCACTTTCGCTAATGAGAGACCAGTCATTTCTGCTATTTCCTTATAGGAGAATCCATAGTAATCTCGTAGTAGCAGGGCATTTCGTCTTTCGAGCGGAAGAGACGATAAACTGTCTAACCAACTAGCAATCTCATGTTTTACGAAATATGCATGTTCTGTACTTGGCACGTTTGGTAAATGGAATTCTGCAACTTCTGTTGTTTTATATTTCTTTTCTTTACGATACCAATCGATAAAGGCATTGTAGGCAATTGTAAATAACCACGGCCTAATTTCTTCTCCTTTATAATAGTCAATATGGACGAGCATTCGGTAAAATGTTTCTTGCATGAGATCTTCCGCATAGTGGGAATCTCCGGTTAGGGAGAGAAGATAGCGAAATAAATCTTGCATATGCTCTGAGTAAATTTCTTCTAATGATTGTTTGCGTTTCACTACATTTCCCTCCCTTCATATATAACAACGAAATACATATAAAAAAGTTACAATTTTTTATGGAATTATAGTAAAAAACGTCAAGAATTGGATTGCGTTCTCTTTTATCATAATACATATAAGGCGGGTGAACAGAGATGGAAAGCTATGAAACACAAATTCAAAGGTCAATTGATTATATTGAGGAAGATGTAATGGAAAAACAGACGCTGCGTAATTTAGCACGTATTGCAGGTTTTTCTGAGTCGCATTTTCATCGTGTATTTCAGGCATTAGTAGGTGATACAGTAATGGAGTATGTTCGAAAGCGGAGGTTAGCCCGGGCAGCTTATCAACTTTCTCATACGGATGAAAAAGTTATTGATATCGCGTTTGAACATGGCTTTCAATCTCACGAAACGTTCACGAGAGCCTTTAAAAAATTATTTCAAATGACACCGAGTGAATATCGAAAACAAGAAATCGAAACACCGATGTATTACAGAGTGAATGTAAAGCAAAGAAAATTAAATCCGTATTTAGGGGGCATACAAATGGAATATCGTATTGTAAATAAACCAGAATTTTTAGTGGCGGGTTATGAATTGAAGACGACAAGTAAAGAAGGGAAAAACCATCAAGACATTCCAGTATTTTGGCAAGAATATTTACAAAAAGATCTTGGAACGACGATTCCGAATCGTAAAGATACGAGTCAATGGGTAGAGCTTGGATTATGTACTGATTTTAATTTAGAAACAGGAGACTTCACTTACATTATCGGAATGGAAGTTACAGACTTTGAAAATGTACCAAATGAAATTGCGAAGCGTACTTTCCCGGCAGCAACATATGCAGTATTTACAACGCCGAAAGTTCCTCATGAAGAAATGGTATCGTCTATTCACCAAACTTGGAATGCAGTATTCTCAGAATGGTTCCCGCATTCAGGATATGAACATTGCGGTGTTACGGAGTTTGAACTGTACGATGAGCGTTGCCACGAAGATAAGAGTGAGTTTGCACAAGTAGAGCTTTGGATACCGGTGAAGAAAAAATAATAGGGTAAGAGCGAATCGTTGGGAGATGGTTCGCTTTTTCATAAAGGGGGAAATGGGAAAATGTTCAAAAAACTAGAATGTGTATCTATACATACGAAAGATATAGAAAGATCAGTTTCTTTCTATAAAGAAATGGGAATGAAGCAAAACTGGATGATAGAAAGAGAACTAGAAGAAGGGGTTATTTGGACGTTAATAGGATTGAAGTTTCCAGATGAGAAAAGTTCAGAGTTAGTAATAAGCAATCATCCGGATATTAATTTTACGGAAGTCGAAGTATTAGTAGAAGATGTACAACAAACGTATGAAAGTTTAAAAGATAATAAAGATGTAAAATGGATTCGCGAACCATTTCCAACAGAATCAGGACATGTTGCAGTAATGGAAGCACCTGATGAGAATGTGTTTGTGTTAGTAGGGAAATAGCTGAAATATGGAGTGACCTTTCATAGTGAGTTATGAAGGGTTATTTTTATCCCGCTATTTGCCGGGCAGCGCGATTGGTGAGGGCTAATAATCAGTGGGGGATGAACAAAACTTCCACTGATTAAAGTTTCACTTTATAAGTGGATTGTTAAATTTGTATTGTTTTATCTGTAATACATATGAAAATGGTAAAATAAAATAGCAATTAAATATTGCGGGTGGAAGGTTATGCCCTTTCTTCATTTTGTGAAGAAAGGAGGTGTAATCGTATGGAATTTCTTTTGCAAATTTTGTTGGAAATTACAAAAACTATAGCTAGAGAAGGTATAGTTTTTGGATTTAAGAAATTAACGGCAAAAAAGCGCAAAAAGAAGACCACCCGTCTGCCTGCGAAGCGTGGGAAGTCTTCTAAGCGCAAATAAGCTTTAGTTGCAACCTTCCACCTTGCGGTAATTAGTTGCAGTGACGGGGTGTTGGAAGCACCTCGTCTACTTCATTTTATGCAAAACTTAGTTAGTTTATACTTCTATTTATAGTATAACAGTTTAGAAATGTATTTGTTAATAGTTTTATTTTTACTTTGTCTCGAAAAAACGATTCACATAATTTCAATTACCGCAAAATTCTCCCAGAAAAGAAAAAAAGACGCCACATAGCGTCTTTCCTACGAACGAAACGGAAATACAAGAATAATCGTCGTTCCTTTTCCGAGTGCACTATCAACGGAAATTGTCCCGTTATGAGCATGAACGAGCTGTTTTGTAATGGCTAGGCCAAGTCCAGTTCCGATGTTGCTTTCTTCTGTGTTTGTTCCGCGGTAATATCGTTCAAATAGAAGTTCTTTCGTTTTTTCATCCATTCCTTTTCCGTCATCTGAAATGGAGAGTGTAAAGGAATTAGCGTTTTGTGATAATTTTACGATGACAGTAGTTGTTTCGTTATTATGTTTTACAGCATTTACTAGTAAGTTTTCGATAATACGCTGGAACCATTTTTCTTCAATGAAATATTGAATTTTATTTGAGCTCGGTACGAATTCAATATTTTGATTTTGAAGTGTTGGATTGTTAATAAATTGCAATAACACTTTTTGAACGAATTGATTGATTTCAACGTTTACGTGTTGGGCAGGAAGGCTGTTATTTTTTAATTGATACGTTAAGCTTAAATCATCAATTAATGTCGTCATATATTGAGATTTCTCTTTCATAACACTACCAAATTGTTGAATATCACGATCAGTCCAGTTATATTGATTCGATTCGAGTAATAATGCGTAGCCATATATAGAGCTAAGTGGTGTTTTTAAGTCGTGTGTTAGACCGGTAATCCATTCTTCTCGTGTTTGCTGAAGTACTTGCCTCATCGCATCATTTTTTTTGAGTGTAATAGAAAGGTGTTCTAGTGAACTTGTTACATCTCTAAACAAACGGAATGACCATTTTTCTTTACCAGATCTCCGGAACCTGACAGGTTTTCCTTTTTTACTAATAGGTTCTTCATACTTTCCGCCAGCGATATTTTTAAGCCAGCGCATCGCATGTAATAACGGTTTCCCGAATTTATTACCGTACCAAATAGAAAGAATGACTAAATAAACAAATACGATAAGAAGGATTAATCCGCATCCGATGAGAAACTTCTTAGTAAATACATCTTCAATTTCGTCATCTGGATAGTAGTGATCATTTTTCGCAGTCACAACGAGAAGGTTGCCACTATTTGCATCGTAAAAGCTAGACGTGTTTTCTTTATGATTCCACGGTTCTTTTTCATTAAGGGCGATTTGTATTGCTGAAAATGTTTTTTTCTTTCCAGCTGGATAGGCAAAAACCTCTTCGCCATTTTGATTAAATATTTGAAGTGCTGCTTTTTCTTTAGACAGTAACTGTTTTTCTTGATCTGTTAATGTAAACGAATCCATCGTTAAAGAGGAGTGATCCTTTTGAATTGCTGTCAGTAACGCATTGCTTTTTAACATACCACCATAAATAACAAGTACTTTCTTTTCTTCTAATTCAATTTCCCAATATGTAAATTTATAATTACTTTCGATATGATGTTGTATATATGCGACTAAAGATGTCTTCGTATAAGCATTCGGAACATCATTTGGTGTATTAAAGTGGTAGAGGATTTTTCCGTTTTCATCTACAACTTGGAGCCAATCATTTTTCTCCTTTATTAAATCTTGCACTTCAGATTGTAACGAAATATGCCCATCTTCTGAAGAGATGTATCTTGAAATTGTAAAACTATCAGAATCTGGAATATTAGGTTCGTATAAAGTACTAGTAAGAAGAAAAATTAAATAAGTAAAAGCAGCAACTACAGCGATAAGTAATGTAACTAAAACAAAAACGTGTTGCATGATAAATTGAATAATAAGTCGTTTATTAAAATTCATATCGTCACCCTACTTTGTAACGAACTTATAACCAAGCCCGCGAACGGTTTTTATATATTCTGGTTTACTTGGATCGTGTTCAATTTTTTCACGTAGTTTTCGAATGTGGACCATAACAGTGTTGTCATCGCCATTATAGGCAGGTGCTCCCCAAACTTTTTCGTATATTTCCTCTTTCGAAAATACGTAGTTTGGATTCTCGCAAAAGAAGAGTAGTAGTTGAAAGAGTTGAGCGGAACATTCGACAATGTGACCATCCACTGTCAGTTCTGCAGAGTGCTGATCAATTTCAAATCTGCCAAATGAAATCGAGTGTGATTTTTGTTCGTGTGGTACGGTTTGTTTCATATGTCTCCGAAGCTGTGCTTTCATACGTGCTACTACTTCTAATGGATTAAAGGGCTTCGTAATATAATCATCCGCACCGTATGAAAATCCGGATATTTTATCTAAATCAGATGCTTTTGCTGATAGGAAGAAAATTGGACAATCTGTTTGTTGGCGAATGATTGGACAAATATCAAAACCGGATTGTCCAGGAAGCATTACATCTAAAATAATTAAATCGTAATTGTTTTGCTTAGTTAGAGATAAAGCTATTTCAGCTGATGTTGCAGTTGTAATATGAGAAAAACCTTCTTTTTCAAGAATGGTAGTTAGTAATTGTAAAATTGCTGTTTCATCATCAACAAGTAAAATATTTGCTCGGTACATAAAAATCCCTCCTAATTTTCTCGAATATCATATCATCATTTTGTAACTTATGGAATTTTTAAGGAAATTTTAAGGTTTTCTTTCGCAAAAAATTAAGAATCAAATGATATGATAAAAGTAACATAGGGGAGGAGATGAGTGTGAATCCGTTTCAAGTGATGCGAGCTAGATATTTTTTAATTGTATTTGCACTATTAATTTTAATAGCGAGAAGTAGTGGCGATTTGCTAACAAGTATATTTCATATACAAAATTCTTCTTTTATAAATATCCTTATATTCTATATCCTTCCGATCATATGGATTTTTTATGAGTATAGAAAGCATCGCATTTCATTTTCATTGTTTGTTAATAAAAATGAAACATTTAACTTGGTGCAAGTTTTATACATTACGGTTATGTTGTGCATGTTTAGTTACGGGTATCTTATTTTGTATATGTATAGTTTTGCATGGATTACACCGGACTTTATTATGAATGCATTGCATGAACCGATTATAGATAGTACTGGGGGATATGTATATCAAGTCATTAGGGTCGTATTCATCGCACCAATTATCGGGGAGTTTGTTTTTCGCGGATTTTTACTTCAACGTTTTGCAACAAAATGGGGAACGAGCATAGCGACCATCGTTGTAGCAATATTGTTTGCGTTGTTACATGTTGATTTCCTCGGTGCAGCCATATTCAGCATCGTATTATCAATCGTATATATTCGTACGAAAAGTTTACTCATGCCAATTGCAATACATATGTTAAACAATGCATTTGTAATGGGTGCGTCTTTTTTAATAAGTAGAGAAAAAATTATGAGTTTTGCCGATTTCTCAAATTACACGACATTCTTTCCTGGACTTATTATTTTTATAACAGGATTAAACTTAGTACTTATCTTTTTATTTGTTAATCGTAAATATTGGAGTAAAGAAGTGCCAGTTATATATGCAGAGCAGGAAAAGAGCTTTTCAGATGTAGTGGGGAGTAAATGAGATGAAGAAGACGGTTGAAAAAATATTAAAAGATATTATAGATGCTACGTCTATTACAGATATGTGTGATAAAAGCGTTTGTCATTGGCTTCAACCTGTAGTAGATACGATTGTGTTTCCAGAGTATTACTTATTTTCTAGTACTCATTTAAAAGAAAATATTATTTCTCTTCTTATTGTGTTCGGGGTTTTACTAATATTTGGTCTAATTGTAGAAGAAATGATGAAGTGCATCTTCAGAAAGAATGAAGAGAAGTATATGTGGATTCATAAAGTATTCGAGAAAGTAATGGTGGCTTTCCTTTTGTTTTATGGTATAAAAACAATCATTTACTTTATAGCTTTGAAACATCATTAATTCGAAATTTGAAAGGGATGTATAAAATTATATGAATGAAACGATATCATCAAATAAGTTTTTTTATTTGATTTTACTTAGTCTAGTGTTAATAACGACAGTGAATGTTATTTTGCGCTGGGAGGAAGCTTATTTTTTCATGTATTTAGCGCTCCATTTGTTGGGGATTTTATGTATAAGTGGTGGAGTGGTTACTGAAAAAAAGAATGAAGAAAGCGTTAACTATATGTGTGTGATCGGTCTTGTTTTACTTTTAGCTGTACAAGGTATTATGAAATATAGTTCTTTCTCTTTACAAGATTTTAGTTTATTAATAGATGTACTTCCTTAAAGAGGCTTTTTATTTTATCTAAAAAGCAAGTAGGGTACGTGTTGGTTTGTAAGTGTACGGATTGTGAACCGAAGAAAGTGTTTAAAGATAGGTAAAACTCTTCTTATGTAGAAGAGTTTTTTTATGTAAATAAAAAGATCCAGAGCAATTCACATAATAAGCTTGTTCTAATTTAGCGTGTACGAACTTACAATAATAATAGACAGGCAGCATAGAGGAGGGAATAGCGTGAGGAAGGTTATTGGTTGGTCGCTTTTTTTGTACGTTGGATTTGCGTTACTTATATATTGGTATTTATTTGGATGGAATCATGAACTTATTCCGGACATGTATAAGGGAACGAGTGCAGATCCAGAAACGTTTATGAGTGCTAGAGAGCTTACGCTAAGCCAAGATTATTCGCGCGTGAAAAATTTACTATACTTTTTAGCGACGCCTCTTGAATGGATTATTTTATTATTTGTACTTGTGCTAGGTATTTCAAGAAAGTTTGAGAAATGGTCGAAGGAAACGACTAAAATAAGTGTTTTGCAAGTTGCGATTTATTTCTTTTATTTATCATTATTGACAACAGTGCTTGCCTTACCGATGCAATGGATTGGCCGGAAAGTGTCCGTTGATTACGGCATTTCAACACAAAGTACACAAAGCTGGATAAAAGATCATGTTATCGGTTTTTGGGAAAGTTATGCGACTATGTTAATCGTAGTTACCGTTCTATTATGGCTTATCCGTAAATTTCCGAAGAGATGGTGGCTCGCAGGATGGGCGCTCTCTATTCCATTTACAATCTTTTTAACATTCATACAGCCTGTCGTTATTGATCCACTGTATAACGACTTCTCGACGCTGAAAAATAAAGAATTAGAAACGAAAATTTTAGCGATAGCAGACAAAGCGGACATTCCTGCTAAACACGTATATGAAGTAAATATGTCAGAAAAAACGAATGCATTAAATGCTTACGTAACAGGAATTGGCCCTAACGCCCGTATTGTAATGTGGGATACAACACTTAAGCAGTTAAAAGATAAAGAGATTTTATTTATAATGGCCCATGAAATGGGGCATTATGTTATGAAACATATATTTTTTGGCGTTGCAAGTTATGTATTGCTATCGTTTATAGGTATGTTTTTAATTAGTCGTATTATAAATATGTGTATTCGCAAATGGGGAGATACATTGCAAATTTCAAAAGTGGCATGTTTCTCCATTTTACCTTTATTTTTCTTAATTTCTTCTATACTCTCTTTTGCAGCACAACCAGCAACAAACTACGTTTCACGTATAGAAGAAAGAGCCGCAGATCAATATGCTTTAAATATGACGAAGGACGGGAAATCTGGTGTGAAAACTTTTCAATATTTATCAAAAACAAGTTTAAGCCAAGTGAATCCGCCTGCGTTAGTGAAATTTTTCTTATACACGCACCCACCAATTTTTGAAAGAATTCATACGTTTGAACAATATGAGAAACAAAGCAAAAAGGAGTAGCATGATAGCTACTTCTTTTTTTATAGAGATATAAGTTTCATATTGGGAATATTTATCATTGCTTTTTATTGTGATTTTGTAAATAATAAGCTATAAAATTCTAAAAATCTATATATAAAGGAATAAAGGTGGAAAAATGTATTTTTTACAAAATTTAAAAGTGAAATATAAATTATTAGCGCTTATTTCATTAGCAGTTTTAGGTATGGTAATTATAAGCAGTGTAGCAATTAGTTCTATTAATAAGATTAAGCATGATACAGAGGTTGTAGTAGATGATTATCAATATTCTGCAATTTTATTAGAAGGAATGCTTCGCACACAAAATTCACTAGAATATAATTTATTAGAATTAATTACGGTATCACAAAATGAAGTGGCAAATAAAGAGGGAATAATTGATAATATTGAAAAGGATCTTAAAAAATATGATTCTTTATTAAAAGAATATGATGATGGTTTTAATTTAAGTAAGCAAGAGGATGAACTGTTTCAGAAGATGAAGAAATCTTTGCCAAGTTATAAAGATACATATAAAAAATTATTTGAAAAGGCAAAGGCAACAAACGAGCCACAAATGGTAAATGAATTTCAGAAGGAATTAAAACCGAAGGGAATAGAGTTAGCTGGTTATGCAGTGGATCTAGAATCGTATGTTTCAAATTTAGCTGACCAAGTATTTAAAGATTCTCAAAAAATGATTGATCGTTCCGTTATTACCTTTATCATTCTTGTAGTAGTTACTACAATCGTTATATGTATAGTAAGTTATATTATTAGCAAGCTCATAGTTGCTCCTTTACAAACGGTTAGTCGTATGATGGAAAGAGCGAAAGAAGGAGATTTAACCGTACATGGTGATTATACTGCTAAGGATGAATTAGGTGTATTAGTAAGTAATTTTAACGAGATGATTGCAGGGCTAAGAACAAATATGGAAGAAGTAGAGAATAATATTCAGCTTTTATTCCAACATGCAGACGGAGTAGTATCTGCATCAGAAGTATCTAGTAGTGCAGCGAAGAAAATCACTATGGATATTGAAGAAGTTGCAAATGGTGCAGAGAGTCAAATGCAAGCAATGGAACAAACTGCGGGTGCGATGGAAGAGTTGACGCAAGGAATGCAGAGTATAGTCAATACATCATCCTCTGTAAATGAATTATCTGCTCAATCAGCATTAGATGCAGAGAGTGGTAACAAATTAATGAAACAAATGATTCAACAGATGGATACAATCCAAAATTCGGTACATAGCGGTGTGAAACAAGTAGAGACTATGAAAGAACAATCAGAAGAAATTGTTAAAATCATTGATGTTATGCAAGGTATTACCTCCCAGATTAACTTATTAGCATTAAACGCCGCAATTGAGGCTGCACGTGCTGGTGAAAGTGGTAGAGGATTTGCAATTGTGGCAGATGAAGTGCGGAAATTAGCAGAACAATCTAGTGATTCTGCAAAACAAATTGAGAATCTTATTACTCAAGTTATGGGAACAACGAACCATACGGTACATATGATGGGGAAAGTAGATAATGAGGTACAGGCAGGTACACAAGTAGTAATGCATACAGAAAAAGTATTTGGAACAATTACAGAAAAAGTACAACAAGTATCTGAGCAAATTCAAACGGTATCTATGTCTACAGATGAAATTGCAGCGAGTAGTGAGGAAATCTCGGCTTCTGCAGAAGACATGGCTCAAATTTCCCAAAGATCATCTGACCGAACTGATAGGGTAAAAGAGTCTATTCAACAGCAAGAAAAATCTGTTCAAGAGATTTCGGTTTCAATTGAACATATGCATAACGCGGCAGGAAAATTAAAACAAATAGTTGCCCAATTTACTCTTCAAAAGTAGTAGCATATTTGAGTGTTAATAAATATAAAAAAAAGCATCCTCTTTTAATAAAAAAGGATGCTTTTTTATTATTACTATTCGTAGATTTCGGGCATTTTCAAGGCGATGATCACAGTATACATACTAGATTTATATATTACTTGTTTTTTGACAGTTTAAGAGGTTTATCGACGAGAATTATTTCTGTATTAGTGTCTGCTGTTGTCAAACTATTAGACCGGATTTAGATGCAAGTAATAGGGATTATCCTTATATTTGTAGGGATGGCACTAACTTTTCGCAAGGGAAGAGAAGGCGAGTTATCATTGAAGGGGAATGCTACCTCTGAAATATAAATCATGAATATAGTAATCGCCATTAGGTATCTCCTTTTCGCGCCAATAAAGGGAAGTTGTAAAGTGAAAAGGAGTTTATAAAGAGATTGTAGAATGTTTTAGTACATAACACCTTAGAGGTGACAACTTCCTTTTTGAAAAAGAAAGAAGGAGGCATAAAGCAGAAAGGTAGTGGAAATATTTCTTCTAGAAGATTTGCATTTTATCTTACATTCACCAAAAAGAGTAATCCTGAAACAATGAAATTCATTTTATTTGAATGAAATAGGGAGAGAGGATAATGAAGAAAAAAATATTGGGTGTAATGATGATTGCGACAATGGCAGGAGGTATATTTGCAGGGACGAATGTGACGCCTGTAAAAGCGGAAGAGTATCCACAAATGATTGTGTTTGAAGATGTTCCATACGGATTTTGGGCATATGATGCTATTATGGATTTAGCATATCATAAAATTATATTAGGGTATGGAAACGGGAAGTATGGTGTTGGTGATCTTATAACACGTGAACAAGTAGCTGGGACTATTTACAGAACACTTGAGATAAAAGAAGAAGGATTAGTAGCGAATCCATATAAAGATGTTTCTGATAGTACAACAATTTTTAAAAAGGAAATTTTGGCGTTAACAAAACGTGGTGTTTTTACAGGGGATGGGCAAGGGAAATTTAGACCAAAAGCACCAGTATCTAGAGCGGAAATGGCTGTCATTTTAAAACGAGCATTTACTTTTGAAACGAAACAAAAACATACATTTAAAGATATTCCAAAAGGCCACTGGGCAGAAGATGCAATTAGTGCGCTACAATCTAATAATGTTGTAAGAGGAACTGGGAATGGCATGTATGAATTAAATCGCCCTGTACCTAGAGAACAATATGCTCAGTTTATTAATAATGCGATTATTAATTATCATTTGAAAGAGGATTGGAAATAGAGTGAAATATGAAAGTACAAATAGAAATATTTGTGCTTTTTTGTTTGTTTAAAAAAGAATAATTATTCGTTTTTTTGTATGTTTAATGTTATACATAAGCTTTATAATCAACCCCATAAAAAAGACATGATGTGTAATATGATTCACAAAAGCGTCACGAAATGTGTCGGAAAAAATATATACATATTGGGGAGGAAATGTAATGAGCAAAAAATTATTAAAAACAGCTACAGCATTAACAATTATGGGTGGGATGTTATTCTCAGCAGAGAGTAACAATGTAAAAGCGGAAAGTGCACCGTTGCAAAAAACAAATACAATTGTATTTAAAGATGTACCAAAAGGACATTGGGCATATGAGGCGATTCATAATTTAGCGGAACAAGAAATTATTTTGGGATATGGCGATGGGATATTCGGTTTTGGGGATAATGTAACACGTGAGCAAGTTGCAGCTTTAGTTTACCGTGTATTTGATATGGAAGAACAATATGAAAATCCATATGGAGATATTGATGAAAATTCAACAAGCTTTATCGAGGAGATATTGGCTTTAACGGAAATCGGAATTTTCCAGGGAGACGAGAATGGAAACTTTAGACCGAAGGCGACGTTAACGCGTGCGGAAATGGCACAAGTTCTTACGAATGCTTTTGACTTACAGGCAAAGGGATCTCATAACTTTAATGATGTTTCAGCAAATTCATGGGCAACGAATGCAATTAGTGCAGTACAAACAAATGGTATTACAATGGGAATCGGAGAAGGTAAATTCGGTCCGTCTATGAAGGTAACGAGAGAACAATACGCACAGTTTTTACATAGAGCAATATTGCATGATATGGAACAAGGGCAGTAATAAAGTTTAACTAGTCAAAGTGAAATTTAAAAATAATACAAAAAGGTCGTTGTTGTATAACAGCGGCCTTTTTTTGTATGAAATAAAGCGCGAAAGAATGGCGTTTTGAAAAAAAAATGAAGTGAATTTTCAAAAAAAACTTCCTTTTCTGAAGATTTGTTATATAATATAAAACATAAAATCAAATCTGTTATAAAACAGTTTAAGAAGGGGATGCTAATATGTCGACGCAAACTTCACGGGTTACACTCGTTGGAGAAATGTTACCAGCGTACAACGAAATATTGACACCTGAGGTGCTTAGTTTTTTGAAGGAACTACATGAGAATTTTAATGAGCGCCGCATAGAACTTTTACAAAAACGTGTAGAAAAACAAAAGAGAATTGATGCAGGGGAGTTTCCGAAGTTTCTAGAAGAAACAAAACACATACGTGAAGCGGATTGGACAATTGCCAAGCTGCCAAAAGACTTAGAGGATCGCCGTGTAGAGATTACTGGACCGGTAGATAGAAAGATGGTCATTAACGCTTTAAATTCAGGAGCGCATCTTTTTATGGCGGATTTTGAAGATTCGAATTCACCAACTTGGGAAAATGCAGTGGAAGGCCAAATCAATTTACGAGATGCAGTAAAGGGAACGATTTCACATGAAAATGATAAAGGGAAAGAATATAGATTAAATGAGAAAACAGCTGTACTCATTGTACGTCCAAGAGGATGGCATTTAGAGGAAAAGCATATGCAAGTTGATGGGAAAAATATGTCGGGTAGCTTAGTAGACTTCGGCTTGTACTTTTTCCATAATGCGAAAGCTCTTTTAGCAAAAGGGAGCGGCCCATACTTTTACTTACCGAAAATGGAAAGTTATTTAGAAGCGAGATTATGGAATGATGTATTCGTATTTGCTCAAAAATATATCGGCATTCCAAATGGAACGATTAAAGCAACTGTGTTACTGGAAACGATTCACGCTTCGTTTGAAATGGATGAAATTTTGTATGAGCTAAAAGATCATTCTGCTGGCTTAAACTGCGGAAGATGGGATTATATTTTTAGCTTTTTAAAGAGTTTCCGTAATCATAATAAATTCTTACTACCAGATAGAGCACAAGTCACGATGACGGCACCATTTATGCGTTCCTATTCTTTGAAAGTAATTCAAACATGTCACCGCCGTAATGCACCAGCAATTGGAGGAATGGCGGCACAAATTCCGATTAAAAATAATCCAGAAGCAAATGAAGCAGCTTTTGAAAAAGTGCGTGCTGATAAGGAGCGCGAAGCTTTAGACGGTCATGACGGGACTTGGGTTGCCCACCCTGGACTTGTACCGGTTGCAATGGAAGTATTTAATCACATTATGAAAACACCGAATCAAATTTTTAGAAAACGTGAAGAAATATGTGTAACAGAAAACGATTTACTAGAGGTACCGGTGGGAACGATTACAGAAGAGGGCCTTCGCATGAATATTAGTGTAGGTATTCAATATATTGCATCTTGGTTAAGCGGACGGGGAGCAGCACCCATTTATAACTTAATGGAAGATGCGGCAACTGCTGAAATTTCAAGAGCACAAGTATGGCAATGGATTCGTCATGAAGGTGGAAAACTAAATGATGGTCGTAATATTACGCTTGAATTAATGGAAGAGCTAAAAGAAGAAGAATTAGCAAAAATAGAAAGAGAGATTGGTAAGGAAGCCTTTAAGAAAGGGAGATTCCAAGAGGCGACAACTTTGTTTACAAATCTCGTTCGAAATGATGAATTCGTACCATTTTTAACATTACCGGGTTATGAAATTTTATAAAAAATGAAAAGGGGATGGAACAAATGAAAAACGAAAGAATCGAGAAGTTACAAGAAAGCTGGGAATTAGATGAGCGTTGGAAAGGGATCACACGTCCATATTCGGCAGAAGATGTAATTCGCCTGCGCGGGTCAATTGATATTGAACATACGTTAGCGCGTCGCGGTGCTGAGAAGCTTTGGACATCGCTTCATACAGAAGACTATATTAACGCACTTGGCGCATTAACAGGAAACCAAGCGATGCAACAAGTAAAAGCTGGGTTAAAAGCGATTTACTTAAGTGGTTGGCAAGTAGCAGCGGATGCAAACCTGTCTGGACATATGTATCCAGACCAAAGTTTATATCCAGCGAACAGCGTACCTGCTGTAGTAAAACGAATTAATCAAACGCTTCAACGTGCGGATCAAATTCAGCATATGGAAGGAAGCGATGATACAGACTATTTCGTACCGATTGTAGCAGATGCAGAAGCTGGATTTGGTGGGCAATTAAATGTATTCGAACTGATGAAAGGTATGATTGAAGCAGGTGCATCAGGTGTGCATTTTGAAGATCAATTATCTTCAGAGAAAAAATGTGGCCATTTAGGCGGAAAAGTACTACTACCAACGCAAACAGCAGTACGCAATTTAATTTCTGCACGCCTTGCAGCAGATGTAATGGGAGTGCCGACAATTATCGTTGCAAGAACAGATGCGGATGCAGCTGATTTAATTACGAGCGATATCGATCCTGTTGATAAAGCATTTATTACAGGAGAAAGAACACCAGAAGGATTTTACCGTACAAATGCAGGTCTTGATCAGGCAATTGCGCGCGGTTTAGCGTATGCACCGTATGCAGACCTCGTTTGGTGTGAAACGTCGGAACCAAATTTAGAAGATGCAAAACGATTTGCGGACGCAATTCATAAGGAGCATCCAGGAAAGCTACTTGCATATAACTGTTCACCTTCATTCAACTGGAAACAAAAACTAGATGAAAAAACAATTGCAAGCTTCCAAAAGGAAATCGCGTCTTACGGTTATAAGTTCCAATTCGTAACACTTGCTGGATTCCATTCATTAAATTACGGTATGTTTGAACTAGCACGTGGCTATAAAGAGCGCGGCATGGCAGCATACTCTGAACTACAACAAGCAGAATTCGCAGCTGAAAAACATGGCTACTCTGCAACACGTCATCAACGCGAAGTAGGAACAGGTTACTTTGATGAAGTTGCACAAGTGATTACAGGCGGAACTTCATCAACGACAGCGTTAAAAGGATCTACGGAAGAAGCACAGTTTACGAAATAAAAGGAAGGGGCACCTTTTTGAAGGGTGCCCCTTGTTATTTTCTAAACGATTCGAAAAGAGAGATTGAGTTGTCGGAAAAAAACGATACTTCCTTTTCTTTATTACTAAATCAACTCCACTCAGCCCTATGATCACGAATAAACTTCATATCTTTCTCATAATGCTCTAGATGTCCTTCATCAATCATTCTTTGGAAATTCAAGTCGCCTTCTTGCGCTTTTCGTTTCATATATGTACATAATCCTTCTAATCGAAGCAACACCATTCCTAAGTAATCTTCATCCATATTTTTATCATAGGACTGAACGAACAAATTCATTCTCTCTTTAATGCGATCTGCATGTTGCGATGAGTCATAATGAACGGCTTCACCGGATTCTGTATAATACACTCTACTTAAAGGCACACAAGTATAGAGTGTATAAGCGATATCCCATAGTCTTGGACCAGGAGCAGCAACATCGAAATCAATAATCCCTACTGGCTTCTCATTATTAAAAATAATGTTATATATGGCAAAATCATTGTGACATAAAACCTCAATGTTATTTGGAGTGTGATCCATCGGTTTCCAATCATTTAATAATGGAAAATCACTTACAGCATCATGGTAAAGGCGAAGCATCTTTGCGATTTCTTTTAATACATCATTAGATCGCATATATTCTTTTAAAGGATAATTGCCAGCTTCTCCTTCAATAAAGGATAAAATCTCTCTATCTTTTTCATCTACACCTAAAAACTTTGGAGCATAATGAAATCCTTTGTTTTCTAAATGTTGCAATAGCTTATGAATCTTTTCACTGCCCGGCTTTAACTCTCGCCGAACAGTATTTTCAGAACGATATACGTTTGAGACGTTTCCCCCTGTTAGCCTTTCTTCTTTAGCGTAGTTTGACATGTGAAAATTCCCCCTGTGATTAAAAAATCCAATTCCAAATAGTAAATAGACCAATAATGGCAGAAAAGAGAAGGCAAGCAAGGAATGCTAGACAGCCAAAAGGAACTAGCTTATCTTGCCATGTTTCTTTATACTCATAAATTAACTCCTCTGCTACTTTCTTCTGTACTGAAGATAAAGGTTGATCTTTATGCAAACCTTTTATATGGTTAGAATCGCCTTTAAACTTTAAAGCACGTGCAATATGATGAGGACTATTTCCCCTTGATTTTTCAAATAATAAACATGATTCATGCATAATATCTGTTTTATGCTCCTCTAGATACCAGTAACGTCCAGCCATTTCTGGATATTGTAATTTATAATAAATATCTCCGAGTTGTTTTCGAAGATGTAATTCATTTGGGTATGTAAAGATGAGGCCGTGCAATCTGTCTCTTGCTTTTCCAAGATTATTATTTTCAATATCCTCTTCGATTCTTTTTAATGTTTTTCTAGGAATTTTATTGGTCATAAATTCCTCCTTATTTAGAATAGAGATAATTATATTTTATAAGAAATACTAAAAATTAGAAATTCCATTTTCAAAAAAGATTGTACATTTCATTTTAAGTATGCTATGATGATGTCAGTTGAATAGTTAAATTAAGCAATCCATATGTTATCAAGTGCTGGAAACGAACGAGAAAAAGTATGTGAGAACTAGTTTATGTTTCGTATTTGATAATGTGTGGATTCTTTTTTTAGACAGGAAGACTAAAAAAATTAAAATTTGTATTTTCTTAGGAGGAAATAATCATGGCAGTAACAGGACAAGTAAAATGGTTTAACAACGAAAAAGGCTTCGGTTTCATCGAAGTTCCAGGCGAAAACGACGTATTCGTACATTTCTCTGCAATCGAAACTGAAGGTTTCAAATCTCTAGAAGAAGGCCAAAAAGTTAGCTTCGAAATCGAAGAAGGTAACCGTGGACCTCAAGCTAAAAACGTAATCAAACTATAATTTTATAGTTGATGATGGAAAAAAGGATGGCTAATGCCATCCTTTTTTTGTTGTGGAGAAAGTTTTTTTAGAGCCTGTTTTTATATCTAAATCTCTTTTTCTATGTTACAACGGGTAAAAAATTATCTGGAATGCGTATTAGTTTCTGTAGAAGAATTATTTCAGCAAGAGCAGTTACTGCGTATGATAGTAAATAACTATAAATTTGTATTCTTCATTGAAATAGGGGAATCTTTTCCAGATAGACCTTGAGTAACATCTTTTTTGTTAGCATTGTTGTTGGAATTTTGTACGTTTTGAGATGATGTTTCTAACAGTTGTTCTTGTTCCTTACTAGGGGTATTCAGAGCATCTGAGGGGATGCTATTAACCTGCTGGCTTAATAGGCTTTCTTTATCCATAGTATACAGCTCCTTTTTGGAATTCGATAAAAAGCAATGTAATTATAAAATGACCACTTATATATATTGTGTTTTTGAATGAAATTATATACAAAACTTATATTATAAAGTTAACTAATTAACGAATTGTTAGTGATGGATAAAGATGTACAAATACTATTTCTCATGTTTTATATAAGGATCATATACAAATCAAAAAAAGATGTAGAGAATCTTGGAAGAAAATATAGTTGTTTTTTAGGGTGAAGAAGAATAAATAAAATGATACTACAAATGTAAAAAGGCATTCCATAAAGGAAGGCCTTTTATTGTTCTTGCTCTAATTTTTTCTTCTCACGTTTTTTACATTCTGGACATTTTGATTTACGAAATGGTTTGGAAAAGAATAGAAGAATGAAAAATAAACCGAATATAATACTAGCTGAGTTTTTCACGATAATGACGCTGCTATTTTTCATTTGAATCGATGGTTGGATTTCTTTTTCTTCCATAGTGGCCCTCCATATATTGGATTTATATTTTAATTATAGCAAAGTTAGTTGTTGTAATGATGTGAAATGAGGAAGTGATTTCAAATATTTATAGTAGTATAAATGTTTTTTGTGTACATTATTATCTTTTTATTATTATATAGTTAATTTTAAATTTAAAGAATGGTTGATAAATAATAAATCTATGTAAAATAGTGGAATATGCAATCCGTTTTCTTTTCATAGGTGCTAAAATTATATATGCAGCTGCTAATATAAATGGAAAAAAGGAGATAATAGAGCATGGAAAGTAAAGTGGAACGCTATGTCGAAAATTATGTTGTAACGAAAAATACGATGGCCTTACTTCCTGTTATTCTAAGTGAAAAGAAAATTGTTACTCGAGTCGTTGAAATGAATGATTCTTTTTTCGTATTTCAAAAACCTCTAGATATTATAGAAAGAAGTTGCCGCAAGCATGGCTCGAGTTTCTTAGGCAGAAAAGAAGGAACGAAAGAGTTAACTCATATTACACATAAAGCACCAATTGCGATTAGTCCTACAGATCAACTTTATTTTTTCCCTACCTATTCTTACTCTAGAAAAGAGTGCGCTTGGTTGTCTCATTTTTATATTGAAAGTAATAAAGAATTAAAAGATGGAAATCTTATTATTAGATTTATAAATGGCTTTGCTGTGAAATTAGAAATATCAAAAACTAGTTTTGAAAATCAACAAAATCGTACAGCGAAATTACGTACTGAATATGAAGATCGTAGGAAAAAACAAGGGAGCCCTTGTTTTAAAGAGATTGATAAAAAAGAGGAATCAACATTAAGACCCGCTTATGAGAGTGTGTATTTTGTGAAGGAAGGCGAAGTGTGAAAGAATGGGGGGAATCCCCATTCTTTTTTGTTTATCCCGCTATTTGTGGGCAGTAAGACCCCCACCTCAAAATTCAGCGAAAGCAAAAAAGTTAGGTGGGGGTCGGGCTGTATAGATAAAGCGATATATTTAGAAAATCACCATTGTAATTTCATTTACCGATAAAAAATCGGAAAACCATCTAAATAACAAAACGAACGACATGTCCTGTCGAATATTGATAGATTATCATAGCTAAATAATGAAGGAATTCTTATGAAAGATATGGAAACTTTAATAAATACATCTCCATATGTCGTATCTACCATTTCCTCTTTCATATAAGCGATGATACAGTAGGGATAGTATTTAGAGTAAAGGGGTAAAGTGTAGAATGGATTTTCAGACAATCAAAGAGTATTTTTCACCAGAAAATATGGATCATATTGTTGAGAGTTATAAAGCGTTCGGACCACTTCTTGGTATTGGTTTACCGATGATAGAGGCGTTGATTCCAGCATTACCGCTTATCGTATTTGTACTGGCGAATGCTGTTGCATTTGGCTTTTGGCTCGGTTTTCTTTATTCATGGCTTGGATCAGTAATGGGTGCATTACTTGTCTTTTTCATCATCCGCCATTTTGGTCGCAGTCGTTTCTTTTCGTTTGTAAATAAGCATGAGAGAGTACGAAAAGCAATGGGGTGGATTGAAAGGAAAGGATTCGCACCGATTTTTGTTATATTTTGTTTTCCGTTTACACCGTCAGCGCTCATAAATGTTGTCGCTGGTTTATCCCGAATTAGTGTAAAACAGTTTGGTCTAGCGTTAGCATTCGGAAAACTTGTGATGATTTTTATTTTAACGTATATCGGTCATGATTTAATGTCATTTATTCATAACCCGGTGAAATCAGTCATTGTAGCGATTGGTATTTTTATTTTATGGTATGTCGGTAAGAAAATCGAAGTAAAGTTAGAACTACATTAAGAATAGTCTTCTTTGTAAAGGAAAGCTTCAGTATTAAAGGATAAGGGGAGAAGCAGATGAAGAAAACTTTGAAAAAAGAAGGCATAGAGTGGATACGAACAATTTTAATTGGTGTATTATTAGCTGTATTTTTTCGAACGTTTTTCTTTTCAACGTATGTTGTAGAGGGGAAGTCAATGATGCCGACATTGCAAGATGGCAATATGCTCGTTGTAAATAAGGTGAGTTATCAAGTTGGGGACTTGAACAGATTTGATGTTGTGGTGTTTCATGCGAATAAAAAAGAGGACTATGTAAAGCGAATTATCGGTTTACCTGGAGATCATATTGAATATAAGCATGATAAGTTATATATAAATGGACAATTTATTGATGAGCCGTATTTAGAGAAGTATAAGAAAGAGATAAATGGAAGGCAACTAACAGGCGACTTTACATTAGAAGAGTTAACGAAAGAAAAGCTGGTGCCACCCGGGTTTATTTTTGTAGTAGGTGATAACCGGCTCGGGAGCTGGGATAGTAGACACTTTGGCTTTGTAAAAGCTGATACAGTCGTCGGTAAAGTTGATTTGCGATATTGGCCAATTCAAGAGGTACAAACGAATTTTTCAAAAGGTTGATATAATGAAGTAGAAGTATAGAAAAGACAAACAACTCAGTTTGTCTTTTTTCGTGTACTATAATACAATTATAGTAGCAAACTAACGTTCGTTATGTAAGTGAAAGGTGGGGTTACATGTCACTTCGATTTGTGATTGGTAGAGCGGGAAGTGGAAAAAGTACACTTTGTTTACGTGAAGTGCAAGAAGAGTTAAAACAGCGCCCGAGAGGGAAAACAATATTATATCTTGTGCCAGAACAGATGACATTCCAGACGCAGCAGGCGTTAATTGGAAGTGAGGATGTAAGAGGTTCTATTCGGGCACAAGTTTTTAGTTTTTCACGATTAGCGTGGAAGGTACTGCAAGAAGTTGGCGGAGCAAGTCGTCTTCATATCGATGAAGCTGGTGTACATATGTTACTCCGTAAAATTGTAGAGTCTCGTAAAGATGGGTTATCGGTGTTCCAAAAAGCAGCGGAGCAAAACGGTTTCTTTGAACATCTTGGCAGTATGATCGCGGAGTTTAAACGTTACAATGTAACGCCATCTAACGTATATGAAATGTGGCAACAATTAGATGCGCATAGTAGCAGTGCCGAACAAAAGTTACTAGCGAATAAAGTGTATGATTTACAGTTACTATACGATGATTTTGAACGTGCTTTAATTGGAAAATACTTAGATTCAGAAGACTACCTGCAATTGCTAGTGGAAAAGCTTCCGCAGTCTGAATATGTAAATGGTGCGGAAATTTATATAGATGGATTTCATTCATTCTCCCCGCAAGAGTTAGAGATTGTAAGACAGCTTATGATTTGCGGAGCGAAAGTTACGATCACGTTAACGATAGATGAAAAAACGTTAGCACAGCCAGTAAATGAACTCGATTTATTTTATGAAACGACGTTAACGTATGAAAAAATAAAACAAGTAGCGCGTGAAGAGAAAATAGAAATTGAAAAAACAATTCCACTTATGGAACAGCCGCGTTTTCATTCTCCAGCATTAGCGCATTTAGAAGCTCATTATGAAGCGCGTCCGAATGAAAAATTTAACGGTGAAGCGAGTGTAACGATTAGTACAGCTGCGAATTTACGAGCGGAGGTAGAAGGTGTTGCTCGTGAAATTCGTAAACTTGTTGCGGATGAAAAATATCGTTACCGAGATATTGCTGTGCTTCTGCGTAACGGGGAAAGTTATTACGATGTGATGCGGACTTTATTTACAGATTATAATATCCCGCACTTCATCGATGAAAAACGCCCGATGTCACATCATCCATTAGTAGAATGTATTCGTTCTGCTTTAGAGATTATTAGCGGGAATTGGCGTTACGATGCGGTGTTCCGCTGCGTGAAAACAGAGCTTTTATATCCATTAGACGTAAGAAAAGAAACGATGCGCGAAGAAATGGATGAGTTTGAAAACTACTGTTTAGCGTACGGTGTACAAGGAAAGAGATGGACTTCAGAGGATCCGTGGATGTATCGCCGTTATCGTTCTCTTGACGATACGAACGGGATGATTACAGACAGTGAACGTGAAATGGAAGAGAAAATAAATAGGCTACGCGACGTTGTAAGAACGCCTGTTATTCGCATGCAAAAAAGGTTGAAACGTGCGGGAACAGTTATGCAAATGTGTGAAGCAGTTTATTTATTTTTAGAAGAACTGGATGTTCCGAAGAAACTAGAAGAATTGCGTATACGTGCAGAAGAAAGTGGAGATTTCTTATTTGCGACAGATCATGAACAAGTATGGGAAGAAGTAATGAGCCTTCTTGATACATTTGTAGAGATGCTTGGGGAAGAGAAAATGTCTCTTTCTATGTTTACTGACGTTATGTCGACAGGTCTTGAGGCACTTCAATTTGCTAACATTCCGCCGTCATTAGACCAAGTGTTAATTGCTAATATTGATCACTCCAGGTTATCTGATGTGAGAGCAACGTTTATTATAGGTGTAAATGAGGGTGTCATTCCAGCAGCACCTATGGATGAAGGTATGCTTTCTGATGAGGAAAGAGAAGTTCTTGGTGCAGCAGGGATTGAATTAGCGCCAACGACGAGACAAACTTTGTTAGAAGAACAGTTCGTTATGTATCAAATGGTAACGAGAGCATCTGAGAAGTTATACATTTCATGCCCGCTTGCAGATGAAGAAGGAAAGACGTTACTTGCGTCTAGCTTTATTAAGAAAATAAAAAGAATGTTCCCTAATGTGAAAGATTCGTTTATTACGAATGATGTAAACGACTTATCACGCTCAGAACAAATTTCATATGTAGCAACGCCAGAAGTGACGTTATCTTACGTTATGCAGCAACTACAAACGTGGAAACGATACGGATTTGAAGGGAATTTAGATTTTTGGTGGGATGTATATAATTTCTACGTAACGTCAGATGAATGGAAACAAAAAAGTAGTCGCGTGCTATCAAGTTTATTTTACCGAAATCGTGCGCAGAAACTAAGTACAGCAGTAAGTAGAGATTTATACGGAGATACAATTAAAGGAAGCGTCTCTCGTATGGAACTATTTAATCGTTGTGCATACGCTCATTTCGCGCAGCATGGTTTGTCGCTTAGAGAGCGTGATATTTTCAAACTTGATGCGCCAGATATCGGCGAATTATTCCATGCGGCATTAAAGAAAATTGCGGACAAGTTATTGCGTGAAAACCGCACTTGGGCGGATTTATCAATAAAAGAATGTGAACATCTTTCTGTTTTAGTAATAGAAGAAATTGCACCGTTATTACAACGACAAATTTTATTAAGTTCAAATCGTCATTTCTATTTAAAACAAAAACTACAACAAATTATTTTCCGCACGTCAATCATTCTTCGTGAACATGCGAAGTCGAGCGGATTCGTACCAGTTGATTTAGAGGTGCCGTTCGGTATGGGTGGTACAGGGTCACTTCCGCCAATGGAATTCTCATTACCAAATGGTGTAAAGATGGAAGTAGTCGGTCGTATTGACCGTGTTGATAAGGCAGAAGATGAAAACGGGACGTTCTTACGTATTATTGATTATAAATCAAGTTCAAAAGCGTTAGATTTAACGGAAGTGTATTACGGATTAGCACTTCAAATGTTAACGTATTTAGATGTTGTTACTTCGAATGCACAGACGTGGATGAAAAAAGGCCACGCAGCATCACCAGCTGGTGTATTGTATTTCCATATTCATAACCCAATCGTTGAGATGAAAGGTGACGCATCTGAAGCTGAAATTGAAAAAGAAATTTTAAAGAAATTTAAAATGAAAGGACTCGTATTAGGAGATGCTGACGTTGTTCGTTTAATGGATAACAAACTTTCAACAGGAAGCTCAGATATTATTTCTGCTGGCCTGAAAAAAGACGGTAGCTTTAGTGCGCGTTCAAGTATTGCAAGTGAGCAAGAGTTTAACGTACTGCAAAAATATGTACACCATACGTTTGAAAATATTGGAAAAGATATTACGGAAGGTGTTATCGATATTGCTCCTTATAAAATGGGAAATAAAGCAGCATGTACGTTCTGTAACTTCAAATCTGTTTGTCAATTTGATGAGTCACTTGAAGATAATCAGTTCCGATCGTTAAAAGATATGAAAGATAGCGAAGCGATGGAGAAAATAAGAGAGGAGGTTGGCGGAGAATGATAGAAAATTGGCCTAAAAAACCAGAAGGTAGTCAATGGACAGATGACCAGTGGAAAGCTGTTGTAGCGAACGGACGTGATATTTTAGTTGCGGCTGCAGCTGGATCAGGTAAAACAGCAGTATTAGTTGAACGTATTATTAAAAAGATTATTAATGAAGAGAACCCAGTCGATGTCGACCGCCTGCTCGTTGTAACATTTACGAATGCAGCAGCGCAAGAGATGAAAAACCGAATCGGGGAAGCGTTAGAAAAGGTATTAATTGATGAACCAGGCTCTCAACACGTAAGAAAGCAGCTGAGCCTATTAAATAAAGCTTCCATTTCAACAATTCACTCATTCTGTTTACAAGTAATTAGAGGATATTACTACATGCTTGATGTTGATCCTCGTTTCCGTATTGCGAATCAAACAGAAAATGAATTGTTAAAAGAAGAAGTGCTAGATGACATATTAGAAGAAGAGTATGGCATCGAAGATAATACGATATTCTTTGAACTCGTTGATCGTTATACGAGTGACCGTAGTGATGATGACTTACAACGTATGATTTTAGCGCTTCATACAGAATCAAGAGCGCATCCAAATCCGGAAAAGTGGCTTGATAAATTAGTAGAAGCATATGACGTAGAAGGAAAGACAATTGAGGATTTAGTATATGCTTCTTATTTATTAGAAGATGTGAAATTCCAGCTTGAAACAGCGGAACAGCATATTCGTAAGGCAACTGAACTCGCAATGCTTCCTGACGGTCCAGCGCCTCGCATTGAAACCCTGCAAGCAGATGTAGCTTTACTTGGAACGCTATCATCAGCTGCTCGTGAGTCGTGGACAAGTTTGTATGAAGCGATGCAAAACGTATCGTGGCAAACGTTAAAGCGTATTAAGAAAAGTGATTACAATGAAGATGTTGTAAAACAAGTAGACTCTCTTCGTAATAAAGCGAAAGATGAAGTGAAGAAATTACAGGAAGAGTTATTTAGCCGCAAACCTGAAAGTTTCTTACGAGATTTTCAAGATATGCACCCAGTATTAGAAAAGCTTGTTCAACTTGTAAAAGTATTTACAGAGCGTTTCCAAGCGATGAAGCGAGATAAAGGAATGGTCGATTTCACAGATTTAGAGCATTTTTGTTTACAAATTTTAAGTGAACAAAGTGAAAATGGTGAAATGAATCCGTCAGCAGTGGCGCTCCAATATCGTAATAAATTTGCTGAAGTATTAGTCGATGAATATCAAGACACGAACTTTGTACAGGAATCCATTATTAAATTCGTAACGAAAGATTCTGAGAGTGAAGGAAACTTGTTCATGGTTGGTGACGTAAAGCAGTCGATTTATCGTTTCCGACTAGCCGAGCCAGGACTATTCCTAGGAAAATATAAACGCTTCACACAAGAAGGATTGGGCGGCGGAATGAAGATTGACTTAGCGAAAAACTTCCGTAGTCGTCATGAAGTACTAGCAGGTACGAACTTTATCTTTAAACAAATTATGGGCGAAGAAGTTGGGGAAATTGACTACGATGCTGACGCTGAACTAAAGCTAGGTGCTACCTATCCAGAAGGTGAAGATGTAGCAGCAGAATTACTATGTATTCAGCAAACGGAAGAAGAAGTAATGGATGGAGAAGAAGGTGCAGAAGTCGAAAAAGCACAGCTAGAAGCTCGTCTTATGGCGCAGCGTATTAAAGCGATGGTTGATTCAGGTTATGAAGTGTATGATCGTAAAACGGATAGTATGCGCCCTGTACAATACCGTGATTTCGTTATTTTACTCCGCTCGATGCCGTGGGCGCCGCAAATTATGGAAGAGTTAAAATTGCAAGGAATTCCAGTATATGCTGACCTTGCGACTGGTTATTTTGAAGCGACAGAAGTAAATATTATGATGAACGTATTCCGCGTTATTGATAATCCGATGCAAGATATTCCGCTTGCAGCTGTACTTCGTTCACCGATTGTGGGACTAAATGATGAAGACCTTGCGACGCTTCGTGCTCATGGGAAGAAAGGGTCATTTTATGAAGTAATGAGCTCGTTCTTACAAGGAGCACCGCTTGAAGAAGAGCAAGAACTTCATGATAAATTAGAGTGGTTTTATAATTTACTGCAAGGATGGCGTGAATTTGCCCGTCAACAATCCCTTTCTGATTTAATTTGGAAAGTGTACGGTGAGACAGGTTATTACGACTTCGTTGGCGGTTTACCAGCTGGAAAGCAAAGGCAGGCAAACTTGCGCGTGCTATATGACCGTGCAAGACAATATGAAGCAACATCATTTAGAGGGTTATTCCGCTTCTTGCGTTTTATTGAACGTATTTTAGAACGCGGTGATGATATGGGTACGGCGAGAGCCCTCGGTGAACAAGAAGACGTTGTTCGCATTATGACGATTCATAAAAGTAAAGGGCTAGAGTTCCCGGTCGTATTTGTAGCTGGACTCGGTCGTCGTTTTAATACACAAGACTTAATGAAGCGTTTCTTACTGCATAAAGATTTCGGTTTCGGTTCACAATTTATCGATCCGCGTAAACGAATTAAATATACGACATTATCACAGCTTGCGATTAAGCGTAAAATGAAAATGGAATTAATTGCAGAAGAAATGCGCGTATTATACGTAGCGTTAACGCGTGCGAAAGAGAAGCTAATTTTAATCGGAACAGTTAAGGATGCAACTAAGGAAATGGAAAAATGGCTTGATGCGAGGGAACATAGTGAATGGTTATTACCAGATCACATACGTGCTGGGGCGTCTTGTTATTTAGACTGGATTGCACCTTCATTATATAGACACCGTGATAGTGAAATGCTTCTTGAATTAGGACAAGGAAGCATTCCGGATGAAATTTACGGGTATGACACTAGCTGGAAAGTAGAAGTTGTGGACGGTAACACGCTTCTTGCACCAGAGCCAGTTCAAGAAGAGAAACAAGAATTGTTAGAAGCGCTTCGTGAGAAAAAGGCTGTTCCCCTGCAAAGTGAACGGAAAGAAGAAGTGTACGACAGATTAATGTGGAAGTACGGATATGAGGATGCGACATCTCATCGTGCGAAGCAATCTGTTACAGAAATAAAGAGAAATTATCAATCTGAAGAAGGTAGCGATAACGCCTTTATTAAAAAACTACGTGCACCAATTAAAACACGTCCGCGCTTTATGGAGAAAAAAGGGTTAACGTACGCAGAGCGTGGAACAGCAGTCCATGCCGTTATGCAGCATGTAGATTTGAAGAAACCGATTACGGCCGAAACGCTACAAGAACAAATCGCAGGAATGGTAAATAAGGAATTATTAACATTCGAGCAGGCGGAAGAAATAGCAATTGAAAAAGTAATTTCATTCTTTGACAGTGACTTAGGTAAAAGGGTATTAGCGGCGAAAAGTGTTGAGCGTGAAGTACCATTTACGATGATGCTTGCAGCAGAAGAAGCATATCAAGATTGGCAAGGGGAGAGTGAAGAAACGATTCTTGTCCAAGGGGTTATCGACTGCATGATTGAAGAGGAAGATGGCATTACGTTAATCGACTTCAAAACAGATACGATTGAAGGGAAATTCCCAGGTGGATTCGAACAAGCAAAACCAATTTTAGAAGATCGATATAAAGTGCAACTTTCGTTATATGCAAAAGCACTCGAGAAAAGCTTACAACATCCTGTGAAAGAGAAATGTTTATATTTCTTTGATGGGAATCACGTTGTAAATATTGAAGAATAGAGGGGCTTGAAAATGGTAAAGGAAAAAACGTTAAGAACTTGTGAACAGGGACACGAGTATTATAAAAGTAGCGATTGTCCAACTTGCCCAACCTGTGAGAAAGAGAGAAAACCAAAAGAAGGTTTTCTCTCTCTTCTTTCAGCACCAGCAAGAAGAGCATTAGAGCACCACGGAATTCAAACTGTAGAAGAACTCTCAAAATATAGTGAAAAAGAAATTTTAAAACTGCATGGTATGGGACCTGCGTCTTTGCCGAAGCTTAGACAAGCTTTGGAGGAGAGCGGATTATCATTTAAATAAAATGAAATAGTGCCTCTTCACTCCTTACTTGTTTATACCACTATTTGTGAACAGTAAAGCTCTTGCTGATTAAAATTTCATTTTAATAATTTGAATTAGATAAAAGAAAAAAGTAGGAGAATATCTCCTACTTTTTTTACGCTGTTCCAATCTGATCTTGATCCGCCACATCAGAATCAAACGTATTTGTTGCACTAACACCGTTAAAAGTATTCACGACAAATCCAACATTAGAAGCTCCGGATCCATTATAAGCTTTCGTATTTTCTTTCGGAGATACGTTATAAAAATCCCCTAAATTAAAAGAACCATTACTGTTTTGAACGACGAGATTTCCTACAACCGAAGGCATACCATCCACCTACTTTACTAAGCTTTTTAATTACTATATGAATTATTGTGCGGAAGGTTCATCTGTAATATATTGGCGGATTTGCATAATACGAGAGTTATTAAAAACATAATCAACATTTCCAATTTGAAAGCAACCAGAATTTAAAAGTGTCCGTAATTCAACGTTATTAACTTCAATAAATGGGCATTCATTTACAATATTTAAATTTACATCTTTCGTTCGTTTTGGAATTGTAATGTGTTCATCTGTAAAGATTTCAAAAGCATCAAAACGACCTTCTCCCTTTATATAACAAGGAATTTCACGGTGGACGGCAAGAGCTCTACTTTTTAATTCCATTTGGTTTGCATCTCCAACTTGCAATACGGCAGTAATCCCTAAAGAAATAATAGAAACATTTTGGACAATGGACACATGATGCAACATAATTTCTCAGTCTCCTTAACCTGGAGTAGGAGGGACATCTGTTACTAATGGTACAAATGGACCCTCTGTAACTGTTTCAAATGGTGTATCGAGAATAGAAGATAGAATGAGGAGATTTGCATCTCCAATTAAAAAGAGTGCGGACGACGATACACCGTTCATTTTAATCTGTCCGACTTTTAACTCACGGTTTACAACGTTAAGGTTCATACATACTTACTCCTTTCGGAAATTTCCCGGTATGTGCTGAATAAAGGAGAGAAAGGCTTTGTCAATATCTTGTTTCATTGCCTGAATAATGATATCTCGTAAATAATCTGGATCTGTTGAAATACCTTCATATGATTGCGCTTGTGATAAATAATAAGGGAGTCGATGCTCCATCTGTTTTTTTATGTCATCTACCATCATTTGTCGATACATTTCATCAAGCGGTGTTCTCTCTTCTTGTTCAAAATGGAGAATACGATTATATGCTTCTTCATCTAAGTATCGATGCATTTCTTGGAGGATACCTTGATAAAAGTCTGGGTTTGTTTCGGTTTCAGGGTTTACCTTCAATGTTTCTGTATCCACTTGAAAATCTTCAATTTGTTGTCCTTTTGCTGAAAATGGGTTTAAACCAATATTTAAAGTACCATTTAAATTTTCGACTTTTAATTGATCGAATTTGTATTCCACTTTTCCTACAGAAGAGGAGGGGCGATTTTTTAATTCGTTAAGCTCTTCTTGGAGTTGGCGCACTTGTTCTTCTAAATTTAGGATGGCTGCTTGTTGTGTTTGAAGAGCTTGTTGAAGTTGGTGTAAGTAAGTATATATATCTTGATTCATTTGTGAAACCTCCTTTTCAATAGGGAGGGTAAAAATATTCCTGCTATATATTTATGACAAGGATGTCTTAAGAAGAACTAGTTGATGGTTTGATAGAAATAATTTGTCCTTTTGCCTGTAATGGGCGAAGCGGCTCCGTAAATCCGCCCGTATTTGAAAATTTAGATAGGGCTTTAATACTTCCGGCAGTACCAATTTGGAACACAGAAGAGGTTGTAATACTATCAATTTTAATACTGTTGATGATGATACTTTGGTTTACATAAAAATTCAATGCAATTGCCTCCTTTAAGTTGAGCCAATTATCGCTTGATCGATTACATCTGAATCGTTGACAGTCGTTGCACTTTGATAATTGTAGACAGAAACATTATCTCCAACGTTGAAAGAACCGGCCCCGGCGAAAGCACGTGAGTAACTAATAGGCCTAATCGCAAATACATCTCCAATATGAAAAATACCACTTGATCCAATATTGACGATACGAATATGTCCGACCATAGCTGGCATACAAAACACCCTTCGTTTTTAAAATTTTCTTTTCTACTATTGTATGGGCGTTTCCAATAAAATGTGTGTTTTTTTGAAATAAAAGAAACACACGCGTTATTGCGTGTGTGTGTTGAACGTTTGAGTAGGGTGTAAATCCGTATGTACATGACAAATTACATTTAAGAGCCTGTCCAGTTCTTGGCTACAATCCACTGTTCTTTGAGAAGTCATTCCATAGCGTTCAGCAAAATAGATCATTTTTTCACGTTTTTTTTCAATAGCTTGCTCAAACATTGAAATCGGCTCCATCTCTAAATGAAATTTTTAGTATATATGTAGTACATATTATACAAAAACTCCATAAAAAAGAAATACCTTCGCTAAAAAAAGTAAAATTTCTACATTTTATGCTAAATAATGAATAAGTAACGAATAAGTGCGAGAAGAATATTGTAAAAATTAGCGTGCATGAGAAGGTTTTTTTCTTGCGGATGCGAATACAATTAAAAGGTATGAGTTTTAGGATGGAGAGTGGAAATATTGCGTTTTGTAACGGCGAAGAAAGAAGAAAAGGTATTTGTAGGTATTGTGGATGAAGAAGAAGAAAAGGTATTACACTTAAGAGAAGCGCAAAGACAAAAAGGGGAAAAGGTTACAATCCCTATTACAATGTTAGAGTGTATTGAAAGAGGGACTGAATGCTTTGAGAAAGTATGTGAAATTGTAAATTGGGCAAAAGAGAACGGGGAAGCGGCGTATTATCCGTTAACAGAGGTGAAAATATTAGCGCCGATTCCAAGGCCAAGAAAGAATATTTTGTGCGTTGGAAAAAACTATCGTGAGCATGCGGTAGAAATGGGCGGAGTAGAGTCTATTCCAGAAAATATAATGATCTTTACGAAAGCACCAACAACAGTTATTGGCATAAATGAGCAAATTAATGGTCACCCTCACGCAACGGACGAACTAGATTACGAAGGAGAACTAGCTATCATTATTGGTAAGCGAGGGAAGCAAATTAAAGAAGAAAAAGCGCTTGAGCATGTTTTTGGTTATACGATTATAAATGATGTAACAGCTCGAGATATTCAAAGAAAACATAAACAGTTTTTCCTTGGGAAAAGCTTCGATACATTTTGTCCGATGGGACCGTATTTAATTCATAAATCGGTGGTTGAAACGCCGAATGCATTACACATTGAAACGGTAGTAAATGGAGAAGTAAGGCAAACTTCCAACACAAATAAAATGATTTTTTCAATAGAAGAAATTATTTCAACGATAAGCAAAGGAATGACTTTAGAACCAGGCGATATTATCGCAACAGGAACGCCGGCTGGTGTCGGAAAAGGTTTTACACCACCGAAGTTTTTACATGCTGGTGATGAAGTGGTCATTACAGTGGAAAGAATTGGTACTTTGCGAAATGTAGTGAAATGAGAAAAGAGCTATCTTGTATAAAGATAGCTCTTTTCTATGGTCTCGGATTATAGAGATAATCGATAACGGCAAAAGTGTAAAGACCAATTAATGCAAGTGTACAAATGCCAAATAATATAACCGCAAGTGCGCTTTTTTCTCGTCCAAATCCAATAATAGTAAGAATAACAGCAGTCCAAAATGATGCTTTCAGTAGTGTGAGTGTAGTAGGAGTTGAGTAATGAAGCCATGTTGTGGAAAGTAGGAAACTAAAGAATGTAACTAAAATAAACGCTGTAGCTAAATAGTTAATATGTTTACCATATCTTAGTAGCATATCGCACCTCCTTTATGAATTTAAAATACAGAAAATTTCAATTTTATCTTGATATAATTGAATGTAAAAAGAAAGAGGTTGTCCCAACATGTTGGACAACCTCTCTATTATTACGATAATACAGCTTTAATTTTTTGGAATGCCCACTCTAAATCTTCTTCAGAGATTACTAGAGGTGGTGCGATACGAATTACGTTTTCGTGTGTTTCTTTACATAGTAGACCAGCTGCTTTTAGTTGTTCACAGTAAGGACGAGCTGGCTCGTTTAATTCGATACCGATGAATAAACCTTTACCGCGAACTTCAGTGATCATTGGGTTATCAATTTCTTTTAATTGCCCAACTAATTTTTCTCCTAATTGAAGAGAACGCTCTGTTAATTTTTCTTCTTCTAAAACTTCAAGAGCTGCGATAGAAACAGCACATGCAAGTGGGTTACCGCCGAATGTAGAACCATGAGAACCTGGCTCAAAAACACCTAAAATATCGCGGTTTGCTGCAACACAAGAGATCGGGAATACACCGCCACCAAGGGCTTTACCAAGTATGTACATGTCAGGAGTTACATCGTCCCAGTCACAAGCGAATACTTTACCAGTACGGCCTAAGCCTGTTTGGATTTCATCTGCTACGAATAAAACGTTTTCTTTTTTACATACTTCAAGAGCTTCTTTTAAGTAACCAGCTGGTGGGATGTTAATTCCTGCTTCACCTTGAATTGGCTCTAAAATGAATGCTGCTGTGTTTGGTGTAATTGCGGCTTTTAATGCTTCTAAATCACCGTAAGGAATTACAACGATGCCAGGAAGCATTGGACCAAATCCACGCTTGTACTCTTCATTTGAAGACATAGAAACAGAACCCATTGTACGTCCGTGGAAGTTATCTTCACAAACGATGATTTCAGCACGGTTTGCTTCTACTTTCTTCACATCATAAGCCCAGCGACGAACTGTTTTAATTGCAGTTTCAACAGCTTCAGCACCTGTATTCATTGGAAGTACCATTTCTTTATTAGTTAGTTTCGCAACTTTTTCGTACCAAGGACCTAATTGATCGCTATGGAAAGCACGAGAAGTTAACGTAACACGATTAGCTTGGTCAATTAAAGCGTTAATAATTTTCGGGTGACGATGACCTTGGTTTACTGCAGAATATGCACTTAATAAGTCCATATAGCGGTTTCCTTCAGGATCTTCTACCCAAACACCTTCTGCTTTAGAAATAACGATTGGAAGTGGGTGATAGTTATTTGCTCCATATGTGTCTGTAAGTTCGATAATATCCTTAGTTTGAATCATGATTGTTCCCCCTTTTGTTATTACAAGAAGTTTGTAAATACTCTAAATATTATAGCATTTAAATGTAAAAAAGCGAAACATTTCCTGAAAATAAATGAACATGTTATCATATAGAGTGAAAAAGTGTGAAAAGAGGAGGTAAGGGATACGATGGTACATATGCATATTACAGCATGGGCGTTAGGTTTAATTTTATTCTTCGTTGCGTATTCACTTTATTCAGCAGGAAGAAAAGGTAAAGGTGTACATATGGGGCTTCGTCTTATGTACATTATCATTATTGTGACAGGTTTCATGTTGTACATGGGGATTATGAAGACTGCAACAAGTAACATGCACATGTGGTATGGTTTAAAAATGATAGCTGGTATTTTAGTTATCGGTGGAATGGAAATGGTTCTTGTGAAAATGAGCAAGAACAAAGCAACAGGGGCAGTTTGGGGGCTATTTATTGTTGCATTAGTAGCAGTATTTTACCTTGGACTGAAATTACCGATTGGTTGGCAAGTATTCTAATAAAGAAAATAAAACCACCTTATAATCTCAAAGACTTGGGAGCTAAGGTGGTTTTTACTTTTTATGTCGCATCGATATGTAACTCTTCTCCATTTACTTTCGTAAAACGGAACATGTTTTTATTGGATGTAGTGTGACGGACGAAATGATGCTGTAGTGTACAGATCATCTCTTCGTTATCAAACAAAAGAATATTTACTCCTTCGCGTGACTCCTCTTTCGGTAAGAAAGATAAATAATTATGACAATACATGCAATCATATAAAGAGTAGTGAAGTGATTGCAATGATTCGGTTAATAATGTGAACACAGAGTCAGGTAATTCCTCGAGCCATTCATTATAGCTAAGAAGTAATTTTTTTCGAATACGTATCATTTCCCCGTTTTGCAGGTGGTGCTGTTCGTTGGCGATTTGTAATATATCTTGTTCATAGAAACGAGCTGGTAGCCAGCTGTTGTTATATAAAATCTCAAAACCATCTTCGGCAATATCTTCTAATAAAAATGCTTCATCATTTTCATCATCAAAGAATACCCATTCATTGTTTATATATTCTACATTACCGACTGTATGAGCGCGGGGCTGGTTATATAAAATATGGTTACGTTGTATCATACATGATTTCTCCTTTATAAAAAGTAGTTATTCCTGTTATAGACAGTTCGTGCATTCTTTATAACTAGACACATCTAGACATAGGTGGGCATACAATAAAACACGTTTTACTGAGTGAGAATGCTATTCCATATGTGGATAGTAGGTTATCGTCAAGTTTTCCATTTTTTTGATCCGCACCCTTAGGGTGGGGATTACTGCACGTTCAAGAAAAGAAATAAGATGGAAGGATGATTTATATGTGCGGGATTACAGGATGGGTGGATTATAAACGCTCATTAGAAGGAGAAAGAGATGTCGTTACGAAGATGGCTGAGACGTTAGCGAAACGTGGTCCGGATGATAATAAAGTTTGGATTAAAGGCAATGTCGCATTTGGGCATAAACGTTTAATCGTTGTGGACCCTGAGGGCGGGAAACAACCGATGACTTGTTTAAAAGATGAAACGAATTACGCCATTTGCTATAACGGTGAACTTTATAACACAGAAGACATTCGAAAGGAATTATTAAGAAGAGGGTATACGTTTAAAGGTCATTCTGATACAGAAGTATTATTAGCTTCTTATATTGAATGGAAAGAAGAATGTGTCGATCATTTAAACGGTATATATGCGTTTGCTGTATGGGATGAACAGAAAGAACAAGTATTTATTGCGCGAGATCGACTAGGTGTAAAACCGCTATTTTATAAATATGATAGTGGGCGATTACTATTTGGTTCAGAGTTAAAAGCGATACTGGCTCATCCAGATGTGAAGGCGGAAGTAACGTTAGAAGGGTTATCCGAAATATTCGGCCTCGGACCGTCAAGAACGCCTGGCCATGGTATTTATGCTGGTATAAAAGAATTACGTCCAGGTCATGCGATGACATTTTCAAAGAACGGTTTATGTATATGGAGATATTGGAATGTAGAAAGTAAAAAACATGAAGACTCTTTTGAAGAAACAGTAGAGAAAACGCGCTTTTTATTACAAGATGCCATTACAAGACAGCTTGTTTCTGATGTACCACTATGTACTTTTTTATCAGGTGGTGTAGATTCGAGCGCTATTACAGCTATCGCAGCGAAAGAATACGAGAGATCAGGAAAAGGGCAATTACACACGTATTCTATTGATTACGAAGATAATGACAAATACTTTAAAGCGAATGCGTTCCAGCCAAATTCAGATGCTCCGTTTATTAATTTAATGACTGAGACATTTCAAACAACCCATCATCGCTGCGTCATTTCGAATGAAAAATTAGCAGAGTATTTAACTGAAGCAGTACTCGTTCGTGATTTGCCTGGTATGGCAGATATCGATTCGTCATTATTATGGTTTTGTCGTGAAATTAAACAAGATTTTGTCGTCGGTTTATCTGGGGAATGTGCAGATGAAATATTTGGTGGATATCCGTGGTTTTATAGAGAAGATGATTTACAATCGAGTGCCTTTCCGTGGATGCGCTCTACAGAAGCACGTGAACAACTGCTAAAGAAAGAATGGAGAAATAAATTAAATTTACAACAATATGTGCAAAGGCGCTATGAAGAGTCGATTCAAGAAGTTCCTATTTTAGAGGGAGAAAGTCCGCTAGAAGCAAAAAGACGCCAATTATTTTATTTAAATATGGTATGGTTTATGACAACATTATTAGACAGAAAAGACCGCATGAGTATGGGGGCAAGTTTAGAAGTACGTGTTCCATTTGCAGATCATCGCCTTGTCGAATATGCGTGGAATATTCCTTGGGAAATGAAAATGTATAAAAACCGCGAAAAAGGTCTATTACGTAAAGCGTTAGAAGATGTACTTCCACATGACATCTTATATAGAAAGAAGAGTCCTTATCCGAAAACGCACAATCCACACTATACAAAAGCAGTAACAGTATGGCTTCAAAATCTATTAACGGATAAAGGTTCAATTTTACACGAATTGTTTGATAAAGAGCAGTTGAACGGATTAATTCAGTCTGGTGGCAGTGCATTTCAAACACCATGGTTTGGTCAATTGATGACTGGGCCACAGCTTTTAGCTCATTTAGCACAAATTCACGTTTGGTTTAAAGAATATGGGGTAAATATTAAGGAATAAGGGAAAAGCGGCTTACAATTATGTAAGTCGCTTTTTATTAAAGAAATTTTCATATAAAATTCAAAATCACCTTATAAATAATACTTAATTAGAATTATTATTTTGACGTACTTATTATTGCTTGTTATAATTGGAAACAAACGTTCTGAAAAGGATTCTCATTTATAAAATTGAGGTGTTATATAGATGACAAAGAAAAAAATAGGTTTACTCGTAATGGCGTATGGAACACCAGAATCATTAGACGATGTAGAGGCATATTATACACATATCCGTCACGGGCGTAAGCCGTCAGAAGAAGCGCTTGAAGATTTAATTGAGCGCTATAAAGCGATTGGTGGAATTTCGCCGCTTGCAAAAATTACGAAAGAGCAGGCGCATAAATTAACAGATTCAATGAATAACATATTTACAGAGTATGAATTTACTTGTTACTTAGGTTTAAAACATACTGCGCCATTTATAGAAGATGCTGTAGAGGAAATGAAGCGAGATGGAATTGAGCAGGCGATTAGTATCGTATTAGCACCGCACTATTCTACATTTAGCATTAAAGCGTATAATGATCGTGCTATTCGTCTTTCAAAAGAAATCGGTGGTCCTGTTATTGAACCAATTGAACAATGGTATGATGAACCGAAATTTATTTCGTATTGGGCAGACAAAATAAAAGAAACGTTTACAGAAATTGATGATAAAGAGAAAGCAGTCGTAATTTTCTCAGCGCATAGTTTGCCAGAAAAGATTATTACAGCAGGAGACCCATATGTAGAACAACTAAAGTATACGGCAGATTTAATTGCAGAAGCTGCAAATATTCAAAACTATACAATCGGTTGGCAAAGTGCTGGGAATACTCCTGATCCATGGATTGGTCCAGATGTGCAAGATTTAACGAAAGATTTATATGCAGAGCATGGGTACGAATCTTTCGTATATTGCCCAGTTGGTTTTGTAGCGGAGCATTTAGAAGTTTTATATGACAACGATTATGAATGTAAAGTTGTAACTGATGAATTAAATGCCAAATATTTTAGACCAAGTATGCCGAATGCACAATCTGCATTTATCGACTGTTTGGCTGAAATTGTTTCAAAAAAAGTGAAGGAAATAGTTGACAAAGGTTTAGTTTTGAATAATAATTAGTTTATAATAATTTTAAATAAATAATAATTACTATGAAAGAAAGAGGAGGATCCCCCTAGATGAATCCAAATAATCGCTTAACAACAAACCAAGGTGCTCCAGTTGGAGATAACCAAAATTCTCGTACAGCTGGTCGTCGTGGACCAGTATTATTAGAAGACTATCATTTAGTAGAAAAACTTGCGCACTTTGATCGTGAACGTATTCCGGAGCGTGTTGTGCATGCACGTGGTGCAGGTGCTCACGGTGTATTCGTAACGAAAAATAGTATGAAGCAATATACGAAAGCAGCATTTTTACAAAATGAAGGAACTGAAACGCCTGTATTTGTTCGTTTTTCAACGGTTATTCATGGTCAAGGTTCTCCTGAAACAGCACGTGACCCACGTGGGTTCGCTGTTAAATTTTATACAGAAGAAGGAAACTACGATATCGTAGGTAATCATTTACCGGTTTTCTTCATTCGTGATGCAATTAAATTCCCTGATATGGTACATTCTTTAAAACCAGCACCTGATACGAATATTCAAACGCCAGATCGTTACTGGGATTTCATGACGTTAACTCCAGAATCTACACACATGATGACATGGGTATTTTCTGATTACGGTACACCAGCAAGTTATCGTGAAATGGAAGGTTTCGGCGTCCATTCATTTAAATGGATTAATGAAGAAGGTAAAATTGTTTATATTAAATACCACTGGAAACCACAGCAAGGTGTACGTAACTTAAATGCGAAAGAAGTGCAAGAAGTACAAGGGAAAGACTTCAATCATGCAACTCGTGACTTGTTCGACGCAATCGAAAAAGGAAATCACCCGAAATGGGATTTACACGTACAAGTTATGCAATTAGATGAAATGGACTCTTTAGACTTTGATCCATTAGATCCAACGAAAGTATGGCCAGAAGATCGCTTCCCATTAATGGAAGTAGGGACGATGACGTTAAATCGTAATCCGAAAAATTTCTTTGCAGAAGTAGAACAAGTAGCGTTCTCTCCAAGTGCAACTGTAAATGGTGTTGAGCCATCGGAAGATAAATTATTACAAGGTCGTTTATTCTCTTACCCAGATACACAGCGTTATCGTCTTGGTGCAAATTACTTACAAATTCCTGTAAACTGCCCATACGCAGCTGTTCATAATCAACAACGTGATGGTGCGATGCAAGTAAATCAAAACCCATCTACAATCAACTACGAACCGAGCCGTCATGCAGAGAATCCGGTTGAAGACAAAGCTTACCGCGATTCAACTATGAAAGTAGAAGGCTATGTATCTCGTGAAAAAATCGAGAAACCAAATGACTTCAAACAAGCAGGTGAGCGTTACCGTTCATTCTCTAAAGAAGAGCAAGATAACTTAATTGCAAACTTAACAAATGATCTAAAAGACGTAAATGAACGCACAAAATTATTAGCTGTTTGTAACTTCTTCCGTGCAGATCAAGAATACGGTATGCGTTTAGCGCAGGCATTAAATGTTGATATTACGCAATATGTAGGAAATGCTCCGAAATAAATAGGAAAAGACGACCGGGTTTCGGTCGTCTTTTTTCTATAACGTTATGTGGGGTATTTTGCTTGTAAATTATGTCGGAATTTGTTTGTAAATCGATATGTTGTGTCGAACCGTTGATATATTGAAAGAAACAATCGATATATTTGAAAAATCGTTGATATATCCAAAAAACCGATGATATATTTACATTTATACTAGGTGGGGTATGTTGCCTAGTACGCAAAAAAGAGATGCAATCTACTATCAATAGATTGCGTCTCTTTTTTAGTTTGCTCGCTCTGCATGTTCATAAGCCTTCTCGCCGTGCATTGAAATATCAAGACCCATGTGTTCTTCATGTTCATCGACGCGAACAGGGAGGAAGAAGTTAATCGCTTTAATAATGGCATACGTCATGATGATCGTGAATGCATATGTTGCGCCAATCGCTATAAGTTGTTTAAACAGTAAAGCGGCGTTTCCGTAAAACAATCCGTTCGCACCATTCCCGTTTACGGTAGTAGTTGCAAATAGTCCTGTTGCAATACCGCCCCAAGTTCCTCCGATACCGTGGCATCCAAAGGCATCAAGTGTATCGTCATACCCGAATTTTGTTTTTAAGAAGAAAACGGCGCCAAAGCATAATATACCACCAATTGCTCCGATAAGAAGAGCGGAGAAAGGTGTAACGAACCCGCAAGCTGGTGTAATAGCGACTAGACCAGAAACAACTCCGCAAGCAGCTCCCATCGCAGTCGGTTTTGATTGGAAGAACCATTCAGAAAGCATCCAAGTTAGAGCGGAGGCAGCAGCGGCTATATTTGTATTAATAAATGCAGTTAAAGCTACGTCGTTTAAGGATAATGCGCTGCCGACGTTAAAACCGAACCAGCCAAACCATAATAAGCCTGCGCCTAACATTGTAAATGGCAAATGGTGAGGAGAAGAACCATTTATGTTTTTTCGTTTTCCAAGGAAAATAGCTAATACAAGACCAGCAACTCCGGAAGTGATGTGAACGACGTTTCCGCCAGCGAAGTCTAGTGCACCAAGTTCCCTTAGCCACCCGCCGACGCCCCATACCCAATGAGCGACAGGATTGTAAACGATCGTTGTCCATAGAAGGATAAAAATAAGAAAGGCAGAAAATCGCATTCTTTCAGCGAATGCACCTGAAATTAAAGCTGGAGTTAAAATGGCGAACATGAGTTGAAACATCATGAATAAATTGTGAGGAATAGTAGATGAGTAGTCTGGATTTGGTGCGTAGGTAACTCCGTTTAGACCGAACCAATCAAGTGTACCGATAAGCCCGTGCCAATCTGGTCCGAATGATAAAGAATAGCCGATAACAATCCATTGAATCGAAACGATAGCCATTGCGCTATAACTATGCATCGTTGTGCTGAGTACATTTTTGCTGCGAACCATACCTCCATAAAAAAGTGCCAATCCTGGTGTCATCAACATGACCATTACTGTCGTCACAAACATAAAAACTGTATCTCCCATATCCATGATCTCTCCTCCTGTAATGTTAGAAAAAATAACATCTATTTGTTATGTTTCATATCATATTCGAAATCAAACTAAAAATCAACTAAAAATTCAGAAAATTATATGCATGATGTCATAAAAGCTAACATGAATTATTTTGTGAGGATTAAAATCGACATATACGTTTCATTCGGATAATTGGTATAATATTCTTACAATTAAAAAGCTTGGGGGATGCGTGTGGGAAAAATACGGACTAGGAAACTATTCATTTGTTTTTGCTTAGCTGTTGTTTTGTTTGTACCAATACATACTTTTGCAGACGAAAAAAGAGAGTGGCGAGATGAAGTTATATACTCCATTATGATTGATCGCTTCAATAATGGAGAACCGAAAAATGACAAACAGTTAGAAGTTGGTAAATTAGAAGGGTATCAAGGAGGGGATATAAGAGGAATTATAAAAAGGGTGGATTACATAAAAGAAATGGGTTTTACTACCGTTATGCTTTCGCCACTTTTTGAAAGTGGAAAGTACGATGGATTAGACGTGCGAAATTTTAAAAAGGTAAATGAACATTTCGGGACAGACAATGATGTGAAAGAACTTGTAAAAGAAGTTCATGCAAAAGGAATGAAAGTTGTATTTCAATTTCCGCTTGGAGAAAACGAACAACAGGTAATTGACGCAATGAAATGGTGGATAAAAGAAGTTGATTTAGACGGAAGTTATGTTATACATAGTGAAAAAAAGCCGCGTTCCTTTTGGGATAACGCGCAAAAAGATATGCAAGTGATAAAGAAAGATTTTCGTATTATGACAAAGGAGGATAGCGAATACAACGAAAAAATAGTAGAATCGTTTTCTAAAGCAGATGTATCGGTGAAATCGTTATACGATGTGAGTAAAAAAGAAGGAGAATTTGTTACGTTCTTAGATAATCAAGAAACAAAAAGATATGCGCGTATTGCAAAAGAAAATATGTATTATCCGCCATCACGTTTAAAACTGGCGCTTACTTATTTGTTAACATCACCTGGAATTCCGAATTTTTATTACGGAACTGAAATTGCATTAGATGGAGGAAGTGTACCCGATAATAGACGATTAATGGATTTTAAGTCAGACGAAAAATTTATGCAGCACATAACAAAACTAGGTGAACTTAGACAGGTGAGACCGTCTTTACGACGCGGTACGTTTGAGCTACTGTATGATAAGAGCGGTATGAGCATACTAAAACGAAAATATAAAAATGAAGTAACTTTAGTAGCAATTAATAATACGAAAGAAACACAAAAAGTCTCCTTACCTGCAAGTACGATTGGTGAAAAACAAGAGTTAAGAGGATTGTTGCAGGATGAAATTATAAGAGAGGAAAACGGGAAATTTTATCTCGTTTTAAAGCGTGAAGAATCAAACGTGTATAAAGTTAACGGAGAAACAGGTGTGAATTGGTTATTTATCTCCTTAATCGTTGGGGTGAATGTATTATTTATTGCGTTTTTAATTGCAGTTAAAAGGAAGCGTAGATAAGATGAGAAGTTGCTGGCTCTATGTTCATGTCTTCTTATTGTATATGTAAGTTTGTTCGGTGGCGCGATAGTGTTTATTCTGTTGATATGAAATTTCTTAAGAGAAACGATGTGAGAATGAAAACGTCCCTAGTGAGAGGAGGGCCAGGTTAGGAAGAGGATTTTCTTCCTAACCTGTTTTTTGTGTTAGCACCGATAGGGAAGAATCTTTGAAAAATCAATAATTGCAACTATATTAATTTTACATTACATTAAAAGTTAGAGAATACTCTTATACTAATACAGTGCTAAATAGTAGGTGGGAAAATGGAGTTTTACGATTTGGGTATTACCATTAAAGAGCTTAGAATTAAAAAAAATATATCACAATCCGAATTATGTCATGGAATATGTTCGCAAAGTCAAATTAGCAAAATAGAAAAAGGTGTGATTTATCCATCTAGTATATTGTTATATCAATTATCAGAAAGACTTGGTATTGACCCAAATAATATATTTGCATTAACTCAAAACAAAAAACTAAAATATGTAGAAAATGTAAAATGCGTAATAAAAGATTGCTTAAAGCAAAAACAATACAAAGAACTTTATGAAATAGTGAAAAAAGAGAAAAACGAAAATAACTTCCAATCAACAGAAGATAAACAATTTTTAATATGGCATGAAGCGATTGCTATATTTATGGTGGATAAATCAATAAAAACTGCTTTAGATTTTTTAAATAATGCATTAAAATTAACTGTAACTAATTCAGATTTTTTATCAGAAAGAGAAATAGATATTATGCAGACAATTGCTATATTCCATGGGGAAAATAAAGAATATGAAAAAAGTATTAATATATTAAGAAGGTGTTTAACTAATTTTAATAAGTTAGATTTTCCTAGAGATAAAGAAATTAAATTGAAAATTATTTTTAATTTAGCAAAAATTTTAGGTCATGCAAATCAACATGAAGAGGCAGTAAAATACAATGATATGGGTATCAAACTAGCTATTAATCTAAATACTTTATATTTACTAGGTGAATTATACTATGGAAAAGCTTGGAATTTATTGAAACTTAAACAACCTAATGAAGAAGATGTTGCAAATAACATGAAAAAAGCATTATTTATATTTGAACTAACAGAAAAAGAAAATCTGATAAAAATGGTTAAAGAAAAATATTTTGAAAACCAAACTGAAAAAAGTCACTCATAATTCATTTGGAAATCACTTGAAATATAATAAAACCTACAGGGAAAATCCCTGTAGGTTCTAAACTTATAAACTTTCTTCTAAAATATTAGTGTTTAATATAAATTTTTGAATAAGAGTTTACTTAGTGTACTTTTTATTTTGAAGTCTGCATCTTTATTAACGATGTATGTTTCTTTTTAAATCCATCCGAATATTATTGGTTCAAGTCGGAGGAAGGTACTTTGAAGTGTCTTTTTTTTATGACCTTTATCATTAACTATTTAATGTTTTTTTAAATGATTACATGACATAGTTTTTTTGTACCAAGCTTTGTTGATACAGTTAGACTTATCCGTTAGTGAATTCGCATTATTAGAACATCCTACAGTATTTAGGGAGAATGTGGCCAATAAAAACCATAGTATTAATTTCTTCATAATAACCACTTCTAACTCTTTTTTAATTAACATTTTTTAAGTTCCTTATTAATTTTACATTACATTAAAGGTTGGGAAATATTCTTATACTCATAAATTGTTACGTTTTGGCGTGGAGAGGAATTATGAGTTACAGCGATTTTTAAGATGACTTTGGTCTAGGATGTAGTTACTAAGAAAAGTAATTCAAATCGAAGGGAAAACGTCTTAAGGTGTCTTTTCCTTATTTTCAATTTACTTAGCGATTTTTACCACACATACCCTTTTTCTATAGTTTGTTCTCGTAATATTGTCTCTACAAGACAAAAAAGAAAACTCCTCTAATTAAGAGGAGTTTTCTTTTTAGCGGTAGTTAATGAACTGTACGTCGATTGGTAAATCAGCGCTACGAACAGCTGCGATTACTGCTTGTAAGTCATCACGGCTTTTTGCTGTAACACGTACTTGATCATCTTGTACTTGTGTTTTTACTTTTAATTTCATTTCTTTAATGATATTGTTAATTTTTTTCGCGTTATCTTTATCGATACCTTGTTGAAGTGTTGCGCGTTGGCGAACAGTGTTGCCAGTTGCAGCTTCAACTTTTCCGTAATCTAAGTTCTTAATTGGAACGTTACGTTTTACAAGTTTAGAGATAAGAACGTCTTTTACTTGCTCTAATTTAAACTCGTCATCAGAAGTTAAAACAAGTACTTCTTTTTCTAATTTAATATCACTTTTACTTCCTTTAAAGTCATATCGGTTTTGGATTTCTTTTAATGCGATATTAATTGCGTTTGTTACTTCAGGTAATTCTACTTTCGAAACGATGTCAAAAGAACTATCTTTTGCCATAGTTAGCACCTCCAAATAAATTTTTAATCTTTTTATGTACTGTACATACTAAAGTATAGCTGAAAACGAGCTTAGACTTAAGTGTTTTCATACTTATAATCATGTAACCTCATTTTATTATAGTGAATTTTGGGCAGTTGGACAAATAAAGGAAAAATCGTGTTATAATTAACTTTTGTTTGGAATGATAAAAAGATAAAAAAGTTAATTTTATATATATAGAAGGGAATTAAAAAATATGTATTTACAAATAGGATCGATTGAACAGGTAACTGTTTTACGCGAAACGGAAATCGGATATATGGTTGGAAATGAAGAAGAAGAAATTTTTCTACATAAAAATGAAGTAGCTGGAGAAATTGAAGAAGGCGATACGATTGATGTATTCTTATACCTTGATCACCAAAATCGTATTTCGGCAACAATGAAGGAGCCAATTATTACAACTTATGATTGGAACTGGGTAAAGGTTGTAGAAGTTATTCCTAGTTTAGGTGTGTTTGTTGATATTGGTGTATCAAAAGATATACTAATTCCGGCTGATGAATTCCCAATTTATATGCCAGTATGGCCAGAAGTTGGAGACGAATTATATTGTACGTTAAAATTAACGAATCGTGATCGTTTAATTGCTCTCCCAGCAAGAGATAGTGATATGCAAGAAATCGTTGTAGAGGCGACGCCATCTATGCGTAATAAAAATGTAAATGGGCGTGTGTATCGTTCACTTCAAGTTGGTTCATTCGTATTAACAGATGAGCATTTCCGTGCATTTTTACATCATACAGAAAGAAAAGAACAAGTTCGCATCGGTCAGCGCGTAACAGGACGTATTATTGATGTAAAAGATGACGGCACAATTAACATTTCCCTTCTTCCTCGTAAAGAAGAAGGAATGGAAGATGATGCTGCAGTAATTTATGCATATATGGAAGAACGAGGCGGAGCAATGCCGTTTTGGGATAAGAGCCATCCAGAAGATATTAAAGAACGCTTTAACATGAGTAAAGCTGCATTTAAGCGCGCACTTGGTAAGTTGATGAAAGAAGAAAAGGTTTACCAAGAAGAAGGTTGGACTTACTTTAAGAAATAAGATAGAAGATTAAAAAGCACACCCTTATCTAAAAAGATAAGGGTGTGCTTTTTTTAATTTCCTTGCGGAGAAACAAGAGTAAATGTATCTTTCAAATCACTATCATTTATTTTAATATTTGCCTTTTTTAATTCCTCTTGTAACAATTTTTTGCTGAATACAGGATCAGCAGTACGTTCTTCCTCTAAGTTTTTGCGAATAGAGTTTTTTACTTCATCGTAAGGTTTTAAATCTTTTTTATCAGTTAATTTAATAACGTGATAACCGTTTGATGATTTTACGGGATTGCTAATTTGTCCAACATTTAGTTTGTAGGCAGCCGTTTCGAATTCAGGAGCCATTGTACCTGAATTGAAGTATCCAAGGTCTCCGCCTTTATCTTTTGATAGTAGATCTTGTGATTCTTGTTTTGCTAATTCTTCAAATGAAGCACCAGCATCTAGTTTACTCTTTATTTCTTTCGCTTCATTTTCGTCACTTACTAAAATGTGACTCGCTTTAATTTCTGGCTTATAGTGGTCTTTTACGTCTTTCTCTGTAATGCTTTTCTTAATCGCTTCATTCATAGCAAGTTTGAACTTAATTTGATTTTTAAAATCCTCTTCATCTTTTAAACCATTATTTTCTAATACTTTTTTGAATTGATCTCCATATTGTTTTTTTACTTTTTCTACTTCTTTATTTACCTCTTCATCAGGTACTTTATATTTTTTTGTGATGACGTCTTGTGCCATCATTTCGTATAGCATGTCTTTTCCGTAACGATCTTTCAATTGTTTTTCGAAGTCGTCCTTCGTAACAGTCGAGTCTGTTGCTGTGGCGACTGTAGCTGATCCGTTTTTTTGTCCGCAAGCAGATAGCATCAATATACTTATTAGTGCAGTAATAATGAAAATATGTTTCCCTCTCATGCCAACACCTCATCCGAATATGTTATCGCTATTGTAGAATATAGAAGTGAACATGAAGTGAATTTTTAATGTTTTTTTCCTTTAAAATGTAAAAAAGTACATCAACATAATTGTTGATGTACGATGGAATCAAAGGTGATCGGTCTTTTTAGAGTATGCACGTTTACCTTGCTGAATATTTTTTTGCTCTTGCTCATTTTTTTGTGTGCGTTTTGCATTATTATCGCGTGCTTTTTTGTCGTTATCACTCGTATGTGGCATATGTATCAACTCCATTTCTAAACGTTGTACGTTTATCATTTCCTTTTTCGTAAAGACTATGTATAGCGGTGCATTTATGAAGGGTAAAGGTGGATTCGAAATGGATTTGAAGTTGAATTATACTGAACTTATAAAGAAGTTAATCGTTGTAATCATCGCAGGTTTATTAAACGCGATTGGGATGAATTTATTTTTAACGCCAGCGAAAGTGTATGCGAGCGGCTTTGCTGGATTGTCTCAATTATTATCACAAATATTAGGTGATTTTTTATCGATTCACATATCTACGGGAGTATTGTTTAGCTTATTTAATATTCCTGTCGTTATTTTAGCGTGGAAAAAGGTTGGAAAGGCCTTCACCTTTTTTAGTTTTCTTTGTGTTATATTTATGACTTTGTTTCTAGAAATCATCCCTGTTAGAGCGGTTTCGAATGATATCATATTAAATACGATTTTTGGCGGGATTATTTCGGCAATTGGAGTAGGGATTGCTTTAAAGTGGGGTGCTTCTACAGGTGGATTAGATATTATCGCCATGATTTTATCAAAAATAAAAGATAAGCCTGTCGGTACATACTTTTTCTTTTTTAATGCAATTATCATTATCGCTGCTGGCTATGTATATGGATGGGAAAAAGCGTTATATACGTTAGTGACTTTATATGTATCAACGAGAATTATTGATGCAATTCATACTCGTCATGTAAAGATTACAGCATTAATTGTTACGAAGAATGGGGCGGACGTAAGAAAGGCGATTCACTCGCGATTAGTAAGAGGAATTACAACGATACCAGCAACAGGTGCTTATACGAATGAAAATAAAGAAATGTTAATGATGGTTATTACCCGTTACGAGTTATACGAATTGGAGAGGATTATTAAACAAGTGGACCCAGGTGCATTTACAAATATACTGCAAACAGTTGGGGTGTTCGGATTGTTTCGGAAAGATTAAAGAGGACCGAAGTTGGTCCTCTTTTTTAATGTATATTCGTAATGTTTTGCAATTGCTCTTGCATTTCACGGAGCTGAACTTTTTCAGCAGTTGAAGAGTTTGCGTAAGCGGATTGCAAAGCATTTTTTGCTCTATATACGAGATCTTGTTGCTCAGTACCGCTTGAACAAGATACGGCATTTTCAACAGCATCTCTAGCTTGTTGGAATAGTAAGTTCCCCATTTAAACCCCTCCAAAAGAAGAGTTACTTCTTGCCTTTTCTGCCTCAGCTAATGTACCTCTGTACGGGAATCTTGCATCATGCTTCATAACAGCATCGGCTCCTTGTTGGATAAAACGCTTTGATTTGTTCTTTTTACCCATTCGAAAAACCCCCTTTATTTAGCTGAAAACAATCGACGCGATGTCTCTTGCGTCTACTTATAGTATGGACATTTGGCAGGAAACTATAAGTAGGGAATTTTTAGATTACAACCCAAGAACCTCTTCTAAATATAAAGCAATACCATCTTCTTCGTTCGTTAACGTCGTATGGTTTGCGAGTGATTTTAATTCAGGGATGGCATTCCCCATTGCGATGCCGTGACCAGCAAATTCAATCATTTCAAAATCATTATCTTCGTCACCGAAAGCGATAATTCGCTCTTGTGGAATGTTGTAATGACTAGAAATTTTTTGTAATCCAACCGCTTTATTTAATCCGCTTTTCACAATCTCAATAATCGGCCAAGGTGCGCCCCATTTTCTATGATCGATTACTTCCGCGTGCATATCCGTTAAATGTTGACGAATTGCAGTGGAATGCTCGTCATGTGCATCAATTAATAAGCAAGTTGGATGATCGTTTAAAATATTTAATAAGTCTCCCGTAAAAATCTTAGGAGAGCCGAATTCGAAAATATGTTTTTTATCTTCATCAATTTCACGAACATACACATCGTCCATTACTTCCGCGTATATATTTTTTACGCCGAAATCAAAGCAAGCTCGTACAATTTCTTGCGCTGTTGCTAGCTCAAGAGGAGAGTGATGTGTTCCCCAGCTTGAATCAAGAGGATGATGTACGTAAGCACCGTTAAAGTTTACGATAGGTGTGTTAAGAGCAAGTTCTTTATAGTAATCATAACTAGCACGGAATGGACGTCCTGTTGAAATAACAACAATATGTCCCTGTTCCTTTGCTTTTGCAATTGTATGTTTCGTTCGAGTGGAAATTATTTTGTTGTCTGTTAATAAAGTACCGTCTAAGTCTAATGCGATTAAATGTTGTTTGTTCATAATTTCACCTCTTATAATAATTTTTTTGTATCTATCTGTATTTCCGTTTTTAATATGCAGAAATAAGAGGTTAGACTCGGTGAAATCACCATAGATGGAAATTTCACTATATATCCATCTTACGTCTCAAAGTGCTGCGGTGTCTACTATTTCTCGTTGGAAATTAAGAAAAGTCAACATCTTTTTAGAAAGTTCAAACAATGTTTCTTTCATTATGTACAAATTGTGAAAAGGGTTACATTGCTCGTGTGATGGGGCATATAATGAACATGTAATCTTCTCGTATATGTTTGACTCTCCTTTGAAACTAGCCTAGAGTAGGTTGGTTTCTTTTTTTTCTACAAGTAGGAAAGAAATCCCTGCTTACGCTTGTATCATTCATATATATGTACAAGGACGAGATGTAGTACTGTTTCCTAAACATGACAGAAAACCTTTCTTTTAAAATGGATATACTAATGAGGCAAAGACGTCATGGAAGGAGAATGAAAATGGGACAAAATCGCAGGTTTCGTTCTGGACAAAAAGCGCCGAATGATGGTATTTATGTAGAAATTGGTGAAACGGGAAGTATGGTGAAAAATCCGCAAATGGTACAATTAACTGCCGGTGAAAAATTTCCAGATAATACGAATCATAACCGTCAGTGGACATATAAAAGAAAACCGTAACAGAAGCCGCAATCGTTATTGCGGCTTTTTTGTCGTTACACATTATAATTTCATTTACCGTATTTTTAAAACAATATAATGAATGCTTCCTTTTTCTTTTTCCAATAATAAGTTTGAAAATACATAGGCAAAATTATTGTATAAAAAAGTAAGTTGGCGTATAATCAAATCAAAGGTCAAAGAAAGTCAAACTTTTGGAGGGCTGTAAAGATGGACTTAAATCAAATGACAACAAAAACACAAGAGGCGATTATGAGTGCCCAATCTTTAGCGGTATCTCATCATCACCAAGAGGTGGATACTGTTCATCTATTACTTGCATTATTAGAAGAGCAAGATGGATTAGCAGTACGTATATTTCAAAAAATGAATGTTGATATAGAAGCATTAAAGCAAAGCGCTGAAAGCTTAATTAAAAAGAAACCTTCTGTAACAGGGAGCGGTGCAGAGGTTGGAAAATTGTATGTAACGAGCGCTCTGCAACAATTGCTTGTAAGAGCAGGGAAAGAAGCAGAAAAACTACAGGATGATTACATTTCAGTCGAACATGTATTGCTTGCTTTTTCCGAAGAAAAAGGCGATATAAATCAATTATTTGCAAGATTGCATATTACGAAAGATAACTTATTACAGTCTTTAATGACAGTTCGGGGGAATCAAAGAGTGACTAGTCAAAATCCAGAAGCAACTTATGAAGCGTTAGAAAAATATGGCCGTGATTTAGTGGCAGAAGTGAGAGCCGGGAAAATTGATCCTGTTATCGGCCGAGATAGTGAAATTCGACGCGTTATCCGCATTCTTTCACGTAAAACGAAAAACAATCCTGTTTTAATTGGTGAGCCAGGTGTTGGTAAAACAGCAATCGTTGAAGGATTAGCACAGCGTATTGTGAAAAAGGATGTACCTGAAGGATTGAAAGATAGAACGATTTTTGCATTAGATATGAGTGCGCTCGTAGCAGGTGCGAAATTCCGTGGTGAGTTCGAAGAGCGTCTGCAAGCTGTATTAAATGAAATTAAAAAGAGTGAAGGCCGCATTTTATTATTCATTGATGAACTTCATACAATCGTTGGAGCTGGTAAAACAGAAGGTGCGATGGATGCAGGAAATATGTTAAAACCGATGCTTGCTCGTGGTGAACTGCATTGTATCGGGGCGACAACATTAGATGAATATCGTAAATATATTGAAAAAGATCCAGCACTAGAAAGACGTTTCCAACAAGTATTAGCAGAAGAACCAACTGTTGAAGATACGATTTCTATATTACGTGGATTAAAAGAACGCTTTGAAATTTATCACGGTGTAAATATTCATGACCGTGCGATTGTAGCAGCGTCAGTTTTATCAGATCGATATATTTCAGATCGCTTCTTACCGGATAAAGCGATTGACCTTGTTGATGAAGCGTGCGCAACAATTCGTACAGAAATCGATTCTATGCCGACAGAATTAGATGAAGTAACGCGTCGTATTATGCAGTTGGAAATTGAAGAAGCGGCTCTTGGAAAAGAAACGGATCGTGGTAGCCAAGAGCGTCTAAAAACATTGCAACGTGAATTATCGGATTTAAAAGAAGTTGCAAGTGGTATGAGAGCGAAATGGGAGAAAGAAAAAGAAGACATTCACAAAGTTCGTGACTTACGTGAACATTTAGAACGTCTGCGCCGTGAATTAGAGGAAGCAGAAGGTAATTACGATTTAAATAAAGCAGCCGAACTTCGTCACGGGAAAATTCCTGCAATCGAAAAAGAATTAAAAGAAGCGGAAGAAATGGGCGCGCATAATAAACAAGAAAATCGTTTATTACGTGAGGAAGTAAGTGAAGAAGAAATTGCAGATATTGTTTCACGCTGGACTGGTATTCCTGTTGCTAAACTTGTTGAAGGCGAGCGTGAGAAATTACTACGCTTAGAGCAAATCTTATCAGAGCGTGTCATCGGACAAGAGGAAGCAGTAAGCTTAGTATCAGACGCGGTTCTTCGTGCGCGCGCTGGTATTAAAGACCCGAATCGTCCAATTGGTTCCTTCATTTTCTTAGGCCCTACGGGTGTTGGTAAAACAGAACTTGCAAAAACGTTAGCGCAGTCTTTATTCGATAGTGAAGAGCAAATGATTCGTATTGACATGTCTGAGTATATGGAGAAACACGCTGTGTCACGCTTAATTGGTGCGCCTCCTGGATATGTAGGATATGAAGAGGGCGGTCAATTAACAGAAGCGGTAAGACGTAAACCGTATTCAGTTATTTTGTTAGACGAAATCGAAAAAGCACATCCAGAAGTATTCAACATTTTATTACAAATGTTAGATGATGGACGCATTACAGATTCACAAGGAAGAACAGTAGACTTTAAAAACACAGTTATTATTATGACTTCAAATATTGGATCTGCTCATTTACTAGAGGGATTAGAAGAAGATGGTTCGATCAAAGAGGAATCAAGAGACCTTGTAATGGGGCAATTAAGAGGACATTTCCGCCCTGAATTTTTAAACCGTGTTGATGAAATTATTTTATTCAAACCTCTTACAACGAATGAAATTAAAGGCATTGTTGATAAAATTGTAAAAGAACTACAAGGCCGTCTAGCTGACCGTCACATTACAGTAGAATTAACAGATGCAGCAAAAGAATTTGTTGTAGAAGCTGGTTTCGATCCAATGTACGGAGCTCGTCCATTAAAACGATACGTACAACGTCAAGTGGAAACGAAATTAGCAAGAGAATTAATTGCAGGAACAATTACAGACAATAGTCACGTAGTTGTTGATGTAGAAAATAACGAATTAGTCGTTCATGTGAAATGAAAATAAAAAAGAGTTCGGATAAAATCCGGACTCTTTTTTTAGTGTTGTTCTACTGGCTCGTTTGGAATTGCAGCTGAAATTGCGAGTACTAATACAGCAAGAACAACTGAGAAAATAGACGCTTGGTTAAAGTCGTATGTACCGCCAGTCATAGAGCCAATTACGTAGCTCATCATATGTACAAGTAAGAACGACCAAATTAATGCCCAAATGAAACGCATATTTTACACCTCTATTCGTTCAATCTGTCCTTATTGTAACACAATTGAAAAAAGAATATAGAAAAATATTTGTAGATTTTTCAACGCAAATTTGCATTCCGTTCATACATTATAAAAGAGTGGTTTTATATGTTTAGAAAATAAGGCGGGGGAAAAATGAGTATTACGGAACGTTTTTTTTACTTAGAAAAAGAACCATGTGTCATTTATTTACCGGAGAAGCCAAATGGATTTTCTGTTATGCTCCTCGGTGATTATAACTACTTTATTGAGAATGGTACAAGTTTATGGACACAACATGCGGGTAAATCTTATTTCTTACATGGTCTTATTGAGCAAGGCTACACGGTCTTTTCCTCTAATTTATACGGAAGACATTGGGGGAACGATCAATCTGTTCGTCTGGCAAAACGTTTATATGATGTTGTTTTGAGAAAAGAGACGTTAAATGCGAAGATGCACATTATGGCAGATGGTATGGGAGCGCTTGTGGCACTTGAAATGATGAACAAATATCCTGAATGTATTCGTTCTGTTGTTATGTTAAATCCGTGTTTAGATTTACCAGAATATGTGGGTTTTGAGAAAGAGCATAAGTTTTTTTACAAGAGACTCGTGAAGGAATTAAGTTTGGCGTATGATTCCAAAGAAGAAGAATTAGATTTAAAAATAAATAAGAAATCATTTACGCTTCTTCCATCTTGTGTACCTGTTAAAATTTTCGTATCAACACAAGAAAAAAGAGGAAGAAAACAGCAGTTGCGGAGATATGAGAAAATGAGGCAATTAAATCAATGTGATACTTCTGTCTTATTCCATCTGCAAGATGTGAAATATAAAATGGTTAGGCAAACGACCGATTTCTTTAAAAAATATGAAGAAGAATTGTGAAGCTCCCATATACATAAATGAGGAGCTATTTGTTTCAAAGGGAAAGGGTTGGTGGTATGGAACGCGTGCTGATAATAGGTGCACTTACGTTTGTAGGTTATCACCTTGTGAATAAAATGATCGCAGAAGAAGTAGAAGTGTATGGTCTTGATTTTGATGAATTCGATAGTATGACCAAAATTAATGAAGAGAAGTTATTGTTAATTGGGCGAAATGCGTTATTTACGTATTATTCGATAAGAGATGAAGATGGATGGAGATCGGTAGAGGAAGAGAGATTCGATACTGTCTACTTTTGCTTATATGAGCCAAATCAGCAATGTGGATTTCGGAATGAAAGAGTCATATTACAATATTTAAAGCGAATTATAAGAATGTGTGAAGAACAAAAAGTGAAGTTAAATTTAATTTCTTCTATTGAAGTAAGTAGTACAGGTGAATCCGAAAATAAGCGCCTATTTTTGAAAGTAGAAGAAGGATTGAAAAAAGGGAATTTAAAATATAGTGTATTTCGAGTTCCTACATTATATGGACCGTGGCAACCATCCTTTATGATGTATCATCAGCTCATTTTATCAGAATTAGACGAGAAAGAGTGCCGTTGTACGAGTGAGGAAAAAGGAAGTGATTTGCTTTACATTGAAGATGTATGTGAATACTTATGGGAAAATGGAACGAACGGGGCGCATCTTGGTATATACAATTTACTTAGTGGTAAACAGTCATTATGGGAAAAAGGTATGAATCTTTTACGCGCGGATGATAAAGTAAATAAAAATAATAATGAAATAAGAGATGAGGCTATTGAAGTCATTTCGATAAAAAGAAATACTCCGTTAGAATACGGTTTAAATAAGCAACTGGCACACATGAAAAAATATAAAGAGTTATACGAAGAGTAGCACGCGTGTTACACTATTGTATGTGAAAGTTTTAATGGAGAGGAAGAGTATAATATGAACGAAAAAAGCATGCAGTTTTTACAAATCGCAATGAAGCATTTACCGGAAGCGAAGGCAATTTTAGATGATAACGGAATTGCACTTGATATGGAGAAGGCACAGCCGGTGTTAGAGTTGTTAATGAAAGTTATGAACGAAGCTTATGAGCTTGGGAAAGCAGATAAAGAATAAAATCCTTCTTTTTTGATGGAGGGGAGGCTCGAATCGTGAGTAGAAGCGGTTCGGGCCTTTTTATTTGGAATGAAACACGAAAAGGTATGATTCTGTTTCTTTTAATGAAAAATAAAGTGGATAATGCGTTAGCTTTCTGTTTTATGCGAAATATATTCTAGACAAAAATACATTTATGTTTTAAAATTAGTACCAAGTCATAATAATTGATATAAAACGGAGGGCTGCGATGTGAACGTGGGCATTTTAGGGATCGGAAGATATGTGCCAGAAAAAGTAGTCACAAATCACGATTTAGAAAAAATAATGGATACATCCGATGAATGGATTCGTACGAGAACGGGAATTGCAGAAAGACGCATTGCCGATGATACAATAGATACTTCATATATGGCCGTAGAGGCTGCGAAAAAAGCACTTGAAGATGCAGGGGTTAGCGGAGAAGATATCGATCTTATTTTAGTAGCGACAGTAACACCAGATCGTGCGTTTCCAGCAGTAGCTTGTGTCATTCAAGAAGCGATTGGAGCGAAACATGCAGCTGCAATGGATGTAGGTGCAGCATGCGCTGGTTTTATGTACGGAATGATTACAGCGCAGCAATTTATTCAAACGGGGACTTATAAAAACGTATTAGTAGTTGGTAGTGATAAGCTATCTAAAATTGTAGACTGGAATGATCGAAATACAGCGGTATTATTTGGAGACGGAGCCGGTGCTATCGTAATGGGAGCAGTTTCAGAAGGAAGAGGCGTTCTATCTTTCGAATTAGGAGCAGACGGAAGCGGCGGCAAGCATCTATATCAAGACGAGTATGTTATGATGAATGGCAGAGAAGTCTTTAAATTTGCCGTTCGTCAACTTGGTGAATCTTGTCTTCGTGTTTTAGATAAAGCTGGTCTTACGAAAGAAGATGTGGATTTCTTAGTACCGCATCAAGCGAATATTCGTATTATGGAATCTGCAAGAGAGAGATTAAATTTACCACAAGAAAAAATGAGTATGACAATTGAAAAGTTTGGTAATACATCAGCTTCTTCCATTCCGATTGCAATGGTAGAGGAATTGCAAAATGGACGTATTCAAGATGGTGATTTAATTATACTTGTTGGTTTTGGCGGCGGATTAACATGGGGAGCGGTCGCTCTTCGTTGGGGTAAATAAGGACTGAGAGAAAAAAAGGAGTGTATTTTGTATGGAAAAAAAGAGGGTCGTAATTACAGGACTAGGAGCTGTTACACCGGTCGGAACAGATGTTGAAACAGCATGGGAAAACATTAAAAAGGGTGTATCTGGAATCGGGCGACTTACAAGAATTGATCCAGAACTATTTCCAGCAAAAGTAGCAGCGGAAATTAACGACTTTGAAGTCGAGAAATATATTGATAAAAAAGAAGCGCGCCGTATGGATCGCTTTACACAATATGCAGTAGCAGCAGCGAAAATGGCAGTTGCAGATGCAAAGCTTGAAATTACAGAAGAAAACGGACCTCGAATTGGTGTATGGATTGGATCTGGTATTGGTGGTATGGAAACATACGAAGAACAATTTAAGATTTTTACTGAGAAAGGCCCACGCCGCGTGAGCCCATTCTTCGTGCCGATGATGATTCCAGATATGGCAGCAGGTCAAGTATCAATCGCAACAGGAGCAAAAGGAATTAACACTTGTTCTGTAACGGCTTGTGCATCTGGTGCAAACTCAATTGGTGATGCATTTAAAGCAATTCAGCGTGGTGATGCTGATGCAATGATTACAGGTGGAGCAGAAGCGCCGCTAACAAGTATGGCATTCGCAGGATTTAGCTCAGCGAAAGCATTAACATTTAATGAAGACCCAGCAACGGCTTGCCGTCCGTTTGATAAAAACCGTAGCGGTTTCGTAATGGGTGAAGGTTCAGGTATTTTAATTCTTGAAGAATTAGAGCACGCATTAGCTCGTGGTGCTCACATTTACGCGGAAATCGCTGGTTACGGTGCAACTGGTGATGCGTTCCATATTACAATGCCTGCTCCTGGTGGTGAAGGCGGAGTGCGTGCAATGCGTCAAGCTTTAGCTGATGCAGGCCTACAGCCAGAAGATATTGATTACATTAATGCGCATGGTACAAGTACGGATGCGAATGAAAAATATGAAACGATGGCAATTAAAGAAACTTTCGGTGAGCATGCGTATAAAGTAGCAATTAGCTCAACGAAATCAATGACAGGTCACTTATTAGGAGCAGCTGGTGCTGTTGAAGCGATTTTCTCTATTAAATCAATTACAGACGGAGTAATTCCTCCAACAATTAACTATGAGACACCAGATCCAGAATGTGACTTAGATTACGTACCGAATCAAGCGAGACACCAAGAAGTAAATGCAGTATTAAGTAACTCATTAGGATTCGGTGGTCATAACGCAGTGTTAGTATTTAAATCGTATAAATAATAGATAAAATAAGGAGTTTTTCCGCAAGATATTGCGAAAAAACTCCTTATTTATTTTTACGTCTTTTTCTCCTGTAGCATATACATAAGAAAAAGGAGGGATAAAGATGGGGATTGTTGAAACAGCTGAATGGCTACATTTATATTATGGACGGCCAGAGAAACTTTGTGAGAAATTTACGAAGTATATTCCGTTGCCAAAAGAAAGGTTGTATCGCTTTTTAATTTCAAAAGGGATGTATCGCCCGATCATGCGCGGGGAAAAGGAAATTAAAGAATTAGAGGAAAAGGAAATTTGGAAAGAGTTGAGCCTGGAGTATGATAAACTGAAAAATTGGTTAAAAGGTCCGGATGTCCCTGTCTTTATTTTATTATCAGATTCCTATAATCGAACTGTGCAAGAAGAGTATAACGGTAGAGCTGGATTATCTATGCGTCATGTTATTTTCTTATTCGTATGTGGACGGAATTCGGTAGAAGAATTAAAAGTGTTATTGGCGCATGAATACCATCACATATGCAGGTTACATCAAATTGAGACGAAAGAAACAGAATATACATTACTTGATACAATGATTATGGAAGGGCTAGCTGAGCAAGCAGTAACAGAAAGGTATACAGAAAAAAATAATGCACCGTGGACGGAGTATCTTTCAAAAGAAGAGGCTATTTATTATTGGAAAAATGTTGTACATGAAAGAATAAGTATAAAACGAGGAACAAGGGAACATGACATCTTATTAAATGGCTTTCACTCTTATCCGAAGATGCTTGGCTATGCGCTTGGATTTCATATTGTCAAAGATTGTGTAACTTTGGAAGGAGAAGATACACTTTCTTTATTATCTATAGATGCAAAAGAAATATTGAATAAAGCAAATACATTTCATATATAAAAAAACAGGGGCTCTATTTCCTGTTTTTTTTAGTATTAATAGAAGAAAAAATAATAATTAGAATATATTTCCTCAAGTGGAATAAAGTTAAGCAAAAATGAACATAATGATTGGTACAAACAGTAGTGAAGTGAGGGGTAGTGAATGTTATATCTACATGATGTATGGGTAAATTGGTTTGAAGGTGAAGAAAATGGGTATAACGTTTGTCATTTTTACGAATGGCGGAAAGATGATACGATTGAGCTATTAGATCAAGTGCCATTATTAAAAGTAGATGCCACATTATATCATTACATCGAGAACGAATTGTTAGAGCTTCCGCAAAAAATGCTGGAAGACGTACATCATAAGGCTTATATTCGTAAAAATCATGAACGTTTGCAGCAAGAGTATTGCTTTGTTGTTACAGATGGAAAAGGAATTATTGCGATTGACACAATTGGTTACAATGTACCAATTCGCAAAAGCAGACTTATACCACGCCAAGAGCAGATGGTATATGAGATGGTAGAAAACGTACAAGCAGAAAAGTATGAGTTCCAAGTAGAAGAAACAGAAAAAGAACATCACATTTTATCACCATCGCCTTTCATTATGAATGGCTTGACTCGTAAAGAAAGACAGCTAAAACAATTATTATTTATGGCGTTAGATCAATTACATACAACGAAAAATACAGCAGAGATTCGCTATTGGTACACAGAGTGGGATCCATCAGCATATGGAACGGTTCAACATATGGAGTTCGAGGATATTTGGGCTAGACTGTATGATGAAGCGAAAGCTGGTTGGTCTGAGAAACACGAACAATTATGCGAGCGTCTCGTAAAAGGACAGCCATTTTTTGAAAAGTTATGGGAAATGGAAAACGAGCAAAAGGTAAATTAAAAAACCGCCAATTGGCGGTTTTTTAATTTTGTAGTAACCTAGCTCCGGTAGCAAGCCCTCCGCTTTATATGAAATCCAGCTCCGGCTCCTAGCCCTTCGCTTTATATGTTACCTACGTTTTCTACTTAACCCCATTGCATTTTCTACTTTGCGTAGTTGTTTGAATGCAACACGGTTTGCTTTTTCGGCACCTTTGTCTAGAATTTCGTCTAGTTCTGGTGAGCTGATTAGTTCGTTGTATTTGTCTTGGATTGGACGAATTGCATCTACGACTACTTGCGCTAGGTCGCCTTTGAAGTCACCGTATCCTTTTCCTTCGTACATTGCTTCAATTTCTTCAACTGTTTTTCCAGAGAATGAAGAGTAGATTGTTAATAAGTTAGAGATACCAGGTTTGTTTTCTTTATCAAATTTCACAATACCTTCAGAGTCAGTAACAGCACTCTTAATTTTCTTTTCAATTGTTTTTGGCTCATCAAGCATACTGATCATTGATTTTGGATTCGGATCAGATTTGCTCATTTTTTTCGTAGGTTCTGTTAAGGACATAACGCGAGCTCCTACTTTTGGAATACGAATTTCAGGCATTGTGAAGATTTCACGGTAACGTTTGTTGAAACGCTCTGCTAGGTCACGTGTTAATTCGATATGTTGCTTTTGATCATCACCAACCGGCACGATTTCAGTATTGTATAGTAAAATATCAGCAGCCATTAGTGGTGGATACGTAAGTAATCCAGCTGGAACTGAATCTCTACCAGAAGCTTTATCTTTATATTGCGTCATACGCTCTAATTCTCCAACGTAAGCAACAGATTGCATGATCCAACCTAGTTGAGCGTGTGCTGGTACTTCTGATTGTACAAATAAAGTAGCTTTTTCAGGGTCAATGCCACATGCCACATAAAGTGCAGCAAGACTGCGGATGTTTTTACGAAGTTGTACGGGATCTTGAGGTACTGTAATCGCATGTTGGTTTACAATACAGAAATAACAGTCGTGTTCATTTTGGAGCTCTGTAAACTGCTTCATTGCTCCTAAATAGTTTCCAAGTGTAATCGTTCCACTTGGCTGAATACCAGAAAAGATAACTGACATAAGTAATTCCTCCTAAAATTGAATGCGTGATGGGGGAAGAGAAGGTAAACAAAAAAGCCCATTCATCCCAAAAACTATAGGGACGAATGGACCGCGGTACCACCCTAATTATTTCACTACTGTGAAATCTCTCTAATCCATAATAACGTTTGGATATAACGCCAAAGCCTACTACTTTCGGTTCGGTTTGGTGCTCAAAAGCCCATTCCATACTGTACAATTACTTGTTCACACCGACCACAAGCTCTCTGAAATTGCCTCAATATGTACTCTTCTTTATCATCGCATACATATAAATTTATTTATTGTTACTTGAGCTCTTTTAATATGAAAGAACTAAAGTTTTATAACAAAATGTTTTGCTGATTATTATATCATATGGGATAGTGTTTGCAAACTACATCAAAATAGTAAAGCTAATAAGGGTCGAGAACAACCCAAGAACGATACCTGTAATACAAATTGGATATGTCCATTTGAATGAATATGTTTTATAAATACGTTCTTTCTTATCTGTAGGTTCCTCGACTTCTTCAATTAAAGAGTCAATCTTTTTGTTCGTACCAAATACTCTTTGGAATGCGTAAATGGTTACATTGAAAAAACCATTTTGAAATATGTATAAAAAACCGCCGATAAGAATAAAAAACAGTGCAATATAAAACAAGATGTTGACAAAATTCAACAAAAATTGCGATGAAATGAGGAATGCGCCAATACTAGAAGCGATTATCGCTATGAAAATTAGTATACAAGTATGAAAAAAAACTTTATTCAAAATGTTCCCCTCCGTCAAAATATTACTAGAATTATTATACTATAAAAGCTATAATATGTACTAGAATTAATTTTTTGAAAATTATACGCAATTAAAGGTCTGATTTCAAGATGATGGTATCAATGTTAACGTATCCCTTTACAAAAAAATAAAAATATAAACATTTTATTAAAAATTTTAACAAAAAAACAAAAAACTATATTCACAATTGTTATATTATATGTATAATGAAAATTGTAGAAACTTGGAGATTATTCTTTCAATTCTACTTTTTAACAAGTGAGGGTACAGGAAGTGCAATTAGGGGAGGCAACACAACATGAAGAAAAAGATACCGTTATTACTTGCATCGACTTTAACTGCAAGTATGTTGCTGGGTGCGTGTAGCTACCAAAAAGATGACGCAAAAGCAAAAGGGAAAGAAAACACTACGAGTAGTAGTAACGGAAAGCAGGTTCTTAATTTAACAGAGTTATCTGAAATTCCGTCAATGGATGCATCGCTAGCATCTGACTCTGCATCTTCTACAGCATTAAATAATACGATGGAAGGTTTATATCGTATCGGCAAAGATCAAAAGAGAGTGCCTGGAATTGCAGAAGATGTTCAAAAGCTAGATGACGGAAAGAAATACATATTTAAATTAAGAAAAGATGCAAAATGGTCTAATGGGGAGCCTGTAACAGCAAAAGACTTTGTGTATTCATGGAAAAGAGCAGTAAATCCAGATACAAAAGCGACGTATTCGTACATTATGTTTGATATTAAAAATGCAGAGAAAATTCATAAAAAAGAATTACCTGCTGACCAATTAGGTGTAAAAGCGATTGATGATTATACATTAGAAGTGGAATTAGACAATCCCGTTCCTTACTTTGTTGATTTAACAGTTTATCCGGTATTTTACCCACTAAATGAAAACTTTGTAAAAGCACAAGGTGATAAGTTTGGGTTAGAGGCAAATACAACATTATATAATGGGCCATTTGTTATGAGTGATTGGAAACATGAGCAAAGCTTCCAGTTTAAGAAGAACCCATCATATTGGGATAATAAAACGGTTAAAATCGAAGAGATTAACTTTAATATTGTAAAAAATACGTCAACTGATGTAAATTTATATGAGACAAACTCGATTGATCGTGCGGCTCTAACTTCAGAATTTGTTGATAAGTTTAGACAAAGCTCAGAATTCCACACAAGAAAAGAAGCAGGGGTTGCTTACCTAAGATTTAATCAAAGTAATCAATACTTAAGTAATAAAAACTTAAGAAAAGCAATTTCAATGTCCTTTGATCGTGATAACATTGCGAAAGTTATTTTAAATAATGGTGCGATTGGAGCTTATGGATTTGTTGGAAAAGATTTCGCTGAAGGTCCGAATAAAAAAGATTTCCGATCTGAAAATGGAAAGCTAGTTGAAACGAATCCAAAAGAAGCGAAAAAGCTTTGGGAAACAGCGAAGAAAGAGCTTGGCGCTGATAAAATCGAACTAGAATTCTTAAACTTTGATAATGAAGATGCAAAAAAGGTTGGTGAATTCTTAAAAGGTGAGATGGAAAAAAACTTACCTGGTTTATCAATTAAAATTAAACAGCAGCCATTTGCACAAAAAAATAAATTAGAAGATTCTCAGCAATATGATATTGCGTTTGGTATTTGGGGCCCAGATTTCCCAGATCCAATCTCATATTTAGATATGTTTGTTACAAATGGTTCTCAAAATAAAACAGGGTATTCTAATCAGAAATATGATGAGTTAATTCTAAAAGCTAAAACAGATACAAAAGATTTACAAGCACGCTGGAACAACCTTTTAGAAGTAGAGAAGATGTTAATTAAAGAGGATGCAGTTATCACTCCAATCTTCCAAAAAGGTTCAGCATATATAGTAAAAGATGCTGTAAAAGATATTATACCAATCAACTATGGTGGTAGATTAACTTACAAATGGGCATCTGTTGAACAAAAATAATCTTTTTTTCCATCGTTTACAGGGGTATATGCCTATGATGGGCATATGCTCTTATTTTAAAAAAATAAAAGTAAGAATATTTTAAACTATCTTATTGCTTTTGAGAAAAACGGGGAGGTGCTTGACTATGGGACGTTATGTATTAAAACGTTTCGTGTACATGGCTTTGACATTATTTTTAATTACTACGCTGACTTTCTTTTTGATGAAATTACTTCCGGGTTCTCCGCTTAAAAACCAGGAGAAGCTATCACCGGCACAAAAAGAAATCATTCTTGAAAAATATGGTTTAAATGATCCAGTACCAGTTCAATATGCGCGTTACTTAGGTAACTTAGCAAAAGGTGATTTAGGGGTATCATTCCAATATGATAACCGTCCAGTAACAGATATGATTGTGGATCGCATTGGACCATCAGCACAACTTGGTTTACAAGCGATTATATTAGGAACATTTATTGGTTTAATTTTAGGAATCGTTGCGGCACTTCGTAACAATACGTGGGTCGATTATGGAGCGACAATTATTTCCGTACTCGGGATGTCGGTACCATCATTCGTATTCGCCGCTTTACTACAATATTTCGTAGGGGTAAAACTTGGTTGGTTCCCAGTAGCGTTCTGGAAAGGACCAGAGTTTACAGTAATGCCTACAATTGCTTTATCGATGGCAGTTATCGCAACAATCGCACGTTTCTCTCGTGCAGAATTAATTGAAGTTATGCAAGCCGATTACATTTTAACAGCAAAAGCAAAAGGAATTAGCCAAGGCGTTATCATTGTCAAACACGCACTTCGTAACGCATTAATTCCAGTAGTAACAATTTTAGGACCAATGGTTGCGGCATTAATTACAGGAACACTTGTTATCGAGCAAATTTATGCTGTACCAGGGCTTGGGGAACAATTCGTTAAATCTATTACAGTGAATGACTATACAGTTATTATGGGAACTACGATTTTCTATAGTGCTATCTTCATTTTAGTTATTTTCATTGTCGATATTTTATACGGAATTATTGATCCTCGTATTCGTTTAGCGGGAGGGAAAAAATGATGAAAGATGTACAAAAATTATCTCCAGATTTATTTCAACAAGCCAATCAAAATAATGTTGATAATGAAGTCATTGCCCGTCCAAGCTTAACGTTTTGGCAAGATGTAAGAAGACGTTTATTCCAACATAAAGGTGCGATGATTGGTTTCGTATTATTAAGCCTTATTATATTACTAGCGATTTTTGGACCGATGGTAAGTAAACACTCGTATAAAGAGCAAGATTTAGGTCGTGCGAAAATGCCACCCAAAATTCCAGTTATTGAAAATGTTCATTGGTTACCATTTGACGGTACAGATCAATATGGTGTTGACCAATATGAAAAACGTGATATTAAAGAGTACTTCTGGTTTGGTACAGATGATCTTGGTCGTGATTTATGGACAAGAACATGGGAAGGTACACGCGTATCATTATATATCGCTCTTTTAGCAGCAGCAATTGACTTAGTAATTGGGGTTGCATACGGAGGTATTTCGGCGTTTTATGGCGGCAGAGTAGATAATATTATGCAACGTATTATGGAGATTATTAACGGTATTCCATACTTAATCATCGTTATCTTAATGGTAATCATTATGGGATCTGGTATATGGTCAATTACACTCGCAATGGCAATTACAGGTTGGATAGGGATGTCGCGTATCGTTCGTGGACAAATCCTGAAATTAAAAAACCAAGAATATGTATTAGCATCTCGTACATTAGGTGCAACAAATACACAATTAATTGTGAAACATTTAATTCCAAACGTAATGGGACCTATTATCGTAATGACAATGTTTACAATTCCATCAGCGGTGTTTGGTGAAGCGTTCTTAAGTTTCATCGGTTTAGGAATTCAGCCACCATTTGCGTCACTAGGTTCTCTTGTAAATGATGGTTATAAATCTATTCAAACGTATCCGCATATGATGTTCATCCCTGCGGTTGTCATCAGTATATTAATTTTAGCGTTTAACTTAATGGCAGACGGATTACGCGACGCGTTAGATCCAAAAATGCGTAAGTAAAAGAGGGGAGAGGCAAAGATGAAAACATTGTTAGAGGTAAAAGATTTACAAGTCTCCTTTGATACACATGCAGGTGAAGTGCAAGCTGTACGCGGCGTTACTTTTGATTTGAAAAAAGGAGAGACATTGGCGATTGTAGGAGAATCTGGTTCAGGGAAATCAGTTACTTCTAAAGCGTTAATGGGATTAATTCCGAATCCTCCTGGACGCATTAAAAATGGTGAGATCGTATTTGAAGGTCGTGACTTAACGAAATTAACAGAAAAAGAAATGCAGCAAGTACGTGGTAAAGATATCGCGATGATTTTCCAAGATCCAATGACATCATTAAACCCAACGATGACAATTGGAAATCAAATTATGGAAGGCCTTATTAAACACCAAGGGATGAGTAAAGCAGACGCACGTAAAGTTGCTTTAGAATTAATCGACCTTGTAGGTATTCCAAATCCAGAAGCTCGTTTAAAACAATATCCTCACCAGTTCTCAGGTGGTATGAGGCAGCGTGTAGTTATTGCGATGGCGTTAGCTTGTAACCCGAAATTATTAATTGCCGATGAGCCGACAACAGCGCTAGACGTTACGATTCAGGCACAAATTTTAGAACTTATGAAAGACATTCAGCAAAAAACAGAAGCGGCAATTATTTTCATTACGCATGACTTAGGTGTAGTAGCAAACGTTGCTGACCGAGTGGCAGTTATGTACGCTGGTAAAGTTGTTGAAATTGGAACTGTAGATGAAATTTTCTATAATCCGAAACATCCATATACTTGGGGCTTAATCGCATCTATGCCAAGTTTAGATGGCTCAGAGGAAGAGTTATACGCAATTCCTGGAACGCCTCCGGATTTATTGAAGCCGCCAAAGGGTGATGCTTTTGCACCACGTAATCCACAGGCATTAAAAATTGATTTTGAAATGGACCCACCTTTATTTAAAGTAAGTGATACACACTATGCGGCAACTTGGTTACTTCACGAGCAAGCTCCAGAAGTAAAACCGCCGGCAGTCGTTGAAAAACGTATTCTTCAAATGAAAGCAGGTGAACAACATGACTAAACAACGTGAGAAATTAATTGAAGTAAAAAATGTAAAGCAGCACTTCGACGTGAGTGGTGGTGTTGTCAAAGCGGTTAATGATATTTCATTTGATATTTACCGCGGAGAAACATTTGGTCTTGTAGGAGAATCAGGTTGTGGTAAATCAACTACTGGAAGAACGATTATTCGTTTATATGATGCAACTGCTGGTGAAGTATTGTTCGATGGTGAAAACGTACATGGTAAGAAATCACGCGCAGAATTGAAGAAATTCAACCGTAAAATGCAAATGATTTTCCAAGATCCATACGCATCATTAAATCCTCGTATGACAGTAGGGGATATTATCGCAGAAGGTATTGATATTCACGGATTAGCGAAAAGTAAAAAAGAGCGGATGGACCGTGTTCATGAACTATTAAACACAGTTGGTTTAAATAAAGAGCACGCGAACCGTTTCCCGCACGAATTCTCAGGCGGACAACGCCAGCGTATCGGTATCGCTCGAGCGCTTGCTGTAGAACCAGAATTTATCATTGCGGATGAGCCGATCTCAGCACTTGACGTATCGATTCAGGCGCAAGTTGTAAACTTACTGAAAAAGCTACAAAAAGAAAAAGGTCTAACATACTTATTTATTGCCCATGATTTATCAATGGTAAAATACATTAGTGACCGCATCGGTGTAATGTACCGTGGTCAAATCGTTGAGCTAACAACAAGTGAAGAGTTATATGCGAATCCAGTTCATCCATATACGAAATCACTATTATCAGCAATTCCGCTACCAGATCCAGATTATGAGCGCAATCGTAAACGTATCGTATACGATCCATCGCAGCATGATTACGGTAGCGAAGTGCCAACAATGCGTGAAATTCGCCCAGGGCATTTCGTACTATGTTCTGAAGCAGAGTATAAGAAATATAAAGAGATTTATCAATAATAAAAAAAGCCATTCTTCCATTAAGGAAGGATGGCTTTTTTCTATACTATATAAATGAGTTGTCGGTAAGTCGATATAAATTGCATTTATTAATAACTACATCATGATCAAACAAGTACTACTGTGCCTGAACAGAACCAATCTCGTCTTGCTCTTCTGGTTTCACAAGTGCGTAACGTTCCCACGCCCTGCTTTTCCAGCGGAAGAACATAATAATGGCACGCGTCCATTCGTCGATGGCGATCGCTAGCCAAATACCAACGAGCCCCATATCTAAATGAAAGGCGAAAAAGTAACCTAGTGGTAAACTCATTAACACCATAGAGAATGCACCGATTAAAACAGGATATTTTGCATCACCAGCTGCACGAAGCGAATTAATGATGACGATATTCATCGTACGTCCCGTTTCAAGTAGTACACTTAGTAAAAGAACACTTGCGCCTAACCCGATAATGTGCGGATTATCTGTAAACAGTCCCATTAATTGTGTACGGAATGTAATAACGAGAGCGACCATACATAGAGTTACACCAATCGCCCATTTTACACTTTTCCATAAGCGTTCGTATGCTTCATCCTTTTCGCCACCACCAACAAGGCGGCCAATAATAATGGCTGTTCCCATACCAATCGCAATTGCAAATAAATAAGTGAACATGGAAATGTTAGTAGCGTATTGTCTAGCAGCTAATGATTCCGTTCCTAAGTACGTTGCGTAATAAAGGAAGACGATTTGACAAGCTTGATACATCACTTGTTCAAATGCAGATGGAATACCGATTTTTAAAATTTTCCCAATGTATTCTTTGGATAAAGTGAAGTAATATTGTAATTTCACGCGATATTCCATAACGCGGTATAGTAACCAGAAGAAAACAATAAGTGCGATCAATCGACTGATAGCGGAAGAAATTGCAGCTCCTTGTACACCGAGCTCAGGGAAACCGAATTTCCCGAAAATGAGTACGTAGTTTCCAGCGATATGAATAATATTCATTCCGAGTGAAATAAACATCGCTTGCTTTGTAAAACCGTGTACACGGATAATTGCGGCTAATGAGTTAATAATAGCTTGCAGGAAGATAGCCCCTCCGACGATAGATAAGTAGTTTTGTGCATACGTTAGTACATCGCCTTGTAAGTTCATTGCGAGCATCATATGTTTCGAAAATAAAAGAAAACCAGCGCTTATAACGAGCCCGACTATTAAATTTAATGTGACGGCTAATGCTGATATTTTAGATGCCTCCATAAAGCGTTTGGAACCGAGGTATTGAGATACAACGATAGCAGCGCCGTTCCCGATGACTTCTAATACCAAAATCGCGATATGAAGATATTGATTCGCTGCACCAACCCCAGATACAGCATCGTCTGATAATGCACTTAACATGAAAGTATCAGCGATCCCCATCAACATAAAAAGAAAAACTTCTAGAAAAATAGGCCATGTTAATAAGAATAAACTTAATTTTTCTGCCGGCCCATTTTTTGCCTGAATTGCTGTCATGTCCGTCCCCTCTTTACCGATATCTATTTTTAGCAAAATGTATCGTAACATACTTTCTTATCCTTTGCACTCATTTTAGCCTACATATTTTTAATATGAAGGGCTTGCTATTTTATGTTAAAAGGGTGGGATAATTATACATAAAGTATTATGAAATATAAAATTTGTTTTTATTTGATAATTTAGAAAAATATAAAAATAATTATTTTCGGCACTTTAGTAAGGATAATTAGCAGTATAAAACGTTTACAAACATATATTTTTTAACAGAAAATTTTAATGAAATAGAAATATAAATATACAAGAAATATATTTGTGTGTATAATATGAATTGTTAGAACATATATATATTTCTTTCTGTTTGAAAATGAAAGGGCTAACATTTTTTTGGAGGGTGGAAGTATGAAAAAAAAGATACCAGTTTTTGTAGTATCAACAGTAGCAATGAGCATGATGTTAGGGGCATGTAGCTATCAAAAAGATGAACCGCAAGCAAACGCAAAAGGGGATAGCGGGAAAAGCGATGCGAAGCAAGTTCTTAATTTAATTGAAACACAAGAAATTCCAACGATGGACCCAGCATTATCAGCTGACGCAGTTTCTTCAAAAGTAATGAACAACACGATGGAAGGTCTATACCGCCTTGGAAAAGATGATAAGTTAGTTCCAGGTGTAGCAAAAGAATTTGAAAAGTCAGAAGACGGTAAAAAATATACATTTAAATTACGTGAAGACGCGAAATGGTCAAACGGTGAGCCTTTAACAGCGAAAGATTTTGTATACGCATGGCAAAGAGCGATCAATCCAGACACAGCTGCGAAATCAGCATACATTATGTATGATATAAAAAATGCAGAGAAAATTAACAAAAAAGAGATGCGTCCTGATCAATTAGGTGTAAAAGCAATTGATGATTACACATTAGAAGTAGAATTAGACAATTCTATTCCATATCTTGTAGATTTAATGGTATATCCAATCTTTTATCCTGTGAATGAGAAATTTGTGAAAGAGCAAGGTGCGAAGTTTGGTTTAGAAGCAAATACAACACTTTATAACGGACCGTTTACATTAAGCGATTGGCAGCATGAACGCAGTTTTAAAATGACAAAGAGCTCATCATATTGGGACAATAAAGAAGTGAAGCTTGAAGAAGTAAACTTTAATATTGTAAAAGATACATCTACGCCAATTAACTTATATGAAACAAATGCAATCGATCGAGCGACGTTATTAGCAGAGTTCATCGATAAATATAAAGGAAAACCAGATTTCAAAACAGTAGAAGAGACATCTGTATTTTTCCTACGCTTAAATCAAAAAGATCCAGCTTTAGCAAATAAAAATATTCGTAAAGCAATTTCACTTGCTTTTGATCGTAAGCCGTTCGTTGATACATTATTAAATAACGGTTCTAAGGCAGCGACAGGATTAATTCCTGATAACTTCATTAAAGGACCAGATAAAAAAGATTTCCGTGCTGTAAACGGGGATATTGTAAAACCAAACGTGAAAGAAGCGAAGAAATATTGGGAAGCTGGCAAAAAAGAACTTGGTAAAAATGAAATCGAATTAGAATTATTAAATGAAGATGTAGAGTTATCTAAGAAAACTGGTGAATATTTAAAAGGTGAATTAGAAAAAAATTTACCAGGTTTAACAGTGAAAATTAAACAACAACCATTCGCACAAAAACTAAAATTAGAAGATGCGGGTGATTATGTCATGTCATTCTCTGGATGGGGGGCAGACTTCCCAGATCCGATTACATATCTTGATATGTTTGTAACAGATGGGTCACAAAATAAGATGAAGTACTCTAATCCGAAATACGATGAAATCATTATGAAAGCGAAAAAAGATGGAAGCGATGTAAATGCTCGCTGGAAAAACTTACTTGAGGCAGAAAAAATGTTACTTGATGACGCTGCGATTGTTCCAGTATACCAACGTGGTAGAGCATACTTACAAAGAGAAACAATTAAAGATATGTACAACCATAAATATGGCCCCGATGTGAGCTTCAAATGGGCATCCCTAGGAAAATAAAAAAAGCAGGCTAACCACCTGCTTTTTTTAATACGTTCGTTTCTTATAAATGCCTTTTCCGCCAACTTGATTCCAGCCGGATTGCACATCCAAACTTTTGTTAACAAACTTCATTTTTTCTTTTCCACCAAAGAGCTTTTCGCCGATGCTATTTGTAATGACACCGATTAATGCTGTTATTCCGATGATGAGGGTAGCAACCGTAATAAAATCAATAAAAAACGCAATCATTTGAAAACTCCCCCTTTGCCTGTCTGTATGTTTATTGTATGAGATAAAAAATGAAAAAGAAAGAAATGTCAGAAAAATATTTAATTTACTTTAGAAATCGTGTAGACAGGAGAGAGAATGTTTGTTAGAATAAGAACAAATGTTCCTTTTTATTCTCATTTGTATAGTCTTACATTTCTTAATTGATTTATCAGGAAAAAGTAAGAAAACGTTCTCTTTTTCATAGGGAAGATTATAGATAAATAACTATATATTATATGAAGAATCTAGAGGAAGTGAGTACTAAAAGGGTTGAAAGTTATTGTTCAAGTACAGCTAAATTGAGCGTAATCATGTTACATAGCAGTGGAATACACGGAAGAGTTTTCTCAACTAGCAGGAAATTTACTGTATATTTCTTGCAAAATCTATTGTATAATGATTATAGAAGTTACTTATTAAAAGTAATTGTTGTTTATTATAAGTTGTTGCTTACATGAAATGCGATTTTTGTACTTTTCAATAAGACAAGTTATCGCGAAAAATTGCTTAAGTTAGAAATTAAAACTGTATGTAGTACAGAATTTGTACTCTTTAAGGAGAGTGAGCTTTGTATGGTAACATTATATAGTTCTCCAAGCTGTACGTCTTGTAGAAAGGCGAAATTATGGCTAGAGGAAAATCATATTCCCTATACAGAACGTAATATTTTCTCAGATCCATTAACGATTGAGGAAATTAAAGAGATTTTACGTATGACAGAAAGCGGAACGGATGAGATTATTTCTACTCGTTCGAAAGTTTTCCAAGAATTGAATGTAAACTTAGAATCTTTACCACTTCAAGATTTATATAAGATGATTCGTGACTATCCGGGGATTTTACGTCGTCCAATTATGATTGACGAGAAACGCCTTCAAGTTGGTTACAATGAAGACGAAATTCGCCGTTTCTTACCACGTACAGTAAGAACGTTCCAATTACGTGAAGCACAACGTCTTGTAAATTAATTATAATAATATGAAAACCTTCTACCTATTATATAGTAGAAGGTTTTTTTTAATGTTTCACATTGCGTAATCGAACTTGTTTTACGATAAAGCCGATGCATAAAATAGTGAAAATGAACAAATAAGGAATGCTTGCAGTGAAACTTGGGTTGTTATGAAAAAAGGTAGCAAGTCTGTCTTCATGTGTAACCATTTTCCCTGCAGTATAGGCAAGAATTGCTGCACCGCAATAAATGAGGAATGGAAATCGTTCCATAAGTATTAAAATAAGTTTACTTCCCCAAATAATAATAGGGATAGAAATGAGTAAGCCGATTATGACGAGTAAAAATCTCCCGTGAGCTGCACCTGCAATGGCAATAACATTATCAAACCCCATAACGAGATCCGCGAAAACAATTGTCCGCACTGCTTGAAATAAAGTTGTTTTTCCTTGAATGGCAGAAAGGTCGTTGCTATCATCAGTTAATAAATTGACTGCAATTAATGTAAGTAAAACCCCGCCAATCAATTGTAGGAATGGAATGTCGAGTAAATAGACAGCTAGTATAGTAAGGATAATTCTTAGTACGATTGCTAAAAGAGTACCGATCAAAATAGCTTTATTTCGTTTCGATTCAGGTAAATTTCGGCTAGCTAGTGCGATGACGATTGCATTGTCACCACCTAATACAACATCGATACCGACAATCATTAGTACGGATGTTAAAAACTCTAAGTCCATTCGTCTGCCTCCATTTATGATGTTTTAATAAGCGAACTGTATGTATGTGATGCAGAAAGTTGTTGTTAAATAATCTCTTTCAATAGAAGTTTCACTTTATTACAGTGTACGGGGGAATGTGGAAATGTATGTCCAAATTTTTTGTAAGTAAGAAATCGCTATAATAATATATTTATGTAGTTAATCGAGTAAAGATAGGCATATAACTATTTTTGTAAAATAAATCGATTTTATTTCCATTCTGGAGAATCTTATCATAAAATGAGAGTACAAGAATCTATTGATTTGTCATATGAGTGGGGAATCCCTTCATAACAATTCTAAGCAGGAAGGGAGAGTTGTATTTTGGATATTGAAAGAATTAATGATCATACGATGAAATTTTTTATTACGTACATTGATATAGAGGATAGAGGATTTAATCGTGAAGAAATTTGGTATGATCGCGAACGAAGTGAAGAGCTCTTTTGGGAGATGATGGACGAAGCTCGTGATCATGACGATTTCTTTATTGATGGGCCGTTATGGATTCAAGTGCAAGCAGTCGATAAAGGGATTGAAGTACTTGTCACGAAAGCAGAGCTTTCAAAGGACGGACAAAAGCTGGAACTACCGATAGGGGTAGACAAAATTATAGATATTCCTCTAGATGAAGGCATCGAATCATTATTCCAACAAGAGTTAGTCGAAGAGGTAGAAGAACAAACAGGAACAAACTTTAATGAAGATGGTACGTTTGGCTTTTTAATTAAATTTAATGATTTTGAAGATGTCATTTCATTAAGTCATCGTCTTATCTTTGAAGATATAAAAGATGAGCTGTATTCATTTGAGGACCGCTATTATGTATATGTGGAATTCGATGAAGTGCTACATGATGAAGAAGAAATCGATCGTATTTTAAGTATTGTTTTAGAATATGGGGAAGAATCAACTTTAACAATTCATCGTGTAAGTGAGTATGGAAAACAAATTGTGAAAGAGCATGCGCTTGAAACGATTCGCAATAATTTTCCTGCTAAAACGTAGGCCGATTTCTGTAGTATGAAATCGGCTTTTTATATGAAGAATAGGAAAGCTTTCTTAGTTAGGAGGTAAGAGATGAAAAATACGTTAAAGCTGATTTTCTTTATCCTGCTATTGTTCGCATTATTTGTTTCGTTACGTATGTTTATTGATGTAGCATTTTATTCAGATGTGATTGGGATAAAAGATGTTTCGATTTTAGGTATTATTAGTATTTTATTTACAGTATCTGCGTTTTTAATTGGTTGCGTTATTTTCTTAGAAAATCGCCATCCATCTAAAACACTTACATGGTTAATTGTGTTAGGGATTTTTCCAGTATTTGGCTTCTTTGCTTATTTATTATTTGGACAAAATTTTCGGAGAAAAAGAATGTTTCAAAAGAAAGCGTTACTTGATGAACAGGCGTTTTTACAATATAAAGGGCATGAAGATTACGAAGAACGAATTTTACGCAATCATAAGCATCAAGAATTGTTATTTCGTTTAGCGGATCGATTAGGTGCTTTAAATATTTCATTTCAAACTGAAACGAGGACATTAACAAATGGAGATGAAACGTTTCAGGCCATTTTAAATGGGTTAAAACGAGCGAAACATCACATTCATATGGAATATTACATTGTGCGTGATGATAAATTAGGAACAGAAATTAAAGATATTTTAATACAAAAATCAAAAGAGGGCGTTGTTGTTCGCTTTTTATATGATGCGGTTGGAAGTTTTAAGTTATCGAAATCGTATATTGAAGAATTAAACGATGCAGGTGTAGAAATGATTCCGTTCTTTCCTGTGCGCTTTCCGATTTTAAACGATAAGATTAATTATCGAAATCATAGGAAAATTGTTGTGATTGATGGGAACGAAGGGTTTGTAGGCGGATTAAATATCGGTGATGAGTATTTAGGAAAAAGTAAATATTTTGGCTTTTGGCGAGACACGCATTTGTATTTACGTGGTGAAGCGGTTCAAAGTTTACAGCTTATTTTCCTTCAAGATTGGTTTTATATGACTGGAGAGGCTGTGCTAGCTCCGGAATATTTACAAGCAAAAGCAGTTGAGGGTGATCATTGGGGAGGAGTACAGCTAGTCGCAGGCGGCCCCGATAATAAGTGGGAAACGATTAAGCATTTATATTTCGCAATGATCGCTTCTGCTCGGAAATCTATTTGGATTGCAACGCCGTATTTTATTCCGGATGATGATATTTTATCCGCATTAAAGGTTGCTGCACTTGCTGGTATTGATGTTCGTTTATTAATGCCGAGTAAACCTGATAAGCGTACTGTCTTTTACGCATCGAGATCGTACTTCCCGGAGCTTTTAGACGCAGGAGTAAAGATATATGAATACGAAAAAGGCTTTCTTCATAGTAAAATTGTCATCGTTGATTCTGATTTAGCTTCAATTGGGACAGCTAATATGGATATGAGAAGTTTTCATTTGAATTTTGAAGTAAATGCCTTTTTATATGATACAGATAGCATTAAAAGACTTGTTCAAGACTTTAAAGACGATTTAGAAGAATCCAGTGAAATTCACGTCGATCGTTTTCATAAAAGGCGTCTGCATAGACGAATTGTTGAATCAACGTACCGGTTATTATCGCCATTATTATAAAAAGAGATGTCCGAAATTGGGACATCTCTTTTTTAAAAGGAATTTGTAATAAATTGTAGAATATAAGGAGCTGAAAGGGTGTGATTCAGATATTTATAGCTAAAAGAGAAAACGGAGAAAAAATTCATTTACTCTATAATTGTAATGAAGAGCTTTTGCGCCGTATGCGCCAACAGGAACGATTCTTTTGTGTAGCTTGTGGAAAGGAAGTGCAAATGAAATTAGGGAAACAAAAAAGTTGGCATTTTGCTCATAAAAAAGTGGATTCATGTCTTGCCTTTTATGAAGCGGAATCAACGTATCATATGCACGGTAAAGAATTGTTATATAGATGGTTCAAACGTCAAAACTTTCAGGTGGATATTGAGTACTACCTTCCGGAAATTAAGCAACGACCAGATATTTTTGTAGAGAGGGCGGGCAAAAAAATTGCAATTGAATACCAATGTGCAAACCTTGCTATAGAGCAGCTGTACAAAAGAACCTATTCATATTGGCGAGCTGGTATACAGGTCATTTGGATCGTTGGTGGAAATCAATTGAAAAAGCAATCGGCATATTGGATGAAATTCTCCTCACTTATGGCTTTCTCCTTACAATCTTATCCTCAACCATTTCTTATTTTCTTCTGTTCGAAAGAAAAATCATTTATGAAATGTGCATTTATCACTTCATTTTCTACAAGCGTCTCTTTCTCACATATTATATATTTACCAATTGAAACGACTACTTTTGAAATGCTTTTTTCTCCTGTTCCTTTCAAAAAGGAAATATTAGAACGAGAATGGAAGAAGCGAAAGGATTATTTTCGGCAAAACGCTCTGCCTATTTGGAATTATAACTATAAGTCATTATTACGCCTCTTATATCAATTTAAATGTACCCCAGCGAGCTTTCCTTCTGAAATTGGTGTTCCACTCCCTTCTGGATTTGCTTTTCAAACAAACCCATTTATATGGCAAGCTTTTCTATATATGAAGTGTATAGGGGGGCTTGCAGTAGGAGAGTGTATTTCTCTTCAATATGTGTGTAGTTATGTAAAAAGGTATACGAAAAGGCGGATACTTCCGTACTTTTCACAGCACACATGGAAAGTGGCAGTTACTGAATATATGACATTTTTATGCTATATAGGTGTATTGCATAAAGTGGGAAGTTATACGTACCGAAAAATAAGGGATGCCGTGATGTTAAAAACAGAGGAGGAAATTATGAAACATGATGAGATTTGCTTAATACATGCGCTATCTTTATTTGAGGCAAATTTTAACATGAGAGGAGGAAAAGGGGATATAATAAAGAATGATTGTGAAGGAATTACATAAGAAAAAACGAATTGTACTTAAGTAGAGATATTTAAAGGAGGGCTTAAAGAATGTCTGAACAAAACAAAGCGAAAGCATTACCAGATCGCAACGAGATTGAAGAAGCAAGTACGTGGCGATTAGAAGATATTTTCCAAACGGATGCAGAATGGGAAAAAGAATTCCAGGCTATTAAAGAGCTATTACCGAAGTTAACTGAATTTAAAGGGAAACTTGGTGACTCTGCGGACAATTTACTTGAGGCATTGCAATATGAAGATGAAATTTCAATGCGATTAGGTAAGCTATATACATATGCTCATATGCGTTACGATCAAGATACAACAAACTCTGTATATCAAGCATTAAATGATCGCGCAACAAATTTATATTCACAAGTATCTAGTAGCACAGCGTATATTGTGCCTGAAATTTTATCGATTTCAGAAGATACACTGCAAACATTCTTGAAGGAAAATAGAGATTTAAGTGTATATGAACATGCATTAGAAGAAATTACACGTCAACGCCCGCACGTATTATCAGAAGCTGAGGAGGCTTTATTAGCGGAAGCATCTGAAGTAATGAGTTCATCAAGCAATACATTCGGTATGTTGAATAACGCAGATTTAAAATTCCCATCTATTAAAGGTGAAGACGGAGAAGAAATAGAAATTACACATGGTCGTTACATTCAGTTTTTAGAAAGTGATGATCCTCGTGTTCGCAAAGATGCATTTAAAGCTGTATATGAAACGTATGGGAAATTTAAAAATACATTCGCAAGTACGTTAAGTGGAGCAGTAAAACGTAATAATTTCAATGCGCGTGTTCGTAAATATGATTCTGCTCGCCAAGCTGCACTGAGCAATAATAATATTCCGGAAGCAGTATACGATCAACTCGTTGAAACGGTAAATGACAACTTACATTTATTACACCGTTACATCGATATTCGTAAGCGTGCATTAGGACTTGATGAGCTTCATATGTATGATTTATATACACCACTTGTACCAGAAGTGAAAATGAATGTGAAATACGAAGAAGCGCAAGACCTTTTATTAAAATCTTTAAACGTACTTGGTGATGAATATGTTGATATTTTGAAAGAGGCATATGAAAATCGCTGGGTAGATGTGTATGAGAATAAAGGAAAACGAAGCGGGGCATACTCATCTGGTGCATATGGAACAAATCCGTATATTTTAATGAACTGGCATGATAATGTAAATAATTTATTTACACTTGCTCATGAGTTTGGCCATTCGGTGCATAGTTACTATACAAGAAAAACACAACCGCACGTATATGGTGATTATTCCATCTTCGTAGCAGAAGTGGCATCAACTTGTAATGAAGCGCTTCTAAATGATTATTTATTAAAAACGACAGAAGATAAGAAAGAGCGTCTATATTTATTAAATCATTATTTAGAAGGATTCCGTGGTACTGTATTCCGTCAAACGATGTTTGCAGAGTTTGAACATATTATTCATAAGAAAGTACAAGAAGGACATGCTGTTACGCCAGATATGCTAACGGAAATCTACTATGATTTAAATAAGAAATATTTCGGTGACGCTTTAGTAATCGACGAAGAGATTGGTTTAGAATGGTCTCGTATTCCACACTTCTACTACAACTATTACGTATATCAATACGCAACAGGATTTAGTGCAGCGACAGCTCTATCTAAACAGATTTTAGAAGAAGGACAACCAGCAGTAGAACGTTATATTAACGAGTTCTTAAAAGCAGGAAGCTCTGATTACCCAATTGAAGTGCTGAAAAAAGCAGGAGTAGATATGGCATCTCCTGAACCAGTAAAAGAGGCACTACAAGTATTTGAAGAGAAATTAAATGAATTAGAAGCATTATTATTTGAAGAAAAGTAATGAAAAAAGACGAGGGATTGTATCCTCGTCTTTTTTTGAATAGATTAAATGTCGATATATGTCGAAAAAACAAGGTGAATTTCTTTGTTTTTCTAACTGAAAGGATAGTTTTATGGCTGATTTTTGAAATTAAAACCCTTTGAATCGTTTTTTATGATTGAAATAAGAGAGAGTGATAACGATGATTCCGAATAAAAGAGGTAAGGCAATAATTTTAGGAAAAGCTTGTAGTAGAGAGAGGATGTACAAGAAAAAAGAAATGATGACAGCTAGAAAGAGAAGAGCAATATAAGATTTTTTCATAAATAAACCCCCTAAATGACCTTTTTTATAGCTTATTCAAAAATGAAAACGTTTAGAATGTGACAAAAGTGTGAAATTCGACAAAAGGGGTTGTCATCTGACGTCGAATCTTGTAATATAATAAGCGTGAACGAATTCACATACAAACATATACCCCTTTGTTTGAACGTGAAAATTTCTCCCATCCCCTTTAATATTTTTATAAGCCGTAAAGAAGAAGACCTGGTGTTTACACCAGGTCTTCTTCTTTTGCTATCCATTTCCAATAACGTTCGCATTTTACTTCAATCATTTGTACTTTTCGTTTCAGTTGTAATTTTTTAAGCTCGCGCTCAATTTCTTGTTGCGGACAGTCATAAATAAATGCTACTTCTTTTGAAGATATAAATTGTGTTGCTTCTAGTAGCACTTCTAAAGGTGGTAATGGTTCTGGCTCAATTTCACATTTTACAAGTTCTTTCAATAATTGTACGTATACATCGTAGGAATAATTTCCAGCGATTTTAATACCTTCTTCATCTGAGTTCGCATGAAAAAAGACGAGGGAGGGTATTTCTGTAATATGCATTTCATTCGTGAATTTCAAGTCACATTGGAAAGCTTTTTTTGCACTAGCAGAATGTAGATCTTTTTTAAATTCTTCTACATCAATATTGCTATCTTTCGCACATGCAAGTAATAGTTCGCAGTCAGGGGTTGATACATTTTCAAGGAAAATGTATTCTTGGAGTTTTCGCAAAAACTTCGAACCTGCTTTTCGGCCCTGTAACTCCGCTGCCTTAATCGCCATCGAAACTAAATATGGTGTTGACGATGCTTCTTGCATATGTACCTTTCCATCACATGAAAAACCTTGTAAACTTGTTGTCTTTTCCCACACAAATCGAATATTAGCAGGTTTATTCCATTTGTGTGAGGAAGCGTTCGTTCCATCCACTTTTCCTGTTACGATATGACGAATAGAGAAGTATTTCCCGTATTCAAGCCATAGTTTAATAATAAAAGGCTCAATTTCCCAGCAATCTTTACAAAGTGGATCAATAAATAAATATGCTTCTACAGACTTATGCTCGCATGCGGAAGGAGATGGCATATTTATATGCTTTGCTTCCTGCTTATCCATTACACTTCACCTGTTTCGTTTGGAGTATTAACCATATGCTGAGCGGTTAATGCTAAACGTTCAAAAACAAACTCTCTTATATGACCATGCACTCCAGTATCATCCATTGCTTGCTCCATACATGATAGCCAAGCCTCTGCTCGTTTTGGAGTAATCTCAAACGGAAGATGGCGTGCTCTTAACATAGGATGACCATGTTCTTCAGTGTACAAATTAGGACCACCTAAATATTGTGTTAAAAATTGCTTCTGCTTCCTAGCGGTTTCTGTTAAATCTTCCGGGAAGATGGGAGATAAGTCAGGGTGTTTACTGACATAGGAATAAAATGTATCTACTAATATTGCAATGCATTGTTCACCGCCAATTGCTTCAAATGGTGTCATCGGTTGCTTGCTCATCCTTTATAAACTCCTTTTTCCATGAAATGTATATCTATTGTAGCAATGGAATGTTCGAGAGGGCAAATAAACAGCCTTCTCAAAGATTCTTTGCTTATTCTACGGATGTAAATTTTTTTAGTGAGGTATATCCACTAGCGAAACATATTCACTAGTGGAATTTTCACTTTAGCGTGCTTTGTTTTGTTTGGCAAGGAAAAAGCGTTTTACTTTGTTATTTGTATGACGAACAGGTATGTTATGTTGCGTTAATAAATGAATAAATGCAGCTTTTCCTGTTTCTTCATCTTGCACTTCAAATTCAATTTCATAATCATCGTGATTGTAATAGAAACTATGATCAAAGACAAGCGTTCCGCCTTTAAATAATGTTTCTGCTCTTTCTGTTGTTAAACTACCCATATATGTTAAAGCAGAAACAGGAATTTGTAATTTGTGTAATTGATCTACTACTGCTCCTTGAATGATTGTGTTTGTTTCCATCATTATTTTTGCTTCGTCTTCTGTTACGATTTGATGCGTTTCTAATAAACCGATTTCTGCAGGTTGTTTCAACGTTAACGTATAAGTTTCTCCTTTATGACGAATACGAAGTGCAGAGCCAGCTTCTTTTAACGAGAAGTCAGGTGTTTCAAAGTAGTGATTCACTTGTTTCGTAAATGCTTCAATAGAAAACGATTTGCATAATGTATCGAATTCTTCTTTTGTAACGATATTTTTGAATTCAATTTCAATTTCTTGTGTCATTGTATAATCTCCTTTTGAAAAATAATTCTTTACACATTATCGCTTTTTCATAAATTTGGTTCAATGTTTTATTTGTTTGCGTCCATGTTATGATACAATAATACTGTTAAGTAAGACAGGAAGTTGAGATGGAGGAGTTAGAGCATGCAAAATAAAATCCAAGTTAAGAGCGTAGAAAAGAGAGAGAATGCTCTTATTTTTTGTGCGGAAAATAGTGAAATAGAGGTAAAGGAGTTAAGTGCACGTAATCACGTACTTGTAGACTCAGACAATTTATCATTTTTATATATCTTAGAAAATGAATCATCTTTTATTTATGTAAGTATTCCGCACACATGCTGGGAAGCAATGCATGAAGCGATGAATAACGATGTGGTTATGTTCGTTAGCGTGAATGACATTGAAATGGAATTAGAAGGATTAAAAGAAGAAGTAGAATATTTAGTTGAAAATATTGAAGGTAATGCAAATTACGGAGAAGAATTAGTAACTGCTGTAGAAAAAGTATTTCTATAAGCAAATGGATTGATTTTGGTGGTGGTTGAAATGAATCGAAATTGGGAAGAATTTTTAGCACCTTACCACCAAGCGGTGGCAGAGCTGAAAGTGAAACTAAAAGGAATGCGTACTCAATTTGCAATGTTAACAGAGCATTCTCCAATTGAGTTTGTAACAGGAAGGGTAAAGTCGGTTGCAAGTATTATTGATAAAGCGGAGAAGAGAAATGTACCGCTAGACCGATTGAGAGAAGATATGCAGGATATTGCTGGGCTTAGAATGATGTGTCAATTTGTTGATGAGATTAAGCCTGTTGTAGAATATCTTCGAAAACGAAATGACTTTGAAATCGTGGAAGAACGTGATTATGTCACGCAAAAGAAAGATAGCGGTTATCGTTCTTATCATGTTGTCATTAGTTATCCTGTTCAAACGATTCAGGGTGAACAAAAAGTATTGGTAGAAATCCAAATACGCACGCTAGCAATGAACTTTTGGGCAACAATTGAGCATTCTTTAAATTATAAATATAGTGGACGTTTTCCTGAAGATATTAAAATACGCTTGCAACGTGCAGCTGAAGCGGCGTTTTTATTAGATGAAGAAATGTCTTCTATTCGTCTTGAGATTCAAGAAGCGCAAAAGGCTTTTTCAAGAAAGCAAGAAACGAAAGATTCCGAATCATAAACTAAAGGGTGTTGGGCGATGAAATTTACAATTATGTCAAAGGGAGATCAATCATCAGATACACTGGCAAGCACGATGAAAGAGTACTTGCTAGATTTTGGATTTATAATGGATGAAAAGGAACCCGATATTGTAATTTCTGTTGGGGGAGATGGAACGCTTTTGTATGCGTTTCATCGTTATTATAATCGATTGGATGAAACAGCATTTGTTGGTGTACATACAGGACATTTAGGTTTCTATGCAGATTGGTTACCGACAGAAGTAGAGAAATTAGTAATTGCGATTGCAAAAACACCATTCCAAGTGGTGGAATATCCGCTTTTAGAAGTTATTATTCGCTATGTGAATGGAAGTAAAGAGTCACAGTATTTAGCGATGAATGAGGCGACTGTAAAAAGTGCAGAAGGTACATTAGTAACAGAAGTAGAAATACGCGGAGAATATTTTGAAACATTCCGCGGGGACGGTCTTTGTATTTCTACTCCTTCAGGAAGTACTGCGTATAATAAAGCGCTTGGCGGAGCAATTATTCACCCATCTATTGAAGCGATTCAAATTGCAGAAATGGCGTCCATTAACAATCGTGTGTTTCGTACTGTAGGATCGCCACTCGTATTGCCGAAGCATCATACATGTGTGTTAAAGCCGGCTACAGGAATGAACTTACAAATTACAGTGGATCATTTAACAATGGTCCATCAAGATGTGAAATCAATCCAGTATCGCGTCGCAAACGAGAAAGTACGATTTGTTCGTTTCCGCCCGTTCCCGTTCTGGAAACGAGTTCGTGACTCGTTTGTTGCAGATAAATAGAAAGGGTTATATATTTGAACAGATTTACATTGAAATGGGATATAGAGCTGGCTGAAGAGGGAACTTTAGTTAGGGAATTTTTGAAAACGAAAGGTATTTCTAAAGCCGCTTTAACCGATATAAAGTTTCACGGCGGGGCAATTGAAGTAAATAGTCAACATGCGAGTGTTCGTCATCAGTTGCGCGCTGGTGAAGAATTAAGTGTCTTTTTTCCAGTCGAGGAAAGAAGTGAAGGGATGATGGCAGAAGATATCCCTTTATGCATTGTATATGAAGATGATGCGGTTCTTATCATTGATAAAGAGGCGAACATGTCAACGATTCCGTCTAGAGAACATCCGACAGGGAGTGTTGCCAATGCGATTTTATCTCATTATGATAAGCAGCATCTTGCAAGTACAGTGCACATTGTAACACGGTTAGATCGTGATACTTCAGGGCTTATGCTTATTGCAAAAAATCGTTTCGTGCATCATCTTTTATCGAAGCAGCATCAACAAAAAGCTGTGAAACGAACGTATGAAGCAATTGTTCACGGAAAGATTGTAGAACGAGAAGGAATGATTGATGCACCAATTGGTCGAAAATCTGATAGCATTATTGAGCGAACGGTTTGTGAAGATGGACAAAGGGCAGTTACTCATTTTAAAGTAATTGATAGTACATATGATAAGACACATGTAGGGCTTGAGCTTGAGACAGGAAGAACGCATCAAATTCGTGTGCATATGGCTCATATAGGACATCCATTACTTGGTGATAGCTTATATGGAGGGAGAAGGGATGAAATGAAACGGCAAGCACTTCATAGTAAATCTTTGACGTTTTATCATCCTATTTTAGAGAAAGAGATGTCTTTCACTATAAAGCTTCCAAGCGATATGCAAGAAGTGTTGCGGCATACTTAAAAAGGGAACAAAATTCTTATATTATAAAGAATTTTGTTCCCTTTTTTCTTAGCGGAATAATATTAAAATTTGGTTTTCACCCGTACGCTTTATAACGAAAAATCCACTTTCGGCTTTTGTAGCAATGCCATTGTCATTTGGACGACAATATCCATGTGCTTCGCAAGTGCCGTCATCACGTACTAACATTTGTCCAATTAATCCGACAGGAAGCCACTCGGCGCGATCTTTTCTTGCTACATATTTGCAAGCTGGATCCCATTCTGTATTTAAAAGAGGTTGTATTTCTTCTGTTTCCGTCCATACATATTGGCGTTTTCCAAAGTTATCTGTTTTATAGCGTTTTTGCCAACTTAAAGCCCCGCTATTTCCTATAAGTGCAGGGGTTGCACTAGATATTCCTAAAATGAAAGAATCGTGTGAAGTAGCTATCCGAATTTTTTCTTCGCTACTAAATGTAACGAAATAACCGACATCAATAGGTTTATGACCTTCTGTTTCAAACATTTGTGCAAAATCCGTTCCGCTTGCATTGTAAGACGCGCCCTCAATGTACATTTCTCCATTATGGGCAAGCCATTTAGCCCCGATATTATGGTCGGTGTCGTTTACACCATTTGCAATAAACCAAGAATAAGCTTCTTCTGCAGTGCCGAAGCGCCCCATAATATGGCTACCTGCAAAATGAGCTGTTGATGTATGATGACCTTCCGCATGAGAAGAGGATCCGTTAGCGATAGTTGCGGTTCCTTCTGCGTGTGCTGCTTCGCCTAAAGCAATCGTCTGTTTACCCTCCGCATGAGAATAAGCACCGCTTGCTGTCGTTTCACTTCCCTCACTATGCGAACTATGTCCGGTTGCTTTTGAGTTTGATCCTTCTGCATGAGAGAAAGAACCTTTTGCGTGTGTTAATAAGCCTTCCGCATGTGCTGCCATGCCCTCCGCATGAGAGTGAAGCCCCTCCGCATATGCATATCGGCCGCCCCTTTTAACTTTTGTATTTTCAGGTGTAGGTGTCTCAATTATGAGTGGTTTTTCAGTTTGTATATCATTCGATGAAGCCAATGCCTCTTTTATTTTTTTTACTTTGTTTATAATAGCAGCTGGAATTTCTGGTTCCACTTTTTTATTTATTGCTACAGAAATATTTTCTTCGGCCTTTTCTTCTGTTTGGTTAGAATGTAGTACCTGTTCATTTTGATTTGAGAGCTGTTTATTTTTTTGTTTCATCTTTATTTTTTTACGATCGATTATGCGGCTCATCACAGCATTTTCTAAAGAGACATATGTTGGTTTTACTTTGCTTTTTTTTGATGACTCTTGTTCTTCCAGTTCTTCTATCGCTGCAGCCCGAATACTACACCAGTTGTTAATTCCGTACATGGGCAGATATAAAGGGGGAAATTTTCTTTTTTGTTTAGAAGATTTTTTCTTCATTCTGTCACCTCCTGCGACATTATATGTAGGGTAATTAAAAAAAGATGCACTTTATTGCATCTTTTTTTAATTACTTTACCTAGTTTTATATGAAATCTGCCTAAATAATGCTAAGTAAGGTAGTTATGAAATTGGACGGAATTTCTCAGCGACAAAAGGTAACGAAGAAGGGACAGAGATAGTCTCCATTTCAGGATAACGTAATCCGGTTAATTTGCCACCAAATACAGCACCAGTATCAATATTGACTGTCTGATTGACGAATCGAGGTTCTGCTACTGGTGTATGTCCATATACAATCCAAGCTTGCCCCTTGTACTCTTGCGCCCAATCGCGACGGACAGGTGAGCCATCGGCATGCTTTTCTCCTGTAATATCGCCATATAATACAAAGGTTTGTACTTTTTTATCTCGTCTTCCTATGTAATCTTGCCGAATCCCAGCGTGACATACGATTACTCTTTTTTCATCTAGTATGTGGTAGAGCGGTGATTGTTCATAAAGAGTGATAAACTTTTCTTTTATAATGTTTTGCTTATGAGAAGGAAGTGCCTCATATTCAGCAACAGTTGTTTCAAGTCCGTGAGCGACTGTTACATTACGCCCAAGGAAAAATCGATATAGTTTATTACAGTGATTTCCAGGAGCGTAATAAGCTTCTTTTCTATGTATGACAAGTTCCCATACAATTTCAATCATACGTAATGAATGAGGACCACGGTCTGTAATATCGCCAACGAATGCAAGTTTACGTTGGTCAGGGTGAACCGGTAGACCGCTACTCCAGTTATATCCTAGCTTCTCTGTTAAATTTTGAAACTCTTGGAAGCATCCATGAATATCTCCTATAATGTCATATTTCATATTTAAACCTCCATCGTATTTTTCATTAGTATATCTAAAAAAGGATAGAGATAAAAATATAGCGTTTTTGTGTTGTTCATTTAAACATAAAGATTTTCGTTCTTGAGCGAACATTTAAAATGAATCCAATCGCAATCATGTATGTAAGCAGTGAACTTCCTCCGTAACTCATAAGAGGTAATGTTATCCCTGTAATGGGAAGTAATCCGATTGTCATCCCGATATTTTGGAATACTTGGAAAGTAAACATTCCGATTGTACCAGCGCAAATGTAACTACCGAAAGGGTCATTACTTTCTAAAGCAATATGAATCATTCGAAAAATGAGTAAGAAAAAAAGAGAAATAATGACACTTGCGCCTAGAAATCCAAATTGTTCAGCGACATTAGTGAAAATAAAATCTGTATGTGGTTCTGGAAAATATACTTGTCCATTTTCCCACCCTTTTCCTTGCATTTCTCCGGATCCAGTCGCTAAGAATGCTTGTCTTAATTGATAGCCTTGTGCATCATATTTGTAAGGTGCTAACCATCCGTAGAAGCGATTTAATTGATATTCTTTTAAAATGTGTGCTTTAAAGAAATCTGTGTGAGTAAAAAAAATATATATTAATGTAGATCCAGCAACGAAAGTACCTGAAACTAATCCGAAAATAAAACGCCATCGTATGCCAGAAACTAGTATCATTGCTGCAAGCATCGCTGAAATGACCATTGTGTTTCCTAAATCTGGTTCTTTTGCAATAAGTAGTAGTGGTGGCAAGCTTGTCGCAAATATTTTTCCAAGTAATAAAAAATCATCACGCATTGTTCGGGGAAAATATTTCTCATTATGATTTGCTATAATTCTTCCAATGACGATAATTAAAAACAATTTCATAATTTCAGAAGGCTGAAAATTCCCGATGCCTGGGAGCCTGTACCAAGCGGTAGCGCCTTTAATTGTAACGGCACCTGGTACTTGAAGTTCTAGTCCAATAAGTAGTACCATTGCAAAGCTATACAAATACCAAGCAATTTTTTGATAACGATCGAAATCGATAATCATAATAACACCAATGGCTATAAATCCAATGAAATACCATTGGATTTGCTTTAGTACAAAATTGACGTTTTGTAAAAATGGCGGTAAAGAGGTTTGCGCACTTGCAATAGCACAACAACTAACAATCCCAATGGCAAATAAAATAAATAGCAATACGTAGTCTATTTGATATTGAGAATTTGGATCTTTCAATGTAGGTATTCCTTTCTAATGCTCTTTATAGTAATGGATTTTATAGTATGAGAAAGAATGTATGAACTATACGAATGATTCGCATATAGCCCATACACTTTTAATTTTGCAGAGTAATTTAATTGTTTAACTCTTTAATAATTATATCCAAACAATGGGAAAGACGTACATGTGCGTCAGGAAAAATATCTAGTTGATGAAGATAGTATTTTAAGGAACTTTTACACCATTGGTAAGCACTAAGTAGAGCTGCTCTATAGTCCGTAGTATTTTGTAAAAAGCCATATTCTTTTGCTGTTATAACGAGGTGTGTGAAATCTTCACAACCTTGAAGGAGCTTATTGTGTATTTGTTGTCCAGCATGGTAGCGAAATTGACTTAAAGGCTCAGAAATGTATATTGCATTTCCTTTAGAAAGTAAAGAAATCCATGAGGCCATATCAACACTACAAGAATATTGTCGCTCTTTAAGAGTACCAAAAGGATCCGTGAGCAATTCTTTTCGAAACAAAGTAGTTGTAGGCTCACCGATAATGTTGTGCCCGCCCTTTAACATCCAATTACCTAAAAATATTCCGTTTAATGGAGTGTCTTCACTATATAACCTTTGGGTTGGATGGGAATCACCTATTAGATTTCCATGATCATCAATACGTACTCGATAAGAAGTAACAAGAGCAAGATTTTTATTGAGATCTTGCTCAAAATAGGCCATCATTTTTTGTATTTTATGCTTATAAAACACGTCATCGTCCATTAAAAAATTTATATACTCACCATTTGATTTTTCTATGAGCATAAGGTCATTGTGAAATTGTCCTAGAGTAGGGATATTTCGAATGTATGTTATATTTTTATAATTTGGTAAGTATTGTTCGCGTATTAAAGTTTCTGTTTCATCATTTGTGCTGTCATCTCCGATGATGATTTCAATATTTGAATAAGTTTGTGCCAATGCACTTTCTAGAGCGATTTTAAAATAATGAGGCCGATTATAAGTGGGAATAAGGATGGAAACGAGAGGTGGATTTTTTTCATTCATCATACATAACTTCCTTTCAGAAGCTTTTTTTTGTAAGAACAATATCTTGGTAACTTGTATATTCATTTCTGCCGCACCATAAACCGTAATGCGGCTTATTAATTATTTCTAGGCCGTACTTATTCAATAGATTGCAAATATCTGTCTCAGGATAAGCAACTGCAAAATTCGGAATATCTTTATTCACAACGTAGCAATTTTCAATTCGATGATAAAAACCTAATGTACTTTGTCCTGCATTTAAATAATAGGACGATTCAGGATTTATAAGAAAGAATGTAATGAAACATCTCCCGTCTTTTTTTAATACACGTACAATTTCAGATACGTAATGTTCTAATTCTTTTGGGAGAAGATGCGTAAATACAGAAGTTAAAAAGATAAAATCGAATGTCCCGTCTTCATAGGGAAAACGATATTGAGAGGCATCTTCTTTTCCTTCTGGATTATAGAATTGATTATATATGTCAACATGTTCAAAGTGAAAATTATTACGCATAGTTGAAATGTTATTTTGACACCAAGTAATTCCATCTTTAAACAAATCAAATCCATAATACGCTCCATCATCATTTAAGTAATTCAATAATGGTACAGCCATTCGGCCGACGCCGCAGCCTACATCTAATACTTTTTCATTTGATTTTAAAGCGCCAATTTGAATAAAATGCTTTAGGAATTCTTTTCCAACTTTTTTGAAGTCACCACCTACATATTGGACGAGTTCAGGAGGGGGGAGTAAAGTCATTTCTTTGTTAAGTTCGCTCATGAGTATACCCCTTTCTTGTATGAGAAGATGCAGTAAATCTATTAATAAAATTTTCAATTTTTAGTGAGAGAACACAGGAAAACAATTGTTATATGTAAGGAGATTCCGAAAAAGAATACTTAATTGGATTAGAAGTGAGAGAAGGATGAATGAAAATAGAATCCCCTATAGATTAAATCTTTTTTTATTCTTTTCTCCAATAAACGCCAAATACATCAATTTTAGTAATAGGGGCTTTTAAATTTCGTTGGTTTCTAAAGTCTGTCACAGCCTCAGCGCATGGCGGTAGCCCGTAGTCATCGATAATTATATAGCCACCTTTAGAAACTTTATCATATAAGTTCACGAGACCATCCATTGTAGATTCGTACATATCACCATCAAGCCGTGCAATTGCTATTTTTTCAATTGGTGCTGTTGGTAAAGTATCTTTAAACCAGCCTTTTAAAAATTTCACTTGATCATTTAGTAAATCATATTTTTTAAAATTCTCTTGTACTTGTTCCAAAGAGACGCGTAAGTAATCGAATGTGTGTAAATAATCACCGTAATCTTTTGGATATTGTTCTAGATTCGGTGCTGGCAAACCTTCAAATGAATCTGCGACCCACACATTACGATTCGTAATGTTGTTTGCTTGTAAAAAACCATTCATAAAAATGCATGATCCTCCGCGCCATACACCTGTTTCAATAAAATCTCCTTCTATATTTTCACGAACAACGGTTTCCATTGCCTCTTGTAATTGGTTCATACGTTCTCGACCAATCATGCTATGTGCTGCTCTTGGCCAATCCATTCCATCATGACGTTCACTTTTTGAAACATTTGGTTTTACAATTTTTAAGTTATGGTTTTCAGCATATTGCTTAATGAATAAAGGGAGGGGGACTGTAACTGGTTCGAATTCTAGTTCTTTCGAAATATGTAGAGATGCGGGTAAGTATGCCTCATATTCCAACCATATTTCAAATAAAATTGTCTTCTTTAGCAATTCGAGATAAAGCTGAACAGCAGATTTACTTTCCATATTTGTGCCTCCTGCAAAATGTCATACAACAATATGATTATGTAGATAGCGAATGTTTCATGATTGAATTTAAAATTGAAAAAGCAGTAAAACTGATAACAGTTTTACTGCTAAGTAAAAAATTAAGCAACTTTTTCAATAATAATAGATGCATTTGTACCAAGAGCTAATGATAGCCCAAGTCCTGTAACGATTACTTCAACTAATGATGGAGTTGTCGTAATTTGCGTAATTGCTTGAACAACGATAGGTGCTCCAACTGAGATTAAAGTAGCCCCAGTACCTGGTACAGATACCCCATTTACTTGGATTGTAAGCCCCCCTAATACACTTATTGCCGCAGTATATACGATAACAGTGATTTTATAGAATCCAGTTTCAGCAATAACGAAAGTATCAGCATCTAATTGAGAAATTGCTGTACCAAACTGAGATCCAACAGTATTAAATGGTACTGGAGCATTAAGTCCAAGATCTAAAGAAATTCCAGCGGAGTTAAATGCATACAATCCTGCTGGAAGTCCTAGTCCGGATGGGCCAGTAGGTCCAGTAGGTCCAGTAGCCCCAGTAGGCCCCGTAGGTCCAGTAGCTCCAGTGTCACCAGTAGGCCCCGTAGGTCCAGTAGCCCCAGTGTCACCAGTAGGCCCCGTAGGTCCAGTAGCCCCAGTGTCACCAGTAGGCCCCGTAGGTCCAGTAGTCCCAGTGACACCAGTAGGCCCCGTAGGTCCAGTAGTCCCAGTGACACCAGTCGGTCCAGTAGGTCCAGTAGGTCCAGTAGGCCCCGTAGGTCCAGTCGGTCCAGTAGGCCCGGTAGGTACAGTAGGCCCCGTAGGTCCAGTCGGTCCAGTAGGCCCGGTTGGCCCAGTCGGAAGGGTAAACGGTGGTATCGGTGGTAATGTAGGTCCTACAAGATTAGGGTCAAATGCACTAGCAGATAAAGATTCATCGGGATTTAATCCATTTGAATAATTATTATTTGACATAAATTCACCTCCATAAAGCGTTCATTATATAGTAGATGCAAAACCGAAAGAAAATGACACGGACATTTGAATTATTGAAAAGAAATCTTAAACTACTTGAACAATTTAAAAAAATGGAAAGTTTAGTATATGTATAACATATGATTGATTTGGAAGAGGGTGATTATGTTGAACAAGCAAGGAATTACAATTAGTTTATGTATGATTGTTCGAGATGAGGAGGAGACAATAGCCCGTTGTTTAGAAACAGTTGAAAAAATTGTGGATGAAATTATAGTAGTTGATACAGGTTCCGTCGATCGAACGAAAGAAATCGTAGAGAACTACACTTCTAACATATATGATTTCCAGTGGATTGATGATTTTGCAGCAGCAAGAAATTTTTCTTTTTCAAAAGCGACGCAAGAGTATATATTGTGGCTAGATGCAGATGACGTCTTATTAGAAGATGCTCAAGAAGCATTGAAATTTTTAAAAAGAGAATTAGATCCTAAAATTGATGCTGTTTCGATGCCTTATCATCTTGCAATGGATTCTAACGGGAAACCTTTATATTGTACAAAAAGAAATCGACTTGTAAAGCGTGAAAAACAATTTCAATGGTTTGGAAAGGTTCATGAGTATTTAGCTATTTCTGGTGAGGTTTTTAGTAGTAATGTTGCTATTACACATAAAAAAGAAAAAAAAGTAACAGATCGTAATTTGAAAATTTTTCAAAATACTGTAGCTGCAGGTGAAGAATTGAGTCCGAGAGATTTATTTTATTACGCAAATGAATCTACGGATAACCAAAAATATGATGATGCAGTTCTTCTATATGAAACATTTCTTAATCAAGACGAAGGATGGTATGAAGAAAAAATTTATGCATGTGGTAAGCTAGGAGATTGCTATGCGAAGCTCGGAATGTGGGAGAAGGCAATCGAATCTTGTGTGAAGTCGTTTCGGTATGACGTCCCTAGAGGAGAGAATTGTACAAGAATAGGATATATATATATGGAACAAGAAAAATATAATGAAGCGATATTTTGGTTTAAACTTGCTACGGAAGTACCAATGGCAACGGAAAGCCCTTTCCATAGTCCAGCTAGCTACACATGGCTACCTTATTTACAAATGTGTATTTGTTATAGCAGGTTAGGGGAGCAGGATAAAGCGTATTATTACAATGAATTAGCAGCTTCTTATGTTCCGAATAATGCTGCAATTGAATATAACCGTAAATATTTTCGGGGAGTTTTTGATAAACCATATAAAGTGTAATAGGTTTCGTTTTTTAGAAATGATTTATCGCTATTCTAACTCTAATAGATTGGTTATATATTAGAGTATCAGTAACGTAACCAATATAAATAAAAGATTTTATACTGCTATTTGCGGGCTAATAATCATTGGGGGATGAAAAAAATCTGCACTTTATAGAATTCATATGAGATTTATATTTCTAATTCAATTTGCATAAGGAGTGTGTGAAATGAATCGCGAAAAAAGTTCTTTATATGAAGAAAAATCCGAGCATTATTATAATGCAGCGAATCCGAATTTATTAAAGCATATAAAAAAGGAATGGAAAGAAGTTCTTGATATTGGTTGCTCGAGCGGTGCATTGGGAGCGGCTATTAAAGAAAATGGTACACGTGTATCAGGAATTGAGGCATTTCCAGAGGCGGCAGAAAAAGCGAAAGAAAGACTAGATCATGTTATTTTAGGGGATATAGAAAAAATAGATCTTCCTTATGAGGAGGGGCAATTTGATTGCGTCATATTTGGGGATGTATTAGAGCATTTATTTGATCCGTGGGCTGTAATAGAAAAAGTAAAGCCATATATAAAGCAAAATGGTGTGATTTTAGCAAGTATACCAAACGTTGCTCATATTTCAGTATTAGCTCCCTTACTTGCTGGAAATTGGACGTATACAGAATATGGTTTATTAGATAAAACACATATTCGTTTCTTTACATTCAATGAAATGCTAAGAATGTTTTTAAAAGCAGGATATTCAATTAGTAAAGTAGATCGTGTATATGTTGATCATAAAATGTATGAACCACTTATTGAGGAGTTATATGGAATTTGTAAAAAATATCGTCTTGGAAGTGGCTTCATGGCTGAGACAGTTGTATTTCAGTATATTATTGAAGCTGAAAAATCACAATTATGAGTGCTGCAGACAAAACAATATTATTTGTTACATGTATAAATGATCGGAAATTGTATGCAAACTGCGTGCGACATATATTGCAATTGTTAGTACCGCCAGGATATATTGTCCAATTTATGCCGATTCGAAATGCGAAAAGTATGACGAGTGGATACAATCAAGCCATTTCGCATCCTGCGAAGTATAAAGTTTATTTACATCAAGATGTTTTTATTATAAATAGGGCTTTTTTATACGGATTACTTCAATTATTTGAGGAACATGAACACCTTGGGATGATTGGGATGGTTGGAGCGCAATATGTTCCTCCGACTGGTGTATGGAACGAAGGGCGTGGAATTGTAGGGAAGGTCATTGGTTATATGAATGATTTGTTTTATATGGCAAGTTTAGAACAACCGTATCATGAATCAAAAACATTTATTCCTGTAGAATGTATTGACGGTTTATTAATGGCGACACAATATGATGTTCCGTGGCGAGAAGACGTATTTGACGGATTTGATTTTTATGATGTATCTCAATCGTTTGAATTTAAAAAAGCAGGATATACAGTCGGTGTGCCTGTACAGCGCGATGCTTGGTGTATCCATTATCATTTTGATGTGAATATGACGAACTATGAAAAGTATCGAAAAATATTTGTGGAACACTATATGTCAGATGTAAATAAGGAAGAATAAAAGGGGGGACAAAAATGAAAGATCATACAATATTAGTCGTTGTTTGTGTAAATAATGAGGAGCTTTTCAAACAATGTGAGAGCCAAATAAGAAACATTTTTGTTCCCCCTGGTTATGTCGTGCAAATTTTTCCGATACGAGATGCGCAAAGTATGGCAAGTGCATACAACCGAGCCCTTTCATATCCAGCGAAATACAAAGTGTATATACATCAAGATACATATCTTATTAATCGAGACATGTTTTCTACACTTATATCTCTTTTTAAAGAAAATGAAAAGCTTGGTTTAATAGGAGTCGCTGGGGCTCAGTTTTTACCGAATAACGGGATATGGTGGGAAGGAAAAAATTTAGTAGGGAAAGTGATTGAGTATAGAAGACAGAATTATCAATTATTAAATTTAGATCAGGTTTTTTATGGTAATCAACCATTTTTGTCAGTTCAGGCAATTGATGGTTTATTTATGGCAACGCAGTATGATATTCCGTGGCGAGAAGATTTGTTTCAAGGGTTTCACTTTTATGATATATCACAGTCTTTAGAGTTTCAAAGGGCTGGTTATTTAATCGGTATCCCAAATCAAGCAAATTTATGGTGTATTCATTACAACGGGGATGAGTTTGATGCGGATACATATGAGAAGTACCGGAAAGTGTTTGTAGAACATTACAAAGATATATTATCTCCATCATAAAGGAGAGATGCAAAGTGAAAGGAATTATTTTAGCAGGTGGTACTGGATCGAGATTATATCCAATAACGAAAGTAACGAATAAACATTTACTTCCTGTTGGTCGGTATCCGATGATTTATCATGCGGTATATAAGCTAAAACAATGCGATATTACAGATATTATGATTATTACAGGTAAAGAGCATATGGGGGATGTTGTTAGCTTTTTAGGGAGTGGTCATGAATTTGGAGTGTCCTTTACGTATCGTGTGCAAGATAAAGCGGGCGGGATCGCACAGGCGTTAGGGCTTTGTGAAGATTTCGTCGGGAATGATCGTATGGTAGTTATATTAGGGGATAATATTTTTTCAGATGATATTCTTCCGTATGTTGAAGAGTTTGCAAATCAAAAAGAAGGTGCGAAAGTGCTATTACAATCTGTAGAAGATCCCGAAAGATTTGGCGTAGCACATATTCAAAATCGAAAAATAGTTGAAATTGAAGAAAAGCCGAAAGAGCCGAAAAGTTCTTATGCGGTTACGGGAATTTATTTGTATGATTCGAAAGTCTTTTCTTATATTAAAGAATTAAAACCTTCTGCAAGGGGAGAACTTGAAATTACAGATATAAATAATTGGTATTTAAAACGAGGGGTACTTACTTATAATGAAATGAGCGGCTGGTGGACTGATGCGGGAACTCATGCTTCGCTTCAAAAGGCGAATACGTTAGCGCGGGATATTAACTTTGGGAAACAGTTTAACGGAGAATAGGTGAGAATATGAAAGTTATAGAAACAAATTTTACCGATGCAAAATTGTTAGAACCGAGGTTATTTGGAGACGAGCGTGGTTTTTTTTCAGAGAGTTATAATAAGCAGGTGCTAGAAACATTAGGGATTACGTATTCATTTGTACAGGATAACGTATCTTATTCGGCTAAGGCTGGAACGATTCGAGGACTACACTTTCAAAAAAAACCGAAAGCACAAACGAAACTCATTCAAGTTATGCAAGGGGCAATTTATGATGTTATCGTTGATTTACGAAAAAAATCACCAACATTTAAACAATGGAAAGGGTATATTTTAAGTGCAGATAACCATCGGCAATTACTAGTGCCAAGAGGGTTTGCACATGGATTTTGCACGCTTGTCCCGCATACTATCGTTATGTATAAAGTAGATGAATATTATAGCGCAGAGCATGACTCTGGATTACTTTGGGAAGATAAAGATTTAGCAATTCCTTGGCCAGTAACCGATCCTATATTGTCCGATAAGGATCAGATATTACCATTATTAGAGGAATATGAAGATAGTTTTTAAGTAGGAGCGTTGTTTATGAATATATTAGTAACAGGTGGGGCTGGATTTATTGGAAGTAATTTCGTTCATTACATGCTACAAAGTTATGAAACATATAAAATTATTAATTACGATGCATTAACATATAGCGGGAATTTAAATAATGTAAAATCTCTTCAGAATCACCCGAATTACTTTTTTGTAAAGGGAGAAATTCAAAATGGAGAGCTATTAGAACACGTTATAAAAGAGCGGGACGTACAAGTGATTGTAAATTTTGCAGCTGAATCACATGTGGACCGTAGTATTGAAAATCCGATTCCTTTTTATGATACAAATGTAATTGGGACGGTCACTTTATTAGAACTAGTTAAAAAATATTCGCATATAAAATTTGTGCAAGTATCAACGGATGAAGTGTATGGCTCTTTAGGAAAAACAGGGAAGTTCACAGAGAAAACGCCGTTAGCTCCAAATAGTCCATATTCTTCAAGTAAGGCGAGCGCGGACATGATAGCTCTATCTTACTATAAAACATATCAATTACCGGTTATAGTAACGCGTTGTTCTAACAATTATGGACCGTACCAGTATCCTGAAAAATTAATTCCATTAATGGTTACGAATGCACTAGAAGGAAAAAAACTACCGTTATATGGTGATGGTTTAAATGTAAGAGATTGGTTACATGTAACGGATCATTGCAGTGCGATTGACGTTGTTTTGCATAAGGGACGTGTAGGAGAAGTATATAATATAGGTGGAAATAATGAAAAAACAAATGTAGAAGTTGTGGAACAAATTATTACTCTTTTAGGAAAAACAAAAAAAGACATTGAATATGTTACAGATCGTTTAGGGCACGATCGTCGTTATGCGATTGATGCAGAGAAAATGAAGAATGAATTTGATTGGGAACCGAAATATACGTTTGAACAAGGATTACAAGAGACGGTGAAATGGTATGAAAAGAATAAGGAATGGTGGAAACCACTAAAAGACCAGTAAGGGGCATGTTACATGAAAGAGAGGGTTATCATAACAGGAGCAAACGGTCAATTAGGAAAGCAACTATTTGAAGAGTTAAACTCTGAAGAATATGATATATATCCATTTGATAAAAAGTTATTAGATGTGACAAATATATCCCGAATACAACAAGTGGTACAAGAAATAAAACCACATATAATTATTCATTGTGCTGCCTATACGAAAGTAGATCATGCGGAGAAAGAACAGGATCTTGCATATAGAATAAATGCAATCGGAGCTAGAAATGTAGCGGTTGCTTCACAATTAGTAGGGGCGAAGCTAGTTTATATTAGTACTGATTATGTATTTCAAGGTGCCAGACCAGATGGATACGACGAATTTCATAGTCCAGCGCCGATAAATATATATGGAGCCTCTAAGTATGCGGGGGAGCAGTTCGTCAAAGAGTTACATAATAAATATTTTATCGTTCGCACATCGTGGCTATATGGTAAATATGGAAATAATTTCGTGAAAACGATGATGCGATTAGGAAAAGAAAGAGATGAAATATCTGTTGTAGCGGATCAAGTTGGCTCGCCTACGTATGTGGCGGATTTAAATATGGTTATTAATAAGCTCATTCATACTTCTTTATACGGTACATACCACGTATCAAACAGAGGCTCATGCTCTTGGTTTGAATTTGCACAAAAGATATTTTCGTATGCAAATATGAAAGTGAATGTATTACCTGTTTCAACGGAAGAATTCGGGGCTGCAGCTGCGAGGCCCAAATATTCTATTTTTCAACACAACATGCTACGATTAAATGGTTTTTCACAAATGCCTTCTTGGGAAGAAGGATTAGAGCGGTTTTTTATAGAAACCAAAAGTCATTAACAAATTTCTGTTAATGACTTTTTTGTTTGCCTTTAAGCGGTTTTATGGTACTATAATTATAGTATCAGGTACTAATAACAAGTATAAGTATTTCTGGGAGGATATATCATGGAACTATTACAAGGGAAAACATTTGTTGTTATGGGCGTTGCGAACCAAAGAAGTATTGCATGGGGAATTGCTCGCTCTTTGCATAATGCAGGTGCAAAATTAATATTCACATATGCGGGAGAACGTTTAGAAAGAAACGTTCGTGAATTAGCGGACACATTAGAAGGACAAGAATCACTTGTATTACCTTGTGATGTAACGAATGATGAGGAACTTACAGCTTGCTTTGAAACAATTAAACAAGAAGTAGGTACTATTCACGGTGTAGCACATTGTATTGCTTTTGCAAATCGCGATGACTTAAAAGGTGAATTTGTAGATACTTCTCGCGATGGATTTTTACTTGCACAAAATATTAGTGCATTCTCTTTAACAGCTGTAGCAAGAGAAGCAAAAAAAGTAATGACAGAAGGCGGAAATATTTTAACGTTAACATACCTTGGCGGCGAGCGCGTTGTGAAAAATTATAACGTTATGGGTGTTGCGAAAGCTTCATTAGAAGCGAGCGTGAAATATTTAGCGAACGATTTAGGTCAACATGGTATTCGTGTCAACGCTATTTCTGCAGGACCAATTCGTACGTTGTCTGCAAAAGGTGTAGGCGATTTCAACTCAATCTTAAGAGAAATTGAGGAGCGCGCACCACTTCGTCGTACAACAACTCCAGAAGAAGTTGGCGATACAGCAGTATTCCTATTCAGTGATTTAGCACGTGGAGTAACAGGAGAAAACATTCACGTTGATTCAGGGTATCATATCCTAGGATAAATAGAATATTAATTTTTAAAGGACAATCTCTAAATGCTGAGATTGTCCTTTTTATTTGTTCTGAGAAAGAACGATTTTTAACGAAAGTTCTTGCCACGTGATGAATATAACTATAATAGTACACGATTTATTCAGCTACGTATGGAAGTGGGAGGGACGAGTGTGAAGAATAAAAATAAAAGTTCAACAGTTGGAAAACCGTTGTTATATATTGCGCAAGTAAGTTTAGAACTTGCTGCACCGAAAATAAAAAGGATTATCCTGACAAACTTTGAAAATGAAGATCAAAAAGAGCAAAGTAATAGACATGAAAATATTGTAAGCGGTGCTGTGGAAGAGGTAACAGAACAAGAACAACAAGAAGAGCAGCAAGGGGAAGAAAAAATAGAAGAAGAAAAAGAAGAACACGCAGAACAAGAAGAGCAAGAACAACAAGAAGAGCAAGAACAACAAGAACCAGTAAGAACTGTCCCGTATAATAAATCATTTAAGGATATGAATAATGATGAAAAAATTCATTTTTTATTAAACCGCCCTCATTATATTCCGAAAGTAAGGTGCAGAATAAAAACAGCTACAGTTTCTTATGTTGGATCGATCATATCGTATCGTAATGGCATTGTATCTATTATGCCGCAAAATAGTATGAGAGATATTAGGTTGTCTATAGATGATATCCAATCGATTAGTATGGCTGGCTTTTAAATATGTAAAGGTGGTAGAAAGCTTCTACCACCCCAATAGTTTTTTAGTTTACTTAACGATAGAAACGTCGCGTAAGCATTGAATCGCACAGAAACAGCTTAAATCAACAGTAATACAAGTAGTTGTAGATATTAATCTTGCATTTGGTACAGCTAAAAACGTACAAATTGGATCGTCACCAGGTGGTACCGGAGAACTGTCACCTAAAACTACAGTTAATACACGTAGTACAGCACAGCTATCGTCATCTACACTTTCCACACGGAAAATTGGAGATCGGCAGCTAGTAAGGCTTGCAGATGGTGCGAATGCTTCAAAAGGTTCTCCAGTTTTTGTGTATAAAATAAAAGGGCGTGTATTAGCTACTGATGCAGTATTGTGTGCACCTAAGAATGGGATTTCACAACCAGATCCACATGTTGTTGTAGAACAATCTTGTAATTCATTGATGAATTTTACAACGTCAACTACACAATGAGAAGAGCCATGGTGTTTATTTTCGTTACAACTCATTAATGTCACTCCTTATCTTCTTGTTTGTATTTACATTAATAAGATATTGGAGTCGAGGAGATTTGGTCACAATCTCAAGACCTTTTTTTTTAAATAGGCGAAAGAGGATAAGGGAAGGTGGAATTATGCTGTTTACAAGCTGGCTTTTATTTTTTATTTTTGCGTTAGCTGCTTTTAGGCTCACTCGTTTAATTGTATATGATAAAATAACAGCCTTTTTGCGAAGACCATTTATTGATGAATTAGAGATTACGGAGCCGGATGGAAGTGTATCAACATTTACAAAAGTAAAAGGTAAAGGATTAAGAAAGTGGATTGGTGAATTGTTAAGCTGTTATTGGTGTACAGGTGTATGGGTTAGTGCTTTTTTATTAGTTTTATATAATTGGATTCCTATCATTGCGGAGCCGTTACTTGCATTATTAGCCATTGCAGGTGCAGCAGCAATCATTGAAACGGTTACAGGATATTTTATGGGAGAATAATATTTTTTCATAATAAGAGAAAAAGCGGAGTTTAAAAGAATCAGGGAACGGAAATAAAGAGTTGTTCATATAGTAAATAGACAGAATTGACAGTAGAGGAGATGTTTGCTGTGAGCAATAATCCAAGGCAAAATTCATATGACCTGCAGCAGTGGTATCATATACAGCAACAACACCAAGCACAACAACAGGCATATCAAGAACAATTACAACAACAAGGATTTGTGAAGAAAAAGGGATGCAATTGTGGGAAAAAGAAGAACGCAATAAAACAATATGAAGAATGAAACACTCATGCTACTGTGAGTGTTTTTTATTATATAAAAAGCGGTATTTCTGTATTAGAAATACCGCTTTTTACTAACTAATTTGTGCAACTGTTAATGCTGCTGCGCGGATGTCTACAGTTCCAATTAACTGAACTGGCACAATTTGAATTAAGTCACCAGGATTTAAGTTAATAAGAATAACACCACTGGATACATCTACTTCACCAGTACCAATAACGTTAGAACGAACTGCTGTACCTGATCCAGGAATAATGTTAGCTGGCGTATTTAATGATAAGAAGAAACGACCAGCTTCTGGTGCAACAGGTGAGTTATCAAGACTAATTGTTAATGTATAACTGATTTGATAAATACCAGCTCGTAGAATTCGAATGCCATCTCCGACACTTACTGTATCGTTGATTACAGGAACAGTAATATTTGGATTTGGACTTACGCTAGGTAATAATAGTGGTGTAAATAGTGAAGCAAACTGAGGTGCAGAAGCATTGAAAGCAAAACCAAAGGCAGGTAGTGTACTAGCTGGCTTCGCCTCACAATCGATTTTAGTAAATTCGCAATCAGAAGAGAACATGTTTTTCACTCCTTTATCTGTTTCTACTTTCAGTTAATGAAAAGGACAGGTTCTATGTTCTAGACAAGTTCCCAATTTTAAGAAATTTACATAAGAATACTCTTTAAGCATGGATTGGGTGGCAGAATTATCTGCCACCCAATCCATGCTTAACTCATTATTTAGTTTTAAATAGAAACATCGCGTAAGCATTGAATAGCGCAGAAGCAACTTAAATCAACAGTAATGCAAGTGGAGGTTGATATTAGTCTTGCATTTGGTACAGCTAAAAACGTACAGATTGGGTCGTCACCAGGTGGTACAGCGGTACCATCACCTAAAACTACAGTTAATACACGCAATACAGCACAGTCATCATCATCTATACTTTCTACGCGGAAAATAGGAGATCGGCAACTAGTAAGGCTTGAAGATGGTGCGAATGCTTCAAAAGGTTCTCCAGTTTTTGTGTATAAAATAAAAGGACGTGTATTAGCTACTGATGCATTGTTATGTGCACCTAAAAATGGAACTTCGCAACCAGATCCACATGTTGTCGTTGCACATTCTTGTAGTTCATGTATAAAACGAACAACATTCGATACACAGTTGAAATCACACTCATGTTGATGATCTTCATTACAATTGCAGCTCATTATGTTCACTCCTTCTCGTGAGTTCTGACATACACTATTACAATATGAGTGGGATATGGTTGATATTACGTTAATTCTTATGATAAAAACAAGGAATTTATATAGGAGGGATGTACATAACGCATTATAAAAAAAGACATCCTTATTTAGTGGATGTCTTTTCAGGTAAATCTTTTCGCACAGTATATAAAAAACGAGATATATCTAATTTCTTTCCTCTGAAAAATTGCGGAGAAGAAATGTAAAGTTCTTCTTTCGCACGTGTAATGGCGACATAAAGTAATCGGCGTTCTTCTTCTAATGCTTCAGAAGTTTCCGTAACACGATCATTTGCATCTTTTAAAGAAGAAGTATGCGGCAGGATCCCATCACTCGCTCCAAGTAAAAAGACACATGGAAATTCAAGGCCTTTTGCGTTATGAATTGACATAAGTGAAACGGCATCTTTTTGCGGCATTGTTTTTAATGCTTCCATTTCTTTTTGACCTTGAATTGCTTCGTCAATAAATTGTAAATAAGCTGGAATATCGGTGAAACGAGTTGCAGACTCCATTAATTCTTCCAACATTTCTTCTTGTATGTCTTTATGCATCGTAAAGGAAGAACGATCGTTACTTTGTAAGTACTCTAAATATTTTCCTTTACCATGAATGATTTCTTTTAATGCTTTTTTCGGTTCTAATTCTTTAATAAATTTAATAAAATCAATACGCTCATTTACTTTTTTCACTTGAAAAGGTTTTAAGCTCGGATTTAATAATAAGAAATGAAGAAGAGAAGGAAAACGGCCTTCACCATATTTCCATTGTTCACGCTCAATAAATGAAATACAATCATCACGTCCGATATACATCGTCGGCAATATGTTTGAAAGTGATTCTAGTCGAAACGGCTCAATCACGAGTCTTAAATGATCTAATACAGGCTTAATTAAAGAATGTTCATAAAATGATTGGCTCGCCCCGTGTTTAATAAACGGGATTTTATGAATGGTAAGCTGATCAAGTAACGAACGGCTTACAGAATGTGTGCGATACAGTAAACAAAAATCTTTATAGTTTCGTTCACCGCTATCCACTTTTTCTTGAATGAGCTGTAAAATTTGATTTGCTTCATCAAGAGTCGTAGCAGGTCTTGAATAAAAAGGTTGTACACCTTCCTCACGAACGGAGTATAGCTCTTTATCAAAACGTTCTTGATTTAATTTTATAACTTCATTTCCAAGCCCGACGATAAAGGGATTGGATCGATAATTCGTATTTAGTGCAATGATTGTTGTGTTATCAAATTCTTTTGGAAAAGATAAAATTATTTGGTGACTTGCCCCTCGCCAGCCATAGATAGCTTGATCATCATCACCTGCGATGAACAAATTATTTCTTGGTGTGGCTAACAATTTTACAATTTCATATTGTGCATACGATGTATCTTGAAACTCATCTACTTCAATGTAGTGAAAACGTTGTTGTAATTGAGTTAGTAAAGGAGCATTATTTTCTAACATATAATATGTTTCCAATAAGATGTCATCGAAATCAATATAATTGTATCGTTGTTTTACTTCTTCAAAACGTTCATATACTTCTTTAAATTCTTGTTCCACTGGTGTTTTCGCTTTTACATCTTTCGGACGATTTAATTTGTTTTTCTCAAGTGAAATCATCGCGAGTATCGTTTCCGCATCATAATCGTCTTTTAAACGCAATTCTTTTAAGATTTTCTTTATCATAATTTGTTTATGTTTTTCATTTGCTAAAATTTGCTGATTATACCCTTGACTACGAAGCAATTTTAAGAAAACAGAGTGGAATGTACCAGCAACAACATAGCTACTTGCTGCACGATTCATACCTGGTAACTTCGCAACACGACTTCGGATTTCTTCAGCTGCTTTTTGTGTAAATGTAAGTAATAAAATATTTCGTGGATGAACTTGTTTTACATTTACTAAATAACCAACGCGAGTTGTTAAAACAGATGTTTTCCCGCTTCCAGCACCAGCTAGTGTGAGAACAGGACCTTCTGTTGTGCGCACGGCTTCTAATTGTTTTTCGTTTAAAAAAACATTTTGTTGTTCGAGAGCGCGGAAATAAGCCGCATCTACATCTTCTTCCATAATTAAATGGGTAGATGTTTTCGGAATATGATATGTCGCACGCGGAATATCGGCGTGTGTTAACGATTTTTGTGAAAATTTTTCTTGTGTCATATGTTCACCTTCAAAACTATAGCATCAACATTTAACTTTAGCGGAAGAAAAAGAAAATAGCAATGTAAAAAACAGGAGGGGTCACCTCCTGCTTTCAAATTATAATTCTTTTATCATTACGACGTGCGGGATATTTGCTTCCATAAATACATCAGAACTCGTTACATAGCCAAGTTTTTTATAGAAATCTTCAGCATGTGTTTGAGCATGAAGTTTCAATTTTGGTAGCGAATTTTCTTTTGCATACGCTTCAAGCGCATCCATAACAATTTTTCCGATACCTTTTTTACGATGGGAACCTAGCACGCAAATGCGTTCCATTTTCCCTATACCATCAAGGGTGCGAAAACGTCCAGCACCAACTGGAACATCATTGTCATATATAACAACGTGTGTTGAAGTTTCTTCAAACTCATCGTACTCTTCTTCAGCAGAGACACGTTGTTCATTTACAAACACTTGTTTACGTACAGAGAATGCATCTCTTAGTTGTTCGTCCGTTTGTACAATCTGTGCGTGCAAATTAGTTGTTCCCCTTTCCAAGGTGGAATGTTTCGTGTACAGTCCATGTTCCATTTTCTAATTGATATAGAAGATGGAAACGATCAATTGGTTGTTCATAATAGAAATCTTTCATACGTAATCGACCCAATACATCAGCATGCTCTGCATCTGATAAGCCTTGTCCGATTGTTAAGTGAGGTACGAAAGCATATTCGCGTTCTTGTGTGAATAACCCGCCATGCATTTCTTCATTTAAGAAAGTAAGTTCAGGTGTTTTTTCTACTTTAAAATAAAGGACGTTATTAACAGGTGCGAATGAACCAACTTTCCCAACATGAAGGGTGAAAGGATTCGTTTTACCTGCGATTGTATGTAGCTCGTTTACAATCGATTCTAATTGTTCATCTTGCGTCTCAAAGGGTGTTTTCAATGTAATATGTGGCGGAACTAATGCGTAGTGCGGGTCATAACGCTTACGCAATCCGTTCGCTTTATCTTGAATCATTTTAGATGGAAAAATTACAATGCCTAATTTCATGTTCCAATTCCTCCCTTTGTAAGTCTAGTTAGATTTTGAGATAAATAAATCTCTTTATCTATTATATCAAATTATTCTGAATACTGCTCTCTATTATTTCATTGATAGAATATGAGAGAAGGCTTTCGGTAAATCAGTTTGCCAATATTTCCAAGTATGATTACCTTCAAACTCCTCGTAATGCGTAATGAAATTTCTATCTGTGAGAAGTGTATTTAACTCACGGTTTGGTTCTACGAAATCAGATACTTGTCCATCAGTACGCTTTACAGCCGTTTCTTCTGTACCAATGACGTGATACAGTTCTAATGCTTGTGGATCTTTGAAGTCTTTTGCTAAGTTCATCACTGTCTCATCCACAAATGGTGATTGCATAACGACTTTACCGAATGTATGCGGATACATAAGTGCAGTCATAAAGGAAACTGTTCCGCCAAGAGAATCACCAATTAAAACACGACCTTTTCCCATTTGGTACGTTGGATAATTTTCATCAATATATGGTGCAAGTTCATGAGCAAGGAAACGAATATATGCAGCATTTTTCACTTCACTTGGGAAATATTTTTCTTTACGATCCTGTACATTTTTATATGGAATACCGACAATAATTGTACGGTCAATTTCTTCAGTTTCACGAAGGCGCTCAATTACACGGTGCGCTTTACCAAGCTGAAAATAATCTCTACCATCTTGTGCAATTACGACTGTATGTTTGTGCAGTGGTGTGTAATTTACTGGCAAATAAACGAGAAGCGTAACGTCTTCTTGAAGTGATGCGCTATAAAATGAAATTTCTTCAATTCTCCCTATTGTTTGACTCATGTAGATCCCCCTAAATAAAAATTTACTGTAACGATTGTAAGAGCGACGCTTGTAGTGAAAAAGGAAATAAATATTCACTAATTGGTGCCTTAATTTCTATTTTACCATAATGGTACGAAGAATCTAAAAAATTAGTATTTAAGTTACGAAAGAAAACGGATATAATGAAGTGGGATTTTTGACAGGTGAGAGGGGAGACAGGATTTGAAACAAGAAAAATCTATCGCACTACCATTGGCTATTTCTATAATTGCTATTTCCTTTGCAGCAGTTTTTGTAAAGATGTCCTCAGCACCATCTTCAATATTAAGTATGTACCGCTTATGGATTATCGTACTTATTATGCTGCCTATCGTATGGAAAAAAAGAGAGGAATTTAATAGGATTCAAATGAAAGATTGGGGCTTTTTAATTGGATCTGGTTTCTTTTTAGCACTTCATTTTCTTTTATGGTTTGAATCTTTAAAGCATACAACAGTTGCTAGTTCAACAATTATTTTGGCACTTCAACCGATCGTATCTTTAGTTGGAGGTTTTTTTCTGTTTAAAGAAAGAACAACATATTCAGCCATTGCAACGATGGGAATCGCTATTCTAGGCGTAATGTGCATTGGTTGGGGAGATTTAGGTTTAAGTAAGCAAGCAATTTATGGAGACATATTATCCTTTCTAAGTGTAATAGCAGTTGTCGGTTATTTATTTATCGGGCAAACGACAGTAAAGAAAGTATCACACTGGATTTATAGCTTTACAGTCTTTGCATTCGCAGGTCTTTTTATGGGGATTTATAATGTCATATTGCAAGTACCCTTTACAGGTTATACGAAGTGGGATTGGACCGTTTTTCTTTTACTTGCGGTTGTGCCGACAGTGTCACATGTAATTAATAACTGGCTATTAAATTATGTAAATGCAACGACAATTTCAATGAGTATTTTAGGAGAACCTGTTGGAGCATCTATACTTGCGTTCTTCTTACTTGGAGAAAAATTAAATGCAATGCAAATTATCGGTAGCATGCTCGTATTGTTTGGTGTATCTGTTTTCTTACTGCAGCAACAAAAGCGAACAGCAAAAAATGTCGTAAACGAGCCGATGTACACACAGGAATTATAGTGTTAGGGGAGAAAAGAGAAGTTGTGATACTTCTCTTTTTGTTTTATAGAAATACGGGCGTAGAAGGGGAAGGGAAATGGAGTTTCCATCAAAAAAAGATACATGGTTATATCCAATTTTTTTTATTGTTTTGGGTGCTTGTTTTGCACCAATTTTTGTAGGGAGAGAATATTTTCTTTTGCTTTTTACAATTCCATTAGCAATGTTGTTTAGCTGGAGTTGTTTTTTTGCAAAATATATTGCCCGGGAAGAAATAATTACGATTAGATCGGGTCTCGTTACAAAACGTATTTTTATACGAGATATAAAACAAATTTCAAATACGAAAAATCCAATAGCAGCCCATGCATTATCATTTGACCGACTTGAAATTGTTTACGATACACATAAAACAAAAAGTATTTCTCCAAGAAATAAAGAACAATTTATTAATCTTGTAAAAAGTAAAAACTCAAATATTGAAATCAAGTAAAAGAGTGGCTACGAAGCCACTCTTTTACTTTGGATTTGTCATATAAGGTTGTACATGAATGACACATAGGTCACGGAATTTGCCTTCAGCAGTTGTGACAATTACGACTGCTCTACCTGCGCTTTTTCCAGTAATTGTCACGGTGTCACCTTTTGGATATATGGTGATGATATCAGAATTCATATTTGACCAAATAAGCTCTTTATTCGTTGCTTGTATTGGCAAAATGGAAGCTGATAACACAATGTTTTGTCCCGTTTTTATTTTTAATTTATGTTTTTCCATATGAACACCGATGACTGAAATAACAGAAGGAGCAATTGAAATTTTAGGCGGGTTAGGTTGCATGTTTAAACAAGACGCAGAAGTATTTGTGATAGGTGAAAATTTTCGTGTTTGTTGTTGCTGGAAAGCTGCTAACATGTTGGAGTCCCCTTTCTGTATAAGTGCTGATACTCATACTATAAAGGAGTAGTGTTATGTTAAATTTAACGAAACATAAAGAATTTGTTAAATTTGATAAGAAGATTGTCGAACTGTAAAAATCTCTGCTGTTACGATAACAGCAGAGATTTTTTTATAAATTATGACGATGTTGTTTTTCGAAATCCTCAAATTGCTCTTCAACTTCTTTTGAAGGTTGTGTTAGTACACTAACAATTACGATGGCTAGTAAACTAATAGCGAAACCTGGAATCATTTCATATAAGAAATCTTTTAAGAATTTGAATTGAGTCCATATAATAACAGTAGCGGCACCAGAAATCATACCAGCAAGCGCGCCCCATTTCGTCATACGTTTCCAATATAAGCTTAATAAAATAGCAGGTCCGAATGAAGAACCGAACCCAGCCCAAGCGTATCCAACAAGAGCTAAAATCGTATCATTTTGTTTAAGCGCTAATGCACATCCAATTAAAGCGATAACAAGAACAGCCATACGACCGACAAATACAAGTTCTTTATCAGAAGCATCACGCTTAAAGAATGTTCTATATAAGTCTTCTGTTACTGCACTCGAAGTAACGAGAAGTTGAGAAGAAATTGTACTCATAATAGCTGCTAAAATAGCTGCTAATAAAAATCCAGTAATAAGTGGATGGAATAAAATAGTGCCAAGTTCAACGAAAATCGTTTCTGGATCAGAAAGTTTTAAACCTGCTTTTGAATAGTATGCAATACCGATAAGGCCAGTAAACATAGCTCCAGCAACAGAGAAAATCATCCAGCTCATACCAATACGTCGTGCACTTTTAATTTCTTTTACAGAAGAAATCGCCATAAAGCGTACAATAATATGTGGTTGTCCAACATAACCAAGGCCCCATGCGAATAATGAAATAATTCCTAAGACAGAAGTACCTTTAAAAATATCTAATAATGCCGGATCGATAGATTTAATTGTTTCAAATGCTGGACCAAGTCCATTTACGTGCATAATTGTTACGACTGGAACAAGAATAAGAGCGACTACCATAATGATTCCTTGCACGAAGTCTGTCCAACTTACAGCTAAAAATCCACCAAATAATGTGTAAGCTACGACAACTCCACCAACGATAAGAAGACCAACATGGTAATTGAGTCCAAATGAATTTTCGAACAATACAGCACCAGAGACAAATCCTGAAGCTACATAAAACGTGAAAAATATCATAATAACAAGTCCAGATACTAAACGTAGCATATGGGATTTGTCGTGGAAACGGTGTTCCAAAAATTCTGGGATAGTAATAGAGTTATTTGCAATTTCAGAGTAGGTACGTAAGCGAGGAGCGACATAAAGCCAGTTTGCATATGCGCCTAATGTTAGGCCAATCGCAATCCAGCTACTACTTAATCCAACGCTAAACATTGCACCGGGTAAGCCCATTAAAAGCCAACCACTCATATCAGCTGCTCCAGCACTTAATGCTGTTACTGCGGGGCCTAGTGTACGCCCGCCAAGCATATAATCTGTTAAGTTGGATGTTTGCTTATAAGCGAAATAGCCGATAATTAGCATCCCAAGCATGTAAATAGAGATAGAAGTTAAAATTAACATCTGCGTACTCATGTAGTTCCCCTTTCTTTTGTCATGTCTTTTGATGCGTTATGCATATTTATCCCGCATGAACGGGCAGTAAAACTCCCACCTTAAAATTGGATGGGCAAGGAAGTTAGGTGGGAGATCAACTGCCCGTAAATGCCCGATTAGTTCAACTAATAATAAGTGGGGGATGAACAAAACCCCTACTGATTAAAGTTTCACTTTATAATCTATCATGATTATTCTGAAAAATCCATATAGAAATACGAATTTTCAGAAATGTAAGCGTTTTTTGATGTTATTTTACTTTTTTAATATATAATATTCATACAAAAAACCTTATTTTTAATAGAGTATTTATTATATTTACATAAAAAGAGGTTGTTTTGTCAATATAATATTGAAAGGAAAGAAAAATAAATTTTTTAAAAAAGTATTGACTTGTGAAAAAAGTCAGGTCTATAATGAGTGCAACTTAAAAAAATGCAAGCGTTGATGAAGAAGAGTACACATGATGAACATGTCAGAGAGCTGATGGTTGGTGCGAATCAGTATGGAATTGATGTGGAATGGGCTTCGGAGCTTCCAAACCGAAACGAAAGAAGTAGGCTTTGGCGACATGATCTCATCGATACAAGAGACACGTATTGTTTTTGATACGGTAAAGTGCGTTACATTTGTAACGAATTAAGGTGGCACCACGGGAGTACCCGTCCTTTCTATAGGATGAGTACTCCCTTTTTGTGTATAAAAAATTAAATAAATGAAATCGTTTAAGTAAGAAGAGTACGTATATTGGAGACGTTACAGAGAGCCGGGAATAGGTGGGAGCCCGGTACGGTGCCATATACGGAATGGGCTTACGAGAGGTATGCTGAACAATTATTTTTAGTAGGCAACCCGGGTTCCGCCGTTACAAGGATAAGGTATAAAATTTGTACCTGAACAAAGCGGGATGCTTTTGCATCCAACACGAGGTGGTACCGCGGTATATTTATCGTCCTCTACATATTTTCGATATGTAGGGGACTTTTTTATTTTTCAGAGTGAGGTGAAGGACATGATGACGAAAGAAGAATTTATAAAACGAAAAAGAGAGAGAAAGACATTTTTAGTAATTACTGAAGAAGAAGGAGATAGCATTACGCCAATTTCTTTATATAGACGTATGAAAGGAAAGAAGAAATTTTTATTAGAAAGTTCACAGCTTCATCAAGATAAAGGGCGTTATTCTTACTTAGGATGTAATCCTTATGAAGAAGTAAAAAGCGTTGGTACGGAAGTAGAACGAACGATTTTCGGCCGGGCAGAAAAGTTACAAGGTAACGTACTACAAGTGTTAGAAGAAATAATCGCACCATCACAAGTAGACAGCCCATTTCCATTTTGCGGAGGAGCAGTTGGTTATATTGGATATGATGTCATTCGGCAGTATGAAAACATTGGAGCGGATTTACACGACCCATTAAATATTCCGGAAGTACACCTCTTACTATATCGTGAGTTTATCGTTTACGATCATTTACGCCAAAGGTTGTCGTTTGTATATGTATGCAGGGAAGATGATTCAGCAGATTATGAGGAAGTATACGAAAGGCTACGAGTATACAAAGAGGAAGTGCTACAAGGAGAAGAAACTGAAGTAAATGCAATACAATCCACATTATCATTCACTTCTTCTATAACGGAAAAAGAGTTTTGTGGGATGGTAGAAATGGCGAAAGAACATATAAGAGCTGGAGACATATTCCAAGTCGTACTGTCACAGCGTTTACAAAGTGAATGTATTGGTGATCCATTCGCGTTATACCGAAAACTTCGAATTGCAAATCCATCACCATATATGTTCTATATCGATTTTCAAGATTATGTTGTACTCGGTTCTTCACCGGAAAGTTTGCTATCAGTAAGAGAGAATAAAGTGATGACGAATCCAATTGCTGGTACAAGACCGAGGGGGAAAACGAAAAGGGAAGATGAGGAAATCGAAAAAGAACTTTTAGGCAATGAGAAAGAGCGAGCAGAGCATATGATGCTTGTAGATCTTGGGCGAAACGATATTGGTAGAGTGAGCGAAATCGGCTCGGTTACGATAGATAAATATATGAAAGTAGAAAAATACTCTCACGTTATGCACATTGTATCTGAAGTTTACGGAATATTGCGGAAACAAATGAGCGGATTTGATGCATTAGCGTATTGCCTACCAGCAGGAACAGTGTCGGGAGCTCCGAAAATTAGAGCGATGGAAATTATAAATGAGCTAGAGAATGAAAAAAGAAATGTATACGCCGGAGCAGTTGGATACGTTAGTTTTTCAGGAAATCTTGATATGGCGCTCGCCATTCGAACGATGGTCGTAAAGGATGAAAAAGCATACGTTCAAGCAGGAGCAGGAGTCGTTTACGATTCAGATCCAGTAGCTGAATATGAAGAAACATTAAATAAAGCGAGAGCGCTTTTGGAGGTTATGAAATGATTGTACTTATCGATAATTACGATTCGTTCACATATAACTTGTACCAACTGTTAGGCGAACATGAAGAAGAAATTGTAGTTGTAAGAAATGATGAAATAACGATAGAACAGTTAGAAGAGATGAATCCAAGAGGAATTGTACTTTCACCAGGACCAGGAAAACCAGAGGATGCCGGCATTTGTATCGACGTCATCCGCCATTTTTATAAGAACGTTCCCATATTAGGGATTTGTCTAGGCCACCAAGCGATCATAGCTGCATTTGGAGGAGACATTGTTAGAGCAGAACGTATTAAACACGGAAAAACATCGCGTGTGAAACATAACGGAACGTCAATCTTTTCATACGCTACACAGCCGCTAACGGCGATGCGCTATCATTCCCTTGTTGCAGAGCACACGAGCTTGCCAAAGTGTTTTGACATATTAGCGACAGCGATGGACGATGGAGAAATAATGGCAGTCCGTCACAATTATTATCCGCTCTTCGGATTACAGTTTCATCCGGAATCAATCGCAACAGAAGAAGGCGGAAAGTTAATACGTGCCTTTTTAACAGAAGTAAAAGAGGAGGAAAGAGTATGAATAACTATCTTCGTAAATTAGTGGAGGGTCAACATTTAACAGAAGAGGAAATGTATAAAGCAGGACTACTTTTATTAAGTGAAAACATATTAGAAAGTGAAATTGCAGCTTTCTTAGTCTTACTGAAAGCGAAAGGTGAAACTGCAGAAGAAATATACGGCCTTGTTCGAGCTCTTCGCGAAAAGGCACTACCATTTTCGAACCATATACAAGGAGCAATGGACAATTGCGGGACGGGTGGTGACGGTGCTCAAACGTTTAATATTAGCACAACATCAGCATTCGTACTGGCAGGAGCAGGTGTAAAGGTTGCAAAACATGGTAATCGTGCTGTTTCTAGTAAAACAGGAAGTGCAGACTTATTAGAAGAACTAGGTGTAAATATTAGTAGTACGCCAAGCGAAATTGATTATTTACTAGAGCATGTAGGTATTGCATTTTTATTTGCACCAGCGATGCATCCAGCACTAAGGCGCATTATGAAAATAAGAAAAGAATTAAACGTACCGACGATCTTTAACTTAATTGGCCCTTTAACAAATCCAGTGAATTTAGAAACACAATTTGTCGGTATTTATAAACGAGATATGTTATTACCAGTTGCACAAGTATTACAAAAGTTAGGCCGGAAACAAGCGCTTGTCGTAAATGGAAGTGGTTTTTTAGATGAAGCATCATTACAAGGGGAAAATCATGTAGTCCTTTTAAAAGATAATGAAATAGTGGAAATGAGTATTGATCCAGAAAAGTATGGTTTTTCAAGAGTGAAAAATGAAGAAATTAGAGGGGGGAATTCAAAAGAAAATGCAAAGATTACAGTCGGCGTATTGAGCGGAGAAAAGAGTGTTTATCGCGATACAGTTTTATTAAATGCAGGTCTAGCTCTTTTCGCAAATGGAAAAACGGAAACGATTGAAGAAGGAATTAAACTCGCGGCACATAGCATTGACTCTGGAAAAGCATTAGCCAAATTAAACTTATTAATTGTAGCAAGCAACGAAAAATTAGAAAGGGTGAACTAAAGTGGGGACGATTTTAGATAAAATTGTAGAACAGAAGAAAAAGGAAGTTGCGGAGTTATATGAAATATATACACCAGTAAAAACAAAAAGAAAGACACATTCACTTGTAGAAGCGTTACAGCAGTTTACTGTCATTGCAGAAGTAAAGCGAGCATCACCATCAAAAGGAGATATCAATTTACACGTTGACGTACGAAAACAAGTGGGAACATATGAGAAATGTGGTGCAGGAGCAGTATCTGTTTTAACAGATGGTCAATTTTTTAAAGGATCGTTTCAAGATTTACAAACAGCAAGAGAAGAAAGTAACATTCCGCTTTTATGTAAAGATTTCATAATCGATAAGATTCAAATCGATAGAGCGTATGAAGCGGGAGCAGATATTATTTTACTAATCGTAGCAGCGTTAACGAAAGAGAAGTTAAAAGAGTTGTATAGCTACGTGTTAGAAAAAGGATTGGAAGCGATTGTTGAAGTTCATGATGAACAGGAATTAGAAACTGCGATTGTATTAAATCCGCACGTTATTGGCATTAATAATCGTAATTTAAAAACGTTCGAAGTAGATTTAAGCCAAACTGAAAAGCTTGGAAAAAGATTGAATGAGGAGAAACTACTTTGGATTAGTGAAAGTGGCATTCATTCAAAAGAAGATATTATTCGTGTTAAAAGAGCTGGAGCCAAAGGTGTATTAGTTGGAGAGGCGCTTATGACATCATCTTCTATTAGTAGTTTTTTTGAAGATTGTAAGGTGAATATATGAAAGTGAAAATTTGCGGCATCACTGATGTGGAAACAGCGAAAAGTGCGTGCGAATATGGCGCAGATGCACTCGGATTTGTTTTTGCAGAAAGTAAACGGAAAATCACTCCAAAGAGAGCGAAAGAAATCATTCAGGAGCTTCCAGCCAACGTGTTAAAAATCGGTGTTTTCGTAAATGAATCAGTAGAAGTGATCCAGAAAATTGCAGATGAGTGTGGGTTAACACATGTACAACTACATGGGGATGAAGACAATCATCAAATTAGAAGATTGAATATTCCGTCTGTAAAATCGCTAGGAGTAACTTCAGAGAGTGATATGAAAAACGCCCAAGGGTATGAAGCGGATTATATATTATTTGATAGCCCGAAAGAAAAGTTTCATGGAGGAAATGGAAAGACATTTTCATGGGAACTACTTGGGCATATACCAAAAGAATTGCGAAAGAAAACGATATTAGCTGGTGGATTAAACGCTCTTAATATAGAAGAAGCAATTCGAATTGTTCGGCCTTATATGGTTGATGTGAGCAGCGGAGTAGAGACAGAAGGAAAGAAAGATGTAGAGAAAATAAAACAATTTATTATAAAAGCGAAGGAGTGTTCCAAATGAACTACGCATATCCAGATGAAAAAGGACATTACGGTATATACGGAGGACGATACGTTCCAGAAACGTTAATGCAATCTGTACTAGAACTAGAAGAAGCATATAAAGAAGCGATGCAAGATGAGGCATTTCAAAAGGAATTAAATCATTATTTAAAAACGTACGTCGGAAGAGAAACACCGCTTTATTTCGCTGAAAATCTGACGAAGTATTGCGGAGGTGCAAAGATTTATTTAAAACGTGAAGATTTGAATCATACAGGAGCTCATAAAATTAACAATACAATTGGTCAGGCACTACTTGCGGTGCGAATGGGTAAGAAAAAAGTTGTCGCTGAAACAGGAGCTGGACAACACGGAGTTGCAACAGCTACTGTATGTGCTCTTCTCGGGTTAGAATGCGTCATTTTTATGGGAGAAGAAGATGTAAGACGTCAAAAATTAAATGTGTTCCGAATGGAATTACTCGGAGCGAAAGTAGAAAGTGTAGCGGCAGGTAGCGGTACATTAAAAGATGCGGTAAACGAGGCGCTTCGTTACTGGGTTTCACATGTGCATGATACGCACTACATTATGGGATCTGTTCTCGGACCACATCCATTCCCGCAAATTGTCCGTGATTTCCAAAGTGTAATTGGAAATGAAACGAAAAAACAATATGAGGCGTTAGAAGGAAAGTTACCAGAAGCAGTCGTTGCTTGTATTGGCGGTGGTAGTAATGCGATGGGGATGTTTTATCCGTTCGTACACGATGAAGAAGTTGCTCTTTACGGCGTAGAAGCAGCTGGAAAAGGCGTTCATACAGAAAAGCATGCAGCAACTTTAACGAAAGGAAGCGTCGGTGTTTTACACGGATCAATGATGTATCTTCTGCAAAATGAAGAAGGGCAAATTCAAGAAGCACACTCTATTTCAGCAGGACTTGATTATCCAGGTGTTGGTCCAGAACATAGCTTGCTAAAAGATATTGGCCGCGTTTCTTATCATTCGATAACAGACGAAGAAGCATTAGAAGCATTTCAATTATTAACGAAAAAAGAAGGCATTATCCCGGCGTTAGAAAGTTCACATGCTGTCGCATACGCATTAAAATTAGCTCCGAAAATGAAGGAAGATGAAGGACTTGTTATTTGTTTATCTGGCCGTGGTGATAAAGATGTAGAGAGTATAAAACGTTATATGGAAGAGGTGTAAAAAATGGGAGTAGAAAAAATTAAAGCAGCGTTTGAAAATGGCAAGAAAGTATTTATTCCGTACGTAATGGGCGGAGATGGCGGCCTTGAAAAATTAAAAGAAAGAATTCGTTTTCTAGATGAGGCTGGAGCAAGCATCGTTGAAATTGGTATACCGTTTTCAGATCCAGTTGCAGATGGCCCAACGATTCAAAGAGCAGGAAAGCGAGCGCTGGATAGCGGCGTAACATTAAAAGGCATTTTTCAAGCGTTAGCAGAGGTAAGGAAAGAAGTACAAATGCCATTTGTTCTTATGACATATTTAAATCCGGTACTTGCATTCGGAAAAGAGAGATTCATCGAAAACTGTATAGAAGCAGGTGTAGACGGCATCATCGTTCCAGACTTACCGTATGAAGAACAAAATATTATTGCGCCGTTACTTCGAGAGGCAAACATTGCGCTTATTCCACTCGTTACCGTAACGAGCCCTATTGAAAGAATTGAAAAAATTACGAGTGAATCAGAAGGGTTCGTTTATGCTGTTACAGTAGCGGGCGTAACGGGAGTACGTCAAAACTTTAAAGAGGAGATTCATAGTTACTTAGAAAAAGTAAAATCACACGTCAACTTACCAGTAGTCGCTGGATTCGGCATTTCAACAAAAGAACATGTAGAAGAAATGGTTACAATATGCGACGGAGTTGTCGTTGGAAGTAAGATCATTGAGCTTTTAGAAAATGAAAAACGAGAAGAAATATGTGAATTAATATATGCAACAAAACAAAAAGAAGAGGCGTAGTCTCTTCTTTTTGTTTTGCGTAATAAATGTTAAAATATACAGAAAATACATATAATTTAGAGGGTGAGAAGGCATGCTAAGACGTAAACTACTATATCTTCTTTTAACTGTACCGCTATACGCTTGGCTCATTAGCATGACGAAAATAGAGTTGATGGCTCTATTTTTAGGATATGTATTTATCTTTTCCAACTTAAATCGCATTCAAGAACAGTCTATTTTAGAAATATGTCTATTTTCGATTAGTATAGAATTATTTAGTATCGTTTCGATTGTATTATTAAACGAATTATTTCTACGGATTCATTCATTTACATTAATGAAATTTTGGAATATTGCATTGCAAGCAATATGTACTTACATTGTGTTTGTTGTGTTGAAAAAAATAATCGGACAGCAGACAGTTTTTCAGGATAATAGAAAATGGGAGTGAATGAAAAGGGGCCGTTTGGCTCCTTTTTTAAATCTGTTTTAAAAACAATTGAAAATTACAACATCTGTTATATAATAGTTAAAAATTGTATTTTAAACGAAATGAGATGATAATATGGCCATATTGTTGGCACTTATCCCAATTATGATGATTTTCATTTGTTTATTTTTATTTAAACAAACGTCATTAAGGTCTTCGTTAATTTCTTATGCTGTGTCTGTTGGAATCGTTTTACTCTCGCCAACGTTTCAATTAGGGATAAGTGAAACTGTACACGCAACGATTAAAGGATGGTTAATTTGTTTTATTGTCGGGTACGTTTTATTTTTCGGTATTTTTTTATTTCACCTCATGAACAAAATGGGGTACATCGATCAAGTAGCACGTTTTCTAGAAGAAGTTACTCAGGATCGCTTATTACAAATGCTGCTTATGTGTTTTGGCATTTGCCCGCTTATTGAATCAGTAAGTGGATTCGGTATCGGCTTCATGGTTGCAGCACCTATTTTTCTTTCACTAGGATATAAACCATTTCAAGCTGTACTGCTCTCATTCATCGGCTTACTAGCTAGTTCATGGGGCGCAATGGCAACTGGTACGATTATCGGTTCGCAGCTAATAAATATGCCTCTTACAACACTTGGTACAAATACAGCGCTATTAAGTATTCCGATGTTTGCTTACTTTGTTATTCTTTCTTTACACGTTGTTGGCGGCTGGCAAGCGGTTATAGAAAAGTGGAAAGAAGGGGTAGGATTCTTTCTATTATTTTCTCTCGGAATCTATCTTTCTAATGCGTACGTAAGTGTTGAACTAGCAGGGATATTAAGTTCTATCGTTACGATTACATTTGGCTTTCTTATCATTAAATTAAAAGGAAAAAGTGGGCAAAATCTTATAACAGAACATGCCGCTGCAACGGAGAGAGAAGTATCCATTATAAAAATTATTAGCCCTTATATATTTCTAACAGTTTGTATTTTACTTTCTCGCCTCGTTCCAGCATTACATGATTTGTTCAGATTATATGCGGTTCTTGATTTGAAATCATACTCTTACAAACTAGAGTTACTATATTCACCAGGATTTTGGCTCGGTATGACTTGCTTATTTACTATTATTTTCTTCCGCATCCCGTCTAATATTATTAAACAATCACTCTCGCAAACAATCAAACAATGGATTCCTTTTGCTATTACTACGACAATGTTTATCGCCATTTCAGAATTAATGGGTGCATCAGGCATGCATTTATTACTCGCAAAGACAGCTGGTGAAACATTTGGAACCTTTTTCGTTTTCGTTGCTCCGTTTATTGGTGCTATTGGTGGATTTTTAACAGGTAGTAACGCAGGATCAAATGCAATGTTTATAAAACTACAAATGCAAACCGCACAAAACGTAGCACTCCCGTGGCAATACGTCACAACACTGCAAAACACCGCATCATCAGTAGCGACAATCGCTTGCCCGTCACGGATTACACTAGGTGCTTACTTATGTAATATCCCTTACCGTGAAAATGAACTGTTAAAGAAGACGACGTTAATGATCTTTGGTGCGGTTTTGCTTGTAATGGTAGAAGTTATCGTTTGGTATATGTTGAGAAATTAAAAATCCTCCTAACATAGGAGGATTTTTTTTATGAGTGGATAATGATTTAAATATGAATAGCTTCTACTAAATGAATAGGAGATGAAATGTATGCCCCTAAAAAACTACGGTGTGTTAAAAGGTACAGTTATACAATCAAAGATTGGAAAAGGGAAAACACCTCATTATCAAGTTCATTTACAGGGCGAGACTGGAGTAGATTATCGTATTGCTATTAACGTAAAGTCGCAAAGTTATCCGTCAGAAGTTTTATATTTTGCGAGTAACAATATTAGGTCAGAGGCGATTCATATTTTACCGACATTACCATTTGGTTTTACGGAAGTAAAAAATAATGAGCCGAAAGTAGCTTTAGATTATGTAAGAGGAAATCTATTTGACTCAAAACAAATGATTCCTTTGCCTCCCGAAAAAGCAGGTGCAGATAATGATTTAAACGAAAAAATAGAACGTTATATAAAGCGAGCGATGGAAGAAAAAGCAATTATTTACGCGTTTGGCGAAAGATGGGGACCAGAAGAAAATACACCAGATTCCTATTTTCATTTCAAACCAGGAAACGGTATACATGATATTCACATGAATCAAGGGAATGTAGAGAAATGGAAAGCTGATAATGGTATATGGCAAGACGGAGGAATACTCATTCACTTTGAAAAGGAAGAAGAATGGATTGGTATCTTTCTTGCCTTCCAATCACAGTCATGGTGTACCGATGAAGAGGGGCATGCTCGTGTTCCGGTTGAGCATTGTGATTATAAGGGGAATAATTAATAAGAAGAGGGCGTTCAAAAAGAACGCCCTCTTCTTATTTTATAAAACGAAAAACTAACGAGTGTAGAAAGACAAGAGAACAGCAGTGCCACACTAGAAAACGCAATGAGATACATATTATATTTCATAACCTGTCCAATTAGCTGATTACTGTTGTATTGAAACAGTCCTGCTATTATGTTGAATAAAAATAACACGATAAACATGACGACAACACCGTCTATTGATCCTTTAATGTCTGGTTTACTTAAAGCGATATGTGCGGAAATGCAAATGGCGATAAATAAAAATAACCAAAAGGAAGGATTCAATAAATTGCCGATTGTAAATAAGCTTTTCAATAATACAAACGTCGACAAGAGCATGTTTTGAATCATTTCTACATTAATAGAAGTAGAAGCAATCGTTTTTTCGAGAGTTGTATTAAATAAAAAATATGATTCTGGTACGAAATAGCGCATTAAAAGGATTAATGCAGTAATACCAGAAATAATAGGCCCAATACCGATAAAGAAATTCCCAATTCGTTGATACACACTTTTTTGATTGTATTGATGTTGTATATAACCTAAAGCCCCTTGACTTGTATCTGTTGGGAAGAACTGAGTCGCCACAATTTTATGACGGAACAGTACGCACATAATGGCATGTCCAAGTTCGTGAATCGGAACACCGATCCAAGCCGTTAATAGGAATCCTTTTCTTCCAAAAGCTCTCGACCAATACATGCGTGTGAGAGATTCTAAATAGCCTAATAGAAATCCAATTACAATGATAACGCCAATTAAAGATAATAATTGGATTACGCTTGTAAGGAGTATTTGAAAAATTGAGTTTACCAATTCCATTTTCTTTCATCCAATCTGTTAAAAATATTATTTATTCTGTTTCATAATAGCATTTTTTTTCAAGATTGCTAGCACATATATTTTCTTTCGGAAGAAGGATTTCAGAATCTTTTTCTTGTAGTCATGTTTTATGTACAAATTCATATATTGAACTTGTAACACCCTATAAGGTATATGCTTAAGGAGGGATAAGAGAATGAAATGTCCGTCATGTCATACAGAACATGCAGTAGAGGCAAAGTTTTGCGGGAATTGTGGACATTCGTTAACGGAAGAAGTAGTGGCAAGTAGTGGCAAAGAAGAAGGGCAGGAACAAGCGCGCGCGGCACAAGAAAAGGAAACGCGTCCAAATGAAACGGTAGAACAAGCGAAGCGGTTTGCGAGCGGCTATTTTCAATTTTTTAAACATGCATTACAAGCACCGACAGCGATTATGAAAAGCGGCACTATTGAAGTGCGAAATGGAATTGTAAGTCTTGTTCTTATTTGTTTTTTAGGAGCATGTATTTTTTATAGAATGATGAGTGCAGCATCAGCAGTTACGAGAACATTTGCACCAGATATATCTACTCCCACGTTTTTTGGAGAATCTATAACGGTCTTTTTCTTTTTATTAATTTTAACTTTATTTGTCGGATTTATTATTTTTGTAAGTGGTAAGATGATGAAATCATCTTTTTCGTTTCTTGAAGTATTTGGTATATGGGGAACGATAGCGACGCCGGCTATTGTCATATTAGTTCTTTCTTTTCTTTTTAGTTTTTTATTAATCTTTTTCTTACCGATATTATTATCGGTAGTTGCAACTTATATAGGGATTAGTATAACTGTAGCCGTATTAAAACTAGACAATGGCGGATTAGATCTCGTTTACACACTTATTATTGCAAATGTTTTAATTGGAATTGCAACGTTCATTGTACTTTGGTCTTACATTAGCACGATAATTCAAGCCTTAACACAGGGAATAACTGGCTTCTAATGAAAAGGTGGTTGACTGAATGAATGTATGTACAAAGTGCGGAGTTCAGTTTGAAGATGGTGTACAATTTTGTCAAAACTGCGGGATGAAGAGGGGAAGTCCTGTAGTAAAGAAGAACATGAGCAGTGGTACAAAAGTTGGCATTACACTGTTAGCACTATTTGTTATAGCGATTATTGGATTGTATTTGTACGGATCATCGTATTATACGCAGGTGGCACAAGTAGACCGGATGATGACGATTTTACAAGAGCGGGACGGAGAGAAATTAGCTGAGATCGTTACGGCAGATGATCCATCGGTTATGATAACGAGAGAGAGTGTAACGCCTCTATTTTCATATATAAAAGAAAATCCATCTTACGTAAATGAATTAAAAGAATATTTGAGACAAGGTGAAAAACAACGGTACGGAATAGAAAGAGCTGATTTTTCATTAACGAAAGACGGAAAGTATTTCTTTATATTTGATCGGTATAAATTGAAAGCGAAGACGTACTATACAACTTTGCTTACAAATGAAAAAGGCGTAGCGTTAAAAATGAACGGAAAAGAAATTGATAAGACAGATGACAAAAAGTTTGAGAAGCAATATGGGCCGTTTCTTCCAGGCAATCAAGTGTTTCAATCAGAATATAAAAATGATTATGTAAAACTATCGCGTGAGGAAAAGGTTGTACTTATGAAACAAAGCCAAAATAACGTAACGATAGATTTAACGTTGCAAGGTCAATATATTACAGTTCAAACGAACGCGCCTGGTGCAACATTGTACGTAAATCAAAAACCGGTTACAGCGCTGATAGGAGAAGAAATTACATGGGGGCCAGTAGCGACTGATGGAAGTGCGACGATTTATTTAGAACGAAATGGAGAAAGCGGACGAGAAACGACACAAGTAGAGACGGTAACGGCACTTTCGTCTTATAATCTTCCATTCCAAAAGAAAAGTACAGAAAAAACAGTTGTTTATAATGTTATCCCGCCACCTACGACTGGGTATGTATATAATGGTTTCATCTTTCCTGATAGTGATATTCGAAAATTAACGAGCGCAGATTTAACATATTTATCGAAAGAGCAGTTAAAAATTGCTAGAAATGAAATATATGCAAGGCATGGACATATTTTTCAAACGAAAGATATGCAAGCGTATTTTGCAAAACAGTCTTGGTATAGAGAAAACCCTTATTTTACAGGAACGTTAACAGATATCGAAACTTATAATATTGAACTGATTAAATCAAGAGAATAGAACACATGGAAAAAGGTACAGTGCATAACTGTACCTTTTTTATGGTTTTTTATCTGAACCAGGATCCCTTGAGAAAAAGATATGAAAGAGGAATGTGACTTTACTTGCTCCTCCTGATGTACTTGCTTGCACGTCAGATAATGCGTTAGATGTTAAAACACCTTCAGAATGAGGGGGTACGACTATTTTGAGAGTATCATCTGATTCTGATGATGCAGTAACTGTTATTGTATCATCAGATAAGTTCAAAATTTTTACAGTACCGATTGGTAAGATGGACTTGCCAGCGTGTGATGCTGAAGCAAAGTGAGAGCCTTTCCAAATCGTTTGTGGAAAAGTTTCATCATTAGATAACCAAGCACGAGCACTATAAATGGTTGCGTTAATAGAAAATTCTTGATCAAGCGACAAGGCGGGTTTTGGTTCTTTCGGTTCCTCTGGAAACTGAGCGAGAAGACCAGCGCACATGTATATTTCACCTACTTTCAATTGGTTATTGTTATAGCATATTAAACATGTTGTTTATAAGACACGACAGTTACCTATTCATACATAAGTTTGTGCACCAAATTTGAAGATGAAATTCTCTTTCTTTACAATGGAAGTAGGTGTTATTTCTATAAAATATGGAAAACGTAAAGAGTATGTAAAAAAGAAGGAGTGGTAAAGTGAACTATGTCATTATTGGCGGAGATGCAGCTGGTATGAGTGCAGCTATGCAAATTGTTAGAAACGATGAAAATGCAAATGTTGTAACTTTAGAAAAAGGTGAAATTTATTCATACGCTCAGTGTGGATTACCGTATGTCATTAGTGGTGCTATCGCTTCAACTGAAAAGTTAATCGCGCGCAACGTAAAGACGTTTCGTGAGAAATATGGAATTGATGCGAAAGTGCGTCATGAAGTAACGAAAGTAGATACGGAAAAGAAAATGGTGTACGCAGAGCATACGAAGGCGAAGGATGTCTTTGAATTTCCATATGATCGATTATTAATTGCGACTGGAGTACGTCCTGTTATGCCAGAATGGGAAGGAAGGGAATTACAAGGCGTTCATCTTTTAAAAACAATTCCGGATGCTGAGCGCATATTAAAAACGTTAGAAACGAATAAAGTTGAAGATGTAACGATTATTGGCGGCGGTGCGATTGGACTGGAGATGGCAGAAACATTCGTCGAACTTGGTAAGAAAGTAAGAATGATTGAGCGAAATGATCATATCGGTACGATTTATGATGCAGATATGGCTGAATATATACATAAAGAAGCAGATAAACACAATATTGAAATTTTAACGAATGAAAATGTAAAAGCATTTAAAGGAAATGAACGAGTAGAAGCAATCGAAACGGATAAAGGTACGTATAAAGCAGATCTTGTTTTAGTGTCGGTTGGAGTGAAGCCAAATACTGATTTTCTTGAAGGGACAAATATACGTAAGAATCATAAAGGAGCAATCGAAATAAATGCATATATGCAAACAAATGTGCAAGACGTATATGCAGCCGGTGATTGCGCAACACATTACCACGTTATAAAGGAAATTCATGATCATATCCCGCTCGGAACGACTGCCAATAAGCAAGGGCGACTTGCTGGACTGAATATGCTTGATAAACGAAGAGCTTTTAAAGGTACGTTAGGCACAGGCATTATTAAATTTATGGATTTGACACTCGCAAGAACAGGGTTAAATGAAAAAGAAGCAAAAGGGCTACACATTCCGTATAAAACGGTCAAAGTAGATTCTACAAATATGGCGGGCTATTATCCAAATGCAAAACCACTTTACTTGAAATTACTATATCGCTCCGATACGAAACAATTATTGGGCGGGCAAGTAATTGGAGAAGAAGGCGTAGATAAACGTATTGATGTGATCGCGATGGCACTTTTCAATAAAATGAGCATTCATGATTTAGAAGATGTCGATTTAAGTTATGCACCACCATATAACAGCGTGTGGGACCCAATTCAGCAAGCGGCAAGGAGAGCAGAATAGCACTTTTTAAAGTGCTATTTTTTTGTTAAAGGGGAATTATCATTTTTGTCGAATGAAGAGGATCGGGAAATAGTTACATATGAGGAAGGGGAGTTTTTTTATGATTGTAGCACTTCAAAAGGTTCAAGAATCAGAAAAAGAAATATTACGTAATTTGTACGCTTTATATCTTCATGACCTTTCTAAGTTCACTATGAATATAACTATCGGAGCGAACGGATTTTTTGAATACGAAGATTTGCATATGTTTTGGAAAAATGACGGAATCACGCCGTATTTTATAAAAGTTGATCATAGTATTGTAGGATTCTTATTACTACTGGAACGTCCGTTTTTGAAGAAGGAAAATGATTTTGGTATTAATGATATTTTCATATTGAATCAATATAAAGGAAAAGGAATCGGTAAACAAGCTGTTGAGAATTTACTAGAAGAGAAAAGAGGACAATATTTCGTTATCGAACTTCTAAAAAATGTACCAGCAGTGTCGTTTTGGAAGAAAGTATATAAAAAACTGAACATTGAATTTGATGAGAGAGAGCAGTTAATTGATGATGAAGAATGTCTCGTTCAAACGTTTAAAATTTAATGAAATTGGTTTTCCTTTTATATTACTTTGAAATTTAACTTTATCCCGCTATTTGCGGACAGTAAGACCCCCACCTCAAAATCCAGCGAAAGCAAAGAAGTTAGGTGGGGGGATCAACTGCCCATAAAAGCCCGATTGGTTCAACTAATAATCAGTGGGGATGAAGACCCCTATTGATTAAAGTTTCACTTTATTTTGAATATACCGTTCCCCCTTGAAAACATATTACTAATCGCTTATATTTTCATATAGTATTTATTTTTTAAACGAAGCAATGAACGAACCAGGGGGCGCAGTATGGCAATTAATATGAAAACAATCGAAGAATGGATTGTTGAATCAAATACAAGACATGAAGAAGACTTTGGACACGTTGTGGAAGAAATGAAAGAAGTATGTGTCGGACTTGATAACGCGACATTAATTTATACGAAAAATGTATTTTGTTTCGGTAAAAAAGTAGAAGTATTTTTCTTCTTCCAAGACCATGTCGTGATCGGACAAGAAAAAGACGAATATATTGAGATTGAAAAATTAAAGTATGATGATATTACAAATAGTAATTTAAAAACAAATGACAAAAATACAACGTTAGAATTAAAGTTTGCTAACGGACAATCTATTAATTTAGATAGTTTAAATGATAACTACGGTACGAAAAATTGGTTATTTGCTAGACAAATTAAGAGTATTTTTAAGTTAATCTAGTAAAAAAGCACGCCGTTCATCGGCGTGCTTTTAACTATGCAAAGCCCCTTTTAACCAATCCCGCGCCCGATACGCCCCAACAGGAATTTGAATGAGAGACGTTTCATTTCCAGCATCAATTCCGTACAATTGATCACATGAATTTGTATCAAAACTTAGTAAAGGATGCCCGCCCATCCCCATAGCAGTTGCAGCAAAAACGAGTTTATGAACGAGGATACCAGCTTCCATTTGGTGAATACGGTATCCTCTATAGCCTAATGCATTTGTATAGTAATCTTTCTTTCCGACTACATGTAAGCAAAGTGGTAATTGAAAAAGGTTTACGTTATCCATCGTCATACTAGATTGAAGGAGATAACGAAGATCCCCATACCGAATTGGTTGTATGGAATGTGTTTTCCTGTTATAAGTGTAAGCACCGTTTTCTATATCTTTTACGTTATAGAAACATCCATATAATGAGACGCGTGCATTTTCATTTACATACTTACCATCAAGGTCGCTGTAATAGGGGAAGGAGAGGCTCGCTTCTTGTAGTAAAGTAGCGAGCTCAGCTGCATCCCATTTCGTTAAAATAAAGTCCGCATCAGGAGAATATCGTTTTTTACAAAGTTGTAGGAAATCATACGATAACCGTTCTACTTTCGGTAGCTGTACAGCGTACGTATTATGTTGATAGTGCTCTTCATGATGTAGTGTTTGGAAGTGTTCTGTCGATTCAATCATAGAAGCTTCATTTATTTTTGTTATCATCGGATGTTCATTTACATGTTTTGAGCGAACGAAATGTTCATGTGCTAACGGCGGAATTTGTTGCAACAACTCATGAGAAGTAACTGTTTTATTTTCACGGTAATCATTGTGAAACCAATTAGTTTCTGGCTCTGTACTTAAAGGAATAACGGCATACACACTTTCTTCACCTTCTGACAATCCGAGTAAATGGTTCAGTGCACGATCTAGAAATTGAAAGTATACGCCGTTCGTATAACCGAACTGTTTTGCACATTCTAGTAATTGCCCAATGAGAACCCCGCTATCTAATCCTTGAAGGCGATATGAAAAGTTATTGTATTTAAAGAAGTTTTTCCAAAACATAGTGGATACGAATGCGGCACCGAAACAATCATGTATATTACAGCGATTACCGAGTGCGTCTGCTAAATAAGAATCGAAATTTCCTTCGCGAAGTAAAATAAGTCGATGATGCGCGGCGTCATAATGGTAAATGCCGTCTGGATAATCGTCAATCTTTAAATAGATATACAATTCATTCGGATATAAAGCACCGCCTGAAGGAATGGATCTACGTAATACATTTCTCTCGCTATTTAGCTGACATAATTGTGTTACACCAAATGAATACCAAAGGTAGTGACCAATCTCATTTAGAGTAGGTGTAGTAGAAGAGTTCGATAAAGATAATGGGATTTCTAAGGAGAGCGGGATGGTAGGTACATTTCGATATAATTTATAAGGAAGCGGTGCGTCTTTCCAGTCCACCTCATGATTCGGCATAATTTCATCAATAGAGAAATGGAGATGATGTAAAAAAGTATCTAGCTGCATGAAATCCCTCCTTTACTATGGAAACGGGTGCGGATGTGGATTTAATTGTTCATTTGTTAACGGTTCAGTGCTATATCCAAGTGTCATCGGTACGGTATAGACTCTATCTAATCCTGTAACACGAGTAAGGTGATGGCCGAATGTCATAGGTAACATGCCTGGAATAATGACTTTTACACAGTGTAGTCCGTTCTTTTCTATAAGGGGAACGGTTTGATCTACAACGATTACTTCAAGGTCAGATTGATGCAAACGATCTAAAAGTTGGTGGAGATCGGAAGTTAAATCCATATCAAATGATTGTGATACATTCATTTCTTGGAACGTTTGCACCGGTGCATCTTCTCGTAAAAGGAAGTGAAGACGTTCTTCCGTTTCTTTCAATCCATACAGCATACTATGGTCTTCCATTTTATTAACAAAATAAGGATCTTGTAAGCACTTTTCGTAGTATTCTCTTTTGTGCTCGAGCTCATCGTCTGTTATAAGTAACATGCCTGCTATTTCTTGAATGGCACTTTTTAAAGCTCGAATAGGATCTAAATGAGCGCCTCCCGCACAAACAACGTTCATTCCATTTTCACGTGTATTTTTTGCAATTATCCATAAGCTCGGGATGCCGTGTTCCATCGTCGCATTAAAAGCGTGTAATTCATATCCGGTAATCGTACGTAACCGCTGAATCATTAATTGTAATTCTGTATCATTTGCTGAACTCAGATCAAGGCGGGGAAGAGGTAATTCGGCATACCAAGTGAGTAAGAAGGCATCACGCTCTACAATTTCTAAAATACCGTGAAAAATCGCTTCTTCTAAACTACCGCCAATTGCACATCCATTTGATGTTTCATACACGAAAGCATCTCGATGACCGAGGCTATAATAAGCAATTGATTCAGGAACTAAAAGCGGTCTGTCTTGTGATAAAGAATATCCCCATACCCAGTTTTGCTCATAATCAGGATCAAACAGCTTGAATGGAAAATTATCACGATTGTAATGTTCATTTGTATGTACACCGAGTGTAAGGGGATTTAGTGCATGTTCCTCTAAATCATGAAAACTACCATGCACATTTGTCTTCTTCCCGCGAGGCGACATACCGCAATATCGTTCTAAACCTTCTAAAATAGCAGTTGCTTCACTCACTACAAATGAATGAGTTCGGCCTGCAACACCTTCATTTCCGAACATTAATGGCATGTTTATAATGACGTCAGCGAATGGTAATAAAGAATGCTGCATTTTGCCGTTCAACATACCGACCCGATAATCTAAATAGTCTCTCGTTAAAAATGTGTTTAATTCATGAATGGAACGGCAGCGATACGTTTCGGTGCTTACTTTTAAACTCGGTTGTAAAGAAACTTCCGCCGCATCCGCAGTATCATCAGGTAAATTACTACATACAGGACAGAGAGGATCTGGAAGAAAAGAATGCCGCGTACATTGTAATGTTTGTAAGTTGAGTAAAATAAGTTCATTTTCTAAAGAAGAATGGTTATGAGTTAATATTTTTTCTGTTTCTGCGCAAATAAGATGGCACATTTGTAACATTCCATTTTGGGTGGCACGTACATCACGCCTCGTTACATTATCTGCTTTAAAGGCATATTTCCGCTGTAGTTCCCACATTTCTTTTTGATCAAAGCCAGCGATAAAACGGCGTCCATCAGAACAATGGGAACATCCGGGCGTAAGAGGATGAATGTAAGGACCGATAATACCTTCGCCAAATGAAGTAAAACCACGTAACCACGGAATATGATTTGACCGAAAAATTAGCTCAGCATCATGATGAATAGTAGAAGGAGATCCATCATGTAATACGAGAGCAAGATGAATATTTTCAGGAAGTTCTTCTGTAAGGGTATGCTGACGAATGATGGAATATTGTTTGCATAATTGATCATGTACATAGTCTGCAAGAAGGCCATCTCCTATAAGCAATATATTTTGAATCATAAACCGTCCTCCTTTGCAATTAATACCCCATACACACCGTCTAAGTTTTCTTTCAAAAAGGGTTCGATTGCTAAATCAAACACGAAAGGATAAAAATTATGTTCTTCTAAATGTTGTAAGGCGAGTTGTAAAGATTGTACGCTTGGAATTTCTTCTTCTGGTTGTATTTCCACTCTAAGAGAATCAGTGTCATATAAAATAATAGATGAGTCATACAAAATATTAGCTCTGTAAGGAATTTCTTCATTTTGAATGTGAAAGAGTGATAGTTGTAGTGCGTTTCGTAACGCTAACGTCATATTAATATTAGATGCACCGTACCATCTATCATTTATACCAACCCAAACGACTGGAAAACTGAGAATCTCTTCACTCATTGCGATTTTAGGTGTTTCATGAATTGTAGCGAGGGCATCGTAATAAAATCTACAATGTTTATCGTGAATATCAGTTAAATCAATCGTTGTAAGTTCTTCTAGCATATGTGACTGCCGCTCATACAATTTATTATTTAAATGTTGTTGTAGTGCCCGGTAAAATCCTTCTGTCATCGTTTCTCCAGCACCGATACCGATATCATTATGTTCAGGAATAAGGCGGTGAATGATTTCTGCTACATATGTTTCAATTCCTGTTAAACCAGCTTCTCGGCGTGCTTCATTATGAGTCAATCCACTGCGAGTCATAAGAGGCAGAAGGGGAGCTGGGCCATCTGATAGTGGAGTGGCTACTTGAATATAGCACTGTGATAACGGTAATTGATATGAATCTTGTTCATCCCATACATGGAATATACCGGCTTCTTTAGAAGTTAATGAGTCAAAAAATCGGAATACATCAGTTGAAGTATGTTGGTTGGACCGATGCTCAAGTTTTTCAGAAAGATTTTCTATCGTATCAATTGTAAAACTTTCATCAGCTGCAAGAGGGTGTTTTATAAAAGGATGCCACGTTCCTTCAAGTGTTTCATAGTTTAATAAAAAGAATTGTGATTCTTTTTCACGATATGAATCATCCGCGACATGCTTAAATAATTCAAAAACGATTACATTTGTTAACATTGCAGATGTAATTGGTGAGAAGGAATCCGATGAATTTTCATTTTGCAAAGTCGTTTCATGTAGCCGATGCCATGCGGATTCCCAGCATTCATCACGATTTTCTGTTACGACAGGTCCAGCTATACCGAGTGTTGATAAACAAATAGCTGGTATGAAATTCTTTTTCGTTTCTCTACAAATAGTGTGAACTGTTTTTAAACCGTCAATGTCTCCGTTTTGAGAAACATATAAAATCCAATCAAAAGGTTCGAATACTTCATGCAAGGGACGGTCAATTGTAGTATCGATTTCTTGAAGGAGTACATTGTTATCAACTTCATATGCACGTTCTATTAGCTCATGTATTCTGTCATAGTTTGTTTCATCCCGATCTGTAACGAGGTAATGAAATGTAGGTAAACCAGATTCTAATAAAGAAGAAACTAAAGAAGTAAGCATATCTCCGGAGCCAAGTACAAGGACATTTGCTCCGCGGTATGTTTCAAATTTTAAAGCACCTGAATGAGAATCAGCTTCTAAAAATTCAATTTGTGAAGCATATCTGTCGAGTAATGAACTGTTTAATTCATGAGGTGCATCTTGATTTGCATCGCGAACGAAACCATTTTCATATAAAACCTCTCCAATTTCAAATACACGATTTTGATAGGGGAGAGGGAGACCCTCAGTTATTTCTGCTAAAGAATAATTACCGTTAAACATTGGCATTAATTTTTCAATCCAGTCATAAATTCCATCACCGTCCATGCGAAATGAACTGGCGTTATTTCGAAAATAGACACCCCCGTTTGAATCGGGGAGGAAGAAAGTATCCTTATTTACTTTAAGTTTTGCATGAATTGGAAGGTTATTCATTTTAATCCTCCTTACGTTTAGGCATACATTAATACTTTATGTCATGAAATTTGTCCCGTATGAACACAATAAAAAAAGGCTGTAGAATGATTCATTCTACAGCCTTTAATAGATTTTAATCTATCAACCTTCTAATAATAATGACTTTGGATCTTCAAGCATATCTTTAACAGCAACAAGGAAGCTAACTGCTTCTTTACCATCAACAATACGGTGATCGTAAGATAAAGCAATGTACATCATTGGGCGGTTTTCCATACGCTCGTTATCAATTGCAACTGGGCGTACTTGGATTTTATGCATTCCTAAAATACCAACTTGTGGGCTATTTAGGATCGGTGTTGACATTAGAGAACCGAACACACCACCGTTTGTAATTGTAAATGTACCACCTTGTAGTTCTTTTAATGAAAGTTTGTTATCGCGTGCCTTCATACCTAAATTACGAATTTCACTTTCGATTTCAGCAAAGTTTAATTGGTTAGCATCGCGTACAACTGGAACAACTAATCCATCTGGAGCTGCTACTGCAATACCGATATCATAGAATTTTTTGATGATAAGCTCGTCACCTTGAATTTCAGCATTTAATAATGGAAATTGTTTTAATGCTGCAACAACTGCTTTTGTGAAGAATGACATGAAGCCAAGACGTACATCATGTTTTTTCTCGAAAGCATCTTTGCGTTCTTTACGTAATTCCATGATCGCACTCATATCAACTTCGTTAAATGTTGTTAACATTGCAGATGTTTGTTGAACTTCTACAAGACGTTTTGCAATTGTTTGACGGCGGCGGGACATTTTCACGCGCTCAACTGGTTTTTCGAATTCAGTTTTTGCAACTGGAGCAGGAGCTGGGCTCTTTGGAGCAGCTGGTGCTTCTTTTGGTGCTGCAGCATGAGCTTGTACATCATGTGGTCTCACGCGTCCAAGTGGATCTGTGCTACGTACGTCGTTTAAGTCGATTCCTAATTCACGAGCCATTTTTCTAGCAGCTGGTGATGCGATAGGACGGTTCGTATTTGGTAAGCCTTGTAGACCCGTAGTTTGTTCAGCATTTGGAGCCGCAGCTTTCGGTGCTTCAGCTGTTTCTTGTTTTGGTTGCTCAGCAGCTGGAGCAGGTGTACTTACTGCAACTGGTGCTCCATTAGCATCTAAAATTGCGATAGTTGCGCCAACTTCAACTGTATCCCCAGGTTCGCCTAGTAACTTCGATACAATACCTGAATCTTCTGCAATGATTTCTACATTGACTTTATCAGTTTCAAGCTCAACAACGCTGCCACCTTTCTCAACTTTGTCGCCTACGTTGATAAGCCATTGTGAAATAGTTCCTTCGGTAATAGATTCTGCAAGCTCAGGTACTTTAATTTCGATCATTTTAAATGTCCTCCCCTTATTTGCCTAACGGTGTGTTTTTTCTTCTTTTGTCTTCGGTAATCTCCATTTGTTAGCCTGGCCTTGGGCAGATATTCTGCCCAAGGAACAAGCTAGAAACCTTCATTGTTACTTTTTAGTTGCTGTAAACTTCAATTTCTTGTTTATCTTGACGGAAGTTATACTTCACATCTAAAGCATGTGCAACAATTAGTTCTTGCTCAGCTTTGTGAGCGAATGGATCGCCTCCAGATGGACTAGAGCGATCAGGACGTCCAATGTAACCTGTTTTCACTTTATCTCCAGCAAGTTCGAACAGAATTGGAGCCATGTAATGCCATGCACCCATATTACGAGGTTCTTCTTGAACCCAAATGATTTCTTCTAAGTTTTTAAAGCGTTTAATAATAGATTGAACTTTCTCAGCAGGGAATGGGTACAATTGCTCAATACGAACGACATGAACTTCGTCTAAGCTGTACTCGTGTTTACCAGACTCGATTTCTGCTGCTAAGTCAATCGCCATTTTACCTGTACTTAAAACAAGACGTTTTACTTTATTTGGTTTCATGCCAAGGTTTTCTTGTTCTAAAGCAGGTTGGAAACGTCCTTCGCTTAACTGACTAGCAGTTGAAAGCGTAAGTGGGTGACGTAATAAGCTCTTCGGTGTCATCAGTACTAATGGTCGAACAGCTTCTGTTCCTAAGATAGATGCTTGACGACGCAGGATATGGAAGTATTGTGCCGCGCTCGTTAAGTTTGCAACTGTCCAGTTATTCTCAGCAGCTAACTGTAAGAAACGCTCTGGACGTGCACTAGAGTGCTCTGGTCCTTGACCTTCATAACCGTGTGGTAATAGAAGAACTAAACCAGATTTTTGACCCCATTTTGCTCTTCCAGCTGAAACATATTGATCAAATAATGCTTGCGCAGTATTTGAGAAGTCACCATATTGCGCTTCCCACATAACAAGAGTTTCTGGAGCGAATACGTTATAACCATATTCGTAACCAACAACAGCAGCCTCTGATAATGGACTGTTATGAACAGAGAATGAAGCATTAATGTTTGGTAAACGGTGTAACGGTGAATATGTTTCGTTTGTATCAGTATCGTGTAATACTATATGACGGTGTGCGAATGTACCACGCTGTGAATCTTGACCAGTTAAACGAATTGGCGTACCTTCTTGTAAAATAGAAGCGAATGCTAATGATTCAGCAAGTGCCCATTCAATTTTGCCGTTCTCTTCAAGAGCATCTTTACGGCGCTCAAGAATTTTCTTCACTTTCGGATATACGTTAAAGCCTTCTGGCCAAGATAGTAGACCTTCATTAATTGCACGAAGTGAGTCAATCTCAACGCCAGTATCAATTGACTGAATACCTTTTGCAACAACATCTGGTACTTTAACGTGAATTGTTGCATCACTCGTATCAGCTGGTGGTACTTGTGCATAGTCGGATTTTAATTGCTCTTGTATAAACTGTGTAATTGTTTCAACCTCATCTGCATTTAGAACACCAGCAGCTTGTAATTGATCTGCATAAATTGCTCTTACAGTTGGATGGTTTTTAATTTTTTTGTACACTTGTGGTTGCGTAACTGCCGGGTCATCCATTTCGTTATGACCGTAGCGGCGGTAACCAATTAAATCGATTAAGAAGTCTTTTTTGAACAACATGCGATATTGAATCGCAAGGTTAGCAGCTGCAAGACAAGCTTCCGGATCATCAGCATTCACGTGAACAATCGGAATATCGAAACCTTTTGCAAGGTCACTAGAATATTTCGTAGAACGAGAATCATAGCTATCAGTCGTAAAACCAACTGCATTGTTTGCGATAACATGAATCGTTCCGCCTGTTTGATACGCGTTCAATCTGCTTAAGTTGAGTGTCTCAGATACAATACCTTGACCAGGGAATGCAGCATCACCATGAACTAAAATTACGAATGATTTTGAAGTATCTTGATCTGGAAGACCAGATTTTTTACGATTCTCTTGAGCCGCACGTGCGAAACCTTCTACTACAGGATTCACGAACTCAAGATGACTCGGGTTATTTGCTAATGTAACGCGAGTGCTAACTTCTTCGTTACTAACGACTTGTTCTCTACCTAGGTGGTATTTCACGTCGCCAGTCCAGCCAGAATTAGCCACTGCGCCTTCTATTTTTGCATGTTTGAACTCAGCAAACATGTGGCTATATGGTTTTTCTAATACGTGAGCAAGTACGCTTAGGCGACCGCGGTGAGCCATACCAATCATGACATCCTCTACGCCGTTCTTAGCACCTTCTAGAACAATTTCATCTAAAACAGGTACAAGCATATCAACGCCCTCGATAGAGAAACGTTTTTGCCCAACGAATGTTTTATGCAAGAATTGCTCGAAACCTTCAACAGCTGTTAAACGTTTTAAAAGAGCAGTTCGTTTTTTATTTGATAGTGGTTGACGCAATGAATTTGATTCCACCATTTGATGCAACCACGCGCGTTCTTCACTATCTTGTATATGAGAAAATTCATAAGCTAAAGATTTTGTATAAACGTCTTTTAATCTATGAATTACATCAAGTGCAGTGTGAATACCTTCTGGTGCATCTGGCCATACTGTTTTCGCTGGAATCGCTTTCAAGTCAGCATCGCTCAGTTCGTTCATTGCTTTCTCAAGAAGAGATTGTCCATTTGTAGCATCTTCCATCGGGTTGATGTGAGCCAACGTGTGCCCGAAAGAACGAATCTGCTCAACAAGTTGAACGACTTTAAGAATTTTTTCAATGTTACCTGTGTTTTGAGGAGAAAAATGTGTTGCTGTGTTGTCCCCTGTTACGACATCATCTTGAAACGAAGGAGCTCCAAAAGTTTCAAAAAGCTCTTGTAATTCCGGATCAACAGAACCTGCTCCAGTTACGTAAAGATCATACTGCTCAATAACATAACCAAGGTTCGGACCGTGGAACTTGGCCCAAGGGTTTGTCGTTGTATTCTTCCTCGTCATTTGTTTAAACCTCCCAATGCATATAATCCTTTTCCATACAAAGGTGCATTTTGCTCTTTTTCAATAAGTAATGAATCAGTAATCAATGTAAATGTTTTCTTTACTCTTATGTTATTACAATAATTTACATAATACCAAACACTATTACTTATCTGTTTTGTAAAAAAACATTCACAATAACTTATCACCCAAGTTAATCTTTCACTTTATAAAGTAATTTTACAGAAAAATGGGGTGGATATATTTGGTATGCCTATACTAATAGCTATAATTGTTGCATTTAAATATAGGTATAATAGTTAGAATGTTTCGATAAAATTTAGTTTGAATTATGTATATTGAAATAATAAGCGCTTTCATAGATATTATACAACAATATAACGGAATATAGTATAAAAAATAAAAAATTATGAATTTATCGTAAACTTTATTTCGATAGTGTTAAATATCGAAAGGAAAATGAAGGATTTCTACAAAAAAAGTTGCTAAACATAAAAAATGCTCCATAAACAGTTAGTTTCTATAAATATGACGAAAAACACCGTAAAACAAATAACGTATTTCGTGAAATAAAGAAATAAATGAAATATTTTAAAAGGATAAAACAAATATGAAGATATTAAATTTTAAAAAAGGTGAGGAGGAAATATAGTAACGATTACATACAGTGTTCCATGTTTTATTACAAAATAGACGTGCTGAAATCGAACAAGTTTCTTCTATATAAATAGAGTGAAAAATGATTGGGATAAATGTAAAGGAACCTTGACGTAAAGTTTACTTTACATATATACTCGATATATGGGAGGAGGGAGAAATTTCCTTGGAAAATAAAATGGTCGAATACCGAAAAAAATTTGGACTATCTCAAGAAAAGTTGGCTGAGAAACTTGGAGTTTCCAGACAAACCATCATTTCAATTGAAAAGGGGAAATACGATCCATCACTTCCGCTAGCATTTGAAATAGCAAAAACATTTCAAACAACGATAGAACATGTATTTATTTATGAAGGAAAAGAAGAGGGGGAATAGGGATGAATTATTCACAAAAGTACTTTGTAATTATGGGTGTTATTTTTCTATTTATGAGTGGATTTATGATATTAACAGGTATAATGACGCATTCTGCACCACCAGCTATAACGTATCCATTGCTTGGGATGATGATTATGAGTTTCTGTCTAAGCTACTTACACCCGCAATTTAAAGAAAAAGACGAGCGAATGAAACTTATTCGTTATAAAGGAATGTTTGTAACCTTTTTTGCATTAACAGCATATTATCTTCTTTTCTCTATCGGCTTAAACTTAAAAATATTTACACTATCTGCTACTGAATTATTGAATATACTTATGGCACTTACGATGAGTACCGTCTTTATCTCATTTGTTGTTTTGGCAAAAAGATATTAAGATGGAAGAGAGAAAGGAAGATTAACATATGCAAATGATGTATGCTTTTGGCATTGGGCTTGTATTATTTTTAGCCGTATTCTTATTTATTCGTAAAGACGTTCAAGGCGGGACGTTAACGAAACGAGGATTTTATAAAATGATCGGCTGCTTAGTTGTTATGTTTATAGCGATTATTGTAATAATCGTTTTAATAAGTCAGTCACTATAGAATGTAAAAACGGAACCTTACTTCGGTAAGGTTTTTCTTTATTATTTAACCTAAAAATCACCATTAAATCCATTTACTATAAATAACTTGTATTATATAATCCAATGAAATGATAGATAAGGAGTGTAGTATATGAATAAAAAAACTATCTTCTATTTATTAACTTGTCTACTACTTGTAGCTAGTACTACTTATATAATATGTAACAAACGAGAACAAGTGCCACCTATATTAGTATGGGACGAACAAGAATACTATGTTACGAATGAACCTGCCAAAATAGAAGAAGTCGGGCAAAAACTTGGCGAAGTAACAAAGAAAATTAAAACAAGTAAAAAACCTACTAAAAATAGAGAATCTAATACATTACAAGAGAAAACAGAAGTATTCACAATGATTGAGGAAGAAAAAAGTGATTACCCGCCTTTAATCATAAAGGAAGCTTATAGTGATAAATATAGGGTAGTGAGGCCAATGTTGAAGCAAGTATTATGATGAAAAGGAGATTCATATGCAGACAGTAATTTCGTATCCGTGGGTGTTAAGAAAAATATTTGTCTTTTTCCTCCTATCGGTGCTGTTTACATTTTGATGAATAGAGGAGCGATACAAAAGAGAGATTTTATATTTATTATTTGCTGCTATGAATATATCACTTTGGTTATTGCTTATGATTTTTGATTGGAGTATGTGGATGGTAGTAGGGAACAGAAAATGTGGTTCATTTGTGCTACGGATACAGATTGATAGAAGAGAGGCCTTGTAGGAATGCTGCAAGGCTCTTTATATTTTTGGGAATTAATAGAAAATTAATCATATAAATGCTATACTAAAAAATGTTTGTAATGTCAGTTTCATAATATTGTATGATACTGACTTACTAGAAAAGATAATGAGGAGAATGAGCGTGCAAAAGATAAAGAGATTATTGCTATTAATGATGGTAGTAGGATTAACAGCGGTTGTTTTAGCAGGGTGTGCAAATCCGAAAGATACTACAGAAGAATTTTTAACAGCGATACAAAAAGGTGATGTAGAAAAGGCTCGTACATTTGTTGAGAGTGACAAGGAATTTAATAAACTAAATGAAAAAACAGATGATGCTGAGGCAAAAGCAATGCTAAGTGCAATTACAAAGAACTTTAAATTTGAAAAGCTAGAAGAAGTATCGAAAAAGGATGACAAAGCAGAAGTGAAAGTGAAAATTACATCTGCAGATCTATCCGTTGCTGTAACAAAAGCAGTGGGAGAAGTTATGCCAATGGCGTTCGCTAGTGCCTTTAGTGAAGACAAAGAACAATCTGAAAAAGCAATCGAAAAAACAATGACATCAACTATCGTCAAAAACTTAGCAGATAAAGATGCAGCAATGGCAACTCGCGAAGTTACATTGAACTTAAAGAAAGACAAAGATGGCGACTATAAAATCGTTGCTGACGATAACTTGAAAGAAGTATTGTTTGCCAATGCGAAGTCTTTGGAGAAGATGTTTGGTGGGAAGTAATTGAATTAGATAAAAAGAGACACCATATCACGTAGAAGGTTGATATGGTGTCTCTTTTTTATATGACCCCGGAGAGGCTCGAACTCACGACCTCCACCCTGTCAAGGTGGCGCTCTCCCTGCTGAGCTACGGGATCCCAACTATAAATATTACGACCAGTAATGTGTTTTCATTCGGGTAATCGGAGGATTTATATAATTTGTTGAAAATTTTAACATTTGATGTATTCCTATAATAGCAACAAACTTTAATGGTGTAAAGATGAAAATTTCTGAATGTTATTATTCCAATTTTTATATAAAAAAATAAGCCCTGAAGAGCTTATTTTAATAATAATATCACCGCAATTATTAATGATATTATCAAAAATACAATCATAAATAATGAAGCTCGTTCATGAGCTATCGTCCTGTAACTGTCATTCCTGCTGTGTAAATTGTATCAATAGAACTGTCAGCGCCTTTTATTTCGACTTTATAACGATATGTTCCATCCTCATAAATATCATCGCCATATCCTGTGAAAGTTGCAATTTCATCATTGCTTCCAGCTGGGACCCATTGATTTTGCCAACGGAAGTTGGTTTCAAATTCTCCCCATCTATCGCCATATTTCTTTTCAAGGCTGACATTGTAATGAATTTCTTCAGCTCGGTCATTTGTAATTCTTGCAATTACGCTGTTACCAAAAGTAACTTGTGTAGAGTGTACCTGAACTGTAACACCGTTCACCGTTTCACCAGGACCACAAATGTAATGACAACCATCCCATTCGTCAGCATGTGCTTTTGGTGTTTCAATGTTCATAATCGTTAAACCGCCTAAAGCTAATGCGCCAGTTAATAATACTTTACCAAATGTTTTCACTTGAAATTCCCCCTAAGTATATTCTCAATTCGTTCGATAGATATCACATTAATCTAATCGAACGTTTTTTCCTTAAGTGTATTCGCTATGAATCTTTCATCTTGTAGTAATCTAATCACTACATAAAATTTCATAGTTTTGATTCCATATATGTATCATGATTTACATAGAACAAATCTGTTAATACGCTTTGGTTATTTACTTATTCCACTACTCTTCATTACCTTTTATTGGTAAAACGTTGGTTTTATTATATAACATTATTATCTATTTACAAGAGAAAATCATACTGTATGCAAAAATGCATAATAAAAAACACTGCTTGTATTCTAGATTACAGATTAAATGGAGTGTTGGGTTTCAATTAATATTTGAGTGGAACTTAATGCTAATTTTTTATGCTTAACAGTATGCATATATCATCGTTTATTAAAGTCATAATTGATAAACCTTGTCCAGGGGACGCTCTTCCTGCTGAGCTACAGAATCTTCAAATGGGAAAGTATAAGCGATTATGCTAGTAATGTATGAAGGAATAATGATGAGAAGCGAATTCAGTAGAAAGTAGTCTTTAGATGTAGTGGTTATATTATTTAAGATACCAATCCAAAGGACCTTCAGCACTCAAATCAACAAGAAAAGGGAGTAAGAAATGTAAAGGTAAGCTTATAAGTTCTGGCATAGCGTTCACCGTTTTCTTTGATAGATATTGTCTCATAAAACAATACGGACAATCCTTTTCAAATGTCACGAGTATTGCCCATACATCTTTTATTGTCCACTTCGTTTTACAATACGTACAACGCGTCATGAGGTTCCTCCTCATTTTAAGTTTTCTTCTAGTATACTCCATTCCATTGTAAGAAAGTCATTTGTATTTGGTGTGGTAAAATGTAAGTTGTTTTATTTTTATGTGAATCTATTTAGTCATTTATGAACAATTACATATCATTTGATATTTTTGCAGAATGATAGATTTTCAGTTTCAATATGCCAATTGGCCAATATATCCTTTTTACAATTTACTGAAAATCATGTATAACAGAGATACATGATTATTTTATCTCGCTATTTGCGAGCAGTAAGATCCCTTACCTCGAAATTTAGCAAAAGTAAAGAAGTTAGGTTGGGGTCGGGATGGCCGTAAAAGTCCGATTGGTGAGGGTTGATGAAAGTTTCACTTTATAAATATTCAGAAGTAGAGGGAGAAAAGTTGTAATGGTAAGAAAAACGTTCAAGATGCGCGTGTCTAAAAATAGAACGATTTCGATTAATGGCTCGATTCTTGATGTGGATGTTACACATGATGAATTTTTACAAGAGTTTGTTGAGTGGGTCGATTCTAAAGGTTGGTCGTTTATGGGGATAACCGATGAGATTACGCCCGAGGAAGCTAGTCAAAAGTTAATAGATTCGTTGATAGATGAGAAGGATAAGAAAGAGTAATTCCTTCTTATTTTTATTGTATATTTATGTTCTTTATCGTAAAAATATGATATAGTAAAAAATAGTGAAAATTCTTCCAGTTTAATACAAATTACATATGATTGGTAGATTTCTTATTTTGTTAGAGGAGTAAATGGAAAAGGGAGAGTCATATGGCAAATTTTAAGAAAATTTTGGTTTTTATTACAGTTATTTGTTTGTTTTTATTGACACCTATGACATTGCGTGCTGAGACGAATATTGGAGTAAATCCAGAACAAGTTGCACCACCACCTGCAGAAGGACCGAATGTTTTTAGTCAGTTTGCAACGACAATTGATGCGAAAACAGGAGATGTTATGTATGACAAAAACGCATATCACCGAGCATATCCTGCTAGTACGACGAAGGTGTTAACAGCGATTTTACTCATGGAGCATACAAAGCCAGAGGATCAATTTACATTTTCACAATTAGCATTAGATCAAGAGAAGAGTAATTATCAAATTGAGTTTCAACCTGGAGAGACAATTAATAGAAATACTGCGCTTATGATTTTAATGGTGCTGAGTGCGAATGATGTGTCGTATGCGATTGCGGAGCGGATTGGCGGGAGTGTTGAGAATTTCGCTAATATGATGAATGAGAAAGCGAAGCAATTAGGGGCGAAAGATAGCCACTTTGTAACACCGAATGGACTGCATGATCCGAACCATTATACGACGCCGTATGATATGGCTATGATTACGAAGGGTGTGCAAAAGTATCCTGAAATTTTACAAGCGATGAATACGAAAAGAACGACAGTTACGACGTCTAGGCAGACGGTGTCTATTTTTAATAAATCTAATTTTTTTGAAAATCCATATAGCATTGGCGGTAAGACAGGGTTTACGAATGAAGCGCGTAATACACTTGTTTTATTAAATGAGAAAGATGGAAACCGTATTATAAGCGTAGTAATGGCTTCTCAAAGACCTGAAATTTATGAAGATTTGAAGCAGATGGCGGAATATTCTTTCGGTCAATTTACGAAGCAAACAGTGCTCGATAAACATAATTGGCATCAAAAAACAACATATTTAAATAAAGATGTTAATTCTGAGTTGGAACAAAGTGCGGAGCTTATGCTTAAGAAAGATGAAGGGAAAAATGTGAAAACTATTTTCCGGGCGGCTTCATTAGATAAAGAATCTTTATATCATAAAGGAATACATCGTGGTGAGGTAGTTGGTGCAGTTGATATTACGAAAAATAATCAAACAATTGCGACGGTAAATGTTCTTTCAACAGAAGATGTCACTTTTGCGATGCCTAAAAAAGATACAACTATGCCTGCAGTAAAAGACTCAAATGTTAAAGTAATAAGTGTTGGGATAGGTGCGATTGTATTATTTGGAGCAATTTTATATGTAGTGTTGCGCCGAAATACAAAAGGAATGAAATCAGAAGGTAAATAAATTACTAATAAAAAGATTGTGTAAAATTTTGGCACAGTCTTTTTTTTATACTTTAAATAACTAATAATTGTAAATTTTCTTATTGCAATAACTTAAAGTTCGTTATATCATTTACTTGTGTTCTTGTTAAAGAACGTAATGGATATTGCATACTTCAAATAATATAAAACAACGGAGAGGGAGAGAGACGATGAAATTAATTTGGAAGGTAATTAGCAACGCGATCTCATTCGTTTTATTTGCATTGATGGTTTTTTTAGCTTTTGTAGTTATTTCTTCAAAAGCGAGCGGTGGTGATCCGACAGTGATGGGATATCAATTTAAGAGCGTTCTTTCAGGATCAATGGAGCCGACGTTTTTAACAGGATCAATCATTGCAATAGAACCAAACAAAGATGGTTCTAAATATCAAAAAGGTGATGTTATTACCTTTAAAGAGAAAGATCAAAAAATTATCACTCACCGTATTATCGGTGTGAAAGATACAAATGGAAAAGTAATGTATGAAACAAAAGGGGATAACAACAACGGACCAGATTTAGAGCCAGTACTTGCAGAAAATGTAGTTGGAAAGTATGCAGATATTACAGTTCCGTACGTTGGTTATTTACTGAATTATGCGAATTCAAAAGCGGGAGCAGCATTACTTCTTATTATTCCAGGAGTCTTTTTACTTGGATATTCCGCGATTTCTATTTTTGGGGCTATTCGTAGCATTGACGGAGAAAAGAAAGATAAAAAAGTAGAACAATCCGTCTAGTTCGTTTGGTTATACTTTCCGTTTAGGAAGTTAACAAATATATATATTAAGGGGATATGGACATGACTTTAAAGAAAAAATTAGGAATGGGTATTACATCAGCAGTACTAGGAGCAGCGTTAGTTGGTGGAGGAACATTTGCATTTTTCAGTGATAAAGAAGTGTCAAACAATACATTTGCGGCTGGGACACTGGATTTAGCATTAAATCCATCAACAGTTGTTAACGTATCGAATTTAAAACCTGGGGATACAATTGAAAAAGAATTTAAACTAGAAAATAAAGGCTCTTTAGATATTAAAAAGGTTTTACTGAAAACAGATTATAATGTAGAAGATGTAAAGAAAGATAATAAAGATGATTTTGGTAAACATATTAAAGTAACATTCTTAAAAAATGTAGATAAGCATGAGACAATTGTGAAACAAACTACTTTAGATAAATTAAAAGGTGACACACTTACAGCTGTAGATAATGATTTATCGGCTTGGTTCTGGGATGAAAAAGGTATTTCAGCAGGTAAATCTGATAAATTCAAAGTGAAATTTGAGTTCGTTGATAATGGAAAAGATCAAAATCAATTCCAAGGCGATAAGTTACAATTAAATTGGACGTTTGATGCACAACAAACAGCAGGTGAAGAAAGATAATAACAAAAAGGGCTATCACATGGATAGCCCTTTTTCTATTTTTCTAGTATTTGTCTATCAATTTTAATAGTTCTTTACTATAATATAGATAATGTTCTGTATAAAGAACGTAATGTTCGATGGGAGAGATTAAGATGCTGAAAAGACCGCGTAATTTTAAAAAGATGCTTATATTGCCGTGTATGTGTTCTATTACGTTTTATTTAGGATCTCAAATTATGACGCATACAGAAGCGGCGTTCATTCATGAAACGAAAGTAGAAGCGACGTTTTCTACAGCAATTATATTTCCGAAAACAGTTAATACGTTAAAAGAGCAATCTGAGAAACATAAACAGTTTATTGAGCGTGAGTATGGAACGATGAAGGGAAAATCGAAAGCAACTTCTATTGAAGAAATAAAACAGGCGATTTCTGTATGGCAACAAGGGCGTGAGAAAATTGTTGCTGAGAAGGAAGCCCTGCAAAATGTATATACTGAAATAGAAGCTCCTTACAATCAAATACAAGAAGAATTAAAGGTAAATAAAGATGAGTCGATGCAGCAAGTGTCCATATATGTAAATGAAGGCTTCCGCAGTATCAAAGAGAAGCGTGACTATATTGAGAAAGAAATTAGCTTGAAAGCTATTGATGAGCAAATTCAGGCTCTTCAGCAACAATTAAACATTGCAATTGAAGCGGAAGGACAAAAGAAAGCCGAAGAACAAAAGAAAGTAGAAGAACAGAAGAAAGCCGAAGAACAAAAGAAAGTAGAAGAACAAAAGAAAGCCGAAGAACAAAAGAAAGTAGAAGAACAGAAGAAAGTAGAAGAACAGAAGAAAGTAGAAGAACAAAAGAAAGCCGAAGAACAGAAGAAAGTAGAAGAACAGAAAAAAGTAGAAGAGCAAAAGAAAGCGGAAGAACAGAAAAAGCTAGAAGAGCAGAAGAAAGCGGAGTAACTGCTTTAGTGAAACAGTCAGAAAACAAGAATGTGGTGTAAGAGAGAGTGAACGAATAAGTAAGACTAGTAATATTTATACGAGTGTGAGGGAACGTTAGCCCTCACTTCTGTATTTTTCTTTTTTCTTATAGTATTAAATGATTTGAGTGTGAAAAAATAAATAAATTATCATTCTTTTTTCTGAAAAGTCTAAATAATATTGAGAAATAAAAATAACTGAAAATATTAATAAATATGTGTTGTGTTTATATAGGTTTGTTCGTTATAATGAACATAAGGTTTTTAAAAAAGAACACATATTAGCTAAGCTAATATAGTTTTCTTTACATCTCTTATTGAAAAATAAGTGATAAAAATATAAAAAAAAGCTAGGGGGAATTGATTGTGAGTCTGAAAAAGAAATTAGGTATGGGAGTTGCATCAGCAGCATTGGGGTTAGCTTTAATTGGTGGAGGAACATTTGCATTCTTTAGCGATAAAGAAGTATCAAACAATACATTTGCAGCTGGGACGTTAGACCTTACATTAAACCCTAAGACGCTTGTAGATATTAAAGATTTAAAACCAGGGGATTCTGTTAAGAAAGAGTTCTTATTACAAAACAGCGGTTCGTTAACTATTAAAGACGTTAAATTAGCAACAAAGTACACTGTTAAAGATGCAAAAGGTGATAATGCTGGTGAAGACTTTGGTAAGCACGTTAAAGTAAAATTCCTTTGGAACTGGGATAAACAAAGTGAGCCTGTATACGAAACAACTTTAGCAGACTTACAAAATGTGGATCCAGATCTTTTAGCTAAAGACATCTTTGCTCCTGAGTGGGGAGAAAAGGGTGGATTAGCAGCTGGTACAGAGGATTATCTATGGGTGCAATTTGAATTTGTAGATGATGGAAAAGACCAAAATATCTTCCAAGGTGATACATTGAATTTAGAATGGACATTCAATGCTAACCAAGAAGCTGGGGAAGAAAAATAATAAAAAAGCGGGTATTCCCGCTTTTTTTTATAAAGAAAAAGAAGTGCTGGTTGTAAGCACTTCTTTCTATTATTATTTTTGATTTTGCTTCCACTTTGTAAATTCAAGAAATTCACGAAATTGTTCTTTGGAGACACCAGAGTTCATTGCATCTTTAACGAGTTGTGTCCATTCGGAGTCTAGGTTAGTTTCCTTTGTTGTTTCATCATGAAGTAAAGTATCAACTGGAATTTGTAGAACTGCTGCGATCTTTTCAAGAAACTGAATGGAAGGGTTTTTTTGTAAATTTCGTTCTATAGAACTAATGTAAGATTTAGCAACGCCAGCTTTTTCGGCAAGTTCAGTTAATGAAATACCTTTTTGTAAACGAAGGCGTTTTATACGTTCTCCAATCATATTTGCGCACCTTTCTATCAATATGTAGTTGTCTTATGATGTCATTATTATAACATAAACTTCGTTAAAAAGAACAAACCTATTGAGCCTGACTGGATGGCTTCATACGTTGGAAAAATTGCTCGATGTCTTGCATGGCGATACCAGCATCTAGAGCTTCAAGTATTAAATCAATCCATTCTTGATCCAGTGCGTCTGTCTTATCTTTGTACAAATGTAATTCCTCCCTAATTATCGGTCATAATTGCTGCTACAGAATACATGATAATGAAATCCGATTTTGTGTTTTATATAATGAATTATCAAATATTGTGTAGATGAAACAAAGATAAAATCCCCATTAAACTCCCTCTATGGAAATTATAAATTGTTCGATAAAAACTTTCAATATTTTCAGAAAACATTGTTGAATTGTGATATATTCGTATGCTAACTATGAAATTTTTACAAATATATTAAAAACATTACATAATATGACTAAATATTGAAAAAATATTGAATTTTTAATAAAATTCAATTTGTAATACATATTATTTATTAGGGGAGGAAATATGGGATGAACAAGAAACCGTTCAAAGTTTTGTCATCAATCGCTTTGACAGCTGTATTAGGCCTTTCATTCGGAGCTGGAACTCAATCTGCATATGCTGAAACGCCTGTGAATAAAACAGCTACGAGCCCAGTTGATGATCATTTAATTCCGGAAGAACGTTTAGCAGATGCGCTAAAAAAACGTGGGGTAATTGATTCGAAGGCTTCAGAGACAGAAACAAAGAAAGCAGTCGAAAAGTATGTAGAGAACAAAAAGGGTGAAAATCCTGGAAAAGAAGCAGCAAATGGGGACCAGCTTACGAAAGATGCATCCGACTTTTTAAAGAAAGTAAAAGATGCGAAAGCAGACACGAAAGAAAAATTAAATGAACCAGCAACAGGGACACCTGCAGCGACAGGCCCAGTTAAAGGCGGACTAAATGGTAAAGTACCAACTTCTCCAGCAAAGGGAAAAGACTATAACGGTGAAGTTCGAAAAGACAAAGTACTCGTTTTACTTGTAGAGTACGCTGACTTTAAACATAATAATATCGACAAAGAGCCTGGATATATGTATTCTAACGATTTTAATAAAGAACATTATGAAAAAATGTTATTCGGCAACGAGCCATTCACATTAGATGATGGAAGCAAAATCGAAACATTTAAACAATATTACGAAGAGCAATCTGGTGGTAGTTACACAGTGGACGGAACAGTTACAAAATGGTTAACAGTTCCTGGTAAAGCTGCTGATTACGGTGCAGATGCTGCTAGCGGCGGCCATGATAATAAAGGACCAAAAGGGCCACGTGATTTAGTAAAAGATGCATTAAAAGCGGCTGTAGATAGCGGTATTGATTTATCACAGTTCGATCAGTTCGATCAATACGATGTAAATGGTGATGGAAATAAAAATCAACCAGATGGTTTAATCGATCACTTAATGATTATTCATGCGGGTGTTGGACAAGAAGCAGGCGGTGGTAAATTAGGCGATGATGCAATTTGGTCGCACCGTTGGACAGTTGGACCAAAGCCATTCCCAATTGAAGGTACACAAGCGAAAGTTCCATATTGGGGCGGAAAGATGGCAGCATTCGACTACACAATTGAACCAGAAGATGGAGCGGTTGGTGTATTCGCACATGAATATGGTCACGATTTAGGTCTTCCAGATGAGTACGATACACAATATAGTGGTCAAGGTGAGCCGATTGAAGCTTGGTCTATTATGAGTGGCGGAAGCTGGGCTGGTAAAATCGCTGGAACGACGCCAACGAGTTTCTCACCACAAAATAAAGAGTTTTTCCAAAAAACAATTGGTGGTAACTGGGCAAATATCGTAGAAGTAGATTACGAGAAATTAAATAAAGGTATCGGTCTAGCGACATATTTGGATCAAAGTGTTACGAAATCAGATCGACCAGGTATGATCCGTGTTAACTTACCAGATAAAGATGTTAAAACAATTGAGCCAGCATTTGGTAAACAATATTATTACAGCACAAAAGGTGACGATCTTCATACGAAGATGGAAACACCGTTGTTTGATTTAACGAATGCAACGAATGCAAAATTTGATTTCAAGTCATTATATGAGATTGAAGCAGGTTATGATTTCCTTGAAGTACACGCTGTAACAGAAGATGGTAAACAAACGTTAATTGAAAGACTTGGCGAGAAAGCAACTAGTGGAAATGCAGATTCGACAAATGGAAAATGGATTGACAAATCATATGATTTAAGTCAATTCAAAGGCAAGAAAGTAAAATTAACATTTGATTACATTACTGATGGTGGTTTAGCATTAAATGGATTCGCTCTTGATAATGCTTCATTAACAGTAGATGGTAAAGTAGTATTCTCTGATGATGCAGAAGGTACACCACAATTAAAATTAGATGGTTTCGTTGTATCTAACGGAACAGAAAAGAAAAAACATAACTACTATGTTGAGTGGAGAAACTATGCTGGGGCAGATAACGCGTTGAAATTTGCTCGCGGTCCAGTATTTAACACTGGTATGGTTGTATGGTATGCAGATTCAGCTTATACAGATAACTGGGTTGGTGTACATCCAGGACACGGTTTCCTTGGTGTTGTTGATTCTCATCCAGAAGCAATTGTTGGTACTTTAAATGGTAAACCAACAGTTAAGAGCAGTACACGATTCCAAATCGCTGATGCTGCGTTCTCATTCGACAAAACGCCAGCTTGGAAAGTTGTATCTCCAACGCGTGGAACATTTACGTATGATGGCTTAGCAGGCGTACCGAAGTTTGATGATTCTAAAACGTATATTAATCAACAGATTCCAGATGCAGGACGTATTTTACCGAAGCTTGGTTTGAAATTTGAAGTAGTAGGACAAGCTGATGATAATTCTGCAGGTGCTGTTCGTTTATATCGTTAATACAGTAAAACTACCGAGAGATTTTTTTTCGGTAGTTTTTTTTGTGAGCAATGAATTTTATATAGCTGAAAAAGTCATATATAATGTAACTTTAAGAATAGAAATTTGTTATATATGAAGTCTATATAAATAATGAAAGAATTGGATAAAAATAGTGGGAGAAGGTGAGTGAATGAGTATTTCCTCTATTGTAAGTAGGCAAAAGGAATATTTTTTAAAAGGGCATACGAGAAGCATCGAAATGAGAAAGAATAATTTGAAGAAGCTTTATGAAGGCATTCAGCGTTTTGAAGAAGAAATATTTCAGGCATTGAAATTAGATTTAAATAAGTCAGTTCACGAGTCGTTTACAACGGAAGTTGGATATGTATTAAAAGAAATTTCCTTTCAATTGAAACATATGTCATCGTGGAGTAAACCGAAGCGAGTTCGAACAGCACTCACTCATTTTGGATCAAAAGGAAAAGTAGTGCCAGAGCCGTATGGTGTGACGCTTATTATTGCACCGTGGAACTATCCTTTTCAATTAGCAATTGCACCACTTGTAGGAGCACTTGCAGCTGGAAATACAATCGTTTTAAAGCCGTCAGAGTTAACGCCAAGCGTTTCAAAAGTGCTTAAGAGAATGTTAGGTGAATTATTCCCAGAAGAGCTTGTAGCGGTAGTAGAAGGTGGCGTTGAAGAGAGTACATCTTTGCTGAGGGAACCAATTGATTATATTTTCTTTACTGGTAGTGTTGGCGTTGGAAAAGTTGTAATGGAAGCAGCAGCGAAACAGTTGACGCCGCTTACGTTAGAACTTGGCGGGAAAAGTCCTTGTATTGTACATAAAGATGCAAAGATAGAGATGACAGCAAGAAGAATTGTTTGGGGTAAGTTTTTAAATGCAGGGCAGACATGTGTAGCGCCTGATTATATGTACGTGCATTCTTCCGTGAAAGAACAGCTAGTTGAGGCACTGCGACATGAAATCACAGAGCAGTATAGTAAAGAACCTTTGCAAAATGAAAATTACGTGCGTATTGTAAGTGAGCGTCATTTTGAACGATTATGTGGATTTTTACAAGATGGTCAAGTCGTAATTGGTGGAAACTATAAGAAAGATACATTACATATTGAACCGACAGTGCTAGCGGATATTACATGGCAAGATGCTGTTATGGAAGATGAAATTTTTGGTCCGATTTTACCAATCATAGAGTACGACAATATAGAAGATGTAATTGGCACAATCCAGCAACATCCGAAGCCGTTAGCGTTATATGTATTTTCGGAAGATAAAGAAGTACAAAAGAAAGTGACGAGTAATATTTCATATGGTGGAGGCTGTATTAATGATGTTGTCTACCATCTTGCCACGCCATATTTACCTTTTGGGGGTGTTGGAAGTAGTGGATTAGGGGGTTATCATGGGAAAGAAAGTTTTCGGACTTTTTCACATTATAAAAGCATTTTAGCCCAATCTACAGCATTCGACATGAAAATTCGTTACTCTTCTACAAAAAGTGCTTTAAAATTCATACGAAAGTTGTTAAAATGATGATGGTGTTTATCAGTAGGCGTAGCCGTATGATAATAGCCCCTTCGCGATGGAAGGGGTTTTTCTGTTCGACGTTATGTATCATGCGAAAATGAATCAAACATACTACATAAAGAATAGAAACGAACGCTTGCTAAATAACCATTTTTGTTTGGATCGAAACAAAAAATAGTCTATAGAACATAAATATTTATTCATGAATATAAAAATTTAAAATTTAAGGTAGATAGGACGGGAAAATGAAAAAGATTATTAAAGTTGAAGCAGTTGAAAAACATTTTGGAAATCAAGTGATTATCCCACCTCTTTCTTTAGATATTAAAGAGGGAGAGTTTTTAACAATTTTAGGGCCGAGTGGCTGCGGGAAAACGACTTTACTTCGTATGATCGCAGGATTTGAAACTCCAACTAAAGGGAATCTTTTATTAGATGATGAAAGAATTAACGATTTGCCGCCATATAAGCGTCATATGAACCTAGTGTTCCAACATTACGCACTATTCCCACATATGACAGTAGAGAAGAATATTTGTTTTGGTATGAAAATGCAGAAAGTATCAGCAGCAGAGCAGAAAGAGCGTGCTGAAGAGGCAATGCGTTTAACGCAGTTACTTGAGTTCCGTAATCGTAAACCTGCTAAGCTTTCTGGTGGACAACAGCAGCGTGTTGCAATTGCAAGAGCGATTGTAAATAATCCGCGTGTATTACTATTAGATGAGCCACTTGGAGCGCTTGACTTTAAGTTACGAAAAGACTTGCAACGTGAATTGAAAAACTTACAACGTAATTTAGGAATTACGTTTATATACGTAACGCACGATCAAGAAGAAGCAATGAGCATGAGCGATCGTATCGTCGTTATGAATAAAGGACATATCGAACAAATTGGAACGCCGAAAGAAATTTATAATAAGCCGAAAACATTGTTCGTTGCGACATTCATCGGTGAAAATAATATTGTGAAAAATGGGGAAGGCTATGTAGCAATTCGCCCTGAAAATGTGAAAGTACGTTCGGTTGAAGAACCAATTTTAAAAGAATACCACCTTGGACATATTGAAGATATCGAGTTTGTCGGAAATATGGAGAAGCTTTATGTACGTGATGAGAAAACATCAGAATTACTAATGACATATCAAACTGCTGAAGAGGCAGCGCAGTGGAGCATTGGAGATAATGTATATGTAGGCTGGGAGCAAGAGGACGAGGTGACCTTAAATTGAAAAAAGGGAAATTACTCGCACTACCTACAGTCGCGTGGCTGTTAATTTTCTTCCTAATCCCGCTCGTATTCGTATTAGGATTCGCCTTCATGCAGCGCGGAGCTTACGGGACAGTAGAAATGCAATTTACGCTGGAGAATATATCCCGTGTGTTTGATCCATTGTACTTAGGAACGTTATGGGAAACTGTTAAGATTGCAGTTATTACTACAGTAATATGTTTATTAATTGGTTATCCATTTGCGTATACAATTACAATTGTTGACCGCAAATATCGTTCTATTCTTTTATTATTGGCAACGATCCCGTTTTGGATTAACTTTCTTGTTCGTTCATACGCATGGATTGTTATTTTACGTTCACAAGGTCTTGTGAATACGTTGTTATTAAAACTCGGCATTATTAGTGAACCGTTAAATTTATTATATAATACGCCTTCTGTAATACTCGGAATGGTCTATTCTTTATTACCATTTATGATTTTACCAGTGTATGCAGCGATTGAGCAGCTGGATAAGCGTAAGCTAGAAGCGGCTTATGATTTAGGAGCAACACCAATAAAGGCATTTTGGAATATAACAGTGCCGATGACAATGTCAGGAATTGCGACTGGTTCTATTTTAGTATTCGTTTCTTCTATCGGAATGTTTGTTGTATCAGACGTGATGGGCGGATCGAAAGTAGCTTTAATCGGAAACGTTATTCAAAACCAATTCTTAGGTGCACGTGACTGGCCATTTGGATCTGCGTTATCGATTATCGTTGTTCTATTCTCTGTTCTGTTAATTTACTTATATTATCGTGCAACGAAAGTATATAAATATAATGAGAACGGAGGGGAATAGGCAAAGATGAAGAAGTTTTTAGTTTCTTATTCTTGGTTAATTTTGTTATTCTTGTATTTTCCAATGATGGTTTTAATGGTCTATTCTTTCAACGACTCTCGCATTAATGCGGAGTGGGAAGGTTTTACATTCCATTGGTATACAGATTTATTTCAAAAACAAGATGTTATTGATGCATTTGTAAATAGTATTACGATTGCAGTTATAACAACGATTGTGACAACGGTACTTGGTGTATTCTTTGCGATTGCTTTACATCGTTATAAATATCGTTTCGAAGGGGCTATTAATGGCCTTGTATATTTACCAATTTTAATTCCTGATATTTTAATGGGATTATCTTTACTAATTCTTTTCAGTCAGCTAGGAATGGAACTTGGACAAACAACGATTATTATTGCACATATTACATTTAGTATTTCGTTTGTTGTTGTTATTTTAGCTGCGCGTCTTTCAAGTATGGGACGTGACTTAGAAGAAGCTGCAAATGATTTAGGAGCAACGCCTTGGCAAACGTTTCGTTTTGTAACGTTCCCAGCAATTGCACCGGGAGTTATTTCAGCAGCATTATTAACATTCACATTATCAATTGATGATTTTGTAATTAGTTTCTTCGTATCAGGACCAGGATCAACAACATTGCCATTATACATTTACAGTATGGTTAAGCGCGGAGTATCACCAGAAATTAATGCTCTTTCTACAATTTTAATTGTTGCTATCGTAGGATTAATGGTTCTATCTGAAATCTTCCGTAACAAAGGTGCAGATGGTGAAGAAAACTCTGGAGGACACCTTCCTTTATAATACGAACGATATAGAAAGTACGAGGGGGTAATAAACCGATGAAATTAATGAAAAGAATAGCTGGCGCAGCAATTAGCTTTAGCCTTGTTGCTGGTGTGCTTGCTGGTTGTGGTGAAAAGAAAGAAGAATTAAATATTTATAGCTGGGCTGACAATTTTGATGAGCAAGTGCTAAGAGATTTTGAAAAGAAGTATAATGTGAAAATTAACTATGATAAGTACGCAAGTAACGAAGAAATGCTTGCGAAATTACAAGCTGGTGGCGCAAAGTATGATTTAATTCAACCATCTGATTACATGGTTAAAACAATGGCAAAAATGGATTTATTAGCGCCGTTAGATAAAAAGAATATCCCAAATATCGAAAACATGGTTTCTAATTTCAAAACACCTGCGTTTGATCCAGAGAATAAATATTCTTTAGTGTACACTTGGGGTGTAACAGGGATTGCATACAATAAAAAGTATGTGAAAGAAGCACCTACAAGCTGGGCTGACTTATGGAATGAGAAATATAAAGGACATGTAACGTTATTAAACGATTCTCGTGAAGTATTAGGAGTGGGTCTTAAGAAGCACGGGTTCTCAAACAGTACGAAAGAAGATGCAGAGTTAAAGACAGCAGCAGATGATTTAAAGAAGCTGCTTCCAAACTTATTAGCATTTGATACAGATAACATTAAACAAAAATTCATTACAGAAGATGCTTGGATCGGAACAGTTTGGTCTGGAGATGCAGCATTTATCGCAAAAGATAATAAAGATGTAGAATACGTTGTACCAAAAGAAGGCGGCACAATTTGGGCTGATACGTTAGCAATTCCAAAAGGTGCAAAACATAAAGAGCTTGCTGAGAAGTTTATGAACTACTTACTTGATGAAAAAGTAAGTGTGAAAAACTACGAGTCAATTGGTTACAGTAATCCAAATGAAAAAGCTCATCCTCTTCATAGTAAAGAATACCGTGATAATCACATGATTTTCTTAACGAAAGAAGAGTTAGATCGTACAGAATGGCTTGTTGATGTAGACGATAAGTTAAAAGACTATGATCGTTACTGGACAGAGCTAAAAACAAAAGGTAAATAAGTAAGAAAATGCGGTTTCTAAAGTAGAAATCGCATTTTTTCATAGTAGGAGGAAATCGTTTGAAGAAGAAGTTACATCAGTATGAGGTAATATGTATCGGTTTATTATTTGCTGTATTTAGTATTGTTGCTTGGCGCGTACATGCAGGTGGCGTTACAGTAATGGATACATATGTCCGCGGATTAGTAAAAGGGCTACAAACGGAAAGTTCCCTTACATTTTTCTCGTACTTTACAAAATTGGGGTCAGCAATTGGGATAGCTGCTACGCTCGTTATAAGTTTGCTTGTTTTTTGGAAGCAGCGTTATTATGCTGCGATGATTGTGTATCCAATGGGAATTTTAATAACACATCTTGTGAATAAAGGGATAAAAGAGATTGTAAAGAGAGAACGTCCATCATTAAATGAAGCGTTAGATGCACTTGGATATAGTTTTCCTAGTGGACATGCAATGCTATCGATTATGACATTTGGATTTCTTGCTTATATCATTGCTGCTAATTTGAAAAGCATAGCTGGGAAATGTGTCATAACGATTTTGATGGGTATAGTAATCCTATCGATTGGATTAAGTAGAGTCATTTTAAATGTACATTACCCAACTGATATTTTAGCTGGTTACTGCGTAGGTGGTATTTTGTTAGTTATCGCTATTTACTATCATCGTTTACTTACTGAGAGATTGGGGCTTAATAAAGAGAGATAGAAAAAACGCCTGGAAAAACTATCATTATAGTGTTCCTAGGCGTTTTTTGTTTGTATAAAGATATGATACAGTATAAGTGACAATTGAATTATTTAAAGTAGGTGAAAATGTGTGAAGACAAATGTTCATAAAGTTGATAAGTGGGGGAAGTTAGGAGCTTTTTTGTATCAATTTCGTTATACAGTAATTGTAGCGTTACTGTTGCTTGCAATCGCACTTGGGATTTTTGCTCCAAAGCTACCGGGAGTATTAGGTGGTGACGGTTTCCAAACGGAAGGAGACTATCAAAAAACAAAAGAAATTTTAGATAAAGATTTTAAGAAGTCTCAAGATACGCTTCTGCTCGTTTTTGAGAAAAATAAAGATGCTTCGCATGAGGAATTTAAAAAGCGAATAGATGAAATTGTAAAGAATGTTCAAGAGAAAGAGAACTATGAATCTTTCCATCACCCAATCCAAAATAAAGAAATGCTACAAGATGACATCGGTTATGCGACAATTTTATTTTCCGGGAAAACAAATAAAGAAAGAATGGAAAAGACATTACAATTTGCTAATGAGATTGAGAAAGAAAGTAATGTAGCATTAAAAGTAACACCTACAGGATTTCCGAAAATTAATCAAGAGATTAATGAAAGAACGCAAAATGATTTAAAAGTAGCAGAAATGATTGGATTACCAATTGCGTTTCTTGTATTACTATTTTCGTTTGGTAGCCTTTTGGCATCAATTTTACCGATTTTGAATGGAGCGCTTAGTGTTATTAGCACGATGGGTATATTGTATTTCATCGGTGTGGATAAAGAACTATCTATTTTCGTGTTAAACGTTGCACCGATGATTGGACTTGCACTATCTATTGATTTTGCGCTATTATTTGTGAACCGTTTTCGAGAGGAAGTTGCTAAACGAACGGTAAAAGAAGCGATAGCAATTACATATCAGACGGCAGGACGTGCAATTGTATTTTCAGGATTATGCGTATTTGTTGGGTTATCCGGTTTGTTTTTCTTTAAGATAGATTATATTCAATCTGTCGCAATTAGCGGAATGATTGTTGTGATTATGAGTATTTTATTCTCACTCACACTTCTTCCAGCGTTATTATCGTTAATCGGTAAAAAAATATTAAAAAAGAATCAAGTAGCACATACGCCGGCAAAAGCATGGCGTAAATTTGCACAATTTGTGATGAAACATCCAATTGCAATGATTGTTGTTGTTACAACATTTATTGTTATTTGCTTATTACCGTTACGTACAGCTAATTTGCAGTTCCCTAGTGTTGAAGCTTTACCTGAAAAGAGTGATACAAGGATTGCATATGAAAAGTATGAAGAAGCATTTAATAAAACTGTCAAAACACACGCTGATGTTACGTTAGTTGTAGAGACGAAAAAAGATATGAAAGAAAAAGAAAGTCTACAAAAGATAGAAGAAGTCGTTCAAAAGTTAAAAGATGATAAAAAAGTACATGAAGTAAGAAGTTTATACGACGGGTTAACTGGAATGAAAGCAGATCAAGTTGCTGGAATATTGCAGTCGCCAGAAGCAGCAAAACTAACTCCTGTATTTGAAGCATACACAAAAGGGAATAAGACGACGATAGAAGTTTTTTTGAAAACAAAACCACGTACAGAGACTGCAAAACAGTGGGTGCGTGACTTTAAAAAGAACTATAAAGAAACGAATGTTACGTATTATCTAGGCGGAATGACGACGTTTCAACAAGAATTAGAAGATGAAATTAAAGATAAAGTTGTAATTGGTATGTCTGTTATATTTGGATCGACCTTTGTTATATTATTATTTGCATTCCGATCTATACTCATTCCAATTAAGGCAATTATTATGAATATACTTAGTTTGAGTGCAACCATTGGAATTGTTGTTTGGTTATTTGAAGGTGGTCATTTCGGTTTAGAAGCGAGTCCGGTTCTGTTTGTCTTACCAATCTTCATTTTTGGCCTCGTATTTGGGCTTAGTATGGATTATGAAGTATTTCTTATTTCACGTATTCACGAGCTCTATGAAGAAACAGGAGATAACGATCAAGCAACGTTAGAAGGGCTCGTTTCAACAAGTAGAATCATTACATCAGCTGCATTAATTATGATTGTTGTAACGGGTGCATTCGCATTTACTGATATTTTACCAGTAAAGCAGATGGGGCTTGGCGTGGCATTAGCAATATTTCTTGATGCAACAATTATTCGTCTTATGCTCGTTCCAAGCTTAATGAAGTTATTTGGAGACTGGAATTGGTGGTTACCATTTCGAAAAAAACGAGAAAAATCATCGTAAAAAAATGCTCATCATATTGATGAGCATTTTTTTATGAATAGCAAGACCTACATTTTGCAAATAGTATGTGATAAGAACATTACATACAAGTAGGTGAAGGCAATGTTTCGTTATTTTAAGTTTAAGTTAAATGATACAGTACAGTTTGCAGAAAACGATGGGCATATGTATCGCATTGTCGGTTATCGGTTAGAAAAGGGATTTTATCCAAAAGATGAATGGACTCATATCATTTATGAACTACTTAGAGAATTTGACGGGTATACGATGGATGCAGAGGAGGAAGAACTTGTAAAGGTCGTTCAAGTAGAGGATGAGTATTACAAAATACAAGAAGTATCAGGTTATCGTTATCCAGTAAAAATGAAACAAAAACAACAAGTGATGAAAATAGAAAGGATGGACGATTTATTAGATGCTTACAATGACTATAAAAGGTTGGCGGATTTCTTTAAAGATTTATCGTATGAACAAAAAGCTGAAGAAGTATTGTTAGAAATGAAAAGACTTAGAGCTTGAGGGGCAGTCTATTATAAGACTGTCCTCTATTTTTGACGGTGCACCAAAGTGTGTTTTCCGTTACAATGAGAGAATCAATAGAAATAAGGTGATAAACAGTATGGAAACAAAGAAAAAGGGCGAATGGTGTGAAATTACCGTTCCACCTAAATGGAATGGTATAAGTATTGAATCGGTATTAAAAGTAGAATGGGAAATACCGAAAAAGCTATTACATCAGCTTCGTATGGGAAAAGGTGTTACGGTTAACGGAGAACAAAGAAGATGGAACGAGCTTTTAAAAGAGAACGATAAGTTACAAGTTCATATGTTTGCGGAGGAAGAGTACGGTGTGGATCCAGAATATGGTGAATTGCATGTAGTATACGAAGATGATCACGTACTCATCGTAAATAAACCAGAGAAAATGGACACACATCCTGCTGAAAAAGGTGGAACCGGGACGCTTGCAAATCTTGTTGCTTTTCATTTTCAAATGCAAGGTTTAGAGACGAAGGTGCGTCATATTCATCGTTTAGATAAAGATACGACAGGTGGTGTCGTATTTGCTAAGCATAGAATTGCTGGTGCAATTATGGATCGTTTATTAATGGAACGAAAAATTAAAAGGACGTACGCAGCGCTCGTTGAAGGGAAAGTAAAGAAGAAACAAGGAACGATTGATGCTGCTATTGGAAGGGATCGCCATCATGCTACAAGGCGTCGTATTTCTCCAAAAGGTGACCAAGCTATCACATATTATAAAGTAGAAAAGTATTTTAAGAAGCAAAACACGACTTTCGTAACGTTACAATTAGAAACGGGTAGAACGCATCAAATTCGTGTTCATATGAGCCATAATGGTAATCCACTAGTTGGGGATGTATTATATGGTGGACAAACAAAATATATGTCTAGTCAAGCATTGCATGCGATGAAGATAAATTTCTTGCATCCAATTACGAAAGAAGCGATTGAAGTTGATGTGCCGTTTCCTACAAAGTTAGATAATAAAATAAGAGAATTTCAAAAAGAAAATGCGTAAAGTATAAGTTTTAATTTGAAAAAAGTAGATTTTTGCAGGGATTTCTCTAAAAGGAGCGAAGCCGTTAAGAGAAAAGAGAGGTGAGAATCACTTGATCAAATATAAGTATGTACTTGGAATATTTTTCGCTTGTCTTTTAGTTACTCTATGTCTCTATCCCTATTTACCAACTCGTATGGCAGTACATTGGAATGTAAATGGTGAGCCAAACGAGTTTATGAGTAAACAAGTTGTTGTAGCATTTATTCCTTGTTTTATTATTTTTTCATATGGATTTTTGTATATTATTTCACATAATATATTTAAGTTTAATGAAAGAGAGCATGGTATTATAGACGGATTTATAAAGAAAATTACGTTATTTATGTTGTTTATTCATATGCTTATCCTCTTTATTAATTTTGAGGATTTGATATCCTTTCAAACAGGATTAACGATTGGGATTAGTATGTTTCTTTTTATGCTAAGTAAAGAATTTAAGAAAATAAAAGGCAAAGAAAAAGACCCAATTAAATTACAAAAAATTCGTTTAGTAAGTAGACGGATTTTTCAAGTGATGGCATGTGGCATATTGTTTTCATTGTTTTTGAACTTAGAGTGGGGATTTTATGTATTGCTTAGTGTAATAAGCTGTGGATCTATGCTATTTATGTTATATATTTTCTATTCATACATAATAGAAAGTTATGAAACTTAAAAAAGAGTCTTCTCATTATGAGAAGACTCTTTTAATCTATTTACTTTGTAATAAATTGTTGTGTCCAGTAGTTGCCGCTTTCTACATAACCAACACCGATGTGAGTGAAGCCGTTATTTAAGATGTTTGCACGGTGTCCAGCGCTGTTCATCCAAGCTTGTACCACTTCTTCAGGTGTACGTTGGCCTTGAGCGATGTTTTCACCTGCAGATGTATAAGAAATACCAAATTTCTTCATCATGTCAAACGGAGACCCGTATGTAGGGCTGTTATGATCAAAGTAGTTGTTTTTTTGCATGTCTTCAGACTTAATACGTGCTACTTTGCTTAATTCAGTATCGATTTTTAGTGCTGGTAAACCTTGTTTTGCACGCTCAGCGTTTGTTAATTCAACAACACGTTGTTCGAACTCGCTTAAAGATTTTGCTTCTTCAGCAGGCTTTTGCTCAGCAGGTTTTTGTTCAGCAGGTTTTTGCGTATTGTTGTTTTCAGCAGGCTTTTGAGCTTCTGGTTTTTGAACTTCTTCAGCAGGCTTTTGCTCGGCAGGTTTTTGCTCAGCAGGCTTTTGAGTTTCTGGCTTAGCTGTTGGTTGCTCAGTTACAACATTTTCAGTAGGTTGTTGACCAGGAATGAAGCAGTTTGGTTGGAAGTTTCCTTGTTGCCATTGTGCTAATGATTCAACTCCCATAGATTGTAAGAATGCTTGTAGTTCTTGTTGGCTCATTTGCTTCATCATCACTTTTGAATGCTGAATATTTTGAACCTTTATGTTAGATGGTTGTACTGTTGCAGCTTGTGCATCTAGAGAAGATACTCCTAAAGTAAGAGCTGTTGCAGCAGCTACAGATAATAAAACACGCTTTTTCATGATGTGTGTCCCCCTATATAAAGTTTTAATTTGTTTTCACACGATTTGTTTTTGACAGCCTGTCTGACTGACAAATTCATCGTAGCATACAATTTGCGAGAAAAAAGATGGAAAAAAATTCATAGACTTTAAAATTACCTAATTTATCCTAAGAGAAGAAGGGAGCAAAAATAAGAGAAATATAGAGTATAAAAGGAATTTATAGTGTTTTTATACTTGGTTTTAAGAGGGGGTTTTTGGATAAATTTACCTAAATAGAAAATAAAGAATCCTATTGTATCAATGGTTTGAGCGATTTTTTGAGGAATATAATGGATTGATTTTTACAAAACTGTAATGTTTCTGTTGTTCTTTTTTATAATAAAGTAACATATTTTTAATGTTGTAGCAGACAAAAAAGCGGCTATCTCTTTACATAGACGAAGGAGATAGCCGTTTTCCTAATATTACGTATGTTACGAGTTATTACGAGTTAGTTTCAATTGCTTCTAATAATAAATCCACAATGTGAATTCCTCTCATTTTATGAGAAAGCTCTTCTCGCTCAATACCCAATTTCATTTGTAATAAACAACCTGGATTTGCAGTAACAATGGTTGCTGCGTCTGTTTCATGCACACGGTCCATTTTGTAATCTAGAAATTCCATTGATAACTCTGAATGAACAATATTGTAAATACCAGCAGAGCCACAGCAGCGGTCCGCATCTTTCATTTCTCGATATGTTGCACCTTGGATAGCCTCTAGTAACATACGAGGTTCAGAAGATGTGCGCATAACATTGCGTAAATGACAAGAGTCTTGATACGTAATAACCTGCGGCGTGAGTCGTAAGTCAGTTCGCTTATGGAAGTCTAGTTCTACTAGTATAGCAGTAACATCTTTAATCTTAGAAACAAACTGCTTAGCACGTTCAGCCCAATTCGGATCATCTTTTAAAAGATAATCATAGTCTACGAGGTAAGCTCCGCAACCCCCTGCATTCGTAATAATATAGTCGATGTTTAAATCTTCGAATGCTTTTATATTTCGCTTTGCTAATTCTTTTGCTCCACTCTTTTCACCAGCATGTCCATGCAATGCACCGCAGCAACTTTGTGTTTTCGGAATAACAATATCACAACCAGCTAATTGAAGAAGTTTCAGCGTTGCGTTATTTGTTTCTAAAAACATCGTATCCATTAAGCAGCCTGTGAAGAATGCAACTTGTTTTTTCTTTGTACTTTCTGCAGGTAAAAATGAAGGACGATCTTTCATTGCTTTCATTTTAGGGACTTTTGGTAAAACGAGATCCATCGTTGTAAGTGTTTCAGGGAATAACTTCATAATACCTGTTTTATGTGTTAGCGTTTGTAAACCAGAACGTTGATAAAATCCGATTAGTCCGGTTAATGTTCGCATTCGATTTTGATGGGGGAATAATCCTTCAAAAACGACTTTTCGAACAGCTTTCACTGGCATTGAGAATTTTTTATTTTGATTAATAATATCTCGAGCCTCTTCTAATAAATGTCCATAATTTACACCAGATGGACAAACAGGCTCACAAGCACGGCAACCAAGACAAACGTTTAATGTATTTTCAACATCTTCATCTGGTTCGATTAAACCATCAACGACTGCTTTCATTAATGCGATACGTCCGCGCGGTGAATGTGACTCTTTATATCCGGATTGAATGTAGGTAGGACAAGTAGGTAAACAAAAACCGCATCGCATACAGTTAAGTAGCTCATCTTCACTTAATCGTTCTTTAAATTCTTTTTGAATATTTTCTTTATTTAATGTGGTCATCGCTCAACCACCACTCTTTTTCGAGTGTCTTTCGCGAACATTTTTCCAGGGTTCATAATGTTGTTTGGATCGAAAGCTTGCTTTATTCCTTGCATAGCTGCAATACCTTCTTTACCTAATTTCATTTCTAAATATGGAGCTTTCATTGCACCAACACCATGTTCACCAGTAATTGTGCCACCAAGTTCAATTGCTTTCGCAAATATTTCAGCAAAAGCTTGTTCAGCTCGGTGCATTTCTTCTGCATTACGAGCATCTGTCATACAAGTTGGATGTAAGTTACCATCACCAGCGTGTCCAAACGTACAAATAGGAATATTATATTTTTTTGCAATGGCATTAATAGCTTCAACCATTGGAGCGATTTGTGAACGTGGTACAGTCGCATCTTCTAATATTGTAGTAGGTTTTAATCGTGCGAGCGCTGATAGAGCACTACGGCGAGCAGTACGAAGCGCATCTGCTTCTGTTTCATCTTTTGCAATGCGAACATCAACTGCATTCATAGAGCGGCAAACGTTAGCCATGTTTTCAATATCTCGATTGACTACTTCGGGTGGGCCGTCTTGTTCGATTAATAAAATTGCTTTTACGTCAGTTGGTAAACCGATTTGTGCAAACTCTTCTACAACTTCAATTGTCGGTTGGTCTAAAAACTCAAGTGTTGCTGGAATAATTTTATTTGCAATAATAGAAGAAACAGCACGTGCAGCTTCATTAATATCTTCATATAATGCAAGCATTGTTTTCTTTGTTTCAGGCATAGGAACAAGTTTTAATATAGCTTCTGTTACCACGCCAAGTGTTCCTTCAGAACCGATAAATAAACGAGTTAAATCGTAACCAGCTACATCTTTGGCTAATTTACCACCAGTGCGAATAATATCGCCATTTGGTAAGACAAGTTCAAGCCCCATTACATAATCACGTGTTACGCCATATTTCAAACCGCGTAATCCACCTGAGTTTTCATTAATATTGCCGCCGATTGTAGAAATTTTCATCGAGCTTGGATCTGGTGGATAAAATAAACCTTTTTCTTCTACCGCTTTAATAATATCAAGTGTAATGACTCCAGCTTGTACAGTAATTGTTAAGTTTTCTTCATCAATTTCTAAAATATTGTTCATATGGCGGAAAATAAGGACGATACCGCCTTCAAGTGGACATGTACCTGCGCAAAGGTTTGTTCCAGACCCGCGCACATATACAGGGATTTTGTGAGTGTTACATACTTTTAACACTTCAGCTACTTCATTTGTATTACGAGGAGCAATGACTGCATCAGGCATTGCTTGGAAGTTTGGAGTGGCATCATAACTATAAGTTAAACGCCCCATATTGGATGTATCTACATTATCTTCGCCAACAATAGATACGAATGAATGAATAATTTGTTTTTCTAACATTGGAAATCCCCCTCAAACTGTTAACGTGTTTAGTTATAATAAACAACGTGGTAACAGTGCTTTCATTATAATGATAAAAAAGTCGAGGGATTCTTTCTATGTATAATCATCTAAAGATTAATCTGTTTTATCGTTCTTTTTTGTATGATCATCTAATAGGAGGAGTGCGAAGTATAAAACGTTTAAGTCTTTGAATTGTTTTGGATCAAGTCCTGTATGTTCTTCAATCTTTTTTAGCCTGTAATGTAATGTGTTAATGTGTATATGTAATTGTTTAGCCGTCTGTTTATAAGATTGGTTATAATCGATAAATAAGCGCAAAGTATGCATAAGCTCAGGAAATGATAATAAGTTTTCGATGGTACGCTCTAGAAATTGTTCACGCGTTTCGGCAGAAATATCTTGTAAACACATTTCTAAACGTAAATCTTCATTAAATACAATTTTTTTCGTTTCCAATGATACAGAAAGAGCGCGTAATGCTTGTTCGTAACATATGTTCATATTGTTTGAGGTAACTGTTTGTCCAATCCCGATATATAAAGGAATAGAAAATAAAGTTTCGCAGTCTTGTTTTAACCGTTTTAAAAATTGATAAGTTTGCTCTTTGGAGCTCGTTGCTGTAAATAAAATAAAACGATCATTTCCCCAACGAACAAATAGATGCTCTTTTGTTAAAATATTACGTATGTGTTGCCATATTTTACGCTGGAGCATCGTGTCATTTTTGCCAATAGAAAACAAAATAAGTTGTTTTTTCTTATATAAATCAATGCCAAGTGTTTTGGCGCGATCAAGAAAACTCGGGGACCACTCTGTATTTTGAAGCCAATCAAAGACGAAAGCTTCATAAGAACGGTGCTCAAGTTCTAGTTGCTCTAAAAAGTAGTTTTCATGAATTAATAATTCGGTCATCTTACGCAATATTTCGCCGTAGCGTGAAATATTTTCAGGTTCTCCTGTAATTCCAATGACACCAATTACTTCATCATGAAATAATAAAGGAAGATTCATCCCAGCCTTTACACCTTGCAATCGCCTTTCATCTTCTTTTGTAATGATGACGGTTTTCTTTTGTTTGGCGCAGCGGAGTGCACCTTCATGAAATTGACCAATTCTTTCTGTATCTGTACTTGCGATAATAACGCCTTCTATATTAATGATAATAATATTTTCTGTAATTAGTCTGCGTACTTCTCGTACAATTTTATTCGCTAAATCAGGAAATAGCATAATTGACACACCTCAAATTCTATTTGTTGTACATTATATATGTAAATTGAGTAAGAAAGGAAAATTTCACACTTTCCACACATTTATTTGTTATTTTACAATTATAACGAAATCATCCGAAGATGGAGGGAATCTTTTGAGAAAGTATGTTTTTCTTCTCTGTTTTTTATTTCTATTAGTAGGGTGTCAAGGAAGTTCGTATACACCAATTGCTAAAGATAAAAATGTTATTATAACAACGAATATAAAAGAAGGCAGTATTAGTTTTATTGATAAAAAAGATAAAAAGTTAATCACGACATGGGAACTAAATGAGCCAATGGCCGGAATCACACTGCTTCCAAATGGTGAGGAAATACTTGTATACGGTAAGCAATTAGAATATATGTATGTATATTCACTAGCGGAAGGAAGGCAAGTGGGAAAATATAAAACTGGAAAGGGCATTGTAAATGTGGTCGTATCAGAAGATAAAAAACAATTATTTGCTGCCGATCAAAATGTTCAAAAGGTAAGGTTCTTTACGATAAATGGGAAAGAGACAGGAAATGTTTCAACAGGCAAAGGACCTATAACGATGGTAGAGTATCATAATCGGTTATCTGTATTAAACTTTTATGATACGAAACTAACGACAATTGATACGAAGAAAAAAGAGGTTGTTCAATCCTTTATGATTCCACCAGCATCAACAGGAGCAACGATTAGTCCTGATGGGAAAGAAATATGGATTGGCGGACATGGTGATGGAAATCAAGTAAATGAGAAAGTGTTAGTATATTCTTTGCAGGATGGAGAAATGGTACGTTCTTTACATGCTCCATTTATGCCTGTGAATATAACGAAGGATAGTAAGTACGTATATGCATTAAGTCATGGGTCGAATACACTTAGAAAGTTTGATATTAGCACATATAAAGAAATAGCTTCTGTAGAAGTAGGATCAAATCCATTTGCATTTTTGGAGAGCGGAGCAGAAGGATATGTAGCAAGTTATGATAGTGATGAAGTGTGCGTTATGGATATGAAGAATTTGAAAATAAAACAAACAATTAAAGTCGGAAAAGGACCGTTTCAACTCATAGAGAGGGAAGGGAAGGACAATGAATAAATATAGAGTACTAGTTGTAGATGATGAAAGTGATATGAGGCAGCTTGTTGGAATGTATTTGGATAACTTTGGATATGAGTGGGGAGAAGCTGAGAATGGAAAAGAGGCTCTTAAAAAACTAGAAACGGATCATTATGATTTCGTTGTATTAGATATAATGATGCCAGAAATGGATGGACTTTCAGTTTGTAAAGAAATTAGAAAAACGTCAGATGTGCCGATTATATTTTTAACCGCAAAAGGTGAAGAGTGGAATAGGGTGAACGGCTTACGTATGGGAGCAGATGATTATATTGTAAAACCGTTTAGTCCGGGTGAATTAGTTGCCCGTATGGAAGCTGTGCTAAGAAGATATACAAAACAAGAACAGCAAGAAGAGATTCAATTTGGACCAATTCTTATCAATGAAAAAAGTAGAAGAATCGAGGCGGATGGTGAGTCGATTTCTCTTACTGTAAAAGAGTTTGATTTACTATATTTTCTTTGCCAGCATACAGGACAAGTATTTAGCCGGGAGCAATTACTTGAAAAGGTATGGGGATATGATTATGCCGGAAGTACAAGAACAGTAGATACGCACGTGAAAACGATGCGCTTGAAGCTTGGAGAAAGTGGAAACTACATTCAAACTGTTTGGGGTGTAGGCTATAAATTCGAGGTGTAACGTATGTTTACAATGGTACAAAAACTTTGGCTTACAGTAGTATGTGCAGTATGTGTAACAGTGTCCTTTCTTTATTTCGTATCTTTATACTCGTATGAAAAACTATACGTTGATAATTTAAAAGGTTCATTAGTAATGGAAGGAAAAAATCTTGCTGCCCAATATGATAAGCACGAAGGAATATCAACTTTTGAAGAGAAAGTAAGATCGTTTGATCAAATATCTAGTTCAGACGTTATTTTCGTGTCTAATCCGCGTGATTTAAGTGCATGTTTGCCTTTTGATGTGCATCATCATTCCCTTATAAGTGAAAGAGATAGGCAAACGCTATTAGATGGGAAAACTGTGACAAAAATAGGATATGAAGAACATTTTGACCGTAATATTATGGGGGTTGTCATCCCTGTATTGGAAAATAAAAAATTAGTCGGAATTGTCTATTCGTATATTCCTTTAAAAAGTATAAAAGATTTAATCTATGATATGGGTCTTATTTTAGCACCGTTAGCAATTGCTATGATTTTAATTACTATATGGGTTGGAAGAAAAATTATAATTGCAATTACGAAGCCACTTTCGCAAATGGAACGGGTTGCAAATCATTTGGCTACGGGAGATTTCTCGGAGCGGATTACAGTTTCTTCAGAGGATGAAATTGGACGGTTAGGAAAAGCATTTAATAAAATGGCCAATTCATTAGAAACAGAAGATGTAAAGCGTAAGGAATTTTTAGCAAATGTTTCGCATGAACTTAGAACACCACTTAGTTATATAAAAGGGTATAGCGAGGCTATTTTAGATGGCGTTGCCAAGGGACCGCAGCAGGAAAAAGTAACGCAGCTAATTCATAAAGAAGCAGGTCGTATGCAGCGTCTCGTTCATGACTTGTTAGACTTAGCACAATTAGAAGGTGAGCACTTTCCGTTAAAGAAGCAACCTATCGTTTTTTCACAGCTGATTGAAGACGTATTAGATACGTATGAGATTAAGTTTATAGAAAAGGAACTTCATATTTCAACCAATTTAAATCCAGAGATCATTGTCATGATTGATGAGGATCGTATGCAACAAGTGCTTCATAATGTGTTAGATAATGCGATACGGTATACAAATCAAAACGGAAATATCGTTATAACTTTAGAGCAAATCGATGATTACTGTGAATTGAAAATAAAAGATACAGGAATTGGCATTGATATAGAGCATTTGGAGAATCTTGGGGAACGCTTTTACCGAGTTGATAAAGCGAGAAGTCGTCAACACGGTGGAACAGGTTTAGGCCTTGCTATTGTGAAACAAATTGTTCATATACATGGTGGACATTGGAAAATTGAAAGTGAAAAAGATAAGGGAACAACGGTTATTATTAAACTGAATGTACAGGATGAGGGGGGCATGTTCTAATTTTTAGGACATGTTCTTTATATTGAAGAAAATATTTATCCCGCTATTTGCCGGACAGTAAGACCCTCACCTCAAAATTCAACGGAAGCAAAGAAGTTAGGTGGAGGCCCTGCTGTCCGTAAAAGCCCGATTGGTGAGTGCTAATAATCAGTGGGGGATGAACAAAACCCCTACTGATTAAAGTTTCACTTTATACGTAAAAATATAAATTAATATGTAATAAATATCGAAAATTTGACTATTTTATGAACAAAACATTTGTACTTCTTATCAATTCGGTCTAAAATAGTTATGATGCAAAGTTCTTATAAATCGTTTCAATTGTTGTTTGGAAGATACTGAGGTGATTTAACTGGAGTACAAATCTATTAAACCGAAAAAAATTTACGAAGAAGTATCTGAAGCTATTTTAACAATGATTAAAAATGGTACGTTAAAACCTGGTGACAAACTACTCCCTGTGCATCAATTAGCTGAGCAGTTTCAAGTTGGTAGATCTGCTGTTCGTGAAGCGCTAAGTGCGCTAAGAGCGATGGGCTTAATTGAGATGAAACAAGGAGAAGGTACATATGTGAAGAACTTCGATTCTTCTTCATTAACGAAATCATTAAACAATAGATTATTAATGAAGAAAGAAGATATTTTGAATTTATTAGAAGTACGAAAGGTGCTTGAAGTGGGGGCAGTTCGAGTAGCGGCGGCAAAACGTACGGAAGATAATTTACAAAATATGAAACATTGGTTAGATGAAATGGCAAAGAGCATTGGAGATGAAAAGGCTGGCGAAAAAGCCGATTTTCAATTCCATATGGGAATTGCAGAGTCTTCGCATAATAACATTTTGCTTGAACTCATGAATCATGTTTCAGAGATGATTGCTGAAACGATTGGTGAATCAAGACGCATTATTTTATATGGTGAACAAACGACATCAGAACGACTTATAGAAGAGCATCAAGTTATATATGATGCGGTGTTAAAACAAGATGTAGAATTAGCGCAGCAAGCAATGCTAGATCATTTAACAAATGTAGAACATATTGTCACAGGTAAAAACGATATAAATTCGTAATTTAATCTTTTAAAAATTTAATTTTCTGATAAAATAGAGAAAGATTAAGTAAGCGTTTTCTTTAGAAGAGGGAGAGGATAGGCCATGGTTGAGCCTATTTCTTCTCTACTCAGTCATCTGATGACCATATGTTTGTTGGCGAAGTTGTAAAAAGGGGGAGTAATAGTTATGAAAGTTACTTTATTTGTTACTTGTTTAGTCGATATGTTCGAAACAAATGTCGGCAAAGCAACAGTTGAAGTGTTGGAGCGTTTAGGTTGTGAAATTGAATTTCCAGAAGCACAAGTTTGTTGTGGCCAGCCTGCTTATAATAGTGGCCATGTAGAAGCAGCAAAAGAAGCGATGAAACATATGATTGAAACTTTCGAAGATGCAGAATATATCGTTACGCCATCTGGTTCGTGTGCGACAATGTTTCATGAGTATCCGCATGTTTTCAAAGATGATCCAAAGTGGGCTAAACGTGCACAAAAAGTTGCTGATAAAACCTATGAATTTACACAGTTTATTGTAGATGTTTTAAAAGTTACAGATGTTGGTGCAAGTTTACCAGGGATAGCTACTATTCATAAATCATGTCATATGACACGTATGCTCGGAATAAAAGAAGCACCAGGAATTTTATTATCAAATGTAAAAGGATTAACTGTGAGAGATTTACCAAACGTGCAAAATTGTTGCGGGTTTGGGGGAACGTTTTCAGTTAAGATGACTCCAATTTCTGAGCAAATGGTAGACGAAAAAGTAGATAGTGTAATGGAAACAGGTGCAGATTATTTAATCGGTGCAGATTGTGGGTGTTTGTTAAACATTGGCGGACGTATTGAGCGTTTAGGAAAAGAAGTAAAAGTAATGCATATTGCTGAGGTACTGAATAGTCGCTCATGAAGGGGGAACATAAGCTATGTCTATGAAAATCAGTGAGAAAAAATTTAATGATCGCGTTGGTGATGGAATTCAAGATTCGTTTATGCGCGGAGCAGTTTCTTCTGCACAAACGCGTTTATATACGAATCGCTTAAAAGCCGCAGATGAATTAGGAAACTGGGAAGAGTGGCGAGAACTAGGTGAACAAATCCGTCAACATACGTTAGAAAATCTTGATTATTATTTAATGCAGTTAAGTGAAAATGTATCAAAAAGAGGCGGACACGTGTACTTTGCGAAGACGAAAGAGGAAGCAGCAAAGTATATTCAAGACGTTGCCAAAAAGAAACAAGCGAAAAAAGTAGTAAAATCAAAGTCGATGGTAACAGAAGAAATCAGTATGAATCATGCGCTTGAAGAGATTGGCTGTGAAGTGTTAGAGAGTGACTTAGGAGAGTATATCTTGCAAGTAGATAACGATCCACCTTCACATATTATTGCACCTGCACTTCATAAAAATAGAACGCAAATTCGCGATGTATTTAAAGAAAAGCTAGGCTATGAAAATTCTGATGACCCGTATGAAATGACAAAGTTTGTTCGTAAACAACTTCGTGAGAAATTTATGGATGCAGAAATTGGTGTAACTGGTTGTAATTTTGCTGTTGCAAATACTGGCTCTCTTTGTCTAGTAACGAATGAAGGTAATGCAGATCTTGTTATGTCAATTCCGAAAACACAAATTGCGGTAATGGGTATGGAACGTATGGTTCCGACAATGGAAGAATTAGATGTTTTAGTTGGTTTACTATGTCGTAGTGCAGTAGGTCAAAAATTAACAAGTTATGTAACGGTAGCAGGACCAATTCAAGAAGAGGAAGTTGATGGACCTGAAGAATTCCATTTAGTTGTTGTTGATAATGGTCGCTCTCAAATTCTGGGATCTGAATTCCGTTCAGTATTACAATGTATTCGTTGCGCTGCTTGTGTTAATGTATGTCCTGTATATCGTCACGTTGGTGGACATTCATATGGATCGATTTACTCAGGACCAATCGGTGCGGTATTAACACCGCTTCTAGGTGGATATGATGATTACAAAGAGCTTCCTTATGCATCTAGTTTATGCGGAGCATGTACAGAAGCTTGTCCAGTAAAAATTCCATTGCATGATTTATTATTAAAACATCGTCAAGTTATTGTTGAGCAAGAAGGTCGTGCACCACTTGCAGAAAAACTAGCAATGAAAATGTTTAGTATGGGTGCTTCTTCAGCTGCTTTATATAAAATGGGGTCAAAAATGGCACCAGCGGCAATGAGTCCATTTACATCTGGTAATCGTGTATCAAAAGGTGTTGGACCACTTAAAAACTGGACGGATATTCGGGAATTCCCAGCTCCAAGTAAAGAGCGATTCCGTGATTGGTATAAAGATCATAAGAAAGGCGGGGATAAATAATGACAGGATTAATTCAAAACCGTGATGCCTTTCTAGATAACATTGCAAAAGAACTTGGGCGCGCGCGTAAAACAGAAGATGTAGAGCGACCAGTATGGAAAAGTAATGTGAATATAGAAACGTTAAAAGATTGTTCACAAGAAGAATTACTAGAAGTGTTTAAAAAGCAATGTACAAACATTCATACAACTGTAGTAGAAACGACAAATGACCGATTAGGTGAAGACCTTCAAAAAGTAATCATGGAAAACGGCGGTGGACCTATTTTATTATCAGCAGATGATCGTTTTGATGCATATGGTTTAACATCTTTATTTAAAGAAGAACTTCCAAAGCGAGACGTTGAAGTAAACGTATGGGATCCAGAGAGAAAAGACGAAAATATGTGTTTAGCTGAAAAAGCGAATATTGGTATTGCATTTAGTGATTATACATTAGCTGAATCTGGTACAATTGTTGTACAAAGTCATAAAGGGCAAGGACGTTCTTTACACTTTTTACCGACTGTATATTTTGCTATTATTCCACGTGAAACACTTGTGCCTCGTATTACACAAGCAGTTCAGGATATGAACTTACGCGTAGAAAATGGGGAGACAGCGGCATCTTGTATTAACTTTATTACAGGGCCAAGTAACTCGGCTGACATTGAGATGAATCTTGTTGTCGGAGTACATGGACCATTAAAAGCAGTATATTTCATCGTATAAAAGAGGGGAAAGCAGGCCAGAAAATGGCCTGCTTTTTAGTAGAATAAAGGATAATATGAAGTAGAAGTTCTCTCCTTTTTTTGCTATGTTTTTTGGGAAAGGAGAGGAAGGGATGTTCACTTATTTATATGCACTGTTAGCAGGGATGGTGTTTGGTTCTTTTTTTATGCTAGTTGCGATGAGGGTTCCATTAGGTGCGTCTATTATTACCCCGCGTTCACATTGTTATTATTGCAAATATGTGCTAAGGCCAAAAGAACTAATCCCCATCATTTCATTTTATATACAAAGAGGCTGTTGTACGAATTGTAAGAGGAAAATTCCAATTATGTATGTAGCATTTGAATGTATAACAGGAAGTATATTTCTTCTTACCGTGTATATGATTGGAATAGAACGAGAGCTTATTATCATTTTATCCCTTTTTTCGCTACTTCTTATTATTTCAGTTACAGATTACTTATATATGTTAATTCCTGATTGTATTTTAATTTCGTTTGCCGTTTTACTCATTCTTGAAAGTGTTTTTGTACAATTAGTTACTTGGACAGATAGTATAGTTGGTAGTGGTGTTATATTCATTTTGTTATATTGCATGCAAAAGATATATCCAGAAGGGCTTGGCGGAGGTGATATAAAACTACTTTCGTTACTTGGGTTTATAGTAGGAGTGAAAGGCGTTTTTATCATTTTATTTTTAGCATCTTGTTTCAGTCTTTGTTTCTTTGGGGTGGGTATCGTATTAAAATGTATAGAAGTACGAAAACCAATTCCATTTGGTCCTTTTATTAGTCTTGGGGCAATATGTTATGTATTGGCCGCATATTCAAATTAGAGAGGGAATAGAAAATGAACGTATATATGGATGATCAAAGAAGTTGCCCGTTCGGGTATGTGCCCGCAACTACAGTAGAATGTGCTTTGCAAATGGTTCGGGATTATGATGTGAATATTCTTTCCCTTGATTTTAATATGGGGTGGGGAGCAAAAAATGGACTGGATTTTGTAGAAGCTTTTTGTACAGAGGGGTTATATGTAAATGAAATTCACCTTCATACGAATGATGTCATCGGTATGCACAAGATGAAACAGAGAATGGATAAGGGAAAGAAAGAAGGAGAAATTAATCCTCACCTTGTTGTTAAATACGTGGGAAGCTAAAAACTCCAAAGTAAAACTTTGGAGTTTTTAATGTTTCATATGTGCTTGTAAAGGAATAATCTCTTCTTGTTGAGCTGCTGCGATTTCAGTTTCTTCCTGTTGAACTTCAGGTGTTTTTTTTGTTAAGTAGTGGTATACCATACCGACAAATACTGATCCGCCAATAATGTTACCGATTGTAACAGGAATTAAGTTATGAATAGCACCTGAAAAAGAAATTGTCTCAGGATGTGGTGAAACTAAAGATAAAGCAAAGAGTGACAAGTTTGCAATACTATGTTCGTAACCAGATAAGAAGAATGTGAAAACAAGTAGCATCATGACCATTATTTTTGCCGTGTCGCCTTTAACCTGAGATGGTAAGAAGCAAGCAAGACATACGAGCCAGTTACATAAAATGGCTTTAAAGAATAACTGCATTGTAGGTGTGTTCATCTTTCCTTCAACGACTTTATTCATTAGGTGACCGTGATCAATTGCTTCAAAAATTCCAGTTGCGTAAAATAGTAAGGCAAAGAATAACGCGCCGGCTAAGTTACCTGCATAACAAGCAACCCAGTTACGAAGTGTATCAGAAATCGTTGTTTCTTTTCTTAAAGTTGCTACAGTAAAGTACATTGTGTTTCCAGTAAACAATTCAGCACCGCCATATATAATAAGTACGAGAGCAATCCCGAAAAACATAGAAGCAGCTAAATAAGTTGCTGGTGAATCTGCAATGTGAAAAAAGTTACCTAATTTAAAACATAGTACAATAATAAAACCGATATAAATACCCGCAAGTGCAGCACGAATGAAATATTGCATTGGGTTTGTATCTAGCATTTTCTTTTTGCTTTTAGCCAGTTTGACAACATAATCTAGTCCTTGTTCTAGCATGAGTAATACGCTCCTTTAGTAAATCTTCTATAAATACTCCTTATATGAATAAAGTACATGGAATTGTTCTCACTTTCAATAAGTTTGTGCAATGTTTCACAAAAAGGACATACATACGTTAAGAAAACGTTTACAAAGGGTAGTATAATGGAATTTTTTCTGGACATTGAGAGGAAGAAAGGAAAAAGAAAAAGCGCTGTAATTACAGCGCTTTTTCGTCTAAATTCTTTTCTACTTTTACTTCTACTTCTTTTGAGAAGAACCAACCACCAACTGCGATTCCGACTAATACAATCCAGAATGTAAGCTTCCACGGAGTGGATTCTGGGAATGAATGTGGAATTACATTTAATGCAGGGTGTGCTAATGTATAAACTGCTAGCTTCACACCAACCCAACCTACAATTAAGAATGCTGCAGTTTCAAGTCCTGGTTTACGTTTTAAGATTTGTACGAATGCAGTTGCTGCAAATCGCATAATGATTAATCCGATAAGTCCACCTACAAAGATAACAACGAATTGCCCAGTATCTAGACTACCAATTGTACCTAATCCTGTTTTTGGTAAAGTCATTGCTAGTGCAACCGCAGCTAAAATTGAATCAACTGCGAAGGCGATATCAGCAACTTCAACTTTAAATACAGTCCACCAGAAGTTCTCTTGTTTTTTCTTTGCTTCTTTTTCTTCTGTTTCTTCATCTGTATTCTTTTTAACATATGTTTTAAATAAGTGATTACCAGCGATAAACATAAGGTAGATGGCACCGATTGCTTGCACTTGCCATACATCGACTAAGAACGAAATCATAAATAACGATCCAAATCGGAAAACAAATGCCCCCGCTAATCCGTAAAATAGTGCTTTCTTTCGTTTTTCTTCTGGTAAATGTTTTACCATAATTGCAAGAACAAGAGCGTTATCAGCCGCTAAAATCCCTTCAAGTGCAATTAGGATGAGTAATACCCAACCATACTCCAATAATAATGATACATCCATGTACATTCTCCTCTCATCTCTATAAGTTCTAAATAAGTGAAGAATTTCCCCACTATTTAGTTTCCCCATACTCCTGCCTATTAACTTTGGAAGAATTTGGAAATGAATACAAAAAAGACCTCTGCCGTTAATAGGCAAAGGTCTTGCTAGACATATGTAATAAAAATGCCAACAAAGCCGGAAGAACTAAGTTCTACGTAATGACGACTTTGTTTCCAAGAAATATTCTTGGACGCTACTCCCCTTTGGAGATATGTTATTGTATTCTCATTATATGGATAATTGATACGGTTGTCAACCTGTTAAAATATCTTCATTAGGATATTTTATTTTCCGGTTCTTTTTACGAGCAAATGAAAAAGCCAATGTTAAAGGCCCCATTTTGCCAAAAAACATCATAAAGATAATAATAGCTTTTCCGATTATAGTTAAGTGGGGTGTTAAGTTCATACTGAGGCCAACAGTCCCGAATGCTGAAAATACTTCGAAAGCACTCATCAATAGAGGAACTCGCTCAGTAATACTCAAAATTAAAATAGCAAAAAAGATAAATGAAATGGAAATAATAGTAATGGTTAATGATTTGACAATGAGAGTATCTTTAATGGATTTTTTAAATACGACAATATCCTCTTGTTCTTGTAAAAATTTAAATACGCCAAAAAATATGATTAAAAATGTTGTTAACTTAATCCCACCACCCGTTGAAGCACTACCAGCACCAATAAACATAAGGAGCATCATTAATAGGAGGGAAGGTTTTGACAATGTAGAAATATCAACAGTATTAAACCCGGCAGTTCGTGTTGAAATTGCTTGAAAATAAGAGGCCATTCCTTCTTCAAATGGGGTAAAACCTCTCATAGAAAGGGAGTTATGGAACTCGAATATAAAAATAAAAAGGGTAGCAATAATGTTGACGATTAGAGTAGAAGTGAGCATAAGTTTTGAATGTAGTGTAAGGTTTTTAAAGTTTTTCTTTCTTTTTATGTCTACAATTACTGTAAAACCAATTCCACCTAAAATGATTAGAGAGGAAATGACGAAATTGACAAGAATGCTATGAGAATGGGACATTAAATTATCGCTCCACACAGAAAAACCAGCATTGTTAAAGGCTGAGATTGAATGGAAAAAACTATAATAGATCCCTTTGGCAACCCCATATTTGGGTACCCATTCAAAAGAAAGAATTAAAGTAGCGATACATTCGACTGTAAAAGAGAATAAAAATAATGCTTTGGCAAGACGGATAACGCCGCCGATATTCGTTTGATTTAATGCTTGTTGTAATAAAATACGGTTTTGAAGACCGATTTTTCTTCCGAGCATAATAGCAATTAAGACCGCAAAGCTCATAATGCCAAGCCCGCCAACTTGTATAAGCGTTAAAATGACACATTGTCCAAATAAAGTAAACACTTTTCCAGTATCCACAACACCAAGCCCAGTAACAGTACAAGCGGAAACGGTTGTAAATAAGGCATCGAGCCATGAAATGGACGTTGTCGTAGCAATTGGCAGTTTTAATAAGCATGTGCCGACAACTGATAATACAATAAAAGATAAAGTAAGAACGCGGGGAGGGCTCATGCGAATATTAATCCGTTTCATGTCACATATTGCTCCTTTCGTTTTGCTTTGATTAGTATGTGAAAAAGCACTATTATGTATGTTGAAAATAGAAAGAGGCAGATAATATCTGCCTCTAAGCCATATGTTATATAATTATCCACGTAATTGTTGTTGAGCTAAAGCAACAAGACGTTTTGTTACTTCACCGCCAACTGAACCGTTAGAACGAGATGCTGTATTAGAACCTAAGCTTACACCAAATTCTTGTGCAATTTCATATTTAAATTGTTCAAGCGCTTGTTCTGCACCTGGAACTAATAATTTGTTTGTTTTTACCATGTTGATACACATCCTTATGAGTAGTCCAGTTCAGCTAAGTTCTTATCTAAACTGGTAACGTTATTTTATGTGGAAATGACATACTCATACGCGGAAGTAATCGGTGCGATTAGAAGTTCTTGGATAGAAAAAAAGAGTAGCAACTTTGCTACTCTTTTTTTAGTATTGTCGCTGTTCCTTCCACGACAATATCATCTGATTGATTATATATGTTTGTTTGCAACGTAATGATTTTTTTATCGTCACGCTTCTTAATAACCTCTGCCACAACGCGAAGTGTATCACCGATTTTGACAGGGGCACGGAATGAAACATTTTGGGATAAATAAATCGTATTTTTGCCTGGGAGTTTCGTTCCAAGGATGGTAGAAATAAAACTCGAAACGAGCATACCGTGAGCAATACGTTCTTTAAACATTGTCGTTTTTGCAAAAGAATCTAAAATGTGAATAGGATTCACATCTCCAGTCAATTTTGCAAAATTGATAACATCTTCATCTGTAATTGTTTTTGTAAGGGATGCTTGATCACCGACTTGAATCTCATCATAACGAAGCTCCGGAACAGTTTGTGCTTCTTGAAATGGATTCATTTTGTCCTCCTTCTTTTCCATATCGAAAAATGTTAGCCATCTTGATGTAGTAGGAGGAAGAAAGAGTTTTGTTTGTGCTGCAGTTAGCTCCCACATTTTTCTTACTTGATGGAAGTAAATAGATTTTTTGAGTTTTCCTCGAACTTTTTTGCGAGTTCCAACTGTTTTGACTTGAACTCTTCCAAAAAACCCTCTAACTGTTTTTGAGCCTCTTCACGTTGTAATTGTTGTTGCTCAATAAATTGTTTTGTTGTTTCTTCAAATTGACCGCTTGTTTGTGTAAGAATTGACAAAGATGTTTTTGTAGGAGAAACAGTAAGCTGCTGCATATGAGCAGAAAGTTCTTTCCACTTGTCTTGCCACTCGTTAATTTGATCATTTAAGGAGTTACCAGTTAATTGTTTCACGTAATCTGTATATTGGTTATTGAACTGAGCAGTGATTTGTTGTAGTTCTTTTTCTAGTTCATCTACTCCTGATGTTAATTTATGCAAAGCGTCTTGTTGTTGTTTTAATGTTTCTAAAGTAAGTTGCTCTAATTGTTTCCCAGCTGAAGAAAAAAGGGAAAGTGATTGAGACCAGTTTTTCCAAAATGCATCGACTAATTCGTATGGTTTAGTTTCCATTGTTTGACCCCCAAATGTTTTTTTACATATTGTGAACGCAGATTACTCTGCTGTACCACCAGGTGAAGATGAAGAATCCTTTTCATCCTTTTCTGGAGAAGTAGAAAATGGAAAGAATGCATTGGTGTATAACGTGAAAAACGTCCGCAACATATTTTGATAATGTTCAAAAGAAGTCGCACATGTTGTTAAATATTGCTCTCCATATTCAGTTAAAGAATAAATTCTTTTTGCCGGCCCTCCATCGCTTGTATCCCAAGTAGAAGAAATAAGGTTTTCTTTTTCTAATTTGCGTAGTGTTCTATAAACATTACCTTGGTCAACAGAAGAAAAGCCGATATCCATTAGCATTTGAATAAGTTTGTAACCATGAAGACTCCAGTCTTTTAGACAGAGAAGTAAGAAGGGAACTAAGAAGTTTTTTGGCATGGAGTTTGGTTGTTTCGCTTGGTTGTTCTCCAAACTTTCGCGTTGTTCTGGTTCATTTTGTAGCATGATTGTGCATCACCTCATGAATCAGTTAGATGGAATTTTTTGCTTATAAGTGCAATTTACACCTATCTGTTTTTAAAGTCAACACATTTGTTAGAAAATAGAAAAAAATAAAATATAGACTTGAAGTTTTATTCAGAATATTAGAAAATAGTGAATAGGTTGAATTGTTTCAAAAAAGAAAAAGGGAGTGTAGGTAAAGTGATTGATCAAAAATTCGATCCACTACAAGCATGGAAAAATGCTTATGAACAAACCGAAACATTTTGGGGAAAAGCGCTCAATGAAACAATTAAAACAGAAGAATATTCTGCTTGGATGGGCAGCGTTCTAGATTTGAATTTGTTTTATCAAAAAGCATTAAATGATACGACAAAAAACTATTTAGAACAAGTAAATGTGCCGACGAAAGAGGATATCGCAAGAGTGGCTACGCTTGTTATTAACTTAGAAAATAAAGTAGATAACATTGAGGAGTTTCTAGAGGAGAAAGTAGATTCTTTAGGACAAGCTCCTACATTAAAGCGTGATGTGACAAAAGTGAAACAAGATATTCGTACGCTTGAAACAAAAGTAGATCAAATTTTAGAATTGCTAGAAAAGCAAAATGCAGTACTAGCTAAACTACAAGTACCTGTAAAAGAAGAGATAAAGCCTGCGAATAAGCCGGAAAATAAAAAATGATAAAAGCGCTTGTTTATAACAGGCAAAAGAGAGAGGGAGAATCTCTTTTCACATGTAAACGGCGAAACATAATTATATAGGGACTCTACAGTATGAGTACCAAAATGATTCATAACAATCGTTCACAAATTCATTTAAGGGGGAAAAGAAATGGTTCAATTAAATGGAAAAGTAGCAATCGTAACAGGTGGAGCAAAAGGGATTGGAAAAGCAATTACAGTAGCGTTAGCACAAGAGGGCGCTAAAGTTGTTATTAACTATAATAGCAGTAAAGAAGCAGCTGAAAACTTAGTAAATGAACTAGGAAAAGACGGACATGACGTTTATGCAGTGCAAGCGGATGTTTCTAAAGTAGAAGATGCAAACCGACTTGTAGAAGAAGCTGTGAATCATTTTGGTAAAGTTGATATTCTTGTTAATAATGCTGGTATTACAAGAGATCGTACATTCAAAAAGTTAAATCGTGAAGATTGGGAGCGCGTAATTGACGTGAATTTAAGTAGCGTATTTAATACGACAAGCGCGGTTCTTCCATACATAACGGAAGCGGAAGAAGGAAGAATTATTAGCATTTCTTCTATTATTGGTCAAGCAGGTGGATTTGGCCAAACAAACTACTCAGCAGCAAAAGCGGGTATGTTAGGATTTACAAAATCATTAGCGTTAGAACTTGCAAAAACAAATGTCACTGTAAATGCAATTTGCCCAGGATTTATTGATACTGAAATGGTAGCAGAAGTGCCAGAAGAAGTACGTCAAAAAATCGTTGCAAAAATCCCGAAAAAACGTTTTGGTCAAGCTGATGAAATTGCAAAAGGTGTAGTATACCTATGCCGTGACGGTGCGTATATCACAGGTCAGCAATTAAACATTAACGGCGGATTATATATGTAATGAAGTAAGAAAAAAGTGCATATCCATAGCAGGAATGCACTTCTTTTTTTAAGAAGGAAATCGACCAAAAAGGAGATAAAAAAATGACTACATTCGCAACAGAATGGGAAAAGCAATTAGAGCTATACCCAGAAGAGTACCGAAAAGCATACCGCCGAGTGAAAAGGGCGAGTGAAATTTTATTACGTGAACCAGAGCCGCAAGTAGGATTAACGCCGAAAGAGGTTATTTGGACGAAGAATAAGACGAAGCTTTATCGCTACATTCCAAAACAAGAAAAAACACAAAGAGTTCCAATTCTGTTAATATATGCTCTTATCAATAAACCATATATTATGGATTTAACTCCTGGAAATAGTTTAGTGGAATATCTAGTGGATCGTGGTTTTGATGTGTATATGCTTGATTGGGGCACATTTGGTTTAGAAGATAGTCATTTGAAATTTGATGATTTCGTGTTTGATTATATTGCAAAAGCAGTAAAAAAAGTAATGCGAACTGCAAAATCGGACGAGATTTCTTTACTTGGTTATTGCATGGGTGGAACGCTAACTTCTATTTATGCAGCACTTCATCCGCACATGCCAATTCGTAATTTAATTTTCATGACAAGTCCTTTTGATTTCTCTGAAACAGGATTGTATGGTCCTTTGTTAGATGAGAAATACTTCAATTTAGATAAAGCGGTTGATACATTTGGAAATATTCCGCCAGAAATGATTGATTTCGGAAACAAAATGTTAAAACCAATTACGAACTTTGTCGGTCCATATGTTGCTTTAGTAGATCGTTCAGAGAATGAGCGCTTCGTCGAAAGCTGGAGATTGGTTCAAAAGTGGGTTGGTGATGGTATTCCGTTCCCAGGTGAATCATACAGACAGTGGATTCGTGATTTTTATCAAAATAATAAACTGGTTAAGGGTGAACTCGTTATTCGCGGACAAAAGGTAGACCTTGCAAATATTAAGGCGAATGTCTTAAATATTTCCGGGAAACGTGATCATATTGCTTTGCCATGTCAAGTAGAAGCATTACTAGACCATATTTCTAGCACAGATAAACAATATGTATGTTTACCGACAGGGCATATGTCTATCGTTTACGGTGGAACAGCTGTAAAACAAACATATCCGACGATTGGAAATTGGCTTGAAGAGCGTTCTAATTAAAAATAAAAAATCCAACTAGCCTATGTTAGTTGGATTTTTTTATGGAAAATAACAAAACATAGAAAGGAGAAACTTATATTTTAGGAGTATAATTATGAAACTTATGAATGGTAAGTTGTTTTGGAATACAGGAGTTTCTGTACCTTGTTATCCACTGTTAGAAAATGATATGATATGTGATGTGCTCGTAGTCGGAAGCGGCGAAGCTGGTGCTCATATAGCGCATTCGTTAGCGAAAATTGGCATGAGTGTTACGCTTATTGAAAAAAGAGCAATTGGGTGTGGTAGCACAGCTGCTAATACAGGTTTACTACAATTCCTTCATGATAAATCGTTAACCTCCCTTATCCATACATTTGGTAAAGAAAAAGGGGTACGAGCATATAAGCTTTGTTATGAAGCGCTAAGAACAATGGAAGAGGTTATACCGACTCTTGATATTGATCCCCATTTTATTCTGCGAAATAGTTTATATTATGCAAGTAAAAGTGAGGATGTCTCATTTTTACAAGAGGAATATAATACGTTACAGAATTATGGATTTCCAGTTGAATATTTTACAGAAGCTGATATTAAGAAACGTTATTCTTTTGCAAAACAAGCAGCGTTATATACGCAAGGTGATGCTGAGGTGAATCCGTATTTATTAGCGCATAGTTTTTTGCATAAAGCAAACCAAATAGGAGCTAATATATATGAACATACAGAGGCAATACATATAAAAAAACGCCAAAATGATTTAATTTGTTACACGAAAACAGGAAATCAAATTGTAGCAAAGAATATTATTATGGCGACAGGTTATGAAGCGCTTTTTGGAAAGAAAGAAAAAAATACAACAGTAGAAACTTCTTATGCAATTGTAACAAATGAAATAGATCAGTTTGAAGGCTGGCATGAGCGATCGTTAATTTGGGAAACGGAACGGCCTTACTTATATTTTCGAACGTATCGAAACCGCATTATTGTAGGCGGATTAGATGAAGCGATGCAAATTCAAACAATCGGTGATACGAAATTATTGCATAAGCGTGATATCCTTATTAATATTGTAAAAGAGATGTTCCCGCAGTATAAAAATATACAGGCAGACTACTATTGGGCAGCCGCATTTGGTGGTACTCATGATGGTCTCCCCATTTTAAAAGAAGACGAAAAGATACATAATTTGTTTTACGCATTGCCGTATGGAGGTAATGGAACTGTATATGGAATGGTCTTTGCCAAATTATTTGAACAGTTATTTACAAATAAAGAAAGGGAAGATTTTTCTTTATTTAATCGATAGAAAAAAGGTAGCGAAGTGATGGAATGAGAGATATAAAAAAGTTTTTACAAAAATTACGTCCAGTACAACTCATTGTTTTATTTTATTTATTAGCAGTAGTTGTATCGGTAATCTTGCTTAGTTTACCGTTTGTTACGAAACCTGGTGTGAAATGGACATTTATAGATGCCCTTTTTACATCGGTTAGTGCGGTAAGTGTTACGGGGCTGTCTGTTATTACGATTTCAGATACGTTTACTACAGCAGGAATTATTGTTTTAGCCCTTATTTTACAATTAGGCGGCTTAGGAATTATGGCGCTTGGTACATTTGTTTGGATCATTACGGGGAAAAAGATTGGTTTGCAAAGAAGAAGATTAATTATGGCAGACCATAATCAAGGAAATTTATCGGGTCTTGTAGAATTGATGCGTTCTATTTTAATTGTAATTATTTCGATAGAACTTATTGGAGCAATCCTATTAGGTACAAGATTTTTACTTTACTTTCCGACTTGGCAAGAAGCTTATTTTCACGGTTTCTTTGCAGCAGTTAGTGCGACTACGAACGGTGGATTTGATTTAACAGGACAATCGTTAATTCCGTATAAAAAAGATTATATTGTTCAAATGATTCATATGTTACTAATTATTTTAGGGGCGATTGGTTTCCCTGTGCTAATGGAAGTGAAGCAATTCCTTAGTAAAAGAGGACAACAATTATTTCGTTTTTCATTATTTACAAAATTGACGACAACAACATTTTTTGCACTCGTTGTTGTTGGTACAATTATGATTTTTTTACTGGAGAGAAATCACTTTTTAGTAGGAAAGTCATGGCATGAAACGGTATTTTATACATTATTCCAATCTGTGACGACGCGAAGTGGTGGACTTGCTACGATGGATATACGTGAATTGTCACAACCGACGCTTTTATTTATGAGTATATTAATGTTTATAGGGGCATCTCCAAGTTCGGTTGGGGGCGGAATACGTACAACTACATTTGCTGTTAGTATATTGTCACTATACACCTTTGCAAGGGGCGGTAGAACAGTTAGAGTCTTCAAACGTCAGCTACATGAAGAGGATGTACTAAAAGCATCTGTCGTTATGACGATGGGGATTTTGTTATGTGCTACTGCGCTATTCATTTTATCTATTACGGAAAATGTACCGCTTATGAGCTTAATTGTTGAAGTTTGTTCTGCTTTCGGAACGACGGGACTATCAACAGGTGTTACGCCTGATTTAACAACTGTTGGGAAACTTGTACTCATTGTGCTTATGTTTATCGGACGCGTTGGTATTTTAACATTTATTTTAGCTAGTGGTGGAAGGGAACAACCACCTCGCTATAAATACCCGAAAGAGCGGATTATTATTGGATAGTATGAAACCATTCTACCTACGTTAGGTAGAATGGTTTTTTAGTCGTTAATACCAAATTGTGGATGCATAAAAGCTTCATTTTTATTATCCACTTCGTTTTTTAGTAACTCTTGATTTTCTTCTGAAATCCACCCAATATCATTTGTCGGATGGATCCACTCATCGCCAGCCATAATGGCAGGATCTACTTCATCACTCCAATTGTTAAGCGGACTGTTCTCGGAATTATATTTACTGTCTCCAATTACAACATTATATTGATTCACAAAAGGTTGTTGCATCGTTTTTCCTGTTCCTTTAAAAGATGGAAAATTCATTTGATGCGGGAGCGTTTCGTCTAAAATTGGTGATTGAATCTTTTCTTTTTTCTTCAAAATTATCGCTCCTTTTTATAATGATTTCTTCATATGTAGTATTTCCATCTAACGCCCCTTATGTACTTGTTAACACTTGCCAGTAATAATTATTTTAAGTTGTTTCAAACTAGAGTAGAAAGTGATTTCTTGAGAGCAGGTGAATGTATTGGTAAAAAGAAAAGTGAAACAAAATGCGGCAATCAATAATAATAAAACTCCGAAAGAAAGCTTACCAGATGCAGAATTTGCATTAGAGTATGAAGGAGAAAATAGCGCAAAGTATGCTAATCGTAATTCAAAAAAAGGGAAACAAAAATGAGGCGTTTTTTACAAACGCCTCATTTTTTTGTGGGATTATAAAGGTTTTTTTAATTATTTGTAAATTTAGTGTTTTCTATTAGCAGAAAAATGCGAAAAAACATAGAAGTAGCAACGTATTACACAAAAACAAACAACAAACAAAAGATTAATGTTGGTTTAATACTGCTTTTACACTAGTTGTTTATATTTGAGTTGTACATAAGATTTGTAAAAGGAGAGAGAAACAGTGAAAAAAACAATCTTTAAAGCTGTAGCGACTGGAATGGTATTTTCGTTATTAATGGGGTGTGGTGCAAAGAAGGAAGAAAGTGCTGGAGCGAAAGTGAAAGATGACAAATTATCTGGATCATTAACTGTTTACACAGCAATTGAAGAAGAGCTTGTACCAATTTATCTTGATTCCTTTAAAAAGAAATATCCTGATGTGAAATTGAACATTGTACGTGATTCAACAGGAGTTATTACTGCGAAATTGCTAGCTGAAGGGAAAAATACACAAGCAGATGTTGTATGGGGAACTGCGGCATCAAGTCTATTAGCTTTAGATAAAAAAGATATGTTAAAAGGATACTCTCCAAAAGGAGCAGATCGTGTTCTTCCACAATTTAAAGATGATAAGCAACCTGAAAAATGGGTAGGAAATACTGCATTTATGACGGGGATTGCTGTAAATAAAGAAGAGTTAAAGAAGAAAAATTTACCGATGCCAGAATCATATGAAGATTTAACGAAACCAGAGTATAAAGGAACACTTGTTATGCCACATCCAGCATCATCTGGAACAGGATTTTTAACAGTTTCTGCATGGCTACAAATCATGGGTGAAGATAAAGGCTGGGATTACATGAAGAAACTTCATGATAATATGGCAAGTTATACGCATTCAGGATCAAAACCAGCGAAATTAGCAGGAGCAGGTGAATATCCAGTCGGTGTATCAATGGTTTATAGTGCTTTAAAAGAGAAACAAAAAGGTGCACCAGTTGAAGTTGTACTGCCGAAAGAAGGATTAGGGTGGGAAGTAGAAGCGAACGCACTTATTAAGAAAGATAATGCGAAAAATGATAAATTAGCACAAGCATTTTTAGATTGGGCAATTACTGATGATGTAATGAAGTTATACTTTGAGAAAAATGGATTTGCGACAATTAAAAATGATTATAAACTTCCAGAGGGATTCCCGAAAGATGTTACTGAAAAATTATATAAAAAGAATGACTTTAAATGGGCAGCAGAAAATCGTGACAAAATCTTAGAAAAATGGGAAAAAGAGTTTGGCCAAAAAGCAGAACCGAAAAAGTAAGTGAGTGGGAGAGAGAAAAATGAGCGAATATTTATCAATTCAACACATTCAAAAACAGTTTGATGCATTTACAGCGTTAAAAGATATTTCTTTTACTGTGAACAAAAATGAGTTTGTTTGTTTATTAGGCCCGAGTGGCTGTGGGAAAACGACGTTGCTTCGCATTTTAGCGGGACTAGAGGAACCAACGACTGGCAGTATAGCTGTGAATGGAAAAGATATTACAGCATTGCCTCCTGGAAAGAGAAACTTCGGAATGGTTTTCCAATCGTATGCTTTATTTCCGAATTTAACAGCACTTGAAAATATTGAATACGGCTTAAAGACAAAAAAATATGGGAAAGCAGAAGTGAAAGAGAAAGCGCTAGATGCGTTAAAACTTGTAGATTTGCTGAATGTAAAAGATAAATATCCTGCTCAAATGTCTGGTGGACAACAGCAGCGAGTAGCACTTGCACGTGCGCTCGCTCTGTCTCCAGATATTTTGTTACTCGATGAGCCGTTATCAGCTTTAGATGCAAAAGTGCGTGAAAAATTACGTAGGGAAATGCGTGATTTGCAAGAGAAAATAGGAATAACGACGATTATGGTAACGCATGATCAAGAAGAGGCATTAACGATGGCTGATAAAATTGTTGTAATGAATCATGCGGAAATTATGCAGATTGGAACACCAGAGGAGATTTATCAAAGACCAGCCAATCCGTTTGTGGCAGATTTTATTGGTTCTATTAATTTCTTTTCGAAAAATAACGAAGAACATGCAATTCGTCCTGAACATGTAACAATTGTACAAAAGGACGGTATTAAAACAGTTGTGGAAAGTATGGAATTTCGCGGATCTGTATATCGGACGGAAGTGCGAGTCGTAGAAGAAAACACACACCTTTATAATGAGAAAATTGTAGTGGATATATTAGCATCAGAAGTAGAAGCAACGGCTATTAGAAAAGGAAAGCCGATTCAAATCTCTTTCTCAGAAAATCATATGTTGTCATATGGAAAGAAGGTCATTGTATAGATGGAGATGTTAGAAAACTATAAGGTAGAAAGTACGAAAAAAAAGATTAAGAGAAGTATAGGGAAAGAGGAATGGATCCAAAGGCTCGTAATTATCGGTATGATTCTTTCCTTCCTTATCATACTTGTATTACCGCTATTACAACTATTTACACAAGCTTTTTATAATAAAGATGGAGTTTTCATTGGTTTAGCGAATTTCAGTAAATATTTCACAACACCAACTTTAGTTCAGTCTTTACAAAATACAGTATGGATTTCGGGCGCAACAACAATGATTTCAGTTGCAATCGCATTCGTTTACGCATATGCAATTGCCCGTACGAATGTTTTTGGAAAGCGCGTATTTCAGTATGTAGCGTTATTACCATTGTTTGCACCAACGATGATGCACGGTATAGCACTTACATATTTATTTGGTAATCAAGGGCTAGTAACGAAAGGAATGTTTGGTTTATTTGAAGGTATACAAATCCCTTTATATGGACCAATAGGAATTGTAATAGCTGAAGTTATGTATACATTTCCGCAAGCCTTTCTCATATTGCTAATTGCCTTTCAAGGATCTGATTATCGTTTATATGAAGCTTCTAATATGTTAGGAGCCAGTAAAACAAAGCAATTTTTCACGGTTACTTTACCTAGTGTAAAGTACGGATTAATTAGTGCAATGTTTGTTGTGTTTACACTTAGTTTTACTGATTTTGGGGCACCAAAAATTGTTGGTGGGCAATATAATGTGCTTGCTACTGACGTATACAAACAAGTAATTGGACAGCAAAATATGCCGATGGGTGCAACTGTCGGAATGATTTTATTAATCCCAGCTATATTCGCATTTGTAGTTGATCGTATTACGCAAAGAAAGCAGGCGAATTTCTTATCTTCAAAAGCAGTACCATACAGAATAATAGCTAATAAGAAAAGAGATGTAATCTCATTCATATATTGTAGTGTGATTACCCTTATGATCATTCTATTATTTGTTGCAGTTGGTATTGCTGCAAGTGTGAAAGTATGGCCATATAATATGAGTTTTACATTTGAGCATTTTAATTTTTCCAGTTTAACAGGAGATGGACTTGAAGCATTTAAAAATAGCGTAATTGTTTCAGCAGTTACAGCAGTTATTGGGGCGATCTTAACATTTGTATTCGCATATGCAATTGAGAAAATAGACCAGCTACAATTTTTTAGAAAAACAGGTTACTTTTTCTCTATAGTGCCGTTAGCGATACCAGGTTTAGTACTCGGATTAGGATATGTCTTTTTCTTTAGTCAACCAACGATTCAAATTCTTGGACTATCAGTAACGAATCCGTTTCATTCTTTATACGGAACAATCGCTGTATTAGTACTAGTAAATATCATTCATTTTTATTCTGTAACATTTGTCACGGCAACGACTGCCTTAAAGAAATTAGACCGGGAGTTTGAGCTTGTTTCGCAGTCGATGGATATTCCGTTTTATAAAACATTCTTCCGAGTAACAGTACCAATGTGTTTACCAGCAATTTTAGAAATGGTAATGTACTACTTCGTAAATTCAATGGTAACTGTATCGGCAGTTGTGTTCCTATATGCAGCTGATTTTAAACTAGCTGCCGTATCAATCGTAAATATGGATGATGCAGGAAATGTAGCGCCAGCAGCTGCAATGAGTGTACTTATTGTTGTTACAAATATTGTAGTGAGAGTTGTATATGAATGGGGAACGAAAGCACTTCGTAACCGAACTTCACAATGGCAAAAAAGATAAGTAAGAAGGGTGATGGACAGAATGAAAATTGAAGCAGTTATTTTTGATTGGGCAGGTACGACGGTTGATTACGGATGCTTTGCACCACTAGAAGTATTCATGAAGATTTTTCATAAACGCGGCGTTGAAATTACAGCAGAAGAAGCACGTAAGCCAATGGGATTATTAAAAATAGATCATGTAAGGGCACTAACAGAAATGCCTCGTATTGCGGATGAGTGGAAGCGTGTCTTTGGTCACTTACCAACAGAAGCAGACATTCATGAGATGTATGAAGAGTTTGAAGAAATTCTCTTTTCTATTTTGCCAAATTATGCTAAGCCGATTGATGGGGTAAAAGAAGTAATCGCTTCTTTACGTAAGAGAGGCATTAAAATCGGTTCAACAACTGGTTATACGAGAGAAATGATGGATATTGTAGCAAAGGAAGCAGCGTTACAAGGATATAAACCTGATTTTCTTGTTACGCCAGATGATGTTCCAGCAGGCCGCCCATACCCATGGATGTGCTATAAAAATGCAATGGAACTTGGTGTGTATCCGATGAACCATATGATAAAAGTAGGGGACACAGTATCAGATATGAAAGAAGGTAGAAATGCTGGAATGTGGACAGTTGGTGTAATTCTTGGAAGTAGTGAGCTCGGTTTAACGGAAGAGGAAGTGGAGAGTATGGATTCGGTAGAGCTTCGTGAAAAAATAGAAATAGTTCGTAATCGGTTTGTTGAAAATGGGGCTCATTTTACGATTGAAACGATGCAGGAGCTCGAAAACGTAATGGAACATATCGAGAAACAAGAACTTATTATTTCATAAAAGGGGTACGGGATCATGAATGAAAATCACTACTTATTATTAACACCAGGACCATTAACGACAACAAAATCAGTAAAAGAAGTTATGCTATACGATTGGTGTACGTGGGATGTTGAATATAATACGATGGTGCAAGAAGTAAGAGCTAAACTTGTATCGTTAGCGACGAAGGAAGAAGAGAAATATACAACAGTGTTAATGCAAGGAAGCGGTACGTTTTCAGTTGAAGCAGTAATTGGTTCTGTTATTCCGGGAAATGGGAAGCTTCTCGTTTGTACAAATGGTGCGTACGGTAAGCGCATTGTACAAATGGCAGAGATGTTACAGATTGATGTAGTGGTCAGCCAAACAGAAGAGTGGGAACCTACTAATATTGTAGAAGTAGAAAAGTTATTGGAAGAAGATAAAGATATTACGCATATTGCAGTTGTTCATTGTGAAACAACGACAGGCATTATAAATCCAATTGTAGATGTATGTAAATTAGGAAAGCAGTATGGAAAGGTTACAATTGTTGATGCGATGAGTAGTTTCGGCGGGATTGAAATAGACATTGCTGATTTACAAATTGATTTTTTAATTAGTAGTGCGAATAAGTGTATTCAAGGGGTTCCTGGATTCGGATTTGTAATCGCAAAACGTGATGAATTATTGAAGTGTAAAGGGCAAGGACGCTCTTTATCTCTTGATTTATATGATCAATGGGAAACGATGGAAAAACAAAATGGGAAATGGCGTTTTACTTCACCTACACATGTTGTACATGCTTTTTATCAAGCACTACTTGAACTAGAAAAAGAGGGTGGAGTAAGAGCGCGTTACAATCGATATTACAACAATCAAAAACTACTAGTGAATAGAATGGGAGAAATCGGATTTAAGCCACTAGTAGATGAGAAATATCAATCTCCTATTATTACATCTTTCATTTATCCAAAAGGGGAGTTCGAGTTTCAACAGTTATATAACGAATTAAAATGCTATGGATTTGTTATTTACCCTGGGAAAATTTCGAAAGTAGATACGTTCCGGATTGGAAATATAGGTGATGTACATGAAGAAGATATTAATCGCTTAGTTGATAGTATTGCTAAAGGAGCTGTTATTGGGTGAAAGTATTTTGTTTAGGTGGAGCAGGTAAAATTTGTCGTGAAGCTATTTTGGATTTAGTTCAATTTTCATCTTTTGAGACGATTACTGTAGCCGATTTTAACGAGGAAGAGGGCTGTAAAGTAGTAGAATGGCTCAACGATCCTCGTGTTGATTTTGTAAAAGTAGATGTAACGAATCACGAGGATACGGTTGCAAAAATGAAAGGTTACGACATTGTAATGGACGGTACGACGATAAAGCTAAACGGATTGTCGACTCGCTGTATTGCAGAAGCAGGCTGCCACGGTGTGAACCTAAATGGATTTGGTGAAGAAAATGAATCGCATGCTATATTTGTTCAAAATGAAAAAACATGTTTGCCTGGGTTTGGCATGACGCCAGGTGTAACGCAAATGATGGCAATGCATGCAGCAAATCAACTGGATACTGTAGAGTCTGTCCGCGTAAGTCACGGTTCGTATCGTCCGATTGCTTTTTCTGCTTCAATTACAGAGACAACGACATATGAATATGATCCAGATTTACCATCGCGTACAGTGTATGAAGATGGTGAATTTAAACAAGTACTTCCGTTTGCGCGTCCGAGAGAAATAGAATTGCCAGCGCCTTATGGTAAGGAAACGCAGTATATCATTCCGCATTCTGAAACGATTACGTTAGCAAAGGCACTAGAAAATAAAGGTGTCAAACTGATAGAGACGAGAGGGACTTGGCCGAAGCAAAATATGCAACTTGTACGTGCTTTATATGATTACGGCATATTGCGTAATGATCAGATTGAAATAAACGGGAAAGAAATAGGCATTATGGATTGTATTTCGCAGTATTTATTGCAATCGAAAGAAGGACAAGAAACAGAGCTTTATGGTTATGCACTTCATGTAGAAGTAATAGGTATGAAAAATAATGAGAAGCAAAGACATGTGTTATATCATACACATCCGTTATCTGATGGTTCTGTTGTAGGATGGGAAAAATTAAGGGCGTATACGAGAAACGTCGGTATTCCATTTGGGATTGCTGCAGAGTTAATTGCAACTGGAAATGTAAATAGGGTGGGTGTTGTTACGCCTGAAGAAGCTTTTGAAAATCCACAATTAATTTTTGATGAACTAGCAAAGCGCGGTATTCATATTCATGAAGAAGTTTCTACTTACAAAGAAAATTATAACTTTGTATAAGCAAGGAAGCTTATGAGGGAGATATAAATGAGGTGAATCTATGTCTGTAGTAGGAGAAGAAAGAAAGCGAACCATTCTTGAAAAGGTAGAATTTAAAGGAAAAGTAAAGGTTTCAGAATTAGCGAGAGAATTTGCTGTATCAACAGAAACGATTCGTCGATATTTAGAAGAATTAGATCGTGAAAAGAAGCTGAAAAAAGTGTATGGTGGAGCTGTTCAACTTCCAGGCGCTGGGGTAGAGGCGCCAATGTTAGAAAGAGAAATGCTACATATAGAAGAGAAGAAAAGAATTGGTTATAAAGCAGCGACATTTGTAGAAGATGGTGATGTCATTGCAATTGATGATGGAAGTACACCGCTTCAAATGGTTCCATACCTTGTTCATCGTAAAAACTTAACGATTGTAACAAGTTCATTTCCAGTCGCAACACAATTAATTTCTTCTATTAATAAAAAGATGTTTCACGGTGAAGTTTTATTTATAGGTGGAAAAGTATCTCCAAAGCATTCGCGTGTATCAGGGTCTATTTCTCAGCAAGTAATACAGCAATTCCATTTTCATAAAGCGTTCGTTTCGATTGATGGGTTATTACCTAGCTTTGGAGTTTCCAGCTTTGAATTAGAGAAAGCGAAATTGTCAGAGGCGATGATGAAATTAGCTGAGAAAACATATATTTTATGTGATCATACGAAGGTAGGCGTGAAAGGGAATTATCGTATAGCAGCATTTTCACGTATTCAACATGTAATTTGTGATAAAAAAATGCCATATAGTTTTGAAGAAGAACTTATGAAGCATAATATTCAGTGGACAGTTTGTTAAATAAAGTGAAAGTACCTAAACTCCCGCCTAATTTTTAGGAGGGAGTTTTATTGTCTGCAAATCGTAAAATAAAAGATTTGCATTTATGCAAAAAGTGGACACATTTTCTCATCTCTTTCATATAATTTACCAATACAAAAAAAGTTGGTCGAAGGAAAGAAGGGAGAACATGTCAGAACGAATATATAATAAACTTGTATTGTACGCGAATATTTTGCAAAAAATTGGTGTCATCAATGAGAAGGAAAAAAGTGAAATTCTTCATACGATAGGTAAAAAAGCCCTTTGAATAAAGGGCTTTTTATTTTTTATCTTTAAAAATATAAATTTAATGTAATATTCTCATTGACAATGATAATGATATTCATTATCATTTATTTGTAGGTAATTGATAAGGGTTATCAATTATAAAAATTGTATATGATAGGGGATATTATTTTGAAAAAAAATTATATGAAGGCGCTAGTAGTAGCGACAACATTAGCAATTCCATTTGCTACGTATTCTACTCCAGCATTAGCGGCATTAAAAGTTGAAGCAAATCAATCGGTAGCAGCAGCGAGTGATCGCACGTATGATACTGAAATTAAAATATATAAGGACCAAAAAGACGAGCCATCTATGGTTTCTCAATATATAAAAGATCCTAAAGTAACGATTGCAGCTGGTAAAAAAATTGTCACTGTAACAATGCAAGATAGCGATTATTTTCAATATCTTAGAATAGAAGATAGAAACCAGCCTGGTGTATTTCATGATGTGAAGGTTTTGTCAGAAGATAAGAGGAAGAACGGAACGAAAGTAGTCCAATTTGAAATTGGCGAGTTTGAGAAGAAGCACAATATGCAAATGCATATACTTATTCCAGCTATTGGATATGATCACAAATATCAAGTTCAATTTGAAATTAAAGATCCAACTGTAGGTAACAAAGAAACAGAGAAACCAGATGATAACTCTAATTCAGGCAATACGGAAACGGATAATCCAGTTGATAATCAAAATATGATAACAGATAACAAATTAAGAGAACTTGTGAATAAAAAAGTATTTAATAGAAAAGATTTAAATACACCAATTACGAAAGAAGAGTTATTACAAGTAAAGGATTTATTTTTAAATACAAATGAGATACTTGATTATAGTGCATTAAAATATATGCCAAATTTAAAATCTTTAACAGTTGCGAATGCGAAGATAAAAGACCCGTCGTTCTTTGCGAACTTAAAGCAATTAAATCATTTAGCTTTGCGTGGTAATGAATTTGCAGATGTAACGCCACTTGTTAAGATGGATAATTTAGAATCTCTTGATTTAAGTAATAATAAAATTACAAACGTTACACCACTAACTGAAATGAAAAATGTAAAAAGTTTATATCTATCAGGCAACCAAATAGAAGATGTAACAGCATTAGCGAAAATGGAACAACTAGATTACTTGAATTTAGCAAATAATAAAATTACGAACGTTGCTCCATTAAGCGCTTTGAAAAATGTAACATACTTAACCTTAGCAGGTAATCAAATTGAAGATATTAAAGCGTTATATTCATTACCTTTAACAGACTTAGTATTAACACGTAATAAAGTTAAAGATTTATCCGGCATTGAGCAAATGAAGCAATTAGAAGAATTGTGGATCGGGAAAAATGAAATAAAAGATGTTACTCCTCTAAGTAAGATGACACAGTTAAAACAATTACACTTACCTAACAATGAGTTAAAGGATATTACGCCATTATCAAGTCTAGTAAACTTACAAAAGCTTGATTTAGAAGCGAATTATATTTCAGACTTATCACCAGTGAGCAATTTGAAAAAATTAGTATTTCTAAGTTTTGTTGCAAATGAAATCCGTGATGTCCGACCAGTTATAGAACTAAGTAAGACGGCTTATATTAATGTCCAAAATCAAAAAGTATTTTTAGAGGAAACAGAAGTAAATAAAGAAGTAAAAGTACCTATATATGAAAAAGATGGTGAGGTTTCTACGAAAATCCGTCTGAAGAGCGATAACGGTACATATAGTAATGGTGTAGTGAAATGGAGTACACCAGGTGAGAAAGTATATGAATTTGGTGTGAAAGATCCATTCGCGGATACAGGAATCTTCTTTACAGGATCTGTTATTCAAAATGTAGTAGAAAGTAAAGACGGTAATACATCTAAAGAAGATGAGAAACCAGAAGTGGTAGAATTTAAAGATGTACCAAAAGGACATTGGTCAGAAGAAGCAATTAATTACTTAGCGAAAGAAAAGTTATTTATAGGCTATGGAAATGGTGAATTTGGATTTGGGGATAACATTACTCGTGGACAAGTAGCACTTCTAATACAAAGGTACTTAAAATTAGAAAATAATCTAAAACCAAAAACGACATTTACAGATACGAAAGGAAATATGTATGAAACGGCTATTGATGCAGTAGTTCAAGCTGGTATTATGACAGGGTATGGAAATGATACATTCCGTCCAGATGGAGTATTAACTCGATATGAAATGTCAGTAGTACTACAAAGAGTATTTCAGTTAAAAGAAAATGAAAATAGTGCAGAGAACTTTAAAGATATACCAAATGGCCATTGGGCGAAAGGATATGTGAAAGCTTTAGTAGATAATAAAATATCAAAAGGTGACGGGGAAGGGAACTTTTTAGGAGATAATTTCGTAACACGTGAACAATACGCACAGTTTTTATATAATGCAATAAAGAAATAAGGTGAAACTTTAATCAGTGGGGGTCTTACTGTCCGGCAAATAGCGGGATAAAAAATGAGGGAAATAAGCTATTCTTTAATTAAAGAATAGCTTATTTTTTTATGTGCAAAATGAAATAGGCAATAGATAGAAGTATAGACATATGAATAGCCTATTTTAAAGAAGAACCACGAAACTATATTGACAAAAAAGCGTTCTCATGTGATAATTCAATTAAATTTTTAGAATAATCAAAAAATATTCCTTTTACATAGAAAGGATTCGAACCTTATATGAATATTATGCCGGGGGTGACGAAATGTTATTTTTTCTGAAGAAATGGAATGAATTAAAAGATGTGAAATCTGAATTGGCACTTCGTGATTGGTTTTATGGTACCAAAATTAGTTTATCGCTATGTACGTCAAAAGAGCCGTTAACATTCTTAGTAAATATTGAGGGAAGAGATAAAGGGCTATTTTCGGAAGAAGATTTTATTGTCGTAAATTGCATGTGCGAGTCAGTATTTGAAAATGAAGAAAAACCAGCTGCAGAGTCATTTATGCATGCAGATATTTATAAAAAAAGTAGTGCAGGATGTATTTTACAAGTGCAGACTGTAGATAGTCATTTAATATCAGAGTTATATGGAGAAGAAGGAGAAGTAACGTTCGATAAACGCAGTGTGGAGCGTGTTTTCGGAAAAGAAGGTATAACAGAAATGACAATTCCAATTGTAGAAGATGAAAAAAAATTCGCTGATTTATTAGAAAGTAATGTTCCGAATTTCATTGAAGGTGGAGGAGTAGTTCTTGTTCATAATTATGGCATGATTGTGTGGGGGAAAACGCCAGAAGAATCGAAAAAATGGCTAGAGGGTATAGAATATTTAATGAACTATCATGTAAAGTTATTAATGATTAAGGGCGCAAGGAGCTCTGTTATATAAAAATGTATGTGATATGGATACAAGTTAATAAATAAATGAAAGCGTTTTAAAAATAATTTCACTCATAAAATATAGGTCTCCTTATTATATATAGATTACATGTTGACATGTAAGGAGGAACATATTTTGCGAGTTAAATATCATTTTCTGCCAAAGCAGCAAGTAACATTTTGCAAAATAAATGATTCTGGTGAAGAGGCACTGCAAATGATGAACGAAACGGGATTTCGAGCCATCCCGGTATTAGCAGAAGATGAGAAGAAATTCACGGGGATTATTTATAAAGTAGATTTATTAGAAAAAAAATGCAATAGCGGATTAGATCATGTAAGTGCAGGAGATATGCTTGACAATTCCGATGCATTTATTTTTGAAAAGGATTCCTTCTTCAGAGCCTTTTATGTAATTCGTCGGCTTCCGTTTTTAGCCGTGCTAAATGATTATAATGAATTTGTCGGTATGTTAACGCATTCGAATATATTTGATGTTATTGAAGATTCATTTGGTATGCGAACAGGTGGTTATATATTAACAATTGCAACACAAGATTGTAAGGGGACGATTAAAGAGCTTGGGACATTGTTAAAAGCATATAATATCGGTGGTTTGTTTACACTCGATAACGGTGATCAATATATCCGTCGGGTTATTGTAAATATATCAGATGAGTTAGATGAAACAAGATTAAAGCAATTAATCGGAAAAATAGAGAAAAAAGGATTCAGAGTGAGTCATGTAGATTATATTTAAGTTAAAAAGAAAAGTACCTATCTGTTATATACAGATAGGTACTTTTTTGTCCCGTTATTTGTGGGCGGTAAGATCCCCACCTCAAAATTCAGTGAAAGCAATGGGGGGCTTCCCGTAAAAGCCCGATTGGTGAGGGCTGGTTATATGTGAGTAATGAACTTTATTTTGAAACAGGAGGCGGGGATAATGCTAGATCAGATAAAAAAATAAAGTCTGCATGCTCACGAATTTTAGGGATAGAAGTTTCAATAACGCGTGATGTAATTTCACCTGGGGGGCCCACATGCCCGATAGCTACCATAATAGGCTTTTCTTGAATTTTTTTGATGAGTAATTGGGCTTGTTTTGAAATATGTCCTGCTGTATACACATCATCAAAAAATAGTTGGTTTTCAATAATAGGAACTCCTAATTCTTTTCCGATTTTTGGGACGACACTATTAGGATTCGTTTTACTATCTAAGTAAAATAAACCGTGTTTTTTACAAGCAGCAAGTATAAGGCGAACAATTCTTTCATCTGCTGTTACTTTTGACCCCATATGATTGTTCATTCCAATTGCATGCGGAACTTCTTGAATTGCTTGTTCAAGTCGGTTGTTTATTTCTTCATCGCTTAAATCGGTTGTAATGGCTTTTGGTCCAAGCCATTCTTTTTTACCTTTAATAGGTTCCATTGGCATATGTATAATAACTTCATGACCTTTTTTATGGGCAGCTATTGCATCTTCTTTTGTGGAAGGAAGAAAAGGCATAACAGCAACAGTTAGTGGAATTGGAAGTGACAACATTTGATTAGTCCCCTTCATATTATTGCCGAAATCATCAATGACAATAGCAACTTTATTCGTATGAGCAGTTGCTTGAATAGGAAATAAGAAGGACGGTAAAAACAAAACAATGATGAATAATACAATCGTATATTTTCGCATATAAATATTTCCTTTCTCTTGTTATCCCGCTATTTGTGGGTAGTAAGACTCCCACCTCAACATTGGGCTGGATAGGTGGGAGATTCACTGTCAATAAACGCTCGATTGGTGAATGCTAATAATCAGTGGGGCTGAACAAAAAACACTGATGAAAGTTTCACTTTATCAATCATCATTATGTTTTGCTTTTTTATATAAATTAAACAAAAAATGTCGAAGAAAAGTAGGTGGAAAATTAAGAATCCCCGGTTTACGTAGAATTTGTAAAAAAAGAAGATGAAAAAAATGTCTATTATTGCGAATGTATTTACAAAGATAGAATAATTTGTAATAATTCTCAAAGTGAGGGTAAAGATTTGTAAATTACAGGGAGAAAATGTTAAATTTTCTGATTCTTCAAATTTGCATATGATTAAGTAGTTAAAAAAGTCAATGGAGAAGTGAACTTGAGAGCATGGAAGTATAATAAGGGGGATATGGATGTTTACTGTAAAAAGGAAGTACACATTAGAAAAGCTTTCACGTGATATTCATATGAAACGTGAAGAAATGATTCAACTAGGATTAACAAGTGGGCTAAATAGTAAGGAGACAATTCAAGTTAGTCAAGAATTGGACAAGCTTATTTTACAATATCAGTGTTATAAAGAAAAACAAACACCGAAATGGTTTTCAATTATAAAAATACCTATTTTCCAAATCGGGTATGAAGGAAAATCAAATAATTTTTGGCGAATGCTTGTCGCTGGTTTTATGAAATAAGTATAATTACCCTTATAGGATAAGGATAATTATACTATGTGTAACGGAATTTCGATATGAACTGTCGTTCCTTCGTTTTCTGTACTGTCAATAAAAATATGCCCATTATACATCTCTACAATTCGTTTACATATGACAAGTCCAAGACCTGTTCCAGTATCTTTATTAGTAAAGAACGGATGAAAGAGGTGTTTTTGAATATGTTGTGGAATCCCTTTCCCAGTATCTATAATCTGCAATTGTGCATGTGTTTCATTGTTTTTTACTACAATGGTTAGTGTATCATTAGAAGTCATAGCCTCAATTGCATTTTTTGTAATGTTTAAAACCACTTGTTTCATATGGTCTTTCGAACAACGGATATGAACAGGATGGTCTGGCAAATGTAAATGGAATACAATGTTATGTAAATTCGCCTCAGATTGAATAATTAATGCTACCTCATTTAGAATTGTTCTTACATCATATGTTTGTTCGATGATGGCGGTTGGCTTTCCGAGAATAAGAAATTCACTTACAATTTCATTGATTCGCTCTATTTCTTGTTCAATTACGGAAAAGTAGAACTGATCTTGTTCATCTTTATATTTCTCTTTTAATAGAGCGACGAGTCCTTTAATTCCAGTAAGAGGATTACGGATTTCGTGTGCTGTACTTGCTGCAAAAGTTCCAACTAATTCAATTTTCTGTAGTTCGTTTTGTTGTCTTTCAAGTTTTGTTTGACGTTTTAACAACATATATTGAGCAAGTAAAAATAAAATAGACATTAAAAATAAAGTAGCGATACACTCTATTGCAACCCACTGGTATAAGGTTTTCTGATGAATAGGTAATGGAGAAACAGAGACCTTCCAATTTAATCTTTGGAGTGGGGTAGTAAGCATATTAGAATGCGTATCACTTGTGTCGTTATTATCATCGGTTAGAAACACTACATCATGTTTATCAGTTACCTCAAAATGGTATTGTGGTTTAATGGCATTTAAAGAAGATGAAATGTAATCAAAGCGTAAACTAGCTAATAATAATCCTGAGAGCTCTTTCTGTTTATTGAATATGGGGGTAGCGATCATAATAGCTTTATGTCCAAGAACGCGATCAGTAATGACTGATGATACAGTGGTTTTTTTAGTTTGTAGCACGTCTTGAATATATTTACGGTCTGAAACATCTATAGGCTTTGATTCATCTTCAGATGCGATTGTAATGACCCCTTCTGGTGTAGCGTAATATAAACCAGAAAAGCGTGCATCGTTCCCATCTGTATCATGTACAATTTGTTTAATGCCGTTTATATTACCAGTCTCGGTGCCTACAACTTTTGCAAGCATGTCTAAAGCAGAAATTGCTTCACCAAGATGATGATCTAAATAATCTCTATATAAAAAGAGAACTGTATGAGCGGATAATTTGTTTTCCTGTTTCATTTTATATGTATGATACGAATAAAATGTAGCACCAATCCCTATTGTCGGTAGGATAACAAGCAATATATATATAATTATGCTTTGGAATTTGACTTTCAAATGTGGTACTCCTTCTTTTTTTATTATCATTATATATAAACTATGTTAAAATTGTCATGTTTTTATTCAAGAATGATTCTTAATATATTAGGGGAGAGGAAATGGATGAGTGAATGCTCATTCGGAATTCACATGAAGTATGAAGTGGCATTTTCTTTTTATTGGTGAGAATTTAAGTGAAGGGTTGAAAGTTGTATGACATCAAATAATGAACGAGAAGATATTTCTCAATCTTTAAAAGTATTTATTGCATTATCTCGTGTACATCGTTCTGTTATGGATACTACAAATAAATCTATACAAAGTAACGGGTTAAATCCAACTGAATTTGCTGTATTAGAACTGCTATATCATAAAGGCGGTCAACCACTCCAGCAAATTGGTGAGCGCATTTTAATAGCCAGTGGCAGCATTACATATGTTGTAGATAAGCTGGAGAAAAAGGGATTAGTAAAGAGAATCCCATGTCCGAATGACAGACGTGTTATTTACGCGCAATTAACTGAGTCTGGCGAGAACTTTATTGCTTCTATTTTTCCGGGGCATGAGAAAGTTATACATCAGTCTTTTGAAATGTTAACGAAAGATGAAAAAGATGAATTACTTGATCTATTAAAAAAAATTGGGAAGTATGAAAAATAATAATATGTTCCAAAGGAGCTTTGGATAAATAAATCCAGGGCTTTTTTATTTGCAATGAACTCAGAGTAGTCACTGCCGAATTTTGTTGAAAATTAAGAGGGAATTCGAGAATACGTATTGAATTATAATAAAGGTATGTAATGGAGAGGAGGCTCGTTCATGTCATTTAAAGACTATGAATATAAACGCCCAAATATTGAAGAGTTAAAAGAGAAATTTACTGTTGCTTTAGAGAAGTTTGATAACGCAAAAACTGTAGAAGAACAAAAACAAGTCATTCATTCAATTAATGAAATTCGCAACGATTTTGGGACAATGGGAAACCTTTGTTACATTCGCCATTCTGTTGATACGACGGATACTTTTTATAAGGAGGAGCAGGATTTCTTTGATGAATACTCTCCAGTTGTACAAGGATATGGTACAAAATATTATAAGGCACTTATTAATTCTCCATTTCGTGAAGAATTAGAGGCGTATTATGGAAAACAATTATTTGCTCTAGCAGAATGTGATTTAAAAACATATTCAGATGAAGTCGTGAAAGATTTACAATTAGAAAATAAATTATCGTCGCAATATACACAGTTATTAGCATCCGCAAAAATTGACTTTGCTGGAGAAGAAAGAACGTTATCGCAATTGATTCCGTTTATGCAAGGAAAAGAAAGAAGCGAACGTAAAGTAGCAAGTGAAGCATACTACGGATTTTTAGCTGGAAATGAGGAAGAACTAGATCGTATTTATGATGAGCTTGTTAAAGTGAGAACGAAAATCGCAAAATCTTTAGGTTTCAAAACCTTTGTTGAACTTGGATATGCAAGAATGTACCGTACAGATTATAATGCGGAGATGGTGGCTAATTACCGTCAGCAAGTGCTGGATTATATCGTTCCCGTTACAACGGAATTAAGAAAGCGACAACAAGCACGTATCGGTGTAGAGAAGTTAGCTTATTACGACGAAAACTTTGAGTTTGCTACAGGTAACCCAACTCCAAAAGGAGATGCGGATTGGATTGTTGATCATGGAAAGACGATGTATAAAGAGTTATCGGCTGAAACAGATGAATTTTTCAATTTCATGCTAGATAACGATTTATTAGATTTAGTTGCGAAAAAAGGAAAAGCTGGTGGCGGATATTGTACATATATTGAGAATTATAAAGCGCCGTTTATTTTCTCAAACTTCAATGGAACATCTGGTGACATTGATGTATTAACACATGAAGCAGGTCATGCTTTCCAAGTATATGAAAGTCGTAAATTTGAAATTCCAGAATATAATTGGCCAACATATGAGGCATGTGAAATCCACTCTATGAGTATGGAATTCTTTACATGGCCATGGATGAAGCTATTCTTTGAAGAAGATGCAGATAAATATTACTTCTCTCACTTAAGTTCAGCACTTCTGTTTTTACCTTATGGTGTATCTGTTGATGAATATCAACATTATGTATATGAAAATCCTGAAGCATCACCTGAAGAGCGTAAGACAGCATGGCGTAACATAGAGAAGAAATATTTACCGCATCGTGATTATGAGGATAATGATTATTTAGAGCGCGGTGGTTTTTGGCAACGTCAAGGGCATATTTATAGCTCACCTTTCTATTATATTGATTACACGCTTGCTCAAATTTGTGCGCTACAATTTTGGAAACGTGCAAGAGATAATAGACAAGAGGCATGGGAAGATTATGTGAATCTGTGCCAACAAGGTGGAAGTAAATCGTTCTTAGAATTAGTAGAAGTTGCAAATTTAACATCACCATTTGCTGAAGGCTGTGTGAAAAGTGTTATTACAGAAATTGAAGCATGGTTACATGCGATTGACGACACAAAATTGTAAAAAACATGCGCTTTTTTTCACATGTTTAACATCGACATAATGGGAAAATGATGAGATAATAAAAGAAAATTCAGAATGCTAAAGAGGTGTTTCTAATAAGGAGCACCTCTTTTCACCAACAAAAAGGGGGGAAAGAAGTATGCTTCAATCTAATATGGATGTGAGTTTAGAAAGTTTAGTAAGCTCATTACAGTCTACTCGAAGCACGCTATTATCAGAAATTGAAATGTTAAATGATACAGAAGTGAATGTAAAGCCACGCCGTGATAAATGGAGTATTATTCAAATTTTACACCACTTGCATTTAGTTGAACAATCTGTCACGTCTGCCCTTGTATATGCTTTACAAAAAAATGAAAGAAACATGACTCCATTTAAAGACCTCCAACTTACGCTTGATCGCACACATAAACGAGAAGCTCCTCAGCAAATGCAACCAACAGAAACTTTAATGAAAAAACAGCAAGGAATTCAATTACTAGAACATTCACGACAAGAACTATTACATGCGCTTCATAGTGTTATAGATGAAAAAGATCTATTTGAAAATGGATTAAAGCATCCTGTTTTTAATGATCTGAATTTGTATCAATGGGTTCAATTTCTTGATTTGCATGAACAAAGACATCTTACGCAATTAAAAGAGGCGAAACATGCAATTTTGCAGCGCTAAAGTGGAAGAAGTGGGAAACCACTTCTTTTTTTGATACGTGCATAGTTTTCTTTCTTATTTTGGAATACTACATGGAGAAAGAAAAGAAGGAGTTGAAAAAATATGTCTAAGAAGAAGCGAGAAGAAGAGCGCGCCTGGAAAGCGCGTAAAGAAAATCAACAACCGCACGGAAAAGTGAAAGCTTTTGCTGAATTAGTTGAAGGAACAGAAAAAACGTGATGATTATTTCATCACGTTTTTTGTATGAGTGGAAAAGTTAATAAAAAGGTTGTACCGATTCCTTTTTCACTTATAATATCAATTTTTCCATTCATAGCTTGAACAACACTGAATACGACCATCATTCCAAGTCCAGTGCCTTTTTCTTTCGTTGAATAGAAAGGCGAGCCAAGACGTTTTACTTGTTCTGAATCCATACCGACTCCTGTATCTTTTATGTATAACTGAATATGCTTATGATCAGGAACTAATGTGAAATAAAGATCACCGCCTTTTGGCATAGCCTCAATGCAATTTTTTAAAATATTTAATAAACATTGATTTAGTTTTTGCTTTTCTCCAGCGATAAAAAAAGAAGTGCTTTGCTTTATATAATGAGTACGTACATTTGTTAAATTAGCAAGCGGTGTAATTAACGACAATGCATGTAGTAATTCTTCTTCTAACTGTAATGTTTGTTCTTTTTCAATGCTTGGTTTAGCAAAGGTTAAATAATCTGTAAGAACATGATTTGCTTGTTCAATGCCGTTAATGGCAATGTCGATATATAATTTTCGTTCCTGCTCAGTGCATGTATCTGATTGTAACAGTTGTAAAAACCCTTTTGTTGAAGTTAATGGATTGCGAATTTCATGAGAGATAGACGCTGCCATTTCACCAATTAAATGAAATTTTTCAGCATTTATAAGTTCGTTTTGGAGACGAACTTGAGTTTGTAATATGTGTAGTAAATATAAAATTAGAATCGTACCAAGCATTGAACATAACTCATACACAATAATATGCGGTATATAATCAGTCTTATTTGTAACCTTTGAAAGGAAGAAGGGTATCCAACTAAATCCGTATGTGAGACTGTAGATAATAGCAAGTGTTATTTTTATACGATTAGAAGTTCGATTGAAAAATTTATATGTTAATAGTAGAACAATAAATAGAAGAACAGAACCGATAAGAGATGGGAAAACACCGATCCCACCTAATAATAAGCGATATATGTTTAATACAACTAAGATAGAACCACCAGCAATAGGCCCTCCCGTTAATGTACCGACAATTAATACAATATGGCGCATATCAAATTGAAAACCATTATTTGTTTTTGCTGCAAATGTAATACAGAGTACGGTAGCGAGGCAACAGAGTACAATGAATATAGCTGAATTTAATTTAGGAGAGCGTTTCCCTTTTTGATTCCAAAATAAATGATATACGAGCATTGTAATCAGGATGAATAATATATTTAAAAAGAGATAAATAATAAAGGATTTCAGTGGGATGCCTCCTCTCTTCTTATATTAAATTAATCATACTATAAAATGAAAGAAATGAAATGATAAATAGCGGAAAAATCAGAAATTTTTACGCTAGTATACAATATGTTACAATAAGCTGTGTCAATGAAAGAAGAAATTCCGTGCACCGCGCGGGAGAGGTTCGCGAACTCCCTCTATAAAAAACTATGGAAACAACAATATCTTTAGGTATTGTTTTGTTTTTTTATTGTGACAGTTCAAGAACGTTCTTTCTTCTTATTTATAGTAGAGAAGGAGAATGAGTGAAATGAAAAAAGAAAAAGCAGTTGTTGTTTTTAGTGGAGGACAAGATAGTACGACATGTTTATTTTGGGCAATAGAGCAGTTTGCAGAGGTAGAAGCTGTAACATTTAATTACAATCAACGTCATAAGCTAGAAATTGATTGTGCAGCGGAAATTGCAAAAGAGCTAGGAATAAAGCATACGGTACTAGATATGAGTCTATTAAATCAACTTGCTCCAAATGCGTTAACGAGAACGGATATGGAGATTACACATGAAGAAGGTGAATTGCCATCGACATTTGTAGATGGACGAAATTTACTCTTCCTATCATTTGCTGCTGTATTAGCAAAACAAGTTGGAGCACGTCATATTGTAACAGGTGTATGTGAAACTGATTTCAGTGGTTATCCAGACTGCCGTGACGTGTTTGTGAAATCGTTAAACGTTACTTTAAATTTATCTATGGATTACCCGTTTGTCATTCACACGCCACTTATGTGGATTGATAAAGCTGAAACATGGAAATTATCAGATGAACTTGGAGCATTTGAGTTTGTTCGGGAAAAAACATTAACATGTTATAACGGAATCATTGGTGATGGTTGCGGTGAATGTCCAGCATGTCAACTTCGTAAAGCAGGATTAGATACGTACCTACAGGAACGCGAAGGAGCGAACAACTAATGGATAACTTTTTTGGATTTCGCATCGTAGAGAATTTGCAAAAAATGGACAAGGATATTCAGCGTAAACAACTCAAATACCATAATAAAAGAGTAATGGTCAGCAAGGAATTTACATTTGATGCAGCACACCATTTACACTGTTATGAAGGGAAATGTAAAAACTTACATGGTCACACATATAAAGTTGTATTTGGAATTAGTGGATATGTAAATGAAATAGGTCTTGCAATTGACTTTGGAGATATAAAAGAAATTTGGAAGAATGAAATCGAAATTTATTTAGATCATCGTTATTTAAACGAAACGTTACCTGCAATGAATACGACTGCTGAAAATATGGTCGTTTGGATTTATGAAAAGATGGCAGAAGCACTAACAAAAGAGAATCGAGTGAACGAATATAAAGGAGCTCGCGTTGAATTTGTTCGTCTATTTGAGACGCCGACTAGTTATGCGGAAGTAAGACGGGAGTGGATGCTCGATGAGTAAAATCCCTGTCTTAGAAATATTCGGTCCGACTATTCAAGGTGAAGGAATGGTTGTAGGGCAAAAGACAATGTTTATCCGTACAGCTGGTTGTGATTATAGCTGTGCTTGGTGTGATTCTGCTTTTACGTGGGATGGATCAGCTAAAGATCAAATTAGACAGATGACACCAGAAGATATTTGGGATGAGCTTGTTGCAATTGGAGGAGAAAAATTTTCTCATGTTACGATTTCAGGCGGAAATCCGGCATTACTGAAAAATATTGAGTTTCTTCTTTCAATATTAAAAGAAAATGGAATGCGAACGGCAATTGAAACGCAAGGGAGTAAATGGCAAGATTGGTTACTTCAAATTGATGAGGTAACAATTTCTCCAAAACCACCAAGTTCGACGATGAAAACAGATTTTCAGAAGTTAGATGCTATTATTCAGAAACTAGCAGGAAAAGATATTAGTTTAAAAGTAGTAGTATTCGATGATCATGATTTTGAATATGCAGTTAAGATGCACGAACGTTATCCAGGTGTACCATTTTTCCTGCAAGTAGGAAACGATGATACAAAAACAGTGGATGATGCGATGCTTATTAAAAAATTATTAGATAAGTATGAGTGGCTGATTGATAAAGCTGTAAATTGTAAAGAGATGAATGATGCAAAAGTATTGCCTCAGCTTCATGCGTTAGTATGGGGAAATAAACGCGGCGTCTAACGAGAAGGGATGTTTAAAATGACTGGAAGATTAGATGAAGATTTAAAAGATGTAACATTATTAGGAAATCAAAATACAAAATATTTATTTGAATATAGCCCAGAAATATTAGAGGTATTTGATAATAATCATCCAAACCGTGATTATTTTGTAAAATTCAATTGTCCTGAATTTACAAGTTTATGTCCGAAAACAGGACAACCAGATTTTGCAACAATTTATATTAGCTATATTCCAGAGCAAAAAATGGTAGAGAGTAAATCTTTAAAGTTGTATTTATTTAGTTTCCGCAATCATGGTGATTTCCACGAAGATTGCATGAACGTTATTATGAACGATTTAATTAAATTAATGGATCCACGTTACATTGAGGTATGGGGGAAATTCACACCACGTGGTGGCATTTCAATTGATCCATACTGCAACTACGGTCGCCCAGGGACGAAGTATGAACAAATGGCTGACTACCGCATGATGAACCACGATCTATATCCGGAAACAATTGATAATCGTTAATAGAAAGAAAGAGCCTGTATAGTATACAGGCTCTTTCTTTCTATTATATTATGCATTTTGATTAATGACAGTATAGTTTTTATGACTTACAACTGTAAGAGGTTCCATATCTAGTTCTCTAAAATTCTTCATAATTGTTATATCAACAATAACAGAGTTTTGATTTACTTTTTGAACACGGCCTTGCATTCCACCTTTAAATTCGATGATATCTCCAGTTTCTGCGATCTGCATAAGCAACTCTCCTTGTTACAGTTTTCCCAAAAAAAGAATAAATTTGGGTTTTTTTATTTCCTCCTATTTTGAACCATATTTCCTACTTTGTAAATGTTTCCAAAGTAAAAATTCGAAAAATATTCACTTTTTGTAAGAAAATATGTAGAAAATCCATGTTATTTGAAAAAAATAGCAAAAATGCGGGAATCTTTATATCGAGGTATAATGAAAAAGTAGAATAACCTGCTGAAGTGGGAGAAATTAGAGGCGGTAAAATGATGTTTGAATTTGTGGGGAGTGTTATAGCTTTAATTTTATTTTTATTTTCTTATATGCATTTAAAAAAGATTCGTCAATATGATACGAGTACATATTTTGATGGGATGGATGGTATCCATGCTTCGATAACGCATGATAGTGGTGGGGAGATGTAAAGGTATATGACTTTCTTTTCTTGCGTGGTATGATGTTTAGAACTAGTGCATAATAGAGTTCGTAAGTGATGAATGGAGAGTGAAAAGAATGAAGATTTCTTTTATTCGTCATGGTTGTTTAGGTCGTATAAGAGAACCGATGACAATTAATTCATTTCACGAATGGATGAAACAGTATGATTCCGAGTCAATGATACAAAAAGCTAAAATGCCGATAGAAACAATAGAGGCAATTGAAGCAGCGAAATTTGTCTTAACAAGTGATCAAAGGCGTGCTGTACAATCAGCAGCTGAATTAACGGATTCTTTATCTTTTATGCAAAACTCTCTTTTTAGAGAAGCTGAAGTTCCTTCATACTTTTTTGCTCCGAAGTGGTTGAAATGCACAATTAAGGTATGGATGTTCATTGGGCGCACATTATGGATACTTGGCTACCATAAAGATGTTGAGTCTTATAAGGAAGTAAGAGAGAGGGCAAGGCAAGCGGCTTACCTGTTACATCGTTATGCTCTCGTACATGGAAGTATTGCTCTTGTAGGTCATAATTATTTTAATTCGATGATTGGAACGGAGCTGAGGGCAATGGGATGGTCTGGTTCTCCTATTTTGCATAGAAAGCCATGGGGATGTACAACATATACGTTTCACGAGGCGATGGATGGAAATATATTAAATACGAATTTAACATAAAAGCACACGATTTATATAAATCGTGTGCTTTCTTTTTAAGATATAGAAATTTTGACGTTTAATGGTTTTACGAGATGAGCATAAGGTTCGCCTACTAGCATAACAATTTCATCTTTTTTATAACCTAACTTTTCGTATAGTGAATAGGCGCGTTTGTTTTCTAAATTAACAAGTAAAGCGATTTTTTCATGCCCTTTTTCAGTTGCATAGATTTCGGCAGCTTCAATTAATTTAGAACCAATACCTTTTCCACCGTGTGCACTTGAAACTGATAATGTATCAATGTAATACTCATCAAGCTCAGCTTCTTTTTCTAACGTAATCGATTCATCTTTATGTAATTCTCTTAAGTGATGTACAATTGGTGCGTCAAGCTGTGTTGCTTCACTACCGTGATAAGCGACAATAATTCCAACTGCACTTTCGTCTTGTTCATAAATAAAACAGTTTTCGTAGCTCAGACGGTTATTTTCTTTTGAGAACCATGTCTCAAGTCCTAGTAATACTTCTGCTTCAACTGTGCTACCTGTGATTTTTTCAGCAATTTCATGCAGAGCATTATACAATAAAGGAGCTATTGCCATTGCATCTGTCTTTTTTGCTTTCCGAATCATAGTATCCCTCCTAGTTCTATTTGTATATTGTAGCATAGTGGTATGGAACTTTGCATAATTGAATGCCGAAATGTTTGATATAGAGAAGTAGCTATGTTAGTATATGATATTTAGTGGACATATAGTAAAACGATATTGTTTGCGAAATAACGAAAATAAAATCATGGCATAACAACAAGATAAAGTGAAATGTTAATCAGTAAGATTTTTTGTTCATTCCACGACTGATTAGTAGTCAACACCAATCGGACTACCCGCAAATAGCGGGATAATTTTACAGTTGTTGACCTATAGAATATACGATAGAATAAAATATTGCAGAGAGGTGAAATACATGGATAAAGAATTAGCAAATACAATTTTAGATCAGCTGAAAAATGGTGAAATAACGGAGTATGTTGTTACGAAAGATGTATTTTATACGTTCAGAGAAGTTGTTGTAAATAGAGAAGACTTTAAGCATTTCATTGGTAACGCACAGCGAGGCGGGCAAGTGATTTATACATATTCAGAAACGCCACGTTCATAAAGGGGAATTTTGATCAGCAGGGCATCCCTCACTGATTAGTAACCTTCACCAACTGGACGTTTAATGCGGAATAAATAAAAGATAAAGGAGAGGGGAATTATGGGCGATTTTAAACAAGGCATTTTACCACATTGGGATTATATGTGGAAAGATAGAGCCGGCAATAGATTTATGGGAATGGTTATGTATCCAGAGAAACGAAAATGTTCAGCAAAAATGCTTCAGAAAATAAAAAGAGCATATGAAGAAGCGATAGAAATTAAAGTAACTGTACAAGTTCAACATACATATCAGTATGTAGAAGGAATGATTGTATACTTTGATGAAGAGGCTCCTGTATGTACAATGCTTGATAAAGATGAAAATCCACATCACATATTTGTAAAAGATATTTTGCGTATTGAGCACTCTGAATAAACTTTTCATAAATAAATTGAAGTTCCATAATAATAATCTTTTTCTATAATAGTTATCTTTTAGTATGTAACGAGAGACGAAAGTATATGTATAATATATTTAATAAGGTAAATTTGATAAATGTAATCGTTTTTTAGAGCAGATTATCGTTTTATATCTGTTCTTTTTTGCGTGATGCTGGAGAAATATATTTCTTCAGCATCTACCGTTTTATGACAAAATATATTGTTAACTTTTTTAAAAATAAGGTTAAATTCGTTGACAACTTTTTTGAAAAGCACTTTATTGACATGAGTTTTAGAATGTTGTTTCATAGTCATTGTATTGAAAAAAAACGGCTATCATGTCGAAAAGTAAAAGTTAAAAAAAGAAAGAATTTATACATATATCTTGTGTCTTATTTTGAAACGTAATACAATATATAGAGAAATCAAGAACAACATATAGAGAATATAGATTTGAGAGGGAGGGTCGGAAATGTTAGTTGCATATGATTCTATGACAGGAAACGTGAAGCGTTTCATTCACAAATTAAATATGCCGGCCGTTCAAATTGATGAAGATCTAGTAATAGATGAAGACTTTATTCTTATTACGTATACAACAGGTTTTGGCAATGTACCAGAACGTGTTTTAGACTTTTTAGAGCGCAATAATGAAAAATTAAAAGGCGTATCTGCAAGCGGCAATCGTAACTGGGGAGACATGTTCGGTGCAAGTGCTGACAAGATTTCTACTAAATATGAAGTGCCTATTGTATCAAAATTTGAGTTATCTGGAACAAATAACGATGTAGAATATTTTAAGGAAAGGGTGCGGGAGATTGCGACACATTGAACTGAATAATGAAATCACGCAAATGCAGGACGGTTTTTATCAGCTTCATAAAGATAAAGAGGCATTAGAAGTCTTTATGGAAGAAGCTAGAGAGAATACCGTTCCTTTTAATAGCGTGGCAGAGCGAATGGAGTATATGAAAGAACATGATTACTATTACAACGTTCTGGACGAGTATAGCTTGGAGGAAGTAGAGGAAGTATATAACATCGCTTATGGTGAAAACTTCGAGTTCCAATCTTATATGGCAGCATCTAAGTTCTACAAAGATTATGCGTTAAAAACGAATGATCAAAAACAATACTTAGAAAGCTATGAAGATCGTGTAGCAATTGTTTCATTATACTTAGGACGCGGTGATGTTTCGAAGGCAAGACAATTCGCAAGCATGATTGTAAAACAAAACTACCAACCAGCGACACCAACCTTTTTAAATGCGGGAAGAAGCAGAAGAGGAGAAATGGTGTCTTGTTTCTTGTTAGAGATGGACGATAGCTTAAATTCGATCGGCTTTAACATTAATACTGCGATGCAATTATCGAAAATCGGCGGGGGAGTAGCTTTAAACTTATCTAAGCTACGCGCACGTGGTGAGCAAATTAAAGGTATCGACAACGCTGCAAGTGGTGTAGTACCTGTTATGAAATTGCTTGAAGATTCGTTTTCATATGCGAATCAACTTGGCCAACGAAAAGGTGCCGGTGCAGTATATTTAAACATTTTCCATTGGGATATTATTGAATTCCTTGATACAAAAAAAATAAATGCCGATGAGAAGAGCCGTATTCAGTCTCTATCAATCGGAATTATCGTTCCAAGTAAGTTCTTTGAGCTTGCTGAGAAAAATGAGCCTTTCCATGTTTTCGCACCTTATACGGTTTATAAAGAATATGGCAAGCATTTAGATGATATTGATATTGATGAAATGTACGATGAATTAATGAGCAATCCGAAAGTGAAGAAGAAGCCACTAGATATTAGTGCACGTGATATGCTTATTAAAATCGCTATGATTCAGCTTGAGTCTGGTTACCCATACTTAATGTTTAAATCAAATGCAAATAATCAACATCCATTGAAGGATATTGGAACTGTGAAGATGTCGAACTTATGTACAGAAATCTTCCAGCTTCAAGAAACTTCAGAAATAAATGATTACGGTACAGATGACATTATCCGTCGTGATATTAACTGTAACTTAGGATCGTTAAATATCGTAAACGTAATGGAAAATAAAGAAATTCGTGAAGCGGTTCATGCAGGAATGGAAGCTTTAACAGCTGTTTCTGATATGACGATCATTCCGAATGCACCAACCGTGAAAAAAGCAAATGACGAGCTTCATTCAGTTGGACTTGGAGCAATGAATTTACACGGGTATTTAGCAAAAAATAAAATCGCTTATGAAAGTGCAGAAGCGAAAGAATTCGCTCGTACATTCTTTATGATGTTAAATTACTACTCTATTGAGAAAAGTATGGAAATCGCTACAGAAAAAGGCGAGACATTTAAAGACTTCGATAAATCTGATTATGCGAATGGCACATACTTTGAAAAGTATGAAACGACAGATTACAGCCCAGTAACTGAAAAAGTTCAGCAACTATTTGAAGGAATTCATATTCCAACAAAAGAAGATTGGACAAGTTTAAAAGAGCAAGTGCAAAAGAATGGTTTATACAACTCATATCGTCTTGCCATTGCTCCAACACAATCAATCAGTTACGTTCAAAATGCAACTTCAAGCGTAATGCCGATTGTAAGTCAAATCGAATCAAGAACATATGCGAACGCGACAACATATTATCCAATGCCGTATTTATCAAAAGATACGTTCTGGTACTATAAATCTTCTTACGATATGAATCAGTTTAAATTAATTGATTTAATCGCAGAAATTCAAGAACATATTGACCAAGGAATTAGTACAATTCTTTACGTTAATAGTGATATTTCAACACGTGAATTAGCACGTTACTACATCTATGCACATAAAAAAGGCTTAAAGAGTCTGTATTATACGAGAACACGTAAATTAAGCGTGGAAGAGTGTGTGGCTTGTACCGTTTAATATAAAAAGTGAGACATGATGAGCAGGGTTTTCTGAACCCTGCTCATGCTTAGTTATCATATTTAGAGAAGGGGCGATTTAATGCGTGCGGTAAACTGGAACAAAAAAGAAGATGATTTTAGTTTAATGTTTTGGAAGCAAAACATCGCTCAGTTTTGGACAGAAGAAGAAATTGCGGTTTCGTCTGACAAAAATACTTGGGTGCAATTATCGAAAGAAGAGCAAATTGCTTATAAGCGTGTATTAGGTGGTTTAACACTTTTAGATACGAAACAAGGTGGCGAAGGAATGCCACTTGTACTTGTTCATCTTGAAAATTTACAAGCGAAAAGTGTATTAGCTTTCATGGGAGCTATGGAAGAAGTACATGCGAAGAGTTACAGTCATATCTTTACAACGTTAGCTACTGAAGAAGAAATTGATGATATTTTTGACTGGGTAGACAATCATCCATTACTTGAGAAAAAGGCCGGTATTATTACTGGTTACTATCGTCGTTTGTTAAAGCCTGAAGTAACGAAAAAAGAGCTATATATGGCAATGGTAGCAAGTGTGTTCTTAGAAAGTTATTTATTCTATAGTGGATTCTTCTATCCGCTTTACTTAGCTGGTCAAGGAAAACTAACAGCAAGTGGTGAGATTATTAACTTGATAATTCGTGATGAGTCAATTCACGGCGTATTCGTCGGTATTTTAGCACAACAAATCTTCGCAGAACTTTCTGCAGAAGAGCAACAAGAAGTGCAAAAAGAAACACAAGAGTTATTAATGGAACTATATGAAATTGAAATGGCCTATACAGAAGAAATTTACACTTCTATCGGTCTTGTAGAAGATGTAAATCGTTTCGTTCGTTACAATGCGAATAAAGGGCTTATGAACTTAGGACTTGAGCCGAAGTTTGAAGAAGAAGAAATTAACCCAATCGTTTTAAATGGTTTACGTACAGATACGAAAAACCATGATTTCTTCTCTGTAAAAGGAAATGGTTACGTAAAAGCAACGAACGTTGAAAAGTTAGCTGACGATGACTTCGTGTTTAACTTTTGATATAGGATTATAAAGAAAAGCTGTCTTATTCATTGATAAGACAGCTTTTCTTTATAATTTTGTTTACATAACACTATTATTTCTGTATAGCGATTTATGTTTGGGAAGTTCTATTCGGTTAACGGATAGAACTTTTTGTAATTAAATGGGTATTTACAAACTTTTTGTATCAGTGTATTATTTAACTAGTACACTGATACAAAAGGAGGGAAGAAATGAAAATAGAGTTTTCTCCAAATATACCAATTTACATTCAGGTAATGGAATACATAAAAAAAGAGATCGTAACAGGACATTTATTGCCTGGTGATAAAATTCCCTCTGTCCGTGAATTAGCGAGTGAATTACAAGTGAATCCAAATACGATTCAGCGTACATTTCAAGAGCTAGAACGGGATGGAGTTGTTGTAACACGTAGAGGAATGGGACGGTATGTAACGAATGAAGGGGAGAAAATTATGGAGCTGCGAAAAGAGATGGCGAAAGAATTACTTCATTCTTTTATAGATGGAATGGACAATTTAGGTTTTTCAGAAGAAGAAATTCTTACAATTCTTCGTTCTTCATTACATGATAAGAGGGAGGAGAGCCAATGACAGAGCTATTAAAAATAGAAAACTTATGGAAGAGATACGGATTAAAAGCAGTGATCCGTGAATTAAACATAGAGATTACGGAAGGGAAAATCGTTGGGCTTGTTGGAGATAACGGGAGCGGGAAAACGACGTTATTGAAAATGATTGCAGGCTTGCAACACCCTTCTGAAGGCAGTATCACAATAGACGGTAAAAAGGTAGGATTACAGACGAAAGAAATCGTTTCATTCATGTCCGATAAGCCAGTCTTTGATGATTGGATGACTGTAAAAGACGCTTTATTTTTCTACCGGGATTTTTATAAAGACTTCGATATTCAAAAAGCGGTAGATACGATTGCAGAATTTAAAATACCGTTAGAAGAAAAAATTACAGCATTGTCAAAAGGTATGATAGAGAAGCTGCAAATCATTTTAACATTTTCTCGAAAAGCGAAGCTATACGTACTGGATGAGCCATTGGACGGGATAGATCTTGTTTCTAGAGAACATGTACTTGAGTTAATACTTAAATTTTATCGTGAAGATTGTACGCTACTTATATCGACTCATTTAATAAGAGAAATCGAAAATATATTCGATGAAGTAATCTTTTTGAAAGATGGAGAAATAATATTACATGAAAATGTGGAAGAACTACGATTTCAAAAGGGGAAAGCAGTACATGAGCTGTTTAAGGAGGCCTATGAGAAATGAGTCAGCTTTTTCTTTATCTGTATAATTGTAATAAGAGAAAGATAGCCATTATTTACTTTGGTTTTATTACAGTTTCATTAATTCTTTTATTTAATATGAAAGGAGTTTCAGGAGTTAGAATTTCAGGTAGGCAAGATATAATTATTATTATATTCTTTATCGTACTAGGTATAAATGGATTTGCAATTCTTTTAACAGGTATATCGTCTTTTCGGAAAATGTTAAAAAATTCTATGCTACGTTATACTTCTATTTCAGCAAAAAAGTATATATGTGCAAATATTTTATTCTGTGTACTACTCTTTATGATTTTGCTAGGAATAGGAATCATTTTTCTATACTATTTTTCTTTAAATATTTACAATGGAAAAACTAATTTAGGTATTCAGCAAGCAATACACAGTTTATATAATTATGGAATATTACATCATATGTTATCTATTTTCTTATGGGGACTAGATTTTCTTAATATGCTAGTTTCTATTTATTTTATTATAGTAATTGTAAAACTATTAAATGTGAAATCATCGATGAATAAAGTTGCTTGTTTAGTTTTATTCGTCATTTTTACCGCATTTAATGGAGGAATAACGTATATTTTTCAGCAAATAGAAAAGTATGTGTTTGCTATAAATAATATTGGATTTATAGATCAAAATGGTTTTTTAAATACATCATTTTATTCTGGTACAGAGATTACAATTTTAAATCTATTTTTTAATTGTTTATTAACAATTATATTACTAGTAGTTACAGGTCACATAGTCGATAAAAAACTAGAAGTCTAAAGGAGGAATCAGCATTGGGAAACGTAGTAGTAAAGTTAGAGAATGTTCGAAAAAGGATTGGTGGAACGGAAATTATTCGTGGTTTATCATTTGAGGTTCGTGAAGGAGAAGTATACGGATTCCTTGGGCCGAACGGTAGCGGTAAGACGACGACGATCCGTATGATGACAGGTCTTATTTCAATGACAGAGGGCGATATTACAATTTGTGGACATAGTATTCGCTCGGAGCGTGAAAAGGCACTAGAGCAAATTGGAGCGATTGTAGAAAATCCTGAACTATATGATTATATGACAGGAATGCAAAACTTAAAGCATTTTGCGAACATGGCCATTACTCCAATTAGTAAAGAGCGCATTGCTGAGATTGTAAAGCTTGTTGAATTAGAGCATGCGATTCATAAAAAGGTGAAAACATATTCACTTGGTATGAAACAACGTTTAGGAATTGCACAAGCATTACTTCATCAGCCGAAAATCTTAATTTTAGATGAGCCGACAAATGGATTAGATCCAGCTGGTATTCGCCAAATTCGTGATTATTTACAACGTTTAGCGAAAGAAGAGAATATTGCTGTAATCGTATCAAGTCACTTATTGAGTGAAATTGAATTAATGTGTGATCGCGTTGTTATTATTAAACAAGGTGAGTTTGTACAAGAGTACAACTTACATGAAAAAGTGAAACATGATGAGGCAGTCGTTGTAGCGTTTGAAGTAGATGAAGTTCAGAAAGCAAATGAAATCATTAAAGGTAAAGCAAAAGGGAATGTAATTGTAGCATCTGTAACAAAAGACAACATTCCGCAACTTGTAAAAAAACTTGTTTATGCTGATGTGCTTGTATACGGAGTTACTGTTCAAAATAAAACGTTAGAGGATGAGTTCTTAGCGATTACTGGGGGAGTGAAAGCGTAATGTTTAAATTAATTCAAAATGAATTTTTAAAGTTGCATGCGAAAAAAGGTATGTATATTTTAATTGGTGTCATTGCGGCACTCGAAATTTTAGGTACTTTAGCAATGTTGAAGTGGGGAAAAGGTGATGAGTTTAAGGGATCATATTTAGATTATGCAAACTCAGAGATTGGCTTAATTGTTTTATTTACAACGATTTTTGGGATTACACTTGCTGCCCGTACTCTTACTGATGAGTTCCAAAAAGGTACAATTAAACAATTGTTAATCCGTCCAAGAAAAAGACTTGCAGTTTTATTTTCTAAATATATTACAGTGTTATTAGCAATGTTATTTATCGTATTAGCTGGTATGCTAATTGCAATGATTATTGGCGGTATTGTAATGGATGGTAGTAAAACAGAATTAACGTTAGGAATCGTAATGAAGTCCACTTTATATCAACTACTTTCACCATTCTTTTTTGCAACACTTGCATTTTTCCTAGCAAATGTCTTTAGAAAGTCTGTATTACCATTAATTATTACGATGTTCCTATTCTTCTTACAAGGTGCAATTAACATGGTATTAATAATGTTTGCAAAAGGTGTAGCGAAGTTTGTAGTATTCAACCATTTGGATTTAAGAGCTTACGATAGTAATAAATTAATCAATGGTGGAATGGAACCAACATTTACAGAATTTACGTTTACAACTTCATTATTACTTGTAGCTGCATACTTTGTTGTGTTACTTGTAGCATCAAGTGCATTATTCCAAAAACGTGACGTATTATAATAAAAGAAATCCCCGCTTGTAAAAACGGGGATTTTTATTACATAAATTTCACTTGGATTGCAACTTGAAGAACAGCGATATGGTATTTTAAGAGCTATGCTGTTTGAAATGATTTGAGAAAAATAGGAAGGATTTCAACTATATTCATATTATAATTTAGTTATCCTGCTATTTATAGGGAAAGGATTGCCTATAAAGTACTGATTAAAGTTTTATTTTATTTTTACTATCTTTGGGGGTGTTCTATATGCACTATGCATTTTCACGTATAAGGCTACGTAGCTTTTTTGGATGGATGATTATAGGGGTGTTCCTTATAATGATACCATTAGGTCTAGCAAATGTTTCTGAGAATACGATGGAGGTTATTTCACAAATAACTGTATTTTTTGTATTTCCGTTACTTTGGCTATACGTAAAAACAAATAAAAATAATGTTGTATTTAACAGTTTTTTTGATAAGCCAGGACGTTTATCTTGGGGATTAATTGTATTAGCAACGATAATGGGGATGATTTTTTCAGTTGGCATATCTCAGATTCAATTTTACATATTAGCACATACGTTACCGAATTTCTTAGTTACTATGCTAGAAGACGGAAATGTTATTAATACGAGTAACGTATATATGACGATATTTACTTTCATTTCAGCATGTGTGTTAGCACCTATTATGGAAGAGGTTATTTTTAGGGGATTTTTCTTACAGCGGATGGCTCATAAATGGGGAATTAAAAAAGCTGTAATTATATCTTCAATTATTTTTGGCCTAGGACATTTTGATGTTATTGGTGCGTTCATGTTTGGTGTCGTTATGTGTCTTTTATACATAAAAACAAAAAATATATGGACGAATATAGCTGTGCACGCTCTAAATAATTTGATTGCAACAAGTATGCAATTTTTCGGTGGAGAAGAAAGTGGTACAATCTCAATTACTGAATTACAAGCGCAAAGTAATTTATGGATTGGTATCGGTCTTACAGTTGTTGGATTACTATGGTTAATTCCGTATGTTTGGAAACAATGGCGTACAGTAAAAGAAGTTGGCGTGCCACCAGTACGTTTTATAAATGAGCAAAAAGTAGTAAATTCATCACAAGAAAATGAAGTGTATAGTCAAGTGATCGTAACCGATAGATTGATGGCTATAGAGTTACCAGATGAGGCTGTAAATAAGCTTCGGTTAGAAGAAAATGATTATGTAACAGTAGCTGTAGAAGAAGATAAAATTGTTATAAAGAAAGCACATAATAGATAATTAAAAAGTAGCTCTTAGGAGCTACTTTTTAATTTGTAATAATTTCTACACGAAAATTATTACCGTTCTTTACATATTTAATATCTGTAACAGTGCGGACTGTCTTTAAAATCTCCACTTTTTCACCAATTCGCGGGATGGTCGGAACATTGTCCCAAATACCAAGCAAGTCATCTAATTGTGCCGTTTTTTCATAAAACCAGATTTTCAATGTAAAGCCCCTTTCTCGAATTTTATGTATTTTAATACATAATATATTATTTTTATTCTTATTGTAAGGGGTTTTTTTATATTTTATGAATAAAAATAAATTAATCTTCTGGGAAGATATGTTCAATATCAGGAGTAAGAGATACTTCTGATAATACGATATGAGAAACTGTCGTTGCATATGAAGAAACATCATTGATAAATTCTTCAAGTTCAACGAGTGAAGGAACAGAAATTTTTACAATGTAGCATAAGCTTCCTGTTACTCGGTAACAAAAACTTGCAGATGGATAAGACTGAATAAATTGTTGCATACGTGTTGTATCACCATTCTTTAAGGTGATTTCTAAAATACAATCTAAAACTAGTCCTGCCTTTTTATAATCAATATCAATTGTGTATTTTTGAATAACACCTTCGCTTTCGAGCTTACGAACACGTTCTGAAGTAGACGGAGCAGATAAGTTTACTCGTTTAGCCAATTCACGCATCGAAAGGCGACTATCATTATATAATTCATTTAAAATTTTTCGATCAACACGGTCTAATTGCATTTGTAAATATACCTCCAGTAAAATAATGATTTTTGTAAAGGGAAAATATAAATTAAGATTCATATGAAATGTAAAGTGAACGTTATTTATTTTACAATAAAACAGAAGGAAATAGGAGGGGAAATGATGGAGAGAATTTCATTATCAAATGTAGGAGATACAAAGTTTCAAAAGTTATTAGGGCATAATTCGGATATATTACACTCGTGGAGTAAGTTAGAAGATACACTGTACAATAAAGGAACTCTTTCAGCAGAGTTGAAGGAGCAAGTGAGAAGAACATTAGCGTATGGGAATGAATGTCTGTACTGTATGGCAAAGGGAAGACCAGATGATGTGCAAAAGGCAGAGGAGATTGGTGTAGCCGTTACTTTTGCGCATACATTTGTTCATGACCGAAAAGCAATAGATGATACTATGTTTCACGCATTAAAACAATATTGGACAGAAAAAGAAATTGTAGAGCTTTGCGCCTATGTTTGCTTTATTACTGCGTCACAACAACTTGGTTTTCTATTTCAATTACAGCCAAATTAAGGGGGAAATGATGACAAATCAAATAGCACTTATCATAATCGATGTACAAAAGGCATTTCAATTACCAGATTGGGGCGAGAGAAATAATATTTTTGCTGAAGAAAACATGAGAATTTTGTTAGAAGAATGGAGAAAAAGGAAACGACCAGTTTTTCATATTCAACATGTAAATAAAGAAAATGCTCAGTCAATGTTTTATGAGAGAGCGGAAACGGTAAACTTTAAAGAAGAAGTGCAACCACTACTTGGTGAAGTGGTTATTCAGAAATTCGTTAACAGCGCGTTCATTGGGACAAATTTAGAAGAGCGATTAAGAAAGAACAAATGTAATGCAGTAGTGGTTGTAGGATTAACGACAAATCATTGCGTGGAAACTACGACACGAATGGCAGGGAATTTAGGATTTACAACATATTTAGTGAGTGATGCAACGGCTACTTTTAACCGTAAAGGTTTAGATGGTAAGGAGTATAGTGCAGAGGATATTCACAATATGACACTTGTAAATTTACATGAAGAGTTTGCTACGATTGTGACGACAAAAGAAGTGTTAAAATTATTTTAAGAAAATAATTGCGAATTATGTAGAAAAAAATAAGAATATTTCGTATAATCTAAGTACAATCATTTTGAAAATAGGGGTGGCATCATATGGAGCAAATTTCAGTAAAGAAATTAGAAGAGGTACTTGTTGTAGCAGGGGATGATAAACAGAAGCAAAAGGAATTTTATGAATTGCTCTTATCTACTGAGTTTTATGTTGCTGGTTCACTAGAAGCAGAGGACGGGGCAACAGAAGGAATACTTCGTTTGCGTCATTTCCAAGGAGAAGGTAGATGGATCGTTCCGTTCTTTACACAAATGGAATTTGTAAAAGATGTGTTGCCAGAAGGAACGCCCCTTATTACGATACGTGGGAAAGAGTTATTTGGTAGCATTGAGAAAGATGCTACAGCTGTATTAAATGTTGGCACTGATATAAGTAAAACATTTATTCCAGAAGAAATTGCAGATATCGCATCTGGACGAATTTTTAATTATTATAAGTAAAAGTAAAAGGAAAAGCGTAATCGCTTTTCCTTTTACTTTTTAATTTGAATATGAAGTGGCTATACCAGAAGAAATAGAGACTGTTTTATTATTCGTGTTTATTGTCGCTGTAGCTCCAAGTGGAATACCGATGTTTGGACTTATATGTCCAATTGGTAAATCGAATAGGACAGGTATATGATATGGCGCGAAATATTCATATAATATTGTTTGCAATGATTGAGATGGCTTTGAAGGAGTGCAGTCGTGACAACTTGTGAAAATAACGCCCCTGCACTCATTAAACTTTCCAGATAAAAGTAGCTGATTTAACATACGGTCAATGCGGTACGGTTCTTCACCAATGTCTTCAAGTAATAAAAGTGTATTGTCCGTATTTATCTCGTAGGGCGAGCCAATTATACTTGTTAACACAGCTAAATTTCCTCCAACTAACGTACTTGTAACTGTACTGTGAGAGCTAGGTACGATACATTCTGATGCAGATAAAATGGTTGAATACGGATGGAATAGCTGATTAAAAGAGGATAAAGATAGGGAATCAATACCTTTTCCTAGTTCTTCAATCATCGGACCATGAAATGTTATAAGCTTTGCATAACGTGAAACAGCAGTATGTAAAGCTGTAATATCGCTATATCCCCAAAAGATTTTTGGATTCTGCCTAATAACTTCATATTGAATGTGAGGAAGAAGACGAGCACTTCCATAACCACCTCGTGCACAAAAAATTGCCTTCACTTCATTATTTGTAAATGCTTCATGTATATCGTCAAGCCGAACTTGATCACTTCCGGCTAAAAATCCATATTTCTCGTAAACACTCTTCCCGATTATTACGGATAACCCCATCTCTTGTAATACATTCACACCTTTTAATACATTTTCGATTGTAGGTGGACCAGATGGTGCAATAATCATTACTGTATCACCTTGTTTTAATGCATTTGGATAAATCATTAAGCTCAGCCTCCTTCTCTTTCAATATATTCGCTTCATATGAAGTTCAACCCTTGCAAAAGCAGGGGAAAGCTTATCAAATAAAGAAGATATAAGGGAAATAGGAGGGAAAATGATGTTTACAAGTCGAGTAACAGACATATTAAAAATTGAGTATCCCGTTGTTCAAGCCGGTATGGCAGGCGCGATTACGACGCCAGAACTCGTTGCAGCAGTAAGTAATAACGGAGGATTAGGGACGCTTGGAGCGGGCTATATGAGCCCAGAACAAATTCGTGAAGCGATTTATAGAATAAGAGAACTAACAGATAAGCCTTTCGGTGTTAATTTACTTGTAACGAAAGAGATACAAATAGAAGAAGAGAAGGTAAATGAGGCGAAAGTATTACTAAGCGGAGTGAATAGAGAATTAGGTATAGAAGTAGAAGGAACGTTAAAGCTTCCAAAAAGCTATAAGGAACAATTACAAGTGCTATTAGATGAAAAAGTACCGGTCGTTAGCTTTGCATTTCAAACGTTAGAAAAAGAAGAAATAAATGATTTAAAAAGAAGTGGAATAAAAGTTATCGGAACAGCTACCCATGTGAAGGAAGCGAAAGTACTTGCAGAATTAGGGGTAGATATAATTGTCGGTCAAGGCAGCGAGGCAGGGGGGCATAGAGGAACATTTGTCGGGAAAGAACAAGATGCTATGATTGGTACTTTTGCGTTAATACCTCAGTTAGTAGGGGCTGTTCCGCATATCCCAATTGTCGCAGCAGGTGGTGTAATGAACGGAAAAGGGCTTGTTGCGGCATTGGCACTAGGAGCAGAAGGTGTTCAAATGGGATCGGCCTTTTTAACAAGTGAAGAGAGTATTACGCACGATGTGTATAAAGAAGCGGTTTTACATAGTACAGATACGAGCACAACGGTAACTCGTGCGTTTTCCGGGAAATATGCACGGGGTATCCGGAATGAATTTATAGAGAGACATGAAGGAAAAGAAGAAGGGCTTCCGATGTATCCAGTGCAAAACGTATTAACTTCTAAAATACGCCAAGAGGCAGCGAAGCAAAATAAGGAAGAATATATGTCACTTTGGGCAGGACAGGCAGCATCGTTGGCACGAATCGAATCAGCTCAGCATGTAGTGGAGCGAGTTATGAAAGAAGCGGAGAATGCAATCGAGCAATTACAAAATATATACAAAAAGACCACTTGAGTAATTCAAGCGGTCTTTTCATTAGTTTGCTTTATAAAATTGTTGGATGGCTTCGTCGATGTAAACCCAGCCTTTCCAACCTAAGTGCATATGATCTTTTAAGAAGTATTTATCGTATTCATGATTTGAGAAGTCGGCAATTGGATAACCAGCTTTTTCGATTTGCTCATGAACTTTCTTATAGTATGCTTCGCGGCGTTCTTTCGGGAAGCCAGCGTAGTCGTACCAAGGACCTTTGACAGGAACAGAAATAAAGAGTGGTTTTGCACCAGATTGTTTTAATAAATCAAGTACAATTTGTAAATCTTCATATTCTGGCGATTGGTCATAAGCATCATTTTTTAAGTAACCTTCACGTTGCTTTAATTTTTTCTTAATTTTGCTATTGAAATAATCATCTTCAATACCGTATTCATTAGATCCAGATTCTACTGCACCTGTTTGATCCGCATGTTTACGAGCCTCTTCCCAGTTCATTTGTTTTAATGAAGGATCAAGCTTTTCTTTGTGCGGTTTAATATTAAACATAGCTGTAAATAAATCTTTACGATCTAAAATGTTACGATAAATATAAGCGAAAGGTTTAGCAGCAAGTGCTTTTACTTTATACTTCGTATCATCATAAGCAATGCCTTCAAGCGAAATTTTTAATAAAGTTTCTTTTTTTACAATCTCAAAGTTTAATAAACGCTTTGCAATTTGTTTTTTCATTTCAGGTTTTAAATCATTGTTGAAAATGAAATGGTAACCTTGTTGCTTTGAAAAGTTAGGTGCAAAGTGCGTTTCATCAATACCTTGTGGTACAAACCATTGCGGAGAAAGAACGAATACCATTTTCTTATCTTTCAATTGATCCATTGTAGATGCGAAGTTTAACACATGTACAAGGTCTTGTGTTCCGCCGCGTCCAAGAAGGAATGGTGTGAACCCTTCAGGCTTTACTTTAAAATAATTAGATGGATGGAAAGCATCCATACGTGCGAATTCCGATGAACCGTACATCGGAAGATATTTTGGATTTGCTAACATCTTTTGCTGTAAAATCATACTTTGAATTTTTTCTTCTTTTAAAGAAGTAGCAGCTTGTTCTACTTTTTCATCACTTAAAAGTGGAAGTAGGAAGCGCGTTGGAATAAGTAAGAATACAGCAAAAAGGGCCAATGCTAAAAGCATCGGACCAAATTTTGCTTTGTTCATCGGATTTCTTCCAACTTCTTAATAACCATGTTTGGTGTAGCCCACTCGTCACGGTCAAAATCAGAAATAGAAACTTCAATATCTAAACGCTCTTGGAATTCAACTAATAAAGATACTACAGCGAAAGAATCAAGGATACCTTCTTCAAATAATTGAACATCTAAGTTTTCTTTCACAATATCGTTTTCACATACTTCTTCTAAAATATCTAATACTTGCTCTTTGAATTCTGCCATTTTTAAAATCTCCTTTATATCCGAAATATATTATATGTGCAACTTCTTAATGGAATAAGAAGGGTGCATTAAAAGTATCTGTTAAGGTGTCCAGAGAAGATTAGGAAACCGAAACATACAACGTGGAACGTAATTACAATCGCAAGGATGCGTGTGAATTTAGTGTTTGGCCAAAACTTATGCTTCTTGTTTTTTCGTTCGAAAATATCGAATAAAATAAACAGTGCGGCATGGTATAGACCATAAATAATATACTGCGCAACAGCGCTTCCTTGGATATGCCAAATTCCCATAATGAAAAAGTTTAAAAATGCACCGATATACGAAATTGTGTAACGGTTCTTAATTAACTTTTTCTTCGTTGCAAAAAAGACGAAACGCATGTAAATAAAATCACGGAACCAGAATGATAAACTCATGTGCCAGCGGTTCCAGAAGTCTTTAATATTACGACTAAGGAATGGCTTATTAAAGTTTTCTGGCGTTTTAATTCCCATCATATAACTTACACCAATTACAAAAGAGCTATAACCAGCAAAATCAAAGAATAGATATAAGCTATAGCTATACATGTAAATCATATTTGAAAAGATTGTATCGTGTTGAGCGAATGCTGGATCCATACAATATTGCTTTATTAAGTAAGCAATAATAAATTTATACAAGAAACCTTGGAAAATACGATTTAGTCCTGTATATAGTAAATTTTGATATTCTTCAGCGCTAGGTGGCTTTTGAATATCTTTTTGGAATCTTCGGTAACGATCGATAGGTCCTGTTGAAATCGCAGGGAAGAATAAAACGAATTCCCAGAAGTTAAAGAAAGAAAGCTCTTTAATTAAACCATCGCGAACTTCAAATACCATTTGAACTGCTCTGAATGTTACGTAAGATATACCTAGAAAAACAACAAGTTTTAACTCAGGTAATAACGATGCAAATGGTGCGATTTTTGCCAAAATAAGAGGCAAAATCGATAAAATAACAGCTATGCAAAATGTGAATGTACTATTATTTTGTTTTCTTAAAATTAAATAGCCTTTAATAAGGACATATTGCCAAATAATAAATGCAGCTAACATCATTGCTTGCTTCGGTTTATCCGAGAAGATAATAGCAATCATGACTAATGTTAAAACGGCATTATATTTACGCAACATTTTACCTTTTAATCCAGCTATGATAGTAGGTATTAATAAAATGCCCACTATAGCGAAAAAATAAAATGATCCATATGCGGTCATGCTGTAACCTCACTCAATAATTTTTTGCGATCTACCTTTCCATTTGGTGTCATTGGAATAGAAGATTGATACATGAATTTACGTGGAATCATGTAGTTTGGTAATCGCTCATTGAGTTCTTTTTTGATTGCAGATGTTAATTTGAATTCTTTTTCAAACGAATGCTCCCCAGGAACAACAACCGCTAATAAATAATCGTATTTCTCACCTTTTTTAATTGGAACGATAACTGCTCCTTCTACGTAAGAACACGCACGAAGGTGATGCTCAATTTCTTCTAATTCCATTCGATAACCATGCAGCTTAATTTGGAAATCAAGACGACCATTATAGAATAGAAGACCATTTTCAACATAGCCAGCATCGCCTGTTTTATAGGCACGCTCACCGTCAATCATAGTAAATGCTTTTTCTGTTAATTCAGGGCTTCCTAAATATCCAACGCTTACGCTTGGACCGACAATTACGATTTCACCTTTTTCACCATCAGGTGCAATCGTGCCATCTTCTTTCATAATAAGAAGGCGACAGTCTGATTTACAATAGCCAACTGGAAGTGATTTGTATTGATTAAGCACTTCTTCTGTCACGTGAATACCTGTTACAGCGACAGTAGCTTCTGTTGGACCATACGTATTCATAATTGTTGCTTTCGGGAAACGCTCAATTAATTTTCTAGCTACTTCATTTGGTAACACTTCACCGCAGAATAAGAATGTTTTCATGTTCGGTAGCATATTCTCAGAGAAAGATGCTTCCATTAAACACATTTCAGCAAAAGAAGGTGTGGAAGTCCATACTTGAATATCCGATTGCTCTAAAGAAGCAAACAAGTCTTTTGGACGTGCAATCATATCTTTATCGATTGCCCAAAGTGTACCACCTGTTACTAATGATGGGTAAATATCCATTACAGATAAATCGAATGAGAAAGGTGCTTGGTTTAAGAATACTTGCCCTGTTTGTAAGTTGAAATCTTCTACAGCCCATTTTGTAAAGCTAACAAGGCAGTTATAAGTAATCTGAACCCCTTTCGGATTACCTGTGCTTCCTGATGTGTAAATAATGTAGAAGTTCTCATCACCTTTTACCGCATGTTCAGGATTTGGAGTGTTCCCTTTATGAGTAAAGAAAATATCTTTTAAGTTGTCTTCACTTACGATGCGAACTGGTAAATCAGTTACAGTTACTGCTGTTGCCGATAAAAGTAATTTCGCACCAGAATTTTCAGCAATACGTTGTACACGATCAGCTGGGATAGATAAATCTACAGGAATGTAAGCATGTCCAGCTTTTACACATCCTAAAAAGTTAATAATCATTTCAGGTTGCATATGGCCATACACCATAATTGGTGAACGATCGTCTGGATACTCAGAAGAAATCCAATGTGCTAACGCATCAGAATCTTCCTTTAATTGTTTGTACGTAATTTTCGCATCTCGCCAAACAAAAGCGGTTTGATCAGGCGTTTCTGCAGCCCACTTTTCAATTTGTTCTAATAACTTCATAACGTTCCCACCCTAGAATTCATTGTAAATAAATGTACTTGTGTTTGTATCATGGAATCCATACAACCAAAGTAATGCAAATAAAATTGCAAGATAATAAACCGTCTTTGCAACCCATTGTGTGAGTGGTCGAGACCATATCTCTTTTAATCTTTCCATGTCTTTCCCTCTCTTAATGAAATAATAGCTCTTTGTAGGTATCATGTCCTACATTATTGTGAAAAAAACAAAATCCCACATTTTAGGTAAAAATAAGTCAAAAGGCTCTTTTCTGATATTAGCACTAAATACTAAAAAAGAAAATCCCTAACTTAGCAATTATATTACATTCAGCATGAATTTGTAATGGGTTTGACATGTAAATAGAAAGTGGATTGTGTGAATACATAAAAGTGGACTATAAGAATACGTAAAAATGCAGTATTTGTTTTTATTAATCATTTAAGACGGAGTAAAATTTTAAATTTCTAGTTCTTTTGAAAAGGAGGAAATTATCATGAATAGAGTGTGGAAGAGTCTAATTTCGGAAGAAAATATCGTGAAATGGAGAAGGCATTTTCATAAGTATCCGGAATTATCATTTCATGAAAAAGAAACTTCGCAATTTATATATGATACATTATGCTCATTTTCTTCTTTTGAAGTAACGAGACCGACGAAGTATAGTGTACTAGCAATCAAAAGGGGTGTGAAGCAAGGGAAAGTAATTGCGATTCGAGCTGATATAGATGCTTTGCCAATTCAAGAGGAGACAAGTAAATCTTATACATCTGTGAATAAAGGAATGATGCATGCATGTGGGCACGATGCTCACGCAGCTATATTATTAAGTACTGCAGAGGTGCTTAATAATATGAAGGAAGAGTTTGTAGGAGAAATTCGTCTATTCTTTCAGCATGCAGAAGAAGTATACCCTGGTGGTGGACAAGAAATGGTCGAGGCGGGTGTTATGGACGGTGTTGATTATGTAATAGGTTTACATGTTATGTCTGGCTTGGAAAGTGGGAATGTAGGAATTGTATATGGACCGATGATGGCAGCACCAGACGTATTTACAGTTGAGATCCAAGGCAAAGGAGGGCATGCGGCGCGGCCAGAAGAAACGATTGATCCTATCGCTATCGGAGCGCAGATTATTACAAATCTACAACATATCGTATCTAGAAATACAAGTGCTTTCATGCAAAGAGTCGTTTCAGTTACGCAGTTTCATGGGGGAGTGGCTGACAATATTATTCCTAGTACAGCAACTTTAATGGGAACTGTTCGTTCATTTAATCATGCATTGAGGGTGGAAGCAGAAGGGAAAATCGAAAAAATTGTGAAAGGAATTACAGAAGCACATGGAGGATCGTATACATATACGTATCGATATGGATATGATCCGGTTATTAATGATGAATATATTACGAAAATAGTAGAAGAAAGTGCACTACATTTGTTTGGGAATGAGCGTGTTGTGAAGCTTGAACCTTCTATGGGTGGGGAAGATTTTTCAGCATATTTAAGAAAAGCACCCGGTTGTTTCATTAAATTAGGAACAGGTAATGAAAATATATATACTTGTTATCCACATCACCATCCGAAATTTGACGTGGATGAATCAGCATTAATTTGTGGAGTGGAGCTATTTTTAGAGACGACTATAAGATTACTAAAATCATAGAAAAACAAAAAAAGGCAACTGCGCTCTATCGCAGTTGCTTTTATTTCTTTCCGTCAGAGAGGGCTGAGAAAGAACTATGCTCATTTATAGTATATGAATAGCTAACGGACAAGCTTGTACATTTTAATCATTTTTTTAAAAATAGTTGTTGACATTGATAATCAATGTCAATTAATCTAAATATAGTTGAAATTGATAATTATTATCAATAGGATGGATGCGACATGTTAATGAGAAAAAAATTTCACCTTCTACGGAGGGGATTAAAAGATAAAAATAAAGATGTTGATCAGCATATGGAATGGCAACGAAATGTAATTCGGTCTGAATATGTAGATGAGAAGAAGAGCATTCAAACAGAAAAAGAGATACAAAGTAAAGGGAGAGGTTCAGTTGAGTAAGTTAGTAATGATTTTTGCAAGTATGAGTGGAAATACAGAGGAAATGGCTGACCATATTGCCGGCGTAATTCGTGAAACAGAAAATGAAATTGAAGTTATTGATATTATGGATTCACCAGAAGCTTCTATATTGGAACAGTATGATGGAATTATTTTAGGTGCATACACTTGGGGAGATGGTGATCTTCCTGATGATTTCTTAGATTTTTATGATGCAATGGATTCTATTGATTTAACTGGGAAAAAAGCGGCAGTATTCGGATCATGTGATTCGGCTTATCCGAAATACGGAGTGGCGGTTGACATTTTAATAGAAAAGCTACAAGAGCGCGGGGCAGCAGTTGTGTTAGAAGGACTAAAAGTAGAATTAACGCCAGAAGATGAAGATGTAGAAAAATGTTTACAGTTTGGAGCTGAATTTGTAAAACACCTTTCTTAATGGCAGAAGGGAGCTGAAGAGCAAGTGCATGAGAAAATCTCAATCAAAACGATGACAGATTATCATTTGTATGATTTTATGCGGTGTCCGCATAAATTTTACTTTCGTCATATAAAAAGAAGAGAACCTTCTTCATTTGAATGGCAACAAATAGCGCAAATGATTGTGAATCAAATTATTAACGAGTATTACACGCTACCTGCGGGTCAACAAACGAAAATTGTACTTTTAATATTAATAGAAAAGTATTGGAAAAAAGTAAGGATTAATATGTTTGCTTCGAAGACGGAGTACTATATTGTATTAGCGAAGCTAACGGATCACTTATTACAGTTTGTTGAAAGGGATGATAGTCAGACACCACCATTGTTTTTATACGAGAAGTTTCAAACATATATGGAAGAGTTAGGTGTCCACATGTCATTGACATTTGAAGTTGGTGAGTGGAATGCTGAGTCGTTTGTAATTAAAAAGTATGTTGTCGATGCGGATGAGGAAATGCTTGCTCTTTGTCAGAAGCTAATGACAGTATTCAGTTATAAAGCTTTCGGCGTTCTTCCAGGAAAAATTGAAGTTATTAATTTAATAGAAGGAACTAAGTATGAGTACATTCCGAAACAGGAAGATATTATAACTGGAATGGCTGATTTATCTAGAATGAAAGAAATGTTACAGCAACCTGAGCATTATACAGAGCGTCATTTTCGTTCTGAGTGTATAAGTTGTGCGTTTCGTAGTGAATGCCAAGGGGAAGAAGTAAAGAAAGAAGCGAAACAGAAGAAAAATATAGTTCATTAAAGGATGCAACTTTGCATCCTTTTTTGTTATTGACATGAAAAGCTTTTCATCATTTACGGTATATTTGTAGCAGATTTTAATAAAGTGAAACTTTAATCAGTGGGGTTCAATCGGGCTACCCGCAAATAGCGGGATAAAGGGAGGAATAATCAATGAAAGATGAAACGAAAGTATTTCAATGGTTAAAAGAACAAAATGCTCCTTTTGAAATTCAACTGCAAATTTTACAGGCATTTCAATTGTATAAAGTTATTGTTGAAATGGATAAAAAGTTAATGATGTATGAGGAGAGAGTATATAGGGAGAGAATGTAATCTCATCCCTGTAATATCGTTTTTAGTTGTTCTGTACTTGTAATGAATTCGAGTTCATTCTCTGATTCAAAGTTATAAATAATATTATGTAGTAAAGGACTATATTGATAAAAGGTAGTAATGCGGTGAATGAGTAATGGATCATGATGAGAAATAAGTGTACTGTACTGTTCATATACAGATGTAGTAAACTCATGTCCGAAATCATAATATAGTCCTGCAAAATCAAAAGCAGGATCGCCAATTTGCGCATCACCAAAATCGATAACACCTGAAATGCGTTTGTTCTGCTTGTTAAATAAAATGTGATGATGTGTAAAATCAGCGTGAATGATTGTATCTTGAAATTTAGATGTAGCTAGACAGGCAAAGAAATTCTCGAATAAACGATTTAAGGCTGATTTCTGGAACGAAGTAAGATTGTTAGTAACATACTGATTTAATTTAGTTTGTAGCTCTTTCCAGTAGGTAAGTGTTTTTTCAATAGGGAATCCTAACGCTGTAACACTTTTTAGAGGAATACTATGTAGAGCAGCAAGGAAAGTTGCTAATTGTGTAATAAGTGCTTTTCGTTCTTGTTTTTCTAGTGTAGTAACTATTTCTGTTTTTAAAGGTTCACCATGAATGAGAGTATAGTAACTACAAAGCGGAATAGCATCAGTCTCCTTTTTATAGAATAGGTGATACTTTGGAACTTTAATTTCATGTAGTGAACAAGAGAGAAGTGTGCATAGTTCTTTTTCTAACGGAATTCGCATTGCATATTCCTTTTTTCGCGGGAAACGAAACAGTAGCTCATCATTTACTATAATTGCTACATTATCCCAACCTTCTTCATTTTGTTTATATGAATGTATAGAAAGATTAGGCAAAGCTTCTTTTATATAATGTTTGTAAGAGTCCATAATTGTTCCTCGTTTCTGAGTTAAGTTATTCTACTTTATGATATCAGAATTTTCTTTCTATATGTTAAAATATAGCTATCATTATGAAGAAGGGCGGGAGTATTACGAAAAAAAGACTGTTAATCATTTCTTTATGTATCGCTTTTGTATTGTTTTGGTCATATAAAGAGGAGGTTTTTGCTACCTTTAAACCGATTGATCATTACGAGTTAAATAAGGAATTAAAGAACAAAAGTATAGAAAATTTAACTCATAATGAAATGAAAAAGGTAGGAGAGCATTTTGTGACTGAACAACTATCAGTGTTTGAGTTTAATAATAAAGAAGATGTGAAACGAAAAGGTGAAGAAATATTTTTAAATAGAGGGTATGAACAATTAATGGAAAATTATTATCCAAATCGTTTTCGAGATTTAGAGTATAAATTTACAAGCGAGGAGATACGTGAAGAGACAGATGAGAGTTTTCTCTATCAAGCTGTAGCGTACGTTGCGGGTACTGAAAATGGTAAGAGAAGCGAAATGAAATTGAATTATGAAGTGAAAATTGTAAAGGTTAATAATATATTTATGGTGCTAGAACAAAAGCAGCGCGTACAATAAAGGAAATTCATTGCTCAATAGATCATTTGGGGGGGTACTACTTAATGCGGAATAAAAAGGCCCTCAAGTAATCAAGGACCTTTAAAGATTTTCATTTTGTTGACCAAGTTCTTTTTGAGCAATATATAAATTTCCTTGCTCCACTTGTTTAAGTGTATGAACAGAATCGCCTGCATATCCTTTTTGTGTTTTAACAGTTCTTTTGGAACGATTGGAATTTTGTCTCTTCATATAATAGGCCACCTTTCATCAAAAATAAACGAAAATGATAAGTATGAGTAATACAGCAGCGAAAATGGTAATGCCCATTAAAAACGAAGTGTTTTTATATTTAGGTGGCTTATGTACATCTTGCCGATATCCAGGTGAAATTTCAGGGGCAAATTCTTCATCGAATGATTGCTTTTTTTCTTTGTCGTCCATATGTACCCACCTTTCTTTTTCATTATATTATACGTTACAAGAAAAAATATGCATAAAGAAAACAGCCGCTTTATTATTAGCGGCTGTTTTGTGTTGTATATTTTCGTTGTACTTGAAAGAGACGGATAAGTAGGAAGGCAGCGCCAAATGCTAGACCGATAATAAGACCGATCCAATAACCTTTTGCGGCCCATTCTGTATATGTTGCTAATATGTAACCTAGTGGTAGACCTATTATCCAATAAGCAATTAAAGTCATAATTAGAGCAACATTTACATCTTTATAACCACGCAGAGCTCCTTGTACAGGGGTTGCAATTGCATCTGAAATTTGAAATAAAATCGCAAAGATAAGAAATTCTTTTGCTAAATGATGAACTTTTGCATCTGTCGTATAAATAGAAGCAATTTGATTATCAAAGAAGTAGAGAAGAATTGAATATAATAAAGCAAAGGCAAGGGCTAATCCAATTCCAATCAGTCCGTATTGTTTTGCATTATCGTAACGTTTTGCTCCAACTTCGAATCCGACTGCAATAGTCATTGCCATTGCTAAACTTAGCGGAGTCATATATAACAAGGAAGCAAAGTTCATAGCTGCTTGGTGAGCTGCAATAGTTGTCGTACTAAAATTACTCATCATGAGAGTTACCGCAGCAAAAATACTCGTTTCAAAAAAGATAGCAAATCCGATAGGAACGCCAAGCTTTAAGAATGCTGTCCAACTAGAAAGAGAAGGGCGATATAATTGTTTGAAAATGTTGAAAGAGGCAAAAGGCTCTTTCGTCTGAATAATAATGACTGTAATAATTAAAATGCACCAATATGTTGCAGTGGAAGCAATTGCTGCTCCGACACCACCAAGCTTTGGGAAACCGAAGTTACCAAAAATTAATAGGTAATTTAATATTACGTTAATTGGTAATGATAGTAATGTAATAATCATCGTTGTTCGAGTTTTTCCTAATGCATCAATAAATCCACGTAAAACAGTGTAAGTGAATAAAGGTATAATTCCTATTGCGATAATACTTAAAAATTGAGCTGCAATTCGTTCCACAGGTTCTTCTAAGCGCATGCCGTTTAAAATAGGTGAAACGACGAAGAAACCGATGAGGATAACAACGAAGCTAGCACAAATTGCTAAATAAACTGCTTGTATGACAACGTGGGGAACGTCCTTTTTTTTCTTGGATCCGACAAGCTGTGCAACAATGGGAGTAGTAGCCATTAAAATTCCTGTTAATCCCGTACTAACTGGAAGCCATATACTTGTTCCAATTGCAACACCTGCTAAATCAGTTGGACTTGCATGTCCTGACATTGTTGTATCAAAAAAACTCATCGCAAATAATGACATTTGCGTTACGAAAATCGGAAAAAATAGTAATACAAATTGCTTTAACTTTTGTGAAAATGAAGTAGTTTCTTTCATAAAATCCCCTTTCCATATAAAAAAACAAACTCTTACTATCATACAATTTAATCAAAGATTAGAAAAGAAATACGCGCCTACAACATATGAAACCAATAAAAAAAGGATGCACTTTGAAAAGGGATAAGGTATTATGATAAGGTGTGAAAAAATTACATATTATTTGTTATTAAGGAGGCACTACTTGTGGCTGATTGGTTAATTGGTTTAATCATGGGTGCTGTTGAAGGGTTAACAGAGTTTCTACCAGTATCATCAACAGGACATATGATTTTAACAGGACATTTAATTGGATTTGACGATGAGAGAGCGAAAGTTTTTGAAGTTGTTATCCAATTGGGATCGATTTTAGCAGTTGTTGTTATATTTTGGAAGCGTCTATGGTCGTTAGTTGGAATAGGTAAAGTAACAGACGGACCATCGTTAAATTTATTACATATTATTATCGGGATGATTCCTGCCGGGATACTTGGCGTATTATTCCATAGCACTATTAAAGAGGTTTTATTTGGTCCAGGACCAGTTGTTATTAGCTTAGTAGCCGGTGGTATTTTAATGATTGTTGCTGAGAAGTTTTCAAAACCAAGTACAGCAAGAACGTTAGATGAAATCACATATAAACAGGCATTTACAATTGGAATGTTTCAATGTTTAGCTCTTTGGCCAGGATTCTCTCGTTCTGGTTCTACAATCAGTGGTGGTTTATTAGCTCGCGTGTCGCATACAGCGGCAGCTGAATATACGTTCATTTTAGCGGTACCGATGATGGTAGCTGCAAGTGGATTAGATTTAATTAAAAGCTGGGATGTATTAAGCTCAGCAGATATAACGCTATTTGTAACAGGATTTGTAACTGCATTCGTTGTTGCGATGCTTGCAATTGTTTCATTCTTGAAATTATTATCTCGTGTGAAACTAACACCGTTCGCTTATTATCGTTTCATTTTAGCTGCGGTATTCTATTTCTTCATTATGTAATAAAAAAACCTGCCGAGCTCGGCAGGTTTTTTTATTTTACTATTTTTTTCACCATATTTTCCATTACATGCTCCCAAAGAGAAGTATCATCAGCTAATGTAGCACGGAAATTAGCATACATTTCTTTTTGTTTTTCTTCGAATGTTGGATCTTCTTTTTCAGGTAATGTAGCACGCATTGAAGTTACTAATTCTTGTACTTTTGGAGCGCGTGGTCCAAAGACGGCTTGTTCATTTCCATCTTTATCAATGAAAATAAAGATTGGAATCGCACGTGCTGTTCCATTTGTTAAATATTGATCCATTAATTCTAAGTTTTCGTCGCGAATTAATAAACTCATTTCAATATTTGCAACTTCAGAAATTCGTTTCATAACAGGTACGCATAAAAGAGCATCGCCACACCAATCAGCAGTTAATACGATAACACGCCAGCCGTCATTTTGACGTTCTTCTAATACAGGAAGTAATTCATTTGGAATTAAAAAGTTATTGTAAATGTGTAGTAGCTCGTATTGGTTTACTTGCATTTCATTCACATATGTATCAAAGGACATACCTTTATCAGCCCATTGTTGTAAGTTCATAATTAACACCTCTTTAGTAAGATTTGCTTTCATTGTACCAATTTTTATATAGAAAAGCTTGTATTCTTACTCTTTCTCGTCACTTAATAATTTATTTAAGAGGAAAAAGAATAGTACGACACATAATTCAGCTATGTTGGACATTTGTACGCTTTCTATCCAATCATCAGCAGTATGAATGACGAACGAATCTAGTGTAATTTCAATGAATGAGAAAAGAGTAATAGAAATCCAATTTGGCATGTTTTGTGTCAGTGGATATAGCAGCGCTTTGAAGAAACTGAAGATGAAAAATGTAATACTGTCTAAGAAAGTGATTAATAAAAAAAAGAGAAGTAACGCAGTACGTGAACTATACTCTATACCTGTAATTTGAAAGATTCCTACATATACAAAAAATATAAATGCAAAAATTATAATGAGAAAAAGAGCGATAATACTAATGATAATCGTTTTATCTTTTAGGCTGAGATTTGAGAATTTCTCCTCCTCATGCATTAAAATACCCCCTTTTTCTGGAAGTTAACTTCATTTTATCATGAAATACATATTAAAAAACTACGAATTATGGGAAAATAAGGTGACAAAAAGTAAGATTTCATGTAAAATTATTAATAAGGTTTTTATTTAACTAAATGAAATAAAAGGAGCTGTCAAAGTTGTCTCAAAATCGAGAGCAATTAATGGAAGAACTATCGACAAATGTGTTTGCTATGTTTCGCACATTGCGTAATGATATCGGAAAAATATTCGGTGGTTACATACCGTGGAATGAATTCATCGTCCTGAGAATATTAAATCGTACGAATAAAGAAATGGTATCGCGTGTAGCAAATGAATTAAATGTGTCGAATAGTCATATTACAGCTGTTACAGAAAAATTAATTAATAAAGGTTTTGTAACTCGTTCACGTTCTACATCAGATCGCCGAGTTGTGTATTTAGAGATTACAGAACAAGGGAAAGATTTAGTTGCGAAAATGGAAGATGCGAAAAAACAATATTTACAAGAAAGATTCTCTACACTTTCAGAAGATGAAATGAATGTAATGATTTCGATTTCCAAAAAACTTATTTAAGTGATTATAAACAAGAAAACGCTTACGTGATGAAAGAGAAGATCTTCCTTATATATGGAAGGTCTTCTTTCGTGTGTAATAGATGTTAAAAAATAAAATGTGTATGAAAAAAGATAGAGCGCCATACTACTAATACAAGGAAGGGAGGGAGAAATATGACGAATCGTAACGGTAGTAAAGGGAGCGGTAATCAAGGATCACCAAAGTCCGGCCAGTTTAATCAGGAATTTAGCACTGAATTTGAAACTGGTAATGATAATAAAGGGAAAGAATATCGTTCTAAAAAAGGGAGTAAATCAAAAAAGGAGTGAATATATTCACTCCTTTTTTGATTTACGATGCTGCCGATTGATCAGTATTATATTTTTCTTCTGATTTTGCGACAATCATTGCGCAAATTGCATCCCCAGAAATGTTTACAGCTGTTCTAGACATATCTAGAATACGGTCAATACCGATAATTAAAGCGATACCTTCTACTGGTAGATTTACTTGATTTAAAACCATTGTAAGCATTACAAGTCCAACACCTGGTACACCAGCAGTACCGATACTAGCTAGTACAGCGGTTAATACGACCATAGCTAATTGCGGTAATGTAAGTTCAACTCCGTATACTTGAGCGATAAATACAGTTGCTACCCCTTGCATAATGGCAGTACCATCCATATTAATAGTTGCCCCTAGTGGTTGTACAAATGAGCTTATCGCTTTTGGAACGCCAAGCTTATCTTGTGCTGTTTTCATTGCAAATGGAAGCGATGCATTAGAGCTAGATGTACTAAATCCAATTGCCATTACTGGTCCGAAATGTTTAAAGAAACGAACAATACTTTCTTTTGCTAATACCTTTAATAAGCCACCATATACAAAGACCCCGTGAATAATGAGTACTAACATAACGACAATCATATACTTGAACATCGCAGCGACGCCTGCAAGCCCCATTTTACCAACGGATGAAGCGAGCAAACCGAATGTTCCAATTGGGGCTAATTTCATAACGAGATTAACGAGATACATCATTAATTCGTTGCCCTGTTCAAGTAATGAATGGATACCTTGAACTCGTTTTCCTAAAATAGCTATACCGAGTCCAATCAATACGGCAAAGGCAATGATTTGTAACATGTTTCCGTCAGCCATCGCTTTTGCTGGGTTATCTGGTACGATATTTAGCAATGTGTCGACGAAAGATGTTTCAGTTTTTGCACCTTCATACTTAAGACCTTCTGTTTTAAAATTACCGCCAGCTCCTGGTTTTATAATAAGTGCAAATGTAACCGCTATAGAGATGGCAACCGCAGTTGTTACGAGAAAGAATGAAATTGATTTTAAACCGATTCTTCCAAGTTGTTTCGGATCTCCAAGGCCGGCAGCACCAAGTACGATAGAAATGAACACAACAGGAACAACTAGCATTTTAATAAGTCTAATAAACAATTGACCAATTGGGTTGAACACATATTGATTTAGTGGCTCAAAGATAGATGGAGCGGCTAAATTTAGAGTGAGTCCAACAACTAGACCTAGAAATAATGCGATTAAGATTGCTTTTGTTTGTTTCAATAAAATCCCCCCTTTTGTTTTTGCGAAATTCCTTCCTAAAGTAATTATACCGAAAAAATACCTAATTTGACAATATTTTCTGAATTTTTAGGTTTTTATTTAAGTACAGATAGATTGATTTTGTGTTTGGAAAATAAAATAGACCATCACATAGGATGGTCAAGGGAAGGGGACAATTTATGTCAATTTAATTAGGGATGGAAGTTGCTTTAAGACACTGGGGAATGTCTTATAAATTAGGGAGGAACAACTTCGATACATATACTATAAAAGATAGGTGTGACTCTCATGTGAACATAGGGTGAAAGAGAGAGGGAGTTTTAAATAAAAGATAGAAAGACAAAAAAATAAGACCATCATTTATAAGATGGTCAAGGAAGGGGACAATTTATGTCAATTTAATTAGGGATGGAAGCTGTTCAAAGACACTGGGGAATGTCTTATAAATTAGGGAGGAACAACTTCGATACATATACTATAAAAGGTAGATGTGACCTCTGTGTGAACATAGAGTGAAGGAGAGAGGAAGTTTTAAATAAAAGATAGAAAGACAAAAAAATAAGACCATCACATAAGATGGTCAAGGGAAGGGGACAATTTAT